>DATIGN010000168.1:0-13754 GCA_035454685.1 Burkholderiales bacterium | reverse complement strand
GACGCGCATCATCGACCTGATCGCGCCGATCGGGAAGGGCCAGCGCGCGCTGATCACCTCGCCGCCGAAGGCGGGCAAGACGATGATCCTGAAGGACATCGCCAACGCGATCGCGGAGAACCACCCCGAGGTGGTGCTGATCGTGCTGCTGATCGACGAGCGGCCGGAGGAAGTGACCGAGATGATCCGCTCGGTGAAGGGCGAGGTCGTGTCCTCCACCTTCGACGAGCCGGCCTCGCGCCACGTCCAGGTCGCCGAGATGGTGATCGAGAAGGCGAAGCGCCTGATCGAGCACAAGAAGGACGTCGTGATCCTGCTCGACTCGATCACGCGCCTTGCGCGCGCCTACAACACCGTGGTGCCCGCCTCGGGCAAGGTGCTGACCGGCGGCGTCGACGCCAACGCCCTGCAGAAGCCCAAGCGCTTCTTCGGCGCGGCGCGCAACGTCGAGGAGGGCGGCTCCCTCACCATCATCGCGACTGCGCTGATCGACACCGGCAGCCGCATGGACGACGTGATCTACGAGGAGTTCAAGGGCACCGGCAACCTGGAGGTGCACCTCGACCGGCGCATGCACGAGAAGCGCATCTACCCGGCGATCAACGTCAACCGCTCCGGCACGCGCCGCGAGGAGCTGCTGATCGAGCAGCCCATCCTGCAGAAAGTCTGGGTGCTGAGGAAGCTGCTGTTCCCCATGGACGAGCTCGAAGCCGCCGAATTCCTCATCGACAAGCTCAGGGCCACCAAGTCGAACGCCGAGTTCTTCGATTCAATGCGCAGAGGCTAGAAAAATCGGGGTCAGAGCCCGATTTCCCATAGCGGGAGCGCACGTGCCGGAAATCGGGCTCTGACCCCGATTTCTCTGCTGAAGTACACTTTCCCGGTTTCCTTGGAAGGAAACCAAAGAAAGCGATGCTCGACACCACCCGTCGAGTCGCGACACCCGAAGGCATAGAACTCACGCTGCGCCTGGCCGGGCCCGTACCGCGCGCGCTGGCGTGGTCGGTGGACCTCGCGCTGCGCGCCGCCATCGTGCTTGTCGTGCTGACGCTCGCCTCGCAGCTTGGTCGCGCCGGCTGGGGCATCGTGCTGCTGGCGGCGTTCTTTGTCGAATGGCTGCTGCCGGCCTGGTTCGAAGCGCAAATGCGCGGCCAGACGCCGGGGAAGCGCCTTTTCGGCATCGCGGTGCTGAACGACGACGGCACGCCGCTGCGCTGGCCGGGCGCGCTGACGCGCAACCTGTTGCGCGCGGTCGACTTCCTGCCGCTCATGTACGGATTCGGCCTCGTCTGCATGCTCCTCAACCGGGACTTCAAGCGGCTCGGCGACCTCGCGGCCGGGACGGTGGTCGTCTACCAGTCCGCCGCCGTCGATTCGTCGCGCAAGATCCCGCAAGCGCCCCCGGTGGCACCGCCGGTCGATCTCGATCTCGACGAGCAGCGCGCGGTGCTCGAGCTCGCCGAGCGCTCCGCGGGCCTCACGCGCGAGCGGGTCGAGGAGCTCTCTGCGCTGCCGAAGCCGCTCGTCGGCGGACTTGATGGCGAGCGCGCCGCCGCCCGCCTCGTCGGCATGGCAAATTACTTGGCGGGACGCCAGTGAAGCAGACGCCCTTCGAGCTCGCTCATGCAACGGAATGGGACGAGTTCGAGGCTTTTCTGGACCAGAAATCGTCCTTCGACCCCGCCCAGATGCCCGCCCGCTTCCGGCGCATCTCGCAGCACCTTGCGCTCGCCGCCGAGCGCCGCTACAGCGCCGGGCTCGTCGACCGGCTGAATCGCCTGGCGCTGCGCGGCCACCATGCCCTCTACGCCAACCGGCGCCGCGAGTCGCAGCAGCTGCTCGCCTTCATGCTCGCCGGCTTTCCGCGCCTGGTGCGCCAGGAATGGCGTCTGGTGAGCGCCGCCGCGATCCTCTTCTTCGGGCCGCTCCTCGCTCTCATCGCGCTGCTGCAGCAGTTTCCAGATTTTGCGCACTATCTGCTGACGCCCGAGCAGATCGCGAACTTCCACCAGATGTACGACCCGGCGAACCGGCGCATCGGCATGCGCGAAGCCGACACGAATGTGCTGATGTTCGGCTTCTATATCTGGAACAACGTGCGCATCGGCTTCCAGACCTTCGCCGGCGGCATGCTCGCCGGCGTGGGCTCGGCGTGGTTTCTGGGCGCAAACGGGGTCATCATCGGCGCGGTCGCCGGCTATCTCACCCACGCCGGCTACAGCGAGACGTTCTGGTCCTTTGTCGCCGGTCATTCCGCCCCCGAGCTGGGCGCAATCGTGCTCTCGGGCGCGGCCGGATTGCGCCTAGGGTTGGCCGTGATCGCGCCGGGAAACCTGAGCCGCAAGGCCGCGCTCGTCGCTGCGGCTAAGCCGGCCGTGCGCATCATGTACGGAGCCGCCCTGATGTTCCTCGCGGCCGCGTTCATCGAGGCATTCTGGTCGCCGCTCACCGAACTGCCGTTCAACGCCAAGATCGCGGTCGGGATCGCGGGCTGGGTGCTCCTCCTCGCGTACCTTGGGTTCGCCGGACGCGCGCGTGCCGCCCGCTGAGCAAAGCACACGCCTCTCCGCGCTGGCGATTAGCCTGCGTCGGCGCTCGCAGTGGGAGGCTATGGACCTTGGCTTGACCATGCTGCGGCGCTGGTGGCGCCCGGTCTACGCGGCGTACGCGCTCGCTTTTGTTCCTTTCGCGTGCCTCGTGCTGGCGCTGTGCTGGGCGACCGGGGCGATATGGCTCGCGATGCTCATCGTCTGGTGGCTCGAGCCGCTCTACGACCGCCTCGTGCTGCACGTGCTCTCGCGCGCCGTTTTCGGCGAACCACCGACCTGGAAGGAGGTGTGGCGGCAGGCGGGCCAGTGGCTCGGCACCGGCCTTTTGTGGGCGCTCACGTTCGACCGCTTCGACCTGGCACGCTCGTTCAACCTGCCGGTGCGCCAGCTCGAAGGCAGCCGCGGGCACGAGCGCCGCGCCCGCAAAGCCGTACTCGGCCGGCGCACGCGCAGCTACGCCGTCTGGCTTACCGTGGTATGGATCCATTTCGAGGCGGTCCTCATGTGGTCGGCCGACGGGCTCGCCGCGCTCCTGCTGCCCGCGCAGGCCGAGCGCGCACGCGGGAGCGACGAAAGCTTCTTCACCAACCTGATGGAGCTTGTGCAGCGCGCCTCGCTCGAGGATGCGATCGTCTATGCGCTCGTGATCTTCGCGCTCGAGCCGTTCTACGTCGCCGCCGGCTTCGCGCTCTACCTCAACCGGCGCACGCTGCTCGAGGGCTGGGATATCGAGCTCGCCCTGCGCCGCATCGCCGAGAAGCATGCTCTTGCGCTCTTGATGCTGATTTTGGTTTTCGGCGTTGCCATGCCTCAGGCTGCGTATGCTCAAGAGAGCAATTCCAAGCGGGAGATCACCGAGATTCTCAAGGCAAAGGAATTCGGCTACCAGCGCGAAGTCGAGCGCTGGCAGCCCAAGAAAAAGGAAGAGCAGACGAAGCGCGAAGGCTGGCAAGGCTGGCTTGCCATAGGCTACGCCCTGGCCAAGGCCGCCGAGGTGCTGCTGTGGATCGCGGCCGTCGGGCTCATCGCCTACGCTCTGTGGTGGGCGGCACGCATGCTGCCGCGCCAGACTGTCCCGCGCGCGGAGCCTTACCACCCGCCGCCGGCGTTGTTCGGCATGGAGCTCGCGCCCGAAACACTGCCGCCAGATGTAGGCGCGGCCGCCGTGGCGCTCGCCCGCGCAGGCAGGTTGCGCGAGGCGCTGAGCCTGCTCTACCGCGGCGCGCTGTCGGAGCTCGTCCACCGGCGCGGCGTGCAGCTGCTCGCGAGCCACACCGAAGGCGACGTGCTGCGCCTCTCGGGCGAAATGCCTTACCTAAGGAACTTGATCGACGCGTGGCGCAGCTGCGCGTACGCGCAGCGCACTCCGCCGACCCCGGAGGTCGAGCGGCTCGCCGACGACTACAGGGTCGCTTTCGCGTGAAGCCAAGGCTGCTCGTTCTCCTGGGAATAGTGGCGCTGGCGGGGCTTGCGCTCGCGTGGTGGCGCGCGAACTTCGAGCTCGCGCCGGTCAAGGAGTGGGTCGGCGCTTCCGGCGAGGCGCGCGTGCGGCAGTTCCTCGCCGCCGAGCGTTTTGCCGAGCGCATGGGGTGGAAGGCAACCGAGGCGCGCTCCCTGCCGGCGCTAGACGCCCTGCCCGCGCGCGGGACGCTGATCCTACCCAGCCGCAGGCAGGCGCTCTCGGAGGAGCGGCTGACCGAGCTCGTACGCTGGACCGAGCGCGGCGGCCATCTCATCGCCGAAGCGGAGCTTCTTGGCGTGCCGGATCCGCTGCTCCACCTGCTGCGCGTGGAGCGGCAGCAAGCGCCGCCGACTGCGAAGCCGCTCGTCGTCGAGTTCCCTGGCACCGGCCGCCGGCTCAGCGTCGCCATGTTCTCCGGCATGAAGCTCGTCGCGACCGATGCCGATGTTCGGCTGCGCGCCGGCGAGCAGCTCGTCTCGTTCGCGCGCGGGGGCGGCATGGTCACCGTGGCGGCGACGCTCGACTTCGCTCGCAACCGCGCGATCGGCGACAACGACCACGCCGAGATGCTTTGGCGCCTGCTCGAGCTGACGCCCGAGCGCGCGCTCGTCGTGTACTGGTCGCCGCTGCGGCTTTCGGTGTGGGGCTTCCTGACCGAGCATGCGACGCCCGCGCTCGCCGCTGCCGCGCTGCTGCTCGCGCTCTGGCTGTGGAGCATCGTGCCGCGCTTCGGCCCGGTCGCGCCCGATGCCCCGCCGGGTCGTCGGCGCCTCCTCGACCACCTGCGCGCGAGCGGCCGCTACTACTGGAACCAAGGCCTGCGCTCGCGCCTGGTGGTCGCCGCGCGCGATGCCGCCCTGCGCCGCATCGCGCACGCGCAATCCGACTTTGCTGCGGCGTCCGAGGCCGAGCGCGTCTCCCGGCTTGCTTCTGTAGCCGGCATCTCGAGAGAGGACGCGGCGCGCTTCATCTGCGCCGCGGGCACGATGCGAGGCGCCGACTTCATACGGCTCGCGCACCATGCGCAGCGCGTGCACAGTGCGTTGGAAAAGGGAGCGAAATGACAAAGCCAAGCGCCGAGCAATTCGTCCAGGCCGCCAAAGTCGCCTCGGCCATGCGCGCCGAGATCGCCAAGGCGCTCATCGGCCAACCGGAGGTCATCGATTCGGTGCTGTGCGCGCTCCTCGCCGGCGGGCACGTGCTCGTCGAGGGGGTACCCGGTCTGGGCAAGACCCTGCTCGTAAAGGCGCTCGCGCGCACGATCTCCGGCAGCTTCGGCCGCATCCAGTTCACCCCCGACCTGATGCCCGCCGATGTCACCGGCCACACGCTCTACGACCCCAAGAACCAGGTGTTCACCACGCGGCGCGGGCCGGTGTTCGTCAACCTGCTGCTCGCCGACGAGATCAACCGCGCGCCGGCGAAGACGCAGGCGGCGCTCCTTGAAGTGATGCAGGAGGCGCAGGTCACAATCGAGGGCGCCGCGCACCGGCTGGAGCAGCCGTTCATGGTTCTCGCCACCCAAAACCCGATCGAGCAGGAGGGCACCTACGCGCTGCCCGAGGCGCAGCTCGACCGGTTCCTCCTCAAGGTCAGGATCGACTATCCGTCGCAGGCCGACGAGCTGGCGATGGTGCGACACGTTACCGAGGGGAAGGTGGGCGACCGGCTCGAGGTCGAGCAGGTGGCGAGCCTGGTCAAGCCCTCGACCGTGGTGTCGCTGCAGGCGATTGCCGCTTCGGTCGCCGCGGACGAGGCGGTGCTCGACTATGCGATCCGCCTGGTACGCGCGACGCGCGCATGGGCCGGCGTGGCGGCGGGCGCCGGCCCGCGTGGCGCGATTTCTCTCGTGCGCGCCGCCCGCGCTGCGGCGCTGCTCGCCGGGCGCGATTATGTGACGCCCGACGACGTGAAAAAGATGGCTCTGCCGGCGCTGCGCCATCGCATCATGTCCTCGCCGGAGCTCGAGCTCGAGGGACGCGGCACCGACGCTGTCCTGAAGGGCTTGCTCGACAAGATCGAAGCGCCGCGCAAGTGATCCCCTCCTCCCGGCTCCTTTGGGCGGTCGTGCTCCTCGCCGCGATCTCGATCGTGGTGTCGATCTACCCGCAGTTCCAGCTGCCCTGGGTGCTGGGCGCGGCCGGGCTGGTGTGCCTGGCGATGCTCGATGCCTTCGCGGGACTGCGCCTGCCGCCGCCCGTGCTGGTCCGGCAGGTGCCCGGATCACTCGCGCTCGGTGTGCGCTCGGAAGTGCGGATGCGCGTCGCGAACGCAGCGGCAATGCGCGTTCGGCTCGAGCTCCACGACCACCATCCGCCGAGCTTCGAGGCGCAGGGCCTGCCGCGGCGCCTGGAGCTCGAGCGCGCGCAGTGGACCGAGCTCGCCTATCACGTACGACCGGTGGCGCGCGGCGAAAGCGAGTTCGGCGCCGCGGAGATGCGTCTGCATTCTCCCCTCGGCCTTTGGCTGGTAAAGAAGTACTCTGGAAACCCGAGCAGGGTGCGCGTTTACCCCAATTTCCGGGCGCTCGCGAAGTACACGCTGCTCGCCACCGACAACCGGCTTTCGCAGATCGGCGTGCTGCAGGTGCGCCGGCGCGGCGAGGGAACGGAATTCCACCAGCTGCGCGAGTACCGCCAGGGAGACTCCCAGCGCGCGATCGACTGGAAGGCGACCTCGCGCACCGCGCGCCTCATCGCGCGCGAGTACGAGGAGGAGAAGGACCAGCGCGTGCTGCTGGTGGTCGACTGCGGCCGCCGCATGGCGTCGAAGGACGACGATCTTTCGCATTTCGACCACGCGCTGAACGCCGCGCTGCTGCTGGCGCACGTGGCGTTGCGCCAGGGCGACGCGGTCGGCCTCATGACCATGGCCGGGATCGACCGCTACGTCGAGCCGCGCAAGTCAGTCGCGGCGGTCAATGCGATCCTGAACCGCGTCTACGACATCGAGCCGACGCTCTCGGTGCCCGATTACGACCTCGCAGCACGCGATGTCATGCGCCGGGTGCGAAGGCGCTCGCTCGTCATCGTGCTCACCAACCTGCGGGATGAGGACGACGAGACTCTGTTGCCCGCGCTCAAGCTCCTGCGCACGCGACACCTGGTGGTCCTCGCCTCGCTCAGGGAAGCGATCATTTCGCGCGCGCTTTCGGCTCGCGTCGACAGCTTCGACCGCGCCGTGACCCATGCCGCGGCCGCGGACTACCTCGCCGCGCGCGAGCGCAGCTTCCGGCGCATCGGCGCCGCGGGCGCCGTCTGCCTCGATGTCGAGCCCGAGCGGCTCGCCATCTCGCTCGTGAACCGCTACCTCGAGCTGAAACGCGGCCGCCGCCTGTAGTAAACCTCTCTTTTTTCGCTATAATTCGCGCCCTATGAAACCTGGCATCCACCCCGAATACAAGGCGGTCATCTTCCTCGATACCAGCTCGAACCATTCCTTCCTCACGCGCTCGGCGATAGACACCAAGGGCCGCGAGACGATGAAGTGGTCCGACGGCAAGGAGTACCCCGTGGTGAAGGTCGAGGTGTCGTCGGAGTCGCACTCCTTCTACACCGGGAAGCAGAAGATCGTCGACACGGCCGGCCGGGTCGAGAAGTTCAGGCGGCGCTACACGAAGAAAACCCCGGAGAAGAAGGCCTAGCGGTCTTCCTGGGGGATGATCCCCCGCCTCACCCTCCCGCCGAACCCCGCGACGCTCGCGCTGATCGCGCTGGCGTTCACGCTTCCGGGCCTGCCCGGGCACGACTTGTGGAAAACGCACGACGCCATCGCGCTCGGCATCGTGCACGACATGGTGGTGGACGGCGCGCCCCTCGTTCCCCGAGTGGCCGGCGCACCATGGCTGTTCGATCCGCCGCTGTACCACTGGATCGCCGCGGGCTTCGGCGCGCTGCTCCAGCGCGCCATCGAATTTCATTCCGCCGCGCGGCTCGCGAGCGCAGCGCTGATGCTCGCCGCCTTCTGGCTCATCTATCTCGCCGCGCGCAACTGGGCAAACGCGGAAGAGGATCGCCGCGTGCACGGCTCGGCGGCCATGCTCGTGCTGCTCGGCTGTGTCGGACTCGTTGTCCATGCGCACGAGGCGCTTCCCGAGCTCGCCTCGCTCTGCGCGCTCGCCGGGGCGCTTGCCGCGCTGCCGTATACGGCCCGCCGGCCTCTGCCCGCGGGCGCCCTGTTCGGCGCCGGAATCGGCTTCGCCGCACTCTCGGCCGCGTGGACCGCACCCGCCTGCCTGCTCATCGCCGTGTTCGCGGCGCATCTGGCGTGCAAGCAATGGCGAACGAGAAACGCCATGCTTTTTCTGCCGGTCTCGCTTCTCGTCTCCTTTTTCCTCGCCGCGGCCTGGCCGCTCGCCCTCTACTGGCGCGCGCCCGAGGCGTTCGAGCTCTGGCGCATGGCCGCCTGGCAGCCGTTCGGCACGCCGCTCGCCAACCTGCGCTACTTCGTGGTCACGGGAAGCTGGTTCGCATTTCCAGCCTGGCCGCTCGCGCTCTGGGCCGCGTGGTCGTTGCGCCGCCGCTGGCGAGAACCAGAGCTTTTCGTCGCCGCGACAGCGACGCTCGCCATGCTGCTCGCCGCCGCATACTGGGGACCGCAGCAGGACGTCAACCTCATCCCGCTGCTCGCGCCGCTCGCGCTTCTCGCCGCCCGGGGCACACTCGTTCTCAGACGAGGCGCGGCCGGCGCGCTCGACTGGTTCGGCGTGCTCGGCTTCGGCTTCTTCGGCGTGCTGCTCTGGTCCTGCTGGTTCGCCATGCTGAGCGGCGTGCCGCCGCGGTTCGCGAACAACTTGATCCGGGCGGCGCCCGGATTCACGCCCGAGCTCAACGTGCTGCGCGTCGGGTTCGCGCTGCTGCTTGCCGCGGCATGGATCTATCTCGTCTTCTTCGTCACGCGCTCGCCGATGCGAAGCGTGCTGCGCTGGGCGGCGGGCATCGTGCTGCTCTGGGGCACAGGGGCGATGCTGCTCATGCCGTGGGCCGACTACCAGAAGAGCTATCGGCCGGTGGCGCTGCAGCTGCGCTCCAAGATCCCGGTCGGGTCGGGCTGCATCGCGCAAAAGTCCCTCGGGGTGTCGCAGGCGGCGGCGCTCGACTACCATGCCGGCATTCGTGCGCGGCCGTTCGACCTCGTCAAGCCGAACGCCTGCCCGCTTCTGCTCGTGCAGGGGAACCCCCAGCACGAGTTCGACGGCCCGGGCGCCGGCTGGGTGAAGCTCGCTGACGTCGGCCGTCCCGGCGACCGCGCCGAGCGCTACCGCCTCTACCGCCGCGGAAAATGACCACTCGAACAAGTACGCGATGAACACGCGCTCTCCCGTCGAGTGCCCCGCCTGGGCGAGGCTCGCGCAGCACGCGGAGAGCTGGCGTGGCGCGCACCTGCGCGAGCTCTTCGCCGCAGACGCCGCCCGCCGCCCCCAGCTCGTCGCCGAGGCGCCCGGCGTGCGCTACGACTACTCGCGCCAGCGCCTCGGCGCGATCACGCTGCGGCTCCTCTCCCACCTCGCCGCCGAGCGCGGCTTTGCGGAATGGCGCGAGGCGCTCCTCGCCGGAGCCGAGGTGAACTCGACCGAGAAGCGCGCCGCCTGGCACACCGCCTTGCGCTGCGGCGAGTCGGCGCCCCGCGAAGTGAAAGAAACTCTGGCGCGCATAAAAGAGCTTTGCACGAGGCTGAGAGAACAAAAGCCTTTCGGCCGAGTCGTCAATCTCGGCACCGGCGGATCGGACCTGGGCCCGCGCCTGCTCGCCGACGCGCTCGGCGACGGCGCGCTCGAGGTGCGCTTCGTCGCCAACGTGGATCCGCGGGAGCTCGAGCGAGCGCTGGAAGGCGCCGATCCGGCAAGCACGCTGATCGTCGTGGTGTCGAAGACCTTCACCACGCAGGAGACGATGGCGAACGCCGCGGCCGCGAGACAGTGGGGAGCGAGACACTTTTTCGCAGTCACGGCAAACATCGATGCCGCCCGGGCCTGCGGCGCGGAAGAAATCCTGCCGATGTGGGACTGGGTCGGCGGGCGCTTCTCGGTGTGGTCGGCGGCCGGCTTCTCCGCGGCCTGCGCGATCGGCTGGAACGCCTTTGAGGATTTTCTTTCGGGCGGACATGACGTGGACGAACACTTCGCGCAAACCGCGGTCGAGAAGAACGTACCCGCGCTGATGGCGCTTGCCGGCGTGTGGAACACGAGCTTTCTCGGCGCGCCGACTCAGGTCGTGCTGCCGTATTCCAACGCGCTGCGCCAGCTGCCCGCCTACCTGCAGCAGCTCGAGATGGAGTCGAACGGCAAGCGCGTCGATCGCGAGGGACGCGTGGTCGACTATGCGACTGCTCCCATCGTCTGGGGCGGCGAAGGCACGGTAAGCCAGCATTCGTTCCACCAGCTCCTTCACCAGGGCACGCACATCGTGCCGGCAGATTTCATCGATTTCGGGCTCGAGCCGAGGCTTTCAGCGAATCTCATCGCCCAGGCCGACGCGCTCGCGTTCGGCACCGACGACCCCGAGCTGCCGCCTCACCGGCAATATCCCGGCAACCGGCCCTCGAGCATCTTATCTTTTGGCGGGCTGACTCCCCGCAACCTGGGGCGCCTGATTGCTCTGTACGAGCACAAGGTGTTCACGCAGGGCGTGGTTTGGAACATCAACAGCTTCGACCAGTTCGGCGTCGAGCTCGGCAAGGAACTGGCCAACAAGATTCTGTCGAAAGGAAAATGAGGAGAGCGCTAATGGACCAGGAGACCTTCAACCTCAGCATCCGCAAGTTTCTCAAGATGGTGGGCGTGAACTCGCAGCGCGAGATCGAGCAGGCAGTGCAGAAGGCCATGACGGATGGAAAGCTGCAGGGCAACGAAAGTCTCACCGCGCGCGCAACCCTTGAAATCCCGCAGCTCGGAATCAAGGTGCCCTTCGATGGAGAGATCAAACTAAAATAGGGCCATGAACAAAGCCCGGGAGTTCGACCAGTCGGTGCTCGCCGAACTAAGGGCGCTGCTCGGCGCCGAGCGCGTCTCGACCTCGGCCGCGGTGCGCGAGCATCACGGCAAGGACGAGTCCTACTTTCCCTATGCCCCGCCCGACGCCGTGGTGTTCCCGCAGACCACCGAGGAGGTGCGCGACATCGTCAACATCTGCCGCCGCCACGGGGTGCCCATGATCCCCTACGGCGTCGGCACCTCGCTCGAGGGCCACATCCTAGCGGTACAGGGGGGCGTGTCGATCGACCTTTCGCGGATGAATCAAGTGCTCACGGTGCACGAGCAGGACCTCGACGCTGTGGTGCAGGCGGGCGTGACGCGCAAGCAGCTGAACGAGCACATCAAGCACACGGGCCTGTTTTTCGCGATCGATCCGGGCGCCGACGCCACGCTCGGCGGCATGACAGCGACGCGCGCTTCGGGAACGAACGCGGTGCGCTACGGCACGATGCGCGAGAACGTGCTGTCGCTCAAGGTCGTGCTGCCCGACGGCCGCATCATCCAGACCTCGCGCCGCGCCAAGAAGTCGGCCGCCGGCTACGACCTCACGCGCCTCTTCGTCGGCTCCGAGGGCACGCTCGGCATCATCACCGAAGTGACGGTGAAGCTGCATCCGGTGCAGGAAGCGATGTCGGCCGCGGTGTGCGCGTTCCCGGACATCGAGGGCGCGGCGAATACGGTGATCGAGACGCTCCAGGCCGGGATCCCAATCGCGCGCAGCGAGCTTCTGTGCGCGACGACCATGGCCGCCCTCAACCGCCACAACAAGACCGCCTACCCCGAAGCGCCCACGCTCTTTCTCGAGTTCCACGGCAGCGCCGCCGCGGTGGTCGAGCAGGCGAAAGCGGTGCAGGACATCGCGCGCGAGCACGGCGGGCTCGACTTCCAGTGGGCGACCAAGCAGGAGGAGCGCTCCAGGCTCTGGGAAGCGCGCCACAACGCCTACTTTGCCTGCCTGCAGCTCAAGCCCGGATCGCGCGCACTCTCGACCGACGTCTGCGTGCCGATTTCGCGCCTCGCCGAGTGCGTGACGGAGACCGCCAAGGACATCGCGCGCGCGTCGCTGCCGGTGCCGCTCTTCGGCCACGTCGGCGACGGCAATTTCCACCTCGTCATCCTGATCGATCCCAGGAAGCCGGCCGAGATCGAGGAGGCCAAGGAGATCAACGCGCGCGTGGTCGAGCGGGCGCTCGCGATGGAAGGCACCTGCACCGGCGAGCACGGTGTCGGCATCGGCAAGCAGCCCTACCTGCGCAAGGAGCTCGGCGAGGACGTGATCTCGATCATGCGCGACATCAAGCAGCTTCTCGATCCCGACAACCTGATGAACCCGGGGAAGGTGATCAGCATTCAATGAGCGCGGAAAAAAAGCTCAAGGAGCTCAACCTCGACCTCGGCGCCGTGTCGGCCCCGGTCGCGAACTATGTCAACGCGGTGCGTACTGGAAATCTCCTCTACCTCGCCGGCAAGGGCCCGCGCCCCGGCCGGGACGGCCGGCGTCCGAAGGGCAAGGTCGGCCGCGACTACACGGTCGAGGAGGCGTACCAGCACGCGCGCACGGTAGGACTCGATCTGCTCGCAGTCATGCGGCAGGAGCTCGGTAGCCTCGACAAGGTGAAGCGCGTGGTGAAAGTGCTCGGCATGGTCAACGCGTCGCCTGAGTTCGAGGACCATCCGAAAGTGATCAACGGCTGCTCCGACCTCTTCGTCCAGGTGCTCGGCGACAAGGGAAAGCACGCGCGCTCCGCGGTCGGCATGGGTTCGTTGCCGATGGGCATCCCGGTCGAGATCGAGGTGATCGTCGAGGTGGAAAATCGGGGTCAGAGCCCGATTTCTCCGAGCCGCAAGGGGAAAAGTCGGAAGTAGAAGAAATCGGGCTCGGACCCCGATCTTCCTCAGATTGTCATCACGCTCTTGCGGTAGAACTTGAGCTCCTCGATCGACTCGAGGATGTCGGCGAGGGCCTCGTGCTTGCCGTCCTTGGGGAAGCTCTTCAGGTCGGGCTTCCAGCGCTTCACCAGCTCCTTCAGCGTCGAGACGTCGAGGTTGCGGTAGTGGAAATGCGCCTCGAGGCGCGGCATCCAGCGCGCGAGGAAACGCCGGTCCTGGCAGATCGAGTTGCCGCACATCGGCGAGGCGCTGGCCGGCACGTGCGCGGAGAGGAACGCAAGCGCCTGGCCTTCGGCGTCGGCCTCGGTGAGGCGCGAGGCGCGAACTTTCTCGATCAGGCCGCTCTTCGCGTGGGTGCTCTTGTTCCACGAGTCCATGGAATCGAGCACCGAGTCGGGCTGGTGCACCACCAGCACCGGGCCGGTGGCGACGACGCCGAGCTGCGAATCGGTGACCAGCATCGCGATCTCGATGATGCGGTCGGAATCGGGCTGCAGGCCGGTCATCTCCATGTCGATCCAGATGAGGTTGTTGGGATCGCCAGCCATGCCTTATTCTCTCACGCGAGATGAACGCGTTTACCTGGGTCTTCCTCGCCGCGCTCGGCGCCGCCCTCGGCACCCGGCTGTGGCTCGCGCAGCGCCAGATGCGCCACGTGCGCGCGCACCGCGACGCGGTGCCGGCGATGTTCGCCGAGTCGATCCCGCTCGCCGCGCACCAGAAGGCCGCCGATTACACCGTGGCCAAGGCGCGCCTCGGCCTCCTCGAGCTCGCGCTCGACGCCGCGATCCTGCTCGTGCTCACGCTCGGCGGCGCGCTGCAGTGGCTCGCCGCGCTCTGGGAGCGCGCGTTCGATGTGCAATCGCTGTGGCACGGCACC
>DATIGN010000167.1:0-9615 GCA_035454685.1 Burkholderiales bacterium | reverse complement strand
AAATTCGGAGCGGAGAGCCACCATACGAGCGCGGTCCGCACACGCCCGCCTCCGGAAACTCGTCGGACAACATGAAGCGGGAATTTCCGATCCTGAATTGCGCGTGGCTGATCCTGCCGTTGTCCTCGACGCGCATCAGCTCCTTCGCGCCGAACGCGCGCATGTAGAAGTCGATCGCCTCCGCGGCGTCGTCCACCACGAGGAACGGCGTCGCGGTGCGATGTCCGGAAGGGACGGCTCGAAGTTTGAGCGCCATGCGTCCTCCATTAGAAGTTGGGCCGGATATTGTGCTCGACACAGAGTATCCGCGCCGCGAGATCGAAGATGAACGGATCCCTGCTCAGTTGCACGACAGCCGGCCCGCCATTCCCGGGCCTCGCGAGCGAGTTGTCGACGAGCAGACTCTCCTGCGTGATGCGATAGAGCTTGCCAGTTGACACCTCCACATAGGCCCCGGGCTCGTTGATCTCGTCCCACGCGAGCGGGCGAAGCGTTCGCTGCATGCGCGCCGATGCGCCTTTTCTTGCCGGCATAGCGGATTTCTCCTTTCCGAAGAAGCCTGACGAAGGATTGTTGCAGTTTGTCGGTCGCGACAGTGAAGCGACATCCGTGCCAGGCATGGCAAAGGTCGCGAAATCAGGCTGTTGAGGCGAGGATGCGAGCGGCGATCGGAGGATTTCGTCGCCGGTTTGCGACGGCGCCCGGCGCCCGTCCGGTTAATGCGCTGATTTCCGGGCGGTTAGCGTTTCGCCGATCAACGACGGGCGCGGCTGATTTGTTACGTTTCCGGACCGGCGTACTTGCCGGCGGTGTCGGGGAAGAGCGCCTTCACGATCTTGAACTTGGTGACGTCCACCGTGCCGTCCATGTGCAGGAACATGGAGGCGTCGCGATAGAGCTTCTCGATGCCGAAGTCGAGCATGGTGCCGTTGCCACCGTGCAGCTCCATCGCGTGCTTGCACACGCGCAGCACGGCTTCCGATGCGTGGAGCTTCACCATGTTGCAGAGCACGTCCGCGTCCGGGGAATTTGCGTCCACCGCGGCTGCCGCTTCCCGCAGCAGCCCGCGCACCGTGCAGATCTCGGTCGCCATTTCAGCGAGCCGGAGGGCGGTCGCCTGGTGCTTGATGAGGATGCGGCCGCCCTGCACGTACTCCTGCACGTACTTGGCGGTTTCCTCGAACGCCCGCACGCCGACGCCGAGGTTCTTCGAGCCCTGGATGATCTTGCCGGGCCGGAAGTAGATGCCCGCCCGCGAGAGCGCGGTGTTCTCGACCAGCAGGTGGTCCTTCGGCACTTCCATGTCCTCGAACACCATCTCGCCGTTGTTCATGAAGCGGCCGCCCAGCGTCTCGTTGCAGCGCTGAACGGTGAAGCCCTTGGTGTCGCGCGGGACGAGGAAGCTCGAGGTGCCCTGCAGCATTCCGACTTTGGGATTGGTGTTGGCGTAGGCGACGTAGAGCTTCGCGTCGTAGCCATTGCTGATGAACTGCTTGCGGCCGTTGATCACCCAGCGGTCGCCCTTCAGGACCGCGCGCGTGCGCATCGCTGCTTCCGGCACGTTGTAGGGGAGCCAGCGGTCGGACGCGCCGCTCGGCTCGGTCAGACAGTGCGCGAGGAGGAAGGTCGGGTCTTTGACGAGGCGCGGGAACCAGAGCTCCTGGAGGTGGCGCGGCGCGACGTTGCGCAGCAGCACCGACACCTTCCAGATCTGCACCATCTTGTCGGAAAGGCCGCAGTCGCCGCGCGAAATCTCTTCCGAGATTACCGCGAAGGTTTGGGTTTCGGTCTTGGGGTCGAGCGGCGTGCCGCCGAATTCCTCGGGCACGCCGAGGGTGCGGATGCCGATCTCGTCCGCCACCTTCAGAATCTTTTCCGGCAGCCGGCCTTCCGGCTTCATGTTCCATTCCTGCTGCCAGTTCTGGCGCGTGAACGGGATGACGTGCTCGTCCACGAACTTGCGGGTCACGTCCCGCATCATGCGGGTCTCATCCTGCAGACCGCGGTCCCTCAACTCCATCATGTACATGTGCGTCTCCTGCAGTTACTGAATCGGCGAGAAGGCGGCGGGCATGAGGATCTTGTTCTCCTGGTGCAACAGGTGATAGGCGGGCAGGCCGGCTTTTTTCGCGGCGGCGGAGGGCGGCCAGTCGCCGGTTTCGCGGGTCTTGTTGCGTATCGCCCAGCGCTCGTCGAGCGTCTTGTAGGGCCAGATATGGACGAACTGGTTCAACCCGCCGAGCTCCGAGTACCAGAGCGCGGTCGCCGGCCCGAACTTGAGCCGGTAGGGCAGCGCGTGCTTCCACGCCCGCGTGAGGTTGTCGAGCTGGCCGGTGGCGTAGGTGTAGACGCGCATCTCGAAGAACGGCCCCTGCCTGCCCGGCTTCAGCTCGGGCGAGAACTCGAACTGGTAGAAGATATCCGAGCGCTGCCGCACCATGAACTCCGCGGTATTGGGCGGCCACTTGCCCGCGCCCTCCTTGACCGCGGTCTCGCGGATCTTCCGGCGCTCCTCGAGGTCCTTGTACGGCCACACATGGATGACCTGGTTCAACGGCCCGATCTCGGTGTGCCAGTAGGCGGCGAGCTGCGAGAACTTCTTGCGGTGCTCGTAGGCTTCCCCGAATCGCTTTTCCACCTCGGCCAGCGACTGCGGCTTGATGTCGTAGGTTCTCACCTCGTAGATCATGGATGCTCCCCGTTCGACCGGCGTCAAGGAAACGGCGCCCGCAGCCGCGGGGCCGTCGAATCAGGCGGGTAACTTTACTTCGAAGCCCGGCGCTTGGCCAGCGCCGGCGGTCCACGGAGTGGAATCCTTACTTTGGGGGACCTACCTGGATGCTTATCGCGGTCAGCTTGCCGCCGCCGTCAGCGCGTGCTGTCAGGTTGACGGCCGCGCCGGGCACGAGCTGCGAGCGCTGCCCCGGAACCAGCGTTGAGATCGCCGCTTTTTCCGAAACGGTAACCTTCTGCGCGCCGCCGTCATAGGAGAGCGTCAGCTCGCGGCCGCTCGCCGACTGCACCATCGCGGACACCGTGGCGTTGGTCATGGTCTGGTCGTCGCGCCCGTCGAAGGGGCGGTGTCCCGGATTTACCGGCTTCGGAAAGCGGCGTATCTCGAGCGCCGTGAGAGCCCCGTCGCCGCCCTTTGCCGAAGTGACGCCGAGGAAATCGCCCGGCTTGATGTCGGCAAGCGCGATCGGCTGGGTGAATATGACTGTTGTCTTTTCGGAGAGCACGATGTCGGTATCTCCGCCCTTGGCCTTCACCGACAGCACGTTGCCGTCGAAGGCGTTAATTGTCCCGCGCACGCGTGTGGGTTGCTGAGCGTTGACTGGCGCGCTCGCGATGGCCAGAGCCCCGGACAACAGCACGATGTGAAGCGTTTTCATTTCAATGCCTCCTGGGATCACGGAATGCTGCGTCTCTCGATCAATGCGGCGGCCTGACGCCGTCTTTGCTCACCTGGATGCGTCCCGAGAAGGTGAGCTTGCCGTCGGCGCCAACGCTGGCGTTCAGCCATACGTACTCGCCCGGCCTGAGGGAGGAGCGGTCCGCCGGAACCGTGGTGACGATCGCCGCGCCCGGCGGCACCAGGATCTTCTGCGATCCGTCCTTGTACACCAGCGTCAGCTCGTGGCCGCCGGCCGCCGGGGCTATGGACTCGATGCTGGCGTTGGTCATCATCGAGCCGGGCAGGAGGTCCCACGGCCCGTGGCCCTCCCGGACGGTGCGGGGAATCGCGTGGACCTCGACGGCGACCAGCGCGCCGTCATCGCGCTTGAGGGTGGTGGAACCGACGTAATCGCCCGGCTTGAAGTCGGCAAGCGTGATCGCCTTGACCGCAGCCACCGAGCTCTTCTCGCCCAGCTCGATCACCAGGTTCCGGCCGTCGCGGGACTTGACCGACAGCATGTTCCCGTCAAAGGCGGTGATGGTGCCGCGGACGCGCATGGTCTTTTGCTGCGCGTCGGCGGGGACAGCGGCCAGCAGGGCGGCGCAGGCAACAAGGGTGGCGACGCATGTTCTCATGTGCGATTCCTTGAGGAGTCGACCAGGGTGTCCCGGCGCCCGGGCAAACAGGCTACCGGCGCATTGTATTCCGCAACCGAAAGAAAAAGGGCGGCCGCAGCCGCCCTGTTGGCTAGTGGGGGAAGGCAAATGGCTCAGGCGGGTTCCTTGACCTTCTTCGCGAGGTAGCGCTTGATCACCTCGGCGGTGAGCACGACCTTGGCGTCGTACTCGGGCGCGTCCTCGATCTGCTCGAGGTCGTTCAGCCCAGAGTTCTTGTAGACCCGGTTGATCGCCGAGATCAGCCGCGCCGGCCGGTCAGGGTCCGCGTTGAAATGCTGGTGGATGGTGTTGGGCGGAATGTAGATCACGTCTCCCGCCTCCCATTCGTAGCGCTTCATCTCGGCCTGCGGCTTCCAGTGGTAGGTGTCGGTGATCTCGACGTCGCAGTCCTGGTGCAGGTCGTAGCCGCGGCCCTCGAGCACGTAGAGGCACTCCTCGGCGAGGTGGCGGTGCTTGCCGGAGCGGCTGCCCGGCGGAATGATCTGCATGTAGGCGTCCACCGTCTCCATGCGCGTGTTCATCTGCTCGTTGAGCAGGTGCTTCAGCAGCCCCTGCCGCGCCATCTCCCACGGCATTTCTTCCGGATGGACGATCTTCTTGCGCTTGGCGTTGCGCGCCGGCGCGCTCGTCGCGTCGTCGAGCAGGCTCTGGTAGAGCTTGCCGCTCGCCGTGCCGCGCATCCAGTTTTTCGATTCACCCCAGGCCATCTTGCGTCTCCTAGTGGTTGTAGTCCGCGTCGTCGTTGCGCGGCTCGTAGCCCTCGGCGCCGGGCGCCGGCTCGGTCGGCTTCGGGATCACGGTCTTCTGGAACAGCATGTTCAGGAACAGGAACATGGGCTTCGACTTCAGCACCAGCAGGCGCGCGGGCTTTTCGGGATCGCCGTTGAAGTGCTGGTGCACGCAGTTGTTGTGCACGATCGCGATATCGCCCGCCTGCCAGTCATAGCGAATGCCGTCGTGGACCTCGTAGCCGCGCCCGTCGAGGATGTAGAAGGCGGCCTCGTTGACGTGCCCGTGCTTCTGCGTGCGCCCGCCCGGCGCGTATTCCTCGAGGTGGATGTGGAGCGTCTGCGTGATGCCGTCCACCGGCTCCACGAAATGCTTGCTGTAGGACTGCGGGCCGTCCTGGAACTTGAGCGTCTTGCCCTTGATTACGCGCGGAAGCGAGCGCAGGCGGGCGAGCTCTTCCTTCAGATTGTAGTGTCCCTGGATGGAGCGGACGAAGATGCGGTCCTTCTTGCTGTGGTAGTGGGATTCAATACCCATCGCTGCTCTCCATGCGAGCCACGATTATAGCGCCTTCCGCCCTGACGTTCAGGTGCCGTACTGGTCCAGCCGGAACCGCCTGGGCTTGAGCGTGCGGCAGATTTCCTGCACCGCCTCGGCCTGGGGAAGCGACAGCCCCTTTTCCTTCGCCATGGCGGCGACGATCTCCATGTCGTCGTCGGCCCACGCCATGGTCTGTTTTCCCCAATGCTCGAGCGCCCCGTTCGTCGAATGGGTCGTCAGCAGCGCTCTTCGCATCATTTCGACGTCGAGCCCGTAGCGGTGGGCGAGGGCGAGCGCCTCGTGGTCCGCCACGAGGCAGGCCCACATCATCATGTTATTGACGGCCTTGGCGACCTGCGCCGAGCCGATGTCCCCGGTATGAATGATGTCGGTCGAGAATGCCGCGAGCACCGGCCGCAGGCGCGCAACGATCTCCGCGCTTCCGGCGACGAAAGAGAGCAGCGTGCCCTCGTCGGCCGCCCAGCCGCCGCGGCACATCGTGGCGTCCACGACATGCAGGCCGTGCTCACGGCCACGCTGCGCGAGCTCGCGCACCGTATCCGGGTGCACTGTGGAGAGGATGGCGACAATCGTGCCGCTGCGGGCGTGCCCGGGTAGTCCGCCCGCGGACAGCAGCTCGCGCAGCTCGCGGTCGTAACCGACGCAGATCAGGATCGCGTCGGCTGCGGCCGCGAGACCGGCCAGGCCGTCGGCCCATTTTCCGCCGCGCGATTCGACAGCGGCGCGCTTGGCGGCGTCGATGTCGTGGACCAGAACCGCGAACCCCTTGCGCGCGAGGTGCCCGATGATCGGCTGTCCCATGCGCCCCGCGCCGATGACGCCGACCGTCGTTATCGCCGCCGTCATTTCTCTCACCGTTTCTGAGTGATGGTGTCGAGCAGCGCGGGCTGCCCCGCCTTCACCTTCGCAATCGCGCGCTTCAACGCGGCGCCGACGTCCTTGCCGTGCTCGATCGGCCCTTCGGCGTACCAGCCCATCGAGCGCGCAAGGCCGGCGAAGTCCACCTCGGGCCCCTCCAGGTCCATGCCGATGTGGGCGCGCTCGATCGGTGTCCCGCGCAGCCGCGCCATGCGGATCTGGTGCTCCCAGTCGTTGTAGTAGGCGCGGTTGTTGTACATGACGATCAGCATCGGAATCTTGTGCTTGACTGCCACCCACAGCGCGCCGGCGTCGAACATGAGGTCGCCGTCGGGCTGGAGATTCACGACCAGCCGGCCGGCGTCGCGATGCGCCAGCGCGACACCGAGCGAGATGCCGATTTGCGTTGCGGTGCCGAGCGACTTGCCGGGATGGCGGTAGGGCCGGTCGAAATCCCACAGCTTGCGCGTCCAGTCCTCGAGCGTCCCCGCGGTGAGGACCCAGTCCTCGCTCCGGATGGCCTCCCACACCTCGTGGGCGAGGCGCGGCAGAGGAATCGGGGTCGCGTCCCAGTCCTCGCGCGCCTGCTTTTCCCATTTCGCCCGCGCCTCGCGGTGCAGCTCCGCGGCCCTGCGGGCGCGCGCCTCGATTCGCTTCATCAATTCCGCATTGCCGGAGATCTTCCTGCGGAGGAGCGCGGTCAGCGCCGGAATCGCGAGCGTCGTGTCCGCGAGGATGCGCAGCTGCGCGTGCTTCAGGCGCTGGTAGTCGAGCGCCCAGCTCGAGAGCTCGAGATCGCCGAAGCCGATGTCGACCCAGACGCAGTCCGGCGGCTCGATGCTCTTCAGCGCGCGCGTCTGGCTCTCGAGCTCGGTCGTTGCCCGCTCCCAATCGCGCACGTCGAGGCAGAGGATCAAATCGGCGTCACGGAACACGTCCTTCAACATGCTCACGTTCAGCGGATGGCGGCTTGGGAAGTTGAGCCGGCTGTTGACGTCGTACACGGGGGCGCCCAGCGTCTCGGCGAGCTCGACCAGCGCGTGAAAGCCGTTCGGGTCGCGCCCGACGAACTCGGCAAGGATGACCGGGCGCTTCGCTGCGGCGAGGAGGTCCGCGGCGCGCTCGAGCGCGGCCGGATCCGCCGTGAACTGCGCCGGCACCTTCATCGCTTCCTGCGGCGGCAGGGGTACCTCGTGGTCGAGCGGCTGCTCTTGAAGCCACGCGTCGTAGCACATGTATACCGGCCCCTGCGGCTCGGTCATCATCACCCCATAGGCGCGCGCGAACGACTCGGGCACGCCGTCGATCGTGGTCGGCTGGTAGTCCCACTTGGTGTAATCGCGCACGGCGTTGCCCTGCACCAGCGCGGTGTGCGTCCAGTCGATACGCGGGCGCCGCTTGGTCTCGTCCATCGGGCCGGTCGCGCCGATGATGAAGACCGGCGCGCGGTCGATGTAGGCGTAGTAGATGGCGAGGTTCGAGTGGAGCAGTCCCACGAGGTCGTGCACGATTGCCACCATCGGCTTGCCGCACGCCTTGGCGTAGCCGTGCGCGATCTGCACCGCGGTCTCCTCGTGCTGGCACAGCATCATGACCGGCCGGTTGGCCCCGTAGTTGACCATCGAATCGTGCAGCCCGCGGTAGCTCGCGCCTGGGTTCAGCGCCGCGTACGGCAGCTCGTAGCGGTGCAGCATGTCCACGATCACGTCGGAGGCCCAGCGCCGGTCTGCCAAGGCGGTGGCCGCCGGTTTCTTTCCCTTTTCGGTCGTGTCGGGCATGGAGCGTCGGTCAGCGGGTGGCCGGCTTGACGATGATGTCCTCGTAGAGCTTCGTCCACTTGTCGCCCTCGTCGAGCACCACCTTCGGATCGATGAGCGTGAACTGCGGAACGTCCTTGAGCGTGGCGACGACCGACGCGGAGGAGGGTATGAAATTTCGCTTCACCATGATCTCCTGCGCCTCGCCCAGCAGGAAATCGTAGAACAGCACCGCAGCGTGGGGGCGCTGCGCCCGGCGGGCGACGGCGACGCCGTTGGGCCGCGCGACGACGGGCTGCAGCGCGAACCAGTCGATCGGCGCGCCCTTCCTTTTCAGCTGCACGGGCCGGTAGTAGTACACGGTGAGCGCAAGCGGCACCTCGCCCGAGACCACCAGGTTCGAGAGCAGGGTGTGGCCCTTGCGTACCGACATGCCGTTGGCCGCCACGATGTCGCGGAAGAGCTTGAGCCCCTCGGCCTCGCCCATCGCGCCGACGACGCCGGCAAACCAGTCGTGGTCGTAGGCCTCGATGCCGAGGCGGCCTTTCCAGCGCGGGGAGGCAAGATCGGCCCACGCCTTCGGAAGCTCCTCCTTCTTCACCAGGTTCGTGTTGTAGGCGGCGACGAAGAGGTTGAAGCGCGTGGTGGCCCATTCACGGTGCGGGCGCAGCCCCTGCGGCACCAGATCCGCGTGGCGCGGCGACTTTACTTCCTGGAGCAGCTGCTCGCGGTGCAGCGCCTCGAGCTCCGGGCCGTTGGTCTCGAAGGCGTCCACCTCGTAGCGACCCGCGCGCGCCTCCGTCACCGCGCGCTGCAGAACGTTCTCGGAGCTGGAGCGCCAGTGGGTGACCTTGATGCCGTATTTCTTCTCGAACGGGCCGATGAACGCGCCGAGGTCGCTGGTGGAGAAGGAGGTGTAGAGCATGAGCCCGCCTTCCTTCTTCGCGCCCTCGATGAGGCGCTGCTCGCGGTCGGGACCCTGATATGAAGCCACCTCGGCGGCGGTCTGCGCCAGACCCGGCGCCGCCGCCAGCGCCGCAAGGCAGAAGGCGGAAGTCAGAATGCAAATCAGGTCATCCTTCATCCTTCATCCTTTCGCCTTGAGTCAATCGTCGCCACCCACCGTCTCCAGCGCCGCACCCGACTGCAGACTCGCGAGCTCCGCCTTGTAGGCCTCCTCCATGCGCGACTTGAGCCCGTGCTTCGCGAGCGCCTCGGCGAACCACTTGCGCACCTCGGGCCGCTCGTCCGCATAGTCGATCTGGTCCCCGCCGATGCGCCGGCTGATCCAGGCCTTGGGCACGCCCTGAGCGTTGCGGACGGCGACGCCCTCGTGCTTGAAGGCGAGGTAGCGCGCGGGCGTGGTCCCGGTGTTGAAATGCTGGTGCTGCCACATGTTGGGCGGCACGATCATCGCGCCGACCTGCCATTCATAGCGGCGCGGCTCTTCGCCCTCGGGCCACATCAGCGAGTAGCCTTCGCCGGTGAGGATGACGACGTGCGCGCCGGGGCCGTGGGCGTGGGACTTCTTGTAGGTCCCGGTCGGGAACTGCGAGATGTGGCTGTTCATCGAACCCTTCGCCATGTTGAAGCGGATGTGGCCGCCGCCCGCGCCGCGCTCCTTCGCGGTGATGAG
>DATIGN010000166.1:0-16893 GCA_035454685.1 Burkholderiales bacterium | reverse complement strand
CTGGAGTTCACCGTGATCGGCGCCGCGGCCAACGAGGCGGCGCGGGTCGAGAGCATGACCAAAGAGCTGAAAAAGCCGGTGCTGACCTCAGCCGCTTTTGCGGCCGCGTACCAGGAGCGCCTTGTTTCTCTCGGAAAGCATCCGCTGAAAGGGCTCGACGGGGAGCACGAGCTCTTTACGCTGCCTGATGACTCGATGACGGGATGACGGTCGGATTGCCCGAGTTGGCGGCGGAGTAGATGCAGAACGCGTTCTTGCCGGCGCGTTTCGCTGCGTACATCGCCTTGTCGGCGTGCGCCATCAAGGTCGCCGCGTCGCCGGCGTCGTCGGGGAAGATGCTTACGCCGAGGCTCGCGGAGCAGCGCGTCTTGACTCCGCCGAAGAGCTCGTAGGGCTTCAGCACCTCGGATGCGAGCTTGCTCACGACACGCTCGACTGCCGGCGTGTCCTGCATTTGCTCGAGCACCACGAAGAACTCGTCGCCGCCCAGGCGCGCCACCACGTCGCTTGCGCGCAGGCTGCGGCGCAGCCGCCGCGCCACCTCTACGAGGAACGCATCGCCCGCGGCGTGGCCGTGCGTGTCGTTTAGTTGCTTGAAGCCGTCGAGGTCCATGAACACGCCGGCGAGCTTGGAGCGATTGCGCCGCGTGCGCTCGATCGCCTGCTCGAGCGCGGGCGCGAGGCTGGTTCGGTTGGCAAGCCCCGTCAGCGCGTCGTTGTAGGCGAGCGAGGCGATGCGTTCGCGCGCGATCGCGATCTCGGTGACGTCGCGCCCGATGCCGCGGTAGCCGAGGAACGATCCGTCCGCGTCGAAGCGCGGCTCGCCGCTTACCGAGAAGTGGCGCGTGCCGCCGTCGGGCATGACGCGCGCGAACTCGAAGTCGCGGAACGGCAGGTGGCTGTTGAGCTGCGCCATGTGCGCCGCCCAGCCGGCCTGGTCAGGGCTCACCGAGGCGACGCCCCAGGGCTGCTTGCCAATCACGCCGCGCGCCACCTGCGCCGCGCCGTAGCTCGGGCCGTGCACGATGCTCATCAGGCGGTGCTCGGTGTCGGTCTCCCAGAAAAAGTCCGAAGAGAGGTGCGTCAGGCTGCGGAAGCGCGCTTCGCTCGCGCGCAACGATTCCTCGGCGTTCTTTCTCTGCAGGAACTGGCCGAACAGGCTGCCAATCGCCTGCGCCGCCTCGAGCAGGCGCTCGTCGGGCTCGGCGGGACGGTGCCCGGAGAACGCAAGCAGGCCGATCGTGCGGCCCTGCGCGACCGCCGGGAAGGCGAACGTGGCGAAGGCGCCGGCGGGCTCGCGCGGCGACTTGGAGAAGACGGGCTTTCCCTCCTTCCAGATGGCGCGCGAGCGCGCCAGGAATTGCTCGGTCGAGGGCTCGCGCGCGAACCAGCCGAGCTCGAAGCCGATCTCGCCGCTCGCCGGGTCGACCCGAAAACACCGGCCGTAGTCCCAGCCTTCAAAATCGCAGATCGCGCGCAACCCCGCGCGCAGACCCTCGGCGACGCCGGTCGCCTGCGACAGCGCACGCGCCACCGCGTGCTCCAGCCGCAGCAGCTGCTCGCCGCGCTTCTGCGCCGTGATGTCGCGCCCGACGCCGCGGTAGCCCTTGAAGACGTCCTGCTCGTACACCGGCACGCCGGAGAGCGACAGCCAGACCGTCCGCCCGCCCGGGGCGAGGCGCTGGATCTCGAAGTCGCGGAACGGCTCATGGCGCTCGAGGCTGCGCCGGTTGTGCTCCCAGAAGTCGTCGGCCGGGTCGAGCCCGGTCTTCTCGGCGAACTGCGGCGAGGTCTGGGTGAGGCGCAGCTGACCGTCCATCTCCCAGTACCAATCGCCAAACAGGCTGCTGAGAGCGGACACGTTGTTCAATTCCTATCCTCCTCCTTTTGCACGGTGAATAACTCCATCTTATCGCCGACGCCTCGAAGCGTGTGGCTGCCCAGCGAGCGGAAAACGCCAGGCAGCGTGCGCGCAACCCGTTCCGATACTAGAAGATCCGCGTCCAAGTGCTTGCACAGGCTCTCGATGCGGGCGGCCTCGTTGGCCGCCGCCCCGACCACAGTGAACTCGATCCGAGTCGGCGTGCCGACGTTGCCGTAGGTCAATTCTCCGAGGTGCAGCCCGATGCCGAAGCGCAGCGGCCGCGGCCGCGCCTGGTTGAGCTTTCCCATCCGGGCGAGCGCTTCCCGGGCCGCGGCGAGCGCTTTGGCGCAAGCCTCGGCCGGCTTGCCCTCGACCGGGAAGATCGCGAGCGCCGCGTCGCCGATGAAGCGCAGCACCAGACCTCCGCGCTCGAG
Source organism: Burkholderiales bacterium (assembly GCA_035454685.1). Lineage (GTDB taxonomy): Bacteria > Pseudomonadota > Gammaproteobacteria > Burkholderiales > SG8-39 > SCGC-AG-212-J23. The sequence continues at coordinate 14,595 of DATIGN010000166.1, read as the reverse complement.
TACGGGGCCGAGCACGCATTCGAAATAGTCGTTGAGGAGCGCGAGGAACTCGCGTCGCCCCATCGAATCGGCGAGCGCCGTCGAGTCGCGCAGATCGCAAAACCAGATCACGGCGTCGATATCTTCGCTGTCGCCGCGCTTGATGCGGCCGGCAAGCACCTTCTCGCCGGCGGCCGGCCCGAGGTAGGCGTCCAGGATGTTCTGCGCCTTGCGCATGTTGGCGTAGATCTCGGCGAGCCGCGTGAAGGGCGGCAGCAGCTGGTGGAGCGCGGCAAGTTCGGCTTCCGTGAACCCGCCCGGCCGGCGCGTCGCGAAGGTCGCGCAATGGATTTCGCCGCTCACGAAGCGCAGCGGCATCGCAAGATAGTCGGTCACGCCATCAGCGCGCAGGTCGCCGAGCACGGGATAGTCCAGGGGGCAGGTGGGATCGGCCAGGCGGCGGCGCACTTCGCGATTGCCCGACCAGACAGCATAGATCGGGCTCGTTAGATGCTCTTCGGAGCCGATGAAGCTGTGCTCGGCTTGGTCGACCTCTACTTCCTCGCACCCTTCGCGCCAGAAGTAGCCTCGTCCCGCCACGTTCGGATGCAGCGTGCGCACAAAGACGGCGACGCGCACGAGCGCAAGCCCTTGCGCCGCGAGTCGCCGGCACATGTGTAGCAGCACGTCCTGCGGCAGCCGCGCCCCCGGCGCTCCGGCGTCGAGCCAGTCGAGCACCGGCTGGACGTTCAGTTCCTGGTCAGCCACAGGCTCGACTCGATGGCGCCGGGCAGGAGCGGCACGCGCGCGAGGACGCCCTGGATCTTCTCGGGATGAAACTTGACGGTGGCATGGCTCGAGAAATCAACGCGCAAGAAGTTTTTCTTGATCAAGGCAGAAACCGCAGGCTGCTCGTTGTAGCGTCGCCAGGCCCAGTGCTCGGGATAGGCGTCGGGCAGGAAGATGTCGTGGAAATGCACGCGCACGCCCTGCGGCAGGAGGGGCAGCACTGCGTTCAGCAGAAAATCGACGTCGCTTCCGGGCTTGAGCTGGTGGCTCGAGTCGATGAAAAGGATGTCGCCTTCGCAGAGCGCAGGAAACGCCGCGACGCGCTGGACCGGGGCTGCAATCCATTCGATGTCGAGCCCCGCCAGACTGGCTCTTGGTTTCGGATCGATGGCGGTGATGCGCGTATCGAGGCGGCCGTCGGCGACCGCGCGCGCGAGGAAGCGCGTCGAGTGCCCCGAGCCGACCTCTACGATGCGCCGGGGCTTCACGGTGCGCACCATCGCATATGCGGCGGCGGCGTCGAGTCGCGGAAACCAGTCCTGGTTCCAGCGCGGCGCTGGCGGCGGCTTCGAGCCTATCGCTTCGAGCTCGGCGGCGTAGCTTTCAATCCACTGCAACAACCAGGCCGTCCCTCGCGACGATGGACCCGGGCAGCTCCTTCTCCACCTCGCGCGCGATGCCGTCGAGCATATCGTCGTCGTGCTCAGGGTCGTGGTGGAACACCGCAAGGCGCTTCGCGCCCGCGGCGCGGCACAGCCGCACGCCTTCCTGCCACGTCGAATGTCCCCATCCCACGTACGCGTCGTACTCGGCATCCGTGTACATGCTGTCGTAGATCACGAGGTCGGCGCCCGCGATGAGGCCGAGAATGTTGCGGTCCGGCGCGCCGGGCACGTGCTCGGTGTCGGTGAGGTAGCAGACCGAGTGCCCGCCGTAGTCGACGCGGTAGCCGGTAGCGCCGTCGGGATGGTTGAGAAGCGTGGTGCGCACCGCGATGCCTTCGGCGGGACGCAACGTCTCGCCCGCCTTGAATTCGCGGTACTCCATGCGCGCGCGGAATATCTGCGGCGGCACCGGAAAGAGCGGCGACATCATGAACTCGCCGAGCACTCGGCGCAGCGTCATCCCCTCCACCAGGTGCCCGGCCCAGAGCCGGAAGCGGTTCTGCGACTTGAAAAACGGCTTGAAGAAAGGCAGCCCGGCGACGTGGTCGAAATGGGTGTGCGTGAGGAAGAGATCCGCGTCGATCGTATCGGCAATAGGTAATGAATGGCCAAGGTAGCGGAGCCCCGTGCCCGCGTCGAAGAGCAGCACTCGCTCGTCGCAGCGCACTTCCAGCGAAGAAGTGTTGCCGCCGTAGCGGGCTGTGCGCGGGCCGGAGCAGGCAATCGAGCCGCGGACGCCCCAGAAGCGAACGCTGAAAGTCATGCTGAACTATAGCTTGTAAGATGCCGCCCTAGGGGACCCTCCGTGGACCGCAGCCTTTTCCGCTTCATCCTCAGGTACAGCAGGCGCGACCAGCTGCGCATCGTGCCGTTCGTGCTGCTGACGATGGTGGTCTATTACGCGTCGCTCGATCTGCCCAAGACCATCATCAACGAGGCGATCCAGGGCGGACGCTTCCCGCAGCCCGATGCGACGACAGGATTACTCGGACTGGAGCTCGGCCGGCTCGAATATCTCTTCGCGCTGTCGATGATCTTCCTCGGCCTCATCGTGGTGAACGGCTGGCTCAAGTTTCGCATCAACACGATGAAAGGCTGGATGGGCGAGCGCATGCTGCGGCGGCTGCGCTACGCGCTCTACGACTACATCCTGCGCTTCCCGCTCGCGCGCTTCCGCCGCGTCAAGGCCGCGGAGATGGCTTCGATGATCAAGGACGAGGTCGAGCCGCTCGGCGGCTTCATCGGCGAGGCGCTCATCACGCCGCTCTTCCTCGGCGGTCAGGCGCTGACCGCGATGTTCTTCATCCTCTACCAGCACTGGGCCCTCGGGCTGATCGCGCTCGGCGTCGTGGCGGTGCAAGCGTTCATGATCCCGCGGCTGCGCAAGCGCCTTCTGGTGCTTGGCCGCGAGCGCCAGCTCACCGCGCGCGCTCTCGCTGGGCGGATCGCCGAGACCGTGGACGGCGCCGTCGAGATCCACGCCAATGCCACCTCCAACTACGAGCGCGCCGAGATCTCGGCGCGCCTGGGGCGCATCTTCCGTATCCGCTTCGAGTTCTACCAGCGCAAGTTCCTGATCAAGTTCCTGAACAACTTCCTCTCGCAGGTGACGCCGTTCCTTTTCTACACCGTGGGCGGCTACCTCGTGATCGTAGGCAGGCTCGACATCGGCGCGCTGGTCGCCGTGATCGCCGCTTACAAGGACCTCCCCGGCCCGGTGAAGGAGCTGATCGACTGGGACCAGCAGCGCCTCGACGTGGAGGTGAAGTACCAGCAGGTGATGGAGCAGTTCGCCGACGAGGAGGTGGCGCCGCCGGAGATGCAGGCTCTCGTCGACGCACCGCAGCTGCCGCGCACGGGCGCGCTGCGCGCAGCCAACCTGACGCTCCTCGACGAGGGCGGCGCCCGCCTGGTCGAGGATGTGTCGTTCGAGGCGCGCCTCGACCAGCACATCGCCATCGTTGGCAAGCCGGGCTCGGGGGCGAGCGAGCTCGCGCAGCTCCTCGCGCGCCTCGCGCACCCGACGAGCGGCTCGGTGGAGCTCGGCGGCGTGGATATCACGCGCGCCCCGGAGGCGCTGACCGGGCGCTCGATCGGCTATGTCGGCTCGCCGGCGTATCTCTTCCCGGCGAGCGTGCGCGACAACATTCTCTACGGGCTCAAGCACCGCCCGGTGCGCGAACGCAGCTACGACGCGGAAGCGAAGGCCGAGCACGACTTCCAGGCGCGCGAGGCCGAGCGCACCGGCAACTCCACGCTCGACGTGGAGGCGGACTGGATCGACTACGAGTGCGCCGGCTGCTCGGGGCCCGAGGAGATCGAGAGCCGCATCATCGAGCTCCTCGGCACCGTGGACCTCGAAGAGACCGTCTTCGAGCTCGGCCTGCGCAGCCGCGCACGCGAGGGCGGAGAAATCGCCGCGCAGGTGCTCAATGCGCGCCGGCATATACTGGAGCGCCTCGAGAGCCTGGGCATCCGGGACTCGGTCGAACGCTGGGACCCGAACGAATACAACCGCAACGCCACGCTCGCGGAAAACCTGCTCTTCGGCACGCCGGTGGGGCGAGTGTTCGACATCGATAACCTCGCCGGCAACCGCTACGTGCGCCGGGTCCTGGGCGACACCGGCCTGCACGAGCTCCTGATCCGTACCGGCCACAAGGTCGCCGAGACGATGGTCGAGCTCTTCAGCGGGCTGCCGCCGGGGCACGAGTTCTTCGCCCAGTACAGCTTCATCAGCCATGACGACCTGCCTGAGTTCGACGCGATCCTCAAGCACGTGGCCGAAGTCGGGCTGAAGGAGCTGCCGGAGGCGGAAAGCCGGGCGCTACTCGCGCTTCCCTTCAAGCTGATCGCCGCTCGCCACCGCCTGGGCCTCATCGACGAGAGCTTCGAGGCGAGAGTGATCGAAGCGCGCCGACACTTCTCCGCGAACTTGCCGCGCGAGCTCGCGGGCGCGGTGGAATTCTTTGACCCGGCGCGCTACAACAGCGCTGCGAGCCTCCAGGACAACGTGCTCTTCGGCAAAATCGTGACCGGGCAGGCCGGGGCGACGGAGCGTATCACCGCGCTTGTGCGTAAGCTTCTCGACGATCTCGACATGCGGCCGATCGTGGTTCGCAACGGCCTCGACTTTCAGGTCGGCGTCGGCGGTGCGCGCTTGGCGGCCCCCGACCGCCAGAAGGTGGCAATGGTGCGCGCGCTGCTCAAGCGCCCGGTGCTCCTCGTGTTCGACCAGGCGGCGGCGGTGCTCGACCCCGCGTCGCAGCTGCGCGTGCTGGACCGCGTGCTGAACGAGCGCAAGGACCAGGCGGTCGCTTGGGTGCTGTCGCGGCCGGAGTACGGGGATCGCTTTGGCGTGGTGCTGGTTATGGAGCGCGGGCGCCTGGTGGAAAGCGGTGCCTTCGCACAGCTGAAAAGGAAAACCGGATGAGCCTCGAACAGGAAGTCGAGCTGATCAGGCAGTTTCCCATCTTCGCGCAGATCCAGCCGGCGATGCAAAAGCTTCTGTGCTTCAGCGCCGAGCGACTGACCTACAACGCCGGCCAGGTCATGTTCACGGCGGGCGACATGGGCGACGCCGCTTACATCGTGATCGAGGGCAAGGTCGAGATCAGCGTGCCGAGCTCCTCGGGCCCGATCGTGGTCAACATGGTCGGCCGCAACGAAATCATCGGCGAGATCGCCATCTTCGGCGACGTGCCGCGCACCGCCACCGCGAAAGCGGTCACCCGGCTCGAGACGCTGAGGATCTCCAAGGAGCTTTTCACCAAGATCATCCGCGAGAACCCCGACGCCGCGCTCGAACTCATCCGCGTGCTCGCCGGGCGGCTCGCGAACACCACCGCTCAGCTCTCGCGCACGATCGGCCCCAAGTCGTGAAGACCTGAACGCGCTAGGAAACGGGGGTCTCGCTCTCGATAAGGGTTCGGGGATCGGGCACCGCATAAACGGCGAGGCGCTCATTTCTGCCGCGCACGCGAACTTGGTGCGGCGCTGCGTCCCTTGGCTCCACGCCCGCCTGCTGCAGTGCCTCGGCCGAGATCACCATCACGCACTGGTAGGCCTTGGTCATGCCTTCGAGGCGCGCGGCGGTGTTAACCATGTCGCCGATCGCGGAGTAGATCGGCGCCTCGGGCGGGCCCATGGTGCCGACAATTGCGACGCCGGCGTGGATCCCGATGCCGATACGCAGCGGCTCCGCGAGGTCGGCGGCGAGGCTGCGGTTAAGGCGCTCGATGCGGTTCTGCATCTCGGCCGCGCCTTTGATCGCGGCGCGGCAAGCGGCATCCAGGGGAGCTTCCAGCCCGTAGAGGGCGAGCAGCCCGTCGCCGCGGAACTGGGCGTAGTAGCCGCCGGTGGCGCGCAGCGCCGCGTTCATCTCGGCGAAGAACTGGTTCATGATGAAGACAACGTCATAGGGCAGGCGGCTCTCGCCCAGGCGCGTCGAGTCGCGCAGGTCCACGAACATCGCGACGATCGCGCGCTCGCGTCCCTGCGCGCCGCCGCGCGCCTCGAGCGCGCCGGCGGGTCCGGCGTGGGGCGGAAGGAGCGGCGTCACCGCGATGTCGCGGCTCGGGCGCGTCTGGCAGGCGAGGCGCACGTTGGGTGGAGCCTCGATCCGCGCGAGCGCCTGCCTTTCCAGGCGGCCCGGTGGCGGCAACTCGGCGAGCCCTTCGCTCACGCGCACCCGGCAGGTGGTGCAGCGCGCGCGCCCTCCGCACACCGAGGCATGCGGCAGCCCTTCGTCGCGTATCGCCTCGAGGATCGAGCGCCCCACCGGCGCGGTGATCAGGCGACCCGAGGCATGGCGCACGCGGTAGGTGGCACCGATGCGTGTGCGCAGCCAGCGGGCGAGCAGGGTGCCTCCGAGCAGGATCCAGAACCCCCATTCCAGGCCCGAGCGCCAGCCGGCCATCAACGCGCGGTCCTTGTCGCTCATGCCGGCGAGGTCGACGTTGTACTTCTGCATGCCGCCCACCGCGTCGATGCTCGGCCACAGATAGAACCCGGCGCTCGCGAAGCCGGAGAGCGCGAGGGCCGGGAGGAGCAGCGCGATCGAGAATGCGAGCGGCTGCAGGTCGCGGTACCACGAGCGCACGCGCAGCCAGTAGTGCAGCCCGAAGCAAAGATGCCCCCAGACGATGAGGAGTAGCAGCGACTGGCGCATCGCCGACCACTCGCTCGACCAGAGCAGGCCGACGACGCGCTCGTAGTCGATGTGGTGGTCGAGCAGCGTCCAGGTGAGGCGCGTGCCCACGATGTGGGAGATGAGAAGCGGCGGGATCGCGAGCCCGAGCGTGAGCTGCGCCGCTTCCCAGAGCGGCATGCGCAGCGTGCTGCGGCGGTAAAGGCTTGCCAAAGCCAGGAGAAAATGGGTGAGGAGCGAGCCATACAGGAGGAACGTGCCCACCGGGCTGCGCCACCAGGAGGCGAGGAAGAAGCGCAGGCGGTCCATCGCCTCGATGGACACCATGCCGAGGGCGTGGTTGGAGAAATGCCCGATCACGAAGCTGGCGATCACCAGCCCCGTGACGAGGCGCAGGAGTCTCATCCCTTCAGTTGCAGGGACTTATATTCGAGAAATTCCTCGAGGCCGTACACGCCTGCTTCGCGTCCGTGGCCGGACTGCTTGAAGCCGCCGAAAGGCGCGTTGATGTTGAACGCGCCGCCGTTCACGTCCACCTGACCGGCGCGGATGCGGCGCGCGACGCGCTGCGCATGCGCTTCGTCTTTGGACCATACCGCGCCCGCGAGACCGTAGGGGCTGTCGTTCGCGATGCGGATCGCGTCCTCCTCGTCCCTGTACGGGATGATGGAGAGCACCGGCCCGAAGATCTCCTCCTGGGCGATGGCCATGCTGTTGTCCACTTTCCCGAAAACCGTCGGCCGGACGTAGTAGCCGCCCGCGGGCGCGCCCTCCGGCGGTTCGGCGCCGCCGGCGAGCAGCTCGGCGCCTTCGTCGACGCCCTTCTTGATGTAGCCGCGCACGCGCTCGAGCTGCGTGAGCGAGGTAAGGGGTCCGAGCCGGGTCGATTCGGCAAGCGGGTCGCCCACCGTGAAGCTTTGGGCGATATCGGCCGCGAGCTTCGCCGCTTCATCGTACTTGGTTTGGGGAACGAGCATCCGCGTCAGCGCGGTGCAGGTCTGGCCGGAGTTGAGGTAGCAGCCGTTCAGCGTGCTCTTCACCGCAGTCGCGAGGTCGGCGTCCTCCAGGATCACCGAGGCGCTCTTCCCGCCCAATTCAAGGGCCGTTCGTTTTACGGATTGCGCGGCAAGCTCCGATATCCGCTTGCCGGCGCGCGTGGAGCCGGTGAACGAGATCATGTCGACGCCGGGATGTCTTACGAGCGCTTCGCCCGCTTTCGGTCCGGTACCGGTGACGAGGTTGAACACGCCCTTGGGGAGGCCCGCGGTCTCGATCACCTCGGCGAGCACGAAGGCGTTCAGCGGCGCCACCTCGGAGGGCTTGAGCACCACCGTGCATCCGGCGGCGAGCGCGGGCGCGACCTTGAGCGTGATCTGGTGCAGCGGATAGTTCCACGGCGTGATCGCGCCCACCACGCCCACGGGCTCGCGCACGACCAGCGAATTGCCCACCTTCTGTTCAAAAGCAAACTCTCTTGCCAGCTTCGCATAGTTGGCAAAGTTCGCGATCGGCAGCCCCACCTGGATGCGCGCCGAGAGCTTGAGCGGCATGCCGACTTCCTGTGCGATGAGCCGTGCCAGCTCTTCGCCGCGCGCTTTCAGGCCGGCGGAAATCTTCTCGAGGAACCCGGCGCGCCACTCGGCCGAGCCGCCGCTCCATCCGTCGAACGCCGCGCGCGCCGCGCCGACCGCGGCCTCGACGTCCTTCTCCTCGCCGAGCGGCACTTTTCCGAGCTTCTCGCCGTTGCCCGCGTTGTAGACGTCGATGGTCTGCTTGCTGGAAGGCGCGAGCCACGCGCCGCCGATGAAGAAGCGATCTCTCGAGAGCATGGCGATATTCTAGCTATACTCCGCGCGTGCCCCGGAATGCCAAAGCGGTCTTGTGCCGCGAACACAACAAGCCCGTCATGGTCGAGACGATCACGGTCGATCCGCCCAAGCGCGGCGAGGCGAGCGTCAGGCTCGCCGCCTGTGGCGTGTGCCACTCGGATCTCTCTGCGGTAACCGGCACGATCGCGTTGCCGCTGCCGCTCGTGCTTGGCCACGAGGGCGCGGGCGTGGTGGAGGAAGTGGGCGAGGGGGTGAGCGGGCTCGCCAAGGGCGATCACGTCATCTTTTCGTTCATCTACATGTGCGGCAAGTGCCGCTTCTGCGTAACCGGGCGCCCAGTGCTGTGCCTCGAGCAGGGAAAGGCGCTCACCACGCCGCTCGAGGGTACGCCGCGGGTGCGCGACGCGCGCGGCGCGCCGCTCAACATCTTTTCGGGCTGCGGCGCGATGGCGCAATACGCTACCGTGTCGGCCGAGAACCTGATCCGTATCGATCCGAAGATCCCGCTCGATTGCGCCGCCCTCGTCGGCTGCGGCGTCACCACCGGCGTGGGCGCTGTCTTCAATACCGCAAAGGTCGAGCCCGGCTCCTCGGTGGCGGTGTTTGGCTGCGGCGGGGTCGGCCTGTCGGTCGTGCAGGGCGCGCGCATCGCCGGCGCCGAGCGCATCATCGCCATCGACACGCTTCAAGCCAAGCTGGACATGGCCAAAAAGTTCGGCGCAACAGATACGATTCTATTTACGGAAGATCCCACCAAGGTCTTGAAGAAAATGACCGGCGGCGGACCGGATTATGCGTTCGAATGCGTGGGCTCTGGTGAGCTGGCGGGCGCTGCCTATCGCGCGATCCGGCGCGGCGGGCTTGCGGTGATAGTCGGGGTGGCGAAGCCCACCGACTCCACCTCGGTGCGGACCATGACGCTGCCTTTCGAGGAAAAGACGCTGACCGGTAGTTACTTCGGCTCGTGCGTGCCGCGCGTCGACTTCCCGCGCATGCTCTCGCTTTATATGGCCGGGCGGCTCAAGCTCGAAGAGCTGATCACGCAGCGCTACTCGATCGACGAGGCGCCGCAGGCCTTCGCCGACCTGCAGGCAGCAAAGAACGCCCGCGGCGTGATCGTTTTTCAATAGGGTTGGATAGAGGATGGCGGAGCGCATTCTGGTCGTCGACGACCAGCGCACCAACGCCGAGATGGTCTCGGGGCTGCTGCGCAACCTCGGCTACGAGGTCGAGCTCGCGCTCGGCGGCGAAGAGGCGCTCGACCTCGTGCACACCAACGGCCCGGACCTCGTAATCTCGGACATCCTGATGCCGGGAGTGGACGGCTACGAGCTGTGCCGGCGCCTGCGCGCGAACGCCGCGACTGCGCTCCTGCCGGTGATCCTCGTCACCTCCGCCGAGCAGAGCGAGCGCATCAAGGGCATCGAGGCGGGCGCCGACGACTTCCTCGCCAAGCCGGTCAACTGGGCCGAGCTCTTTGGCCGCGTGAAGCGCCTGCTGCAGATCAAAGCGCTGCAGGACGAGATCAAGCAGCTCAACACGCGACTCGAGCAGCGCGTGCGCGACCAGGTCGCGCAGCTCGAGCGCCTGTCGCGCATGAAGCGCTTCTTCTCGCGCGCCGTGGCCGAGGCCATCGTCGCCGGCGGCGAAGAGCTGCTCGAGCCGCATCGGCGCGAGATCACCGCGGTGTTCCTCGATCTGCGCGGCTTCACCTCGTTCACCGACCGCGCCGACCCCGACGAGGTGCTCGAGCTCCTGCGCGCCTATCACGCAACGCTCGGGCGCACGGTCGACGAGTTCGGCGGTACGCTGGAGCACTTCGCCGGCGACGGCGTGATGATCTTCTTCAACGACCCGATCGAGGTCGACAACCCGGCCGAGCGCGCGGTCCGCATGGCGCTCGCGCTGCAGCGCGCGTTCAATCCCATCGCCGAGGCCTGGGCGAAGCTCGGCCACGATGTGGGCCTCGGCATCGGCATCGCGCAGGGCGACACGACGCTCGGCATAATCGGCTTCGAGCAGCGCTGGGAGTACGCCGCGATCGGCAACGTGCCCAATCTCGCGGCGCGGCTTTGCGGCGCGGCGCACGCCGGCGAGATCATCCTCGACCTGCAGACCGAGCAGGACATCGTCCACATCGCCGAAACGGAGTTCATCGGCGCGCTCACGCTCCGCGGCTTCTTGCAGCCCGTGCCCGCCTTCAAGCTGCGGCGCATGCGCGACTAGGAAAATCGGGGTCAGAGCCCGATTTCCCGTAGCGGCAGCGGAGATAGCCGGAAATCGGGCTCTGACCCCGATTTTCCCTACACCGCCTGCATCAACCCGCCTAGCGTGCCTACGAGGAGCAAGAGCACGGCGAGCGTCGCGAAGCGTTCCAGCTGCAGCATCCTCGGCGAGCGCTCCGGGAGGACGAGATGACCGAAGCAGAGCCATCCACCCCACGCGAGTCCCGTGACGAGAGCGACGCGGATAATCCAGACGAGAGCGTCGGCGAATTCGTTGAACATGCGCTCACGCTACGCCTGCGCGGGCGCGCGCTCAATGATGCGCGGCGCGCAAGTCCTGTGACGAATTACCAGCGCGGCGGCGGCTTGCGCGCGATGATCAGATGGCCGTCTTCCCTGCGCACGTAGCCGCCTTCGGCGAGGTCGGAGAAGATGCGGCTGATCATCTCGCGCGACGCGCCGACGCGCGCGGCAATGTCTCGGTGCGTGAGCGCCTCGTCGATCACGAGCTTGCCCTCCTTTTCTTCGGCAAGCTCGAGCAGCAGCCGCGCGACCCGCCCGTAAACATCCATGAGGGCGAGGCTGCGCACGTTCTCGGTCAGCTCGCGCACGCGGTGCGCGAGCTTCCGCACGATGTGCAGCGCCAGCTCCGGATGCGCCTCGAGAAATGGCGTGAACTCCCCGCGCTTCACGATCGCGCAGCGCGTGTCCTCGATCGCCATCACCGAAGCCGAGCGCGGGCCGCCGTCCAGCGTCACCTCGCCGAAATACTCGCCCGGACCGAGCTGGTTCAGCTGCACCTCCCGGCCCTTGTCGTCGGCGACGAAGACGCGCGCTTTGCCGGATAGCACCACGTACAGGGAATCGGTTTCGTCGCCCTCGGTGACGATGATGGCGCGCTTGGAAAAGGTGCGCACGGTGGCCACCGCTGCGATCTTTTCAAGCAGCGGCTGGGGCAGCACCTCCACCGTCCGGTCTCTCATGCGCCTCCGCGGGCCGACCTACTGACCATTGTGCGATCGCACAACCGCCGGGACAAGGCCCAGTTCAGCAACGGACGTGAATAGATCACTGGAAAGTGACGCCGTGCTTCGCTGACCGGCCCCGGGCCGCAAGCCTACTCTGCCGACATCTTCTACGAGGAGCGCACCATGACCAAGACCGAGCACCTCCAGTTCCTGGTTCTGATGATCCCGACTTTCGCGATCCTCGTCGCCGCGGCCGTCTCGATGGCGGACTTGGGCGTCCCGACACCGTCGTACGAGATCTACCTCACTGCGAACGCCCAGGCCGCAGCCGCCGACAACACCTCCGAATAGGCACAAATTTCCCCTGGAGTGGACAAGATGAATAAATTCCTGGGGAGGGCCATACTGCCCCGTTGAACGGGGCATTTTTTTGGGGGAGGAGGGGTCCCACGAACTCGAATCGGCGCCGGCTCCTCGCCGGGCTCGGCAGCGTGCTTGCCGGGGCCGCATGGCCCGCATTCGGGCAGCAGGCGACGCGGCCCCGCATCGCATGGCTCAGCGTAATCAGCAAGACGGCCGACACCGCGTTCCTCGAGGCGTTTCTCGAGGGGATGGCCCTACTCGGCTATATCCCCGGCAAGAACTTCGAGCTGGACGAGCGCTGGGGAGACAACTCGATGGAGCGGCTTGAGCAGCTCGCCCTCGAGGCGGCGAAGGCAAGGCCGGCTGTCTACGTGACCCAGGGCCCGGCGCTGCGCGTCGCCCGCAAGCTACCCGGGACCACGCCGGTCGTGTTCGGCAACAGCGGCGACCCAATCGACGCCGGAGTCGCGCAGAGCCTGGCGCGACCGGGCGGGCGCTTCACCGGCATCACCTTCCTTTCGTATCCGCTTGCGGGCAAGCGGGTGGAATTCCTGCACGAGATCGCCCCGAAAGCGCGGCGCCTGGCCGTCGTCTCCAATCCCGATCATTTCGGCGATGAGAAGGAGTTCTCCGCGACGCGCGACGCGGCGCTCGGTCTGAGGCTGGAGGTCTCTCATTACCCGGCGAGCAACCCGGCGCAGCTCGAAAGCGCTCTGAGCGCGGCGGCCGCGGCCCGGGCGGAAGCGCTGGTCGTGCATCCGGATGCACTGATGGTCCAGCAGCGCGCGGCCATCGGGCGCTTCACCGCCGATCGGCGCATACCGGCGATCTCCGGGTGGGCGGTGATCGCCGAGGGTGGGTGCCTGCTCACTTATGGGCCGAACCTGCGCGTGTCCTACCGGCGGCTTGCCTATTTCGTTGACCGGGTCCTGCGCGGGGGCAATCCGGCGGAGATTCCGATCGAGCTGCCGAGCACGGTGGAGCTGGTGGTGAACCTGAAGACGGCGAAGGCGCTCGGCATCACCGTGCCGCCGTCGCTCCTGCTGCGCGCCGACCGGGTCATAGTGTGAAGCGGCGCGGCTTCGCCGTACAGCGCCTGGCCGCGCGCCGTGCGAGCCACGCCCGGTCCTCGTCGAGCGCCGTGCGCGCGCGCGCAGACTCCGCCGGATCGCGGAACGCAGTCCGGGCGAAGCGCGCTTCGAGGATCGGCAGCGAGAGGATGCCGGCCTGCAGCCCGGCGCGGATCCATTCGCGGTCGCGCGGCTCCATGCGCGCGTATTTCGACACCGCGGTGTCGTTCGGCTCGAGGAACCATGCGGCCAATCCCGGCTCGAGTTGATCGCGGAGTTCGGGCGCCGCCAGCGCCTGCCGCATTCTCAAGGGCGCCAAGCCGTCCGACCTGCCGATCGAGCAGGCGAGCAGCGTCGAGCTTGTCATCAACGTGAATACGGCGAGAGCGCTTGGCATCGCGATTCCGCAGTCGATGCTGATCAGGGCCGACCAGGTGATCGAATGACGCGGGCCTCTGGCAGAATGCGCACATGTGTGTTTATGTGCCAGCATGGAGGAAATGATGGAAGACACGGTGCGCTGGTCGTTGAAGGTGTCGCGCGAGACGGACGAGGCGCTGCGCGCCCATCTGGGGCGGGCCGGCGGGCGCAAGGGCGACCTGTCGCGCTTCGTGCAGGAGGCGGTGCGCCAGCGGCTGCGCAGGGAGCCGCGCGCATCGGGCAAGGCTCCCGCGGCGCGTCCGGGCAGCCGCGAGGACCTTGCGCGGGTGCTGCAGGATATTCGCCAGAGCACGCGCAAGCTGTCGAAGGCACGGTTCGAGAAGCTGGTCGCCGAGGCCGTAGCCTATGCGCGCGCCCGCCGCTGACGGGTGCTGGTCGTCCTCGACACCAATGTCCTGCTGAGCGCCCTGCGGGCGCAAACCGGCCCACCGGCGCGGATTCTCGACGCGTGGCGCGCGGGCCGCTTCCGGCTGGCGACCAGCCGGGAGCAGATCGAGGAATTCAAGCGCGCTGCGCGCTATCCGAAGCTGCGGCCGTATCTTCCGCGCGCCGCGATCGGCCGCGTGGTGAACCAGCTGCGCACGGCGGAAGTGCTGCTCCGGCGGATGCGGCGCGCCGGCGATTCGCCGGACCCGGGTGACGACTACCTGCTGTCCATGGCGCTCGCGTGCGGCGCGGATTTTCTCGTTACCGGCGACAAGGCGCTGCTCGCCGTGCGGCGCGTCGGGGCTACGCGGATCGTCTCGGCGCGGGACATTGCCGCGGTTTTCGCGCGGATGAAGTGATGCCGTGAACCGCCGCGAGTGCGTTCGCGCTATTGCGTCGGTTATTGCGGCGCTACCGCTTGCGGGCTTCGCGCAGAAGACGCCGCGCGTGGGCTATCTGTTTTCGTTTCCGCGCGCAGAAGGCGAGCACCTGTGGCAGGCGTGCCGCGCCGGATTGCGCGAGCTGGGCTACGTCGAGGGAAAGAACATCGTCGTCGAGCCGCGCTTCGCCGACGGCGACTACAAGCGGCTGCCGGGGCTGGTGCAGGAGCTGCTCGCGCTCAAGGTGGACGTGCTGGTCACGGCCGCGACGCCGCCCAGCCGCGCGGCGATGGCGGCGACGAAGACGACCC
>DATIGN010000165.1:0-4479 GCA_035454685.1 Burkholderiales bacterium | reverse complement strand
CCGCTCAGCACGGTCGAAAGCCCGGTCACCTGGTTCAAGCTCAGCTGCGGCCGCACGATCCAGAACAACGCGCCTTCGGATGCGAGCGGCGCCGATGCCTTGTGCAGGCGTGCGCGCACGAGCGCGTGGCTTCGGTCAGGCGCGAGGGCGACGTGGATCACTTCGCCCACCTGCACGCCGCGGTAGATGATCGGCGTCTGCCCTGCACGCACGCCGCTCGCGTCACTGAAGCGGAGCGCGATCTCGGGCCCGACCGCGCGCATGTGCTGCCACACGAGATACACGGCGACGGCAAGCGCCACCGCCGGCACCACCCACACCAGCCGGAACAGGCGCCGGCGCCGGATCCTCGCCCGCGGCAGCTCTTCGCCGCTCACCGGCGCTCCCAGATGAGCTTCGGATCAAACGCGGCCGAAGCGAGCATTGTGAGCACAACCATCGCGGTGAAAGCGACCAGCCCTGGACCCGGGATCACCTTCGCCCAGCTGGAGAGCTTCACCAGCGCGACCAGCACCGCGAGCAGGAACACGTCCAGCATCGCCCAGGGGCCGATTGTGTCGATGAACTTGTAGAGCCATGTGCGCTCGCGCAAATGCCGGCTCCAGCCCATGCGCGCCGTCACTACGAGTGCGAAAAGGCCAGCGAGCTTCACCAGCGGAATCACCATGCTCGCCAAGAACACAATCACGGCCACGGCCCACTCGTTGTGCGTCATGAGCGTTACCACGCCATCCCACACGGTGCTCTCGGAGTAGGAGCCGTGCAGATACATCTTAAGGATGGGATAAGTGTTGGCGGGCACGTAGAGCACCAGCGCCGCCAGTGAAAGCGCGGCGACCACCTCGAGCCGGCGGCGGCTCGAGCCGGCCGCGATGAACGAGCCACACCGGCTGCATTCGGCGGCGGCACCGGGCGGCAGCCGGTCCATCGCCTGCACCAGGCCGCATGTATCGCAGGAGACTACCGATGCGCGGGCCATCATGATCGCTTTGCAAACAGCATGCCCGTCCACCCGCCCCCTCATGTACCTTTCGGAGCATGCGTTACGAGCTCTATTACTGGCCCTCCATCCAGGGGCGCGGCGAGTTCGTGCGGCTCGCGCTCGAGGATGCCGGCGCTTCTTACATCAACAAAGACCCTGCCAACGATCCGAAAGTGTTCGCGCCGCCTTATCTCGGGGCCGGGAAGCTCGTCATCCCCCAGACCGCGAATATCCTGCTCTACCTAGGACCCCGCCTCGGCCTTGCGCCCAAGAACGAAGCGACCCAGGTGCGGCTCCATGGCCTGCAGCTCACGATCGCCGACTGGCTCGCCGAGGTGCACGACACTCACCACCCGATCGCCGCCAGCCTCTATTACGAGGAGCAGAAGCCCGAGGCGCTGCGGCGCGCACGCATCTTCCTGGCCGAGCGACTGCCAAAGTTCATGCGCTACTTCGAGCGCGCGGTAGACGAGCGCTTCTCGTATGTGCACCTTTCGCTATTCCAGATGGTCGAGGGACTGCGCTATGCCTTTCCGAACGCCATGAGACGACTCGAAAGACGACACAAGAAGCTCATCGTGCTGCACGACCGGGTCGCCGCAAGGCCGCGCGTCGCCGCGTACCTCTCATCGAAGCGGCGCATCCCGTTCAGCCAGCACGGAATCTTTCGCCGCTATCCTGAGCTCGACGAAGGATTATGAGAATGCAGATCGACTGGAACAGCGGCCTGGTGAAGCACCTCGGCATCCGCTTCGTGCAGACGGAGAAGGACCGCATCGTGGCAGAGCTCGAGATCCAGCCGGAGCTCCTGACAACGACCGGCGCGCTGCACGGCGGCACGCTGATGGCGTTCGCCGACACGATCGGCGCCGCCGGCACGGTGGTGAACCTCGAGGTGGGGCAGAGCACCGCCACGCTCGAATCGAAGACGAATTTCTTCGCCGCCGCCTTCAAGGGCGTCGTGCGCGCGGAGTCGACGCCGCTGCATAAGGGCAAGCGCACGCATGTCTGGCAGACTCGCATCACCGATGAGGGCGGCAAACTGCTCTCGCTGACTATTCAGACCCAGGTGATCCTATAAACCAGGCTTTGCTGCTGATGGTTTTACTTTCTCAAAACACCGCAGCGTTCGACCTTCAGGGCCATCGCGGCGCGCGCGGCCATGCGCCCGAAAACACGCTGCCGGGTTTCGAGCGCGCGCTCGCGCTCGGCGTCGACACGCTCGAGCTCGACGTGGGCGTGACGCGCGACGGCGTGGTCGTGATCCACCACGACCGCCGCCTGAATCCCGACCTCGCCCGCGGCGCGGACGGCAAGTGGATCGAGGCACCCGGCCCGACGATTCATTCGCTCACTTATGCGGAGCTGCAGGGCTACGACGTCGGACGGATCCGCCCGGGGTCGGAATACGCAAGGCAGTTTGCGCACCAGCAGCCGATCGACGGCACGCGCATCCCGCGTCTCGCCGAGCTGTTCGAGCTCGTGAGGAAGCCGGAGGTCCGTTTCAACATCGAGACCAAGCTTTCGTCCGATGCGCCCGACGAGACGCTGCCGCCGGAGCCCTTCGCGCGCGCTCTGCTCGCAGAGGTGCGCAAGGCGGGCGTCGAGCGGCGAACGACGATCCAGTCGTTCGACTTCCGCACGCTCGCGGTGGTGCAGAGCGTAGCCCCTCTCGTCCGCACCGCTTATCTCACGTCCGGAAAGAAAGGCGAGGCGGTGCCGAGAATGGTGCATGAGTCGAAAGGCGCCATCTGGTCGCCCAGCTTCCGCGATCTCGATGAACGCAGTCTGGCCGTGGCGCGCGCGCTCGGGCTTCAGGTCATTCCGTGGACGGTGAATGCTCCGGCGGACATCGCCCGCGTGCTCGACATGAAGGTCGACGGCATTATCAGCGACTATCCGGATCGCGTGCGAGCAGCGCTGAAAGCGAGTCGCTGACCTTGCCTCCAGTCACCCAGGCGCTGCTCGTCGCCAATGTCGCGGTCTATCTCCTGAGCGGGCTGGGCGTGCTCGCGCTCGACGAGTTCGCGCTCTGGCCTCCGGGAGGGCTCGAGTCGCGTTTCGCGCCGTGGCAGCTCGTCACCTACGCTTTCCTGCACGGCAGCCTCGCGCACATTTTCTTCAACATGCTCGGCCTCTACATGTTCGGCGCGGAGGTCGAGCGGCTTTTCGGCTCGCGCTTCTATCTCTTGTACTACTTCGGCTGCGTGATCACGGCGGCGCTGACGCATCTTGCGGTCACGGGCTGGATGGGCGCTTCGCCCTACCCTACGGTCGGCGCTTCCGGCGGCGTCTACGGTCTGCTGCTCGCGTTCGGCGTCTATTTTCCTCACCGCCGCGTGCTGCTGCTGTTCCCGCCGATCCCGCTGCCGGCGCGCGTATTCGTGATCCTCTTCGCTGCGCTCGAATTGGTGTTCGGCGTTACCGGCACCGCGGCCGGCGTCGCGCACTTCGCACACCTCGGCGGCATGATCGGCGGCTGGCTGATGATCCAGTATCGCCGCGGCGGGTTTCCCTTCAAGACCTGAATTCAGTCGGGGAACAAAAAGTGCTTCTGGGTCGCCTAAAAGGAGGCCCGGATGCCGATGCCGTCGCCGTTTCGCGTCGCCCTTGTAGTTGCGCTCGCCATAGGTTGTCACGATGCCCTTGCCCAGACCGCCGTTCCACCGGAGCTAACCGTGCAGCGTCTTGCGCCACAACTGGTCGCTTTCGCGGGCTCCCAAAGCAATTTCCAGAACCTCGTCAGCGGACTCGCGGCTGGCACTCCAGTGCAGCTCGTGTCCGTTCTGCCCGACGGCTCGGCGCAGATCGTCAGTTTCACGCCGATCGTGGAGCTCACGCCGCAGCAGATCGCACAGACGCTGGAAACGGCCCGCCAGCGACTCATCGGTCTAGGCATCGGAACTCCGAGCGCCGAGCAGATCGCGCTCTCGCTCACGGGCGGCACCGTGCCGACCGCGCTCGGCGGCGCTCAGGTGCCCGGCTCGCTCAATTCCCAGAATCCCCAGAACGCGCCCAGCCCCGCAGTGCAAGTGCAGGTTGCTTCTCCCATGAACGTGCAGGCGTCTCCGGCAGAAAATCAACTGCGTGCCGCCCCGCGCTTAAACACCAGCGATAGCCCGATCCCGGCAGGCGCCACCAGCCGCAGTCCTACGCTGCAGACCGCGCCGATCACGGCGCCGGGCGCCGGCTCGACGCCTCCCGCGCTCGAGCGCGCAACTCCGGTCGCGCCCGCGAGCGCCCCCACGCTGCGGCACTAGTGCAATGGGGAGTGTGCTCTACCTCGATGGCAGGTTGCGCAAGCGCGCGCGCGGCGCGCGCGTGAAGCAGCGCGCGGATGCCGAGCGCGCATCGCCGCGCAGCTCGCGGCGCAGCCTTCTGCGGCTCGGATACAACTGCTGGGCGATCGCCCGGGCCGAGCGAGCGGCGTTCATCGTCGACGCCAAGGACTACTTCGAGGCGTTCTACCGAGCCGCGCTGCGCGCGCAGCGCTCGAT
>DATIGN010000164.1:0-7551 GCA_035454685.1 Burkholderiales bacterium | reverse complement strand
GCCGCTCCTCGACTACCTCTTCCGCTACCAGGTGAGGCCGGAGTTCACCTGCCGTTTTCGCTGGGAAGTCGGTTCGATTGCCTTCTGGGACAACCGCTGCACGCAGCACAACCCGGTCAACGACTACCACGGCCACCGGCGCGTCATGCACAGAATAACGCTCGCTGGGGACAAGCCAGAATAAGAAAAGGGATGGGCCCGCAGCCCATCCCTTCCTGCCAATTTGCCCGCCTAAGCCTTGAGCGCGGCCTGGATACGCCCGGGCGACATCGGCAATTCGCGCACCCGCGCGCCGGTGAGGCGGAAGAGCGCATTCCCGATCGCGGGGGCAACGGAGGGCACGCCTACTTCGCCCATGCCGGTCGGCGGGTTGTCGGTAGCGATGAGTCGCGTGTGGATCTCCGGCATGTCGCTCATGCGCAGCACGCGGTACTGATGGAAGTTGCTCTCGCGGATCGCACCGCTCTGGACGGTCAGCTCTTCGAGCAGCGCAGCGCTCAGGCCATAGACGACCGCGCTTTCGAGCTGCGCGTGCGAGTTATTGGGCTGCACAACGATGCCCGGATCCGCCGCTACCCAGTAGTGATGCACGCGGATGCGGCCACTCTTGCGGTCGACCGATATTTCCGCCACCCCCGCGGTCAGCGTGTCGTGGTAGTCGGAGAAGGCGATGCCGAGCGCGCGGTCCTTGGGACGCGGCCGGTTCCATTCCGCCATCTCGGCCGCGGCGCGGATGACCGCCTGCGCGCGCGGATGCTCGCGCGTCAGCTCCAGCCTCAAGGCCACCGGGTCCTGCTTGGTCGCATTGGCGATTTCGTCAAGGAAGCACTCGGAGGCGAACTTGTTGTAACCCGCGCCGATGCCCCGCCAGGGCTGCACGCGCATGCCGCGGATCTCGCGTACCCCGTCGGCCAGCATGTTGGGAAACGCGTAGAACGGCTGCTCCAGCCCGCGCCAGCCGATCAGGTCCTTTCCGCCGGTCGCCTTGAACCGCGGAGGAGCGGCGATGGCGTCCACGTTCTCGGCCACGATGCGGTGATACCAACCGTCGATCTTGCCGCCGGAGTCGAGCCCCGCGCTCAGAAGATGGTAGGTCATCGGGCGCGGTCGAGCCGCCGCAAGGTCGTCCTCCCGCGTCAGCATGAGCTTGACGGTCTGCTTGGTCGCGTTGGCGAGTGCGATCGCTTGCGCGATGGCATCGGGCGCGATGCGCCGGCCGTAGCCGCCGCCGAGCAGGTGCTGGTGCACGTGGATGCTGCCCGGCGAAGTCTTCAGGACCCCGGCGCCCGCCAGCGTGGCGAGGAAGTTCGATTGCGTGCCGGTCCACACCTCCGCCGACTTGCCGTCATCGGACACTCGCGCCACGCAGTTCATCGGCTCCATCTGTGCGTGATAGCAGTGCTCCGACGAGTACTCAGCGCGAATCACGCGCGCGGCGGAGGCGAGCGCCTTGGGCGCATCACCTTTGCTCGCCCATTCCAATGCCTTGGCGCTCGGGTCCTTGCCATGGCGCGCGTACTCGGCCTTCGCTTTCTGCGAGTCAAAGCTGGCCGCGGTCGCCCCGGAAAGGTCCCATTCCACCTTCAGCGCGCGGCGCCCGACGCGCGTCGCCTGCACCGCCTCGCCGATCACCGCAACGCCGAAGGGCATCGGCAATACTTGCTTTACGCCCTTCACTTTCATCACGTCGTCGGTGTTGACCTTCGCAGGCTTCGCGCCCTCCATCGGCGATTCAAGCACGGAGGCATACACCATGCCGGGCAAGCGCACGTCGATGCCGTACTTCGCCGACCCGTCGACCTTCGACGGCACATCGACGCGCGGCAGATCCTTGCCGATCAGCCTGAACTGCGAGGGCTTTTTCAGGTCCGCTTCGGTGATTTGCGGCAGCTCGGCCGGCACGCTCGCGAACTTGACGATTTCCCCATATGAAAGCCGCCGGCCGGAGCCGGAATGTACTACCACGCTCGGCTCCGTGCGAAGCTCGCCGACAGGCACGTTCCAGTGCTTGGCCGCGCTGTCGAGCAGCACGCGCCGCGCCTGCGCGCCGCCGATGCGCAGCGGCGTCCAGTACCCCGGCACGGTGAGACTGCCGGCGTCGAGCATCGCGCCGTTGAAGAGCCGGTGGTAGTTCCCGTAGATCTTCGGGTTGGGCGGGGCATATTCGAACGTGACCTTGGACCAATCGGCGTCGAGCTCCTCCGCGAGGATGAGCGGCAGCGAGGTGATGACCCCCTGCCCCATCTCAGCAGCCGGCACCACCACGGTGACCTTGTCGTCGGCCGCGATCGATACCCAGGCGTTGAACTTAGCGGCGCCGTTGCTTGCGAGCGCTTCGGAGACGCGCCCGGCGAAGCTGAAAGAGAACGTGAGCGCGCCCGCGGTCTTCATGAACCCGCGGCGGCTGATCTTCGTCTCGAGGAGCATGGCTACGCCTCCTTCGCGGCGCGCTCGATGGCGCGAACGATGCGCGGATACGTGCCGCAGCGGCAGATATTGCCGTCCATGTGCCTAACGATCTGCTCGCGCGTTGGCTTCTTGTTCTTCGCGAGAAGCGCCGCCGCCTGCATGATCTGGCCGGACTGGCAATAGCCGCACTGCGGCACTTGCTCGGCGATCCAAGCCTTCTGCAGCGGATGGTCCGCGTTCGGCGACAGGCCCTCGATCGTGGTGATGCGCTTGCCCTGCGCCGCCGAAACCGGGGTCGAGCACGAGCGCACGGGATTTCCGTTGATGTGCACCGTGCAGGCACCGCACTGTGCGATGCCGCAGCCAAACTTCGTGCCGGTCAGGCCAAGCTCCTCACGAATGACCCACAGCAAAGGCGTATCGGCGGGTTGCTCGGAATAGGCTTCCCTGCCATTGACGACAAACTTGATCATTGATCTATCCCTCCTCCGGGAAGCAGCATCCTAGACCGCAAGATCCAGCGAATCAACGGCACGCAAGCCACCACGAGCGCGAGGATGCCCAGGCTGCCGGCAATCGGACGCTCGAAGAACGCCAGGAAGCTCCCGTCGGCCCGAATCATGGCGCGGATGAAGTGCTCTTCCAGCATCGCGCCAAGCACCATGCCGAGGATGGCGGGCGCTACCGGAAAACCGTTGTCCTCCATGAGGTAAGCGCTGAGGCCGAAGACCAGCATCAGCACCACGCCGAAGACGGAGTTGTTGATCGCGAACGATCCCACCACGCAGAACAGCAGGATGACGGGCATCAGCACCTCGCGCGGCACGCGCAGCAGCTGCTTCGCGCCCTTGATCGCCGCGATGCCGAGCGGCAGAAGCAGCAGGTTTGCGAGGATGAACACCATGAAGATGGCGTAGATCGACGCCGAATTGCTCATGAAGATGGACGGCCCGGGGTTCAGGCCCTTGATGTAGAGCACGCCGATCACGATGGCGGTAATCGAGTCACCCGGAATGCCGAACACCAAGGCGGGCACCCAGGCGCCCGCGAGCGCGCTGTTGTTCGCGGCCCCCGCTTCGACGATGCCCTCGACGTGACCGGTGCCGAACTTTTCGGGCTCACGCGAGAACTTCTTCGACAGCGCATAGCTCATCCACGCCGCAATGTCCGCCCCGGCGCCTGGTAACACGCCCACCGCGGTGCCAAGGACGCTGCCGCGCAGCACCGGGACACGGTAGCGCTTCGTAAGGGCCCACATGCCACGGAATACGTTTCCGATTTTCGCCTGCGCCATCTCCCAGGGCTGGTCGATGCGCGCGACGTTCCGCAGGATCTCCGACACGGCGAACATCCCGATCATGATCGGGATGAGCGTGAGCCCGCCCGCGAGCTCGGCATTGCCGAAGGTGAAGCGCGGAAACCCCGCTGGGTTGTCCAGGCCGACGGAGGCGACGAGCAGCCCGAGCAGCAGCGACACGAGCCCCTTGAGCGGATTGGCGAACGCGATGAATACCGCGCACAAGAGCCCGAGCACGACCAGCCAGAAATATTCGAACGAGGAAAACTTGAGCGCGATCTCGGCGAGCGCCGGCGCCGCCATGACAAGCACCGCCGTACCGAACAAGCCGCCGATCACCGAGAACACGAGCCCGGCGCCGAGCGCGAGCTCGCCCTGACCCTTGCGGGTCATGGCATAGGCCTCGTCGGTGTAGGCGGCGGAAGCCGGCGTCCCCGGCATGCGCAGCAGGCAGCTCGGGATGTCGCCGGCGAAGATCGCCATCGCGGTCGCAGTGACGATTGAAGCGATCGCGGGCACCGGCTCCATG
The DNA here is from genome assembly GCA_035454685.1 of Burkholderiales bacterium. GTDB lineage: Bacteria > Pseudomonadota > Gammaproteobacteria > Burkholderiales > SG8-39 > SCGC-AG-212-J23. Next base: position 3,316 of record DATIGN010000164.1, on the reverse strand, counting down.
AAGAAAGTGACCGGCACGAGCAGCGCGGTCGCCATGGTCGCGGTAAGCCCGGGCACCGCCCCGACAAACAGACCGAACGCCGCCGAGGCGAGAATGACCCAGAGCACGTACGGGTCAAGCACCAGGCGTAGCGCTTCAAAAAGCATACGGCTCCAGCAATCCCCAGGGCAGCGGAATGCGCAGGGCCTTGTAGAACGCAAGATGGATCGCCACGGTGGCGAGCACCGCCACCACGGCGGCCCTGCGCCACGTCGCGCCGAGCAAGCGCGTCCAAAGGAGGAGCAGCGCCATGCCGACGATGTGAAAACCCAGCTTGTCGGCCGCGAGGATGTAGAACATCAGGCCACCGACCACCGCCGCGACCCCGACCGCGGGGCGTCGGCGGAACATCCACTCGGGCAGCGCGACCCACGGCGCGCCCTGGCGTACGCCCGCGTAGACGAGAAGCAGGCCGCAGATGCCGAGCCCGACGGCGATCAGGCCCGGAAACCACGCCGGGCCGAACCTCTGGCCCGGCATCGCGGGATACCCCTGGATTTGCCAGAGGATGACGGCGGCGAGCGCGACGAGCGCCGCGCCGGTCAGCCCGTCGTTGACCTTTATTTGGCCAGCCCTGCCGCTTTCAGCGCCGCGCCGAGGTTCTTGTCGGATTCAGCCATGAACTTCGTGGTGCCGGCGGGATCGGCCCACACCACGCCGAAGCCGCGGCTCGCCATGAATTCCTTGTACTCCTTCGAGTCGTAGACTTTCTTGAGCGCGGTGACGAGCGTCTTCTGTACCGGCTCCGGGATTCCTTTCGGCGCGGCGATCACGCGCCAAGCCGCGATCTGCCAGTCGGTGCCCAACTCCTTCTTGAGTGTCGGCACGTTGGGATACAGCGACGGCGGGTTTGCGTCCATGATCGCCAGCGCGCGCACCTTGCCGCCATCGATCATCGCGCGCGCCTCGGGAATGGAGCATGGCACGACATCGACGCCGCCTGCGACGAGGTCCTGCAAGCCCGGCGCAGCGCCTTGCGAGGGAACCCATGGCAGCGCGGCCGGGTCGATTCCCTGGTCCTTCAGCAGACCGGCGATTGCAAGGTGCCAGATTCCGCCCTGCCCAGTTCCAGAGGCCTTCAGCTTTCCAGGATTCGCCTTAATGGCAGCGAGCAGGTCCTTAAGTGACTTGTACGGCGAGTCGATGCGCACATTCACCCCGGCGGGGTCCGCATTCACGAGACCGATCGGCGTGTAGTCGGTATGCTTAAGCGGGGTAAGGCCGACGTGGTGCATCATCGTAATCTCGACCGTGATCATGCCGATGGTGTAGCCGTCGGCCGGCGCCTTGGCGATCGCGTCGTGCCCGACGACGCCCGAGCCGCCGGTTCGGTTGACGACGTTGAACGGCTGCTTCAGCTCCTTCTCGAGCAGCGTCGCGATGATGCGCGCGGTGGCGTCGGTGCCGCCGCCCGCGCCCCACGGGACAATGACCTGGACCGGCCGCTGCGGATACTGCGCGTAAGAAGTTGCGGCCGCGAAAAACAGCGCCGCGGCGAATAGCTTCTTCATGACTCCTCCTCGGTTGTCAGACAAGCATTCTAACCACGCGGCGGGCGTAAAATTTCATCTTCCCCTGGAGGCTCCATGAATGCGCCAGCTCAGGCCGGACTGCCGGCCCTTCCCCTGAAAGACCCGAAGCTCTTCCGCACGCAGTGCTACATCGACGGCGAGTGGAGCGGGAACGGCAAGACCATCCCCGTCGTCAATCCGGCCACCGGCGCGGTGCTCGCCACCGTGCCAAAGCTCGGCGCCGAGGAGGCGCGGCGCGCGATCGAGGCCGCCGAGCGCGCCTGGCCCGCGTGGCGGGCGAAGACCGCGAAGGAGCGCGCCGCGGTACTGCGCAACTGGTTCGACCTGATGATGGCGAACCAGGAGGATCTTGCACAAATCCTCACCGCCGAGCAGGGCAAGCCGCTCGCCGAGTCGCGCGGCGAGATCGCCTACGGCGCCTCGTTCATCGAATGGTTCGCCGAGGAAGGCAAGCGCGCGTACGGCGACATCATTCCGCAGCACCAGGCAGACAAGCGCATCCTGGTGATCAAGCAGCCGATCGGCGTGTGCGCGCTCATTACGCCGTGGAATTTTCCGAACGCGATGATCACGCGCAAGGCCGGCCCGGCGCTCGCCGCGGGCTGCACCGTGGTGATCAAGCCGGCGGGCCAGACGCCCTACTCGGCGCTCGCGATGGCCGAGCTCGCCGAGCGTGCCGGCATTCCGAAAGGCGTGCTCAACGTCATTACCGGCGACTCCAAGGCCATCGGCGGCGAGCTCTGCGCCAACCCGAAAGTGCGTAAGCTGTCCTTCACCGGCTCGACCGAGACCGGGCGTGTGCTGATGCGGCAGTGCGCCGACACGATCAAGAAGCTATCGCTCGAGCTCGGCGGCAACGCGCCGTTCATCGTGTTCGACGACGCCGACCTCGACGCTGCGGTGGAGGGCGCCCTCGCCTCCAAGTACCGCAATGCGGGTCAGACCTGCGTGTGCGCGAACCGGATCTACGTCCAGGACGGCGTGTACGACGCTTTTGCGGCGCAGCTCGCCGAGAAGGTCAGGGACTTCAAGGTCGGCGCAGGCACCGAGTCCGGCGTCGTGATCGGCCCGCTGATCGACGAGCAAGGCATGAAGAAGGTCGAGACGCATGTCGCCGACGCTGTGGGCAAGGGCGCCAAGGTCGTTCTCGGCGGGAAAAGGCATGAAAAAGGCGGGCTCTTCTTCCAGCCCACCGTGCTCACCCACGTGACCCCAGAGATGCTCGTCTCGTACGAGGAAACCTTCGGCCCGGTCGCGCCGCTCATTCGCTTCAAGACCGAGGAAGAAGTGATTCGGCTCGCGAACAACACCGAGTTCGGCCTCTCGGGCTACTTCTACAGCCGGGACGTCGGGCGGATCTTCCGCGTGGCCGAGGCGATGGAAGCCGGTATCGTAGGCGCCAACGTCGGCATCATCTCCACCGAGATCGCGCCGTTCGGCGGCGTCAAGCAGTCGGGGCTCGGCCGCGAGGGCTCCAAGTACGGGCTCGAGGAGTATCTCGAGGTGAAGTACATCCTGATCGGCGGCATCCAGTAGCTCAGAGCTTGAGCCGCATCGCCAGCATCGAAGAGGGCGCGAAGCCGAGCTTGCGGTAGAGCGCCTGCGCGCGCGCGTTGTCGCCGTCGGTGAGCAGCATGACGCGCAGCAGGCCTTCTTGTTTCGCCTGCGCGAGGACGTGGCCGAGCAGTTTCTCGCCCACGCCGCGTCGCCGGTGATCGGGATGCACGACGCAGTCCTCGAGCCCG
>DATIGN010000163.1:0-14606 GCA_035454685.1 Burkholderiales bacterium | reverse complement strand
GGCGCCGCCGTCGCAGGTGCCGACGACCTTGCCTTCGGCCTGCGCATCCTTGTCCACCACGTCGAGCGAGAACTTCTCGATGCCGTTCTTCTTGATCCTGGCCTCGATTTCGCCCTTCAACGCGTCGCAGTCCTTGCGCTGAGCAAGGGCCGGTCCAGAAATCACCAAACCCACGACTACCGCCGCAGCGATCAGCTTTCCCATCTGTGCCCCCTTTTTCATTGCTTGGGGCTCATAGAATGACTTGGTTCCCGGCAGTTTGCAAAAGAACTGCTTGGCAATGCTCAGAGCATCCAGTACAGGGCGGCCGAGCCGCCGAAGAGCGTCGCGAGGAGAGCGAGGCGGCCGTAGCGCCGGAAAGTGCCGTCGGGACGGAAGTAGAGCTTTCGCAGCAGGTCGTCCCTGCCGCCGCCCCACATCCAGTCGGGGCCGGCTTTGTTGGCGACGTACGGGTTGAAGATACCTGTGATGAACGAGCAAAACGTCCCCACCAAGATGCCCAGCACGCGTTTCCCTCCCTTGTTGGGCTCGATTATAGTGAGGCGTGAGGATGCTTGAAACCACCATCGCCGGAAGCCTTCCCAAGCCGGGCTGGCTTTCCGAAACCGGGAAGCTGTGGCCTGCGTGGCGCGCACAAGGCGCTGAGCTCGAGCGCGCAAAGCGCGACGCCACCCTGCTCTGGCTCAAGGAGCAGGAAGACGCGGGCATCGACATCGTCACCGACGGCGAGCAGTCGCGCCAGCACTTCGTGCACGGCTTCCTCGAGCTCGTCGAGGGTATCGATTTCGAGCACAAGGTGAAGATGGGCATCCGCAACAACCGCTACGACGCCATGGTGCCGGTGGTCGTGGGGCCGCTGCGCCTCAAGGGCCGCGTGCACCAGAGCGAAGCTGTTCTTCTTCGAAAGCATTCCAAACACAAGATCAAGCTGACGCTCCCCGGTCCCATGACTATCGTCGACACCATCGCCGACCGGCACTACGGGGACAAGCTGAAGCTCGCCATGGCCTTCGCGGGCCTGCTCAACCAGGAAGCGCGCGCGCTCGAGAAAGACGGCGTAGATGTGCTGCAGTTCGACGAGCCGGCGTTCAACGTGTACATGGACGACGTCAAGCGCTGGGGGATCGACGCCCTGCACCGCGCCATCGAAGGTCTCAAGTGCAAGACCTGCGTGCACATCTGCTACGGCTACGGCATTCAGGCGAACGTCGACTGGAAAAAGACGCTCGGCGAATCGTGGCGGCAGTACGAGAAGATCTTCCCCACGCTCGCGAAGAGCAGGATCGACCAGGTCTCGCTCGAGTGCATCCACTCGAAGGTTCCGATCGAGCTGCTTGGGCTCCTAAACGGCAAGGATGTCCTCGTCGGCGTGATCGACGTCGCCGCCGATGCGGTCGAGACACCGCAGGAAGTCTCCGAGGTGATCGGAGAGGCGCTCAAGTACGTGCCCGCGCGTCACCTCTTTCCCTGCACCAATTGCGGCATGGCGCCGATGGACCGCGAGATCGCGGTGCAGAAGCTTCACGCCCTCGCCGCCGGCGCCGCGCTCGCGCGCAAGCGCTTGGCAGCGGGCGAGCGTACTGTCGGCTGGGGCTCCAGCCGCCTAGGCAAGAGTACGCGCAAGCGCCGCTCGCGTTAGAACCCGCCCTGCAGCCCGCTCGCGGATCGTCAGGGCAAGCGCCGCGGCTGCCACGCCCAACCCGAGGTCGAGCACCCACATGCCGTCGTAGCTGCCGGTCGCCTCGACGAACACGCCGCCCAGCCAGGAGCCGAGGAACGCGCCCACCTGGTGGAGCATGAAAGTGATGCCGAGCAGCGTGGGCAGCCGCTTCGCGCCGTAAAGCTGTCCGATGAGGCCCGCCGTGGGCGGCAGCACCGCCATGTAAGTCAGCCCCATCCACACGCAGAACGCGAGCACGGTGAACTCGGTCTTCGGCGCGGCCAGGAAGAACGCGATGCCTGCCGCACGCGCGGCGAACAGCCACGACAGCGTGGCCTTCATCGAGTAGTGCTGGATGACCCAGCCGGCTCCGATGCTGCCCGCGATGTTGAAGAGGCCCAAGACGGCAAGGGCGGCGCCCGAAACGCTGGGCGGCAGGCCGCACACCTCGACCACGCCGGGCAGGTGCGTGATGAGAAAGAACACGTGAACGCCGCACACGAAGAACGTGGCGTTGATGAGCCAGAAGCCGCGGCTCGAGAGCGCCTCACGCAGGCCGGCGCCGGCCTGCTGTGCCGAGTGCGCATCCGCGACAGCCGGCGCTGGCCCGCCCCGGAAGGCGAGCGCGAGCGGGATGGAGAGGAGCGCCAGCGCGGCGACCGACAACATCGCGGCGACCCAGCCGGCAGCCGAGATTAGCGCCTGCGTGGCAGGAGCGAGCAGGAGCTGGCCCAGCGGCCCGCCAGCGCCCACGAGCCCGGCGACGAGACCCCGCCGCTCGGCGGAAACGCGCTGGCTCACCGTGCCGACGAGAAGCGACGGGCTGCCGACGGTGGCGGCGATGCCGCTTACCGCAAGCGCGGCGACGAGCAGACCCGCGCTGCCAGCGGAGGGCACAAATGCGCCCGCCGCGGCGGCGAGGAGGCTTCCGGCCACGATCATGCGCGCTGCCCCGTAGCGCTCGGCCAGCATGCCGGCAAAGGGCTGCGCAGCGCCCCAGGTGAGCTGGCTCACCGCGACCGCAAAGCTGATCGTAGCGATGCCCAGGCCCGTGGCCGAGTTGAGCGGCGAGATGAACAGCCCGAACACCGAGCGGGAGCCCATGGTGATGGCAAGCAGCAGCGCGGCCGCCGCCACGAGAACCCACTCGCCCGCACGCATCTGCGCCTGACCGGCTTGCATGGCGGCATACTGCGCGCACGCCGTATCGGCCCGATGTCTGCCGCTTTGCGCTCGGTTACCGGCTTGTTTCTATCCGGAAATAGCACGTATCGGCCGCTGTTACGTTCCGGAAACACGGCCGAAACCAGCGGGAAACGGACCGGCTGCTATCTTTGTTAAATGCTCGAACACGCGCCGATGCTGCGCTCACGCAGCTTCGAGGAGACGCGCGCCTACCTCAAGAGCAGCCACGACATCGACATGGATCTCGTCGGGCGGCCTGGGTACGACACCTCCGTGGACGTGCGGCTGAACGCGCTTTTTCTGCCCGCCCAGTGGGTGGCGTACCTCCAGTACGGCGCGGCCGCCCGCTTGCGCCTATCGTCCTTCTCGAGCCCGTGGCTCGCCCGCGAGCCCGGGCGCAACCAGCTGCCCGCCGTTTACTGGGTTCACTTCTCGCTCCGAGGGAGCCTGAAGGCGGTCATTCGCGGGCAGGCATTCGAGGGAGACAAGCATCGCGGGATCGTGCTCTCTCCTGTCGGGGATAAGGTCCTGCACACTTCCGCCGATAATTCCCGGCTTTCGCTCGCCATGCGCGAGGACGCACTCAACCGGCATCTCTCCGCGCTGCTCGGCTATTCGCCGCGGGAACCACTGGAATTTGCGCCGGCCGTCGCCGCCGCGTCCGGGCACGGGCGCCGGCTTGCCGGCATCCTGCACTGGGCGGCCGCGGAGTCCGAGCGCGGAGCCGTTCTCGGCCACGCGCTGATCGCGGCGCGCTTCGAAGGGTTCGTGCTCGATGCGCTGCTGCTTTTCCAGCCGCACAACTACAGCGAGGCGCTGCGCCGCGTCGAGCGCCGGCTCGCGCCGCGCGACGTCAAGCGCGCCCGCGACTTCATCCACGAGCACCTCGCCTCGCCCATCACGCTCGCCGACCTGGTCGAGGCGTCGGATGTTCCCGGCCGCACGCTGCTCAAGCATTTTCGCGACGCGCACGGCATCTCCCCGATGCGCTACGTGCGCGACCGCAGGATGGAGCGCGTGCGCGGTGAGCTCGCCTCCGGGAGCGCCACATGCGTAGCGGATTGCGCGCTGCGCTGGGGCTTCGCGCATGCCGGGCGCTTCTCGATCGAGTACCGGAGGCGCTTTGGCGAGAGCCCATCGTCGACCCTCGCCCGGGCAAGAGCTAGCTGGTAAGCCGCGTAATGCGCAGGTAGGGCCGCGGCGCCCTCCACCCCTGGGGAAACAGCTTCCTCGCGTCCTCGTCGCCGACCGAGCCAGCAATGATCACCTCCCCACCTTGCCGCCAGTTCGCCGGCGTCGCGACCTTGTGCTTGGCCGTGAGCTGGATCGAGTCAAGCACCCGCACGATCTCGTCGAAGTTGCGCCCGGTAGTCATCGGGTAGAACAGCATGAGCTTGATCTTCTTGTCGGGGCCGATCATGAATACCGTGCGCACCGTCGCGTTCTCGGCCGGGGTGCGGCTTCCGGGCGTCGCCTCGGCGGGCAGCATGTCGTACAGCTTCGCGACCTTGAGGTCCTGGTCACCGATCATCGGGTAGTTGACCGCTGCGCCCTGCGTCTCCTCGATGTCCTTCGCCCAGCGCCGGTGGTCCTCCACCGAATCGGCCGAGAGCCCGATGATCTTCGTGTTGCGCCGGTCGAACTCCTCCTTGATGCCCGCCATGGTGCCGAGCTCGGTGGTGCAGACGGGAGTGAAGTCCTTCGGATGAGAAAACAGGATCGTCCAGCTGTTGCCGATCCACTGGTGGAAGTCGATCGTGCCCTCGGTAGTCTCGGCCTGGAAGTCGGGTGCGGTGTCGCCAATTCGGAGAGCCATGGTCTGCCTTTCGAAAAGCGCTCAGTGTCGCCCCGGCACCTGTCCGGAAATCGCAGCCGCTATGCCGAAACCGCAGGTTTCACCAGCAGTTGGCGAAGGCCGGGAAGCACTCCGACTTGGAGCCGCGCGGGTCGCAGCCTGCCTCAAGCAGGCCGCTAGTCTCGTCGAGCTGCGCGGCCGAGACGAACCCCTCGCTCCAGTCGGGAGCGAGCTCGATGTCGTGCCCGCGCCGGCGAAGCTCGTCGATCACCCTGGTGCCGAAGCGCGGCTCGATGCGCACGCGGTTCGGCTCGCCGCGATGCGGCGCGAAGAAGCCGGGGAAGTGCTCGGTGGAAAGGCGCGGCGCCTCGATCGCGTCCTGCAGCGTCATGCCGAACGCCGCTCGGTAGACGAAGAATTGAAGCAGCCACTGTCCTTGGTTGTCCCCGCCCATGGTGCCGAAGGTCATCCACGGCTTGCCTTCCTTGAACGCGAGCGACGGCGTGAGCGTGGTGCGCGGCCGCTTGCCGGGCGCAACCACGTTCGGATGGTGCGCAGGCTCGAGGTAGAAGGTCATCATGCGCACCGACAACGGAAAGCCGAGCGCGGGGATCACCTCGGAAGACATGATCCAGGCGCCGCTCGGCGTGAACGAGGCCATGCTCCCCTTCGCATCCACGGCATCGACGTGCACCGTCCCCCCGCCCCAGTCTTTCGGCGTGAAGCGCTCGTCCGCGGGGAGCAGCGGCGCATTGCGCCGCGCATCACCGGGGCGAAGGTCACGGTTGCTTCTTTTCATGTCGATGAGCGTCGCGCGCGCCTTGGTGTATTGCGGAGAAAGCAACACCTCACTCGGCACGAGCGTGTCTCCGTAGTACTGCTCGCGGTCGGCGAAGGCGAGCTTCATGGCCTCGATCAGCAGGTGGCAATGGTCGGCGCTCCCCGGCTTCACGTCCTTGAGATACGGCCACATCAGCGCCACGGTCTGCAGCTCGGCCGGGCCCTGCGACCAGAAACCCGACTTGAAAAGCTCGATATCGCCGAAGCGCAGGCTCGCCGGGGTTTCGATTTTCGTCTGGAAAGACTCGAGGTCCCCTTGGGCCAGCAAGCCTTCCCGTTCTCTGGAGAACCGCGCGATCTCCGTGGCGATATCGCCGCGGTAGAACTCGGCGTGCGGGTCCTTCGAATTGGCGAGATGGTCGAGCACGCGAGCAAGCGCCTCGTTTCTCATCACGTCGCCGACCTCGGGAACTTCTTTGCCGTTTTTCAAGTACAGCGCCGCACTTCCCGGCCATTCAGATACAAATTTCTCGCGCAAGTGGGCGATGCCGTACTTGTGCTGGTGGCGTAGGCCGGCCGAGACCGGGAAGCCATTTGCCGCCAGCTCGCGCGCATGCGCCGACACGTCCCGCAAGCTCATCGTTCCCCAACGTGAAAGGGCGCTCATGACCGCGGAAAAAGCGGCCGGCACGCCCGCCGCCAGGATCCCCTCCTCCGGAACATCCGACAAACCGCGTCTTCTGAAAACCTCTGGAGTCGCGCCTGCCGGAGCCGCCGTGTTTCCGTTCAGGCACACGACGCGCGATGCGCCCGCCGGCCGGATGAGGATCGGACATTCGCCGCCGAGCGTGTGCATCTGCGGATTCACCAGTCCTTCGACCAGGGTAGCGGCGCAGGCGGCGTCGATCGCGTTGCCGCCCGCCTTCAGGATGTCGACGCCCGCGTTCACCGAGAGGTAGGAGTTCGCCGCCACGGCGCCGCGCCGGCCGATCAGCCGCGGATAGAACGTCGTCGTATCCGTCGGCGCTATGCGATATGCTCGCAAGGACATGCTCGATTTTCTCGCAGAACAGAAAATCGCCGAGGCTGTTTCGCGCGGCGAGCTGGAGGGCCTGCCCGGCGAGGGACGGCCGCTCGAGCTCGACGATGACAAGCTGATCCCCGAGGACCTTCGCCTCGCTTACCGCATCCTCAAGAACGCCGGCTTCGTGCCCCCGGAAGTCGAGGCGCTGAACGAGATCGCGGACTTGGAGCGCCTGGTGACGAAGGACTCGAAGGCGGCACGCAAGCTTGCCCTCCTCAAGACGCGTATCGAGACCCGGTACTACGAAAGAACGCTCGCCAAGCTTGGCCGCTAGTAGCGCTCAGGACGGCTTGGGAATGTCGGACGGACCGTAGACCAGCGACACCCGCGCGTCGTCCGGGATCGGCGGCAGCGTTGCTTCCCACGCCGCGTAGTGGCTGCGCATTTCCTCCAGTTTCCCCGGCTCCCTCCTGCCAAGATTTGCGCGCTCGCGCTGATCCTTCCCCAGGTCGAACAGGAATTCGTTGCCTTCGATCGAGAGCCACTTCCAGCTTCCCGCGCGCATCGCCTTCTGGCTGCGAAACTTCATCCGCCAGAAGAGCTCGCGCGTCGAATGCTCCTGGAGGAGGCTGACGCCGTCGAGCGGGTGGTCGGGATGCGGCGCAAGGTCGGCCACATCGAGGAAAGTCGCGACCCAATCCATCGTGATCGCAAGCTGAGGAATGATGCCGTTTTTCGGCCAGCGCACGATGTACGGCACCCGGATACCGCCTTCGAGGAGGTCCATTTTCCCGCCGACGAGCGGCCAGTTGTCCGAGAAGCGCTCGCCGCCGTTGTCGCTGGTGAACACCACGATCGTGTTGTCGTCGAGCTCGCGCATCAGGCGGCCGATGCCGTCGTCCATTGCCCGGATCATCTCCAGGTAGATGGCTACCGAGCCGCCGTCGATGTGGCTGATGCTCGAGATCCTCTTCGACTCCTCAGCATCGGCACGCGTCTCCCAGGGCCAGTGGGGGGCGGTGTAGTGCAGCGAGAGCAGGAACGGCCTTCCCTTCGCCCCGCGCACGAACGCAATGGCCTCATCGCTGAGCAGGTCGGTGAGATAGCCGCTGCGGTGGACTTCCTTCTCGCCTTGCCAGAGGTCGTGCACCCCAGCGGGATCGCAATGCGTGAAGTAGTCGACCGCGCCGCTCATCGGGCCGAAGAACTCCTGGTAGCCGCTCTTCAACGGGCCAAAGCGCGGCGGAAAGCCCAGGTGCCACTTGCCGACGAGCGCCGTGGCGTAGCCGGCATCCCGAAGCAAGGAAGCGAGCGTCGGGTGTGCCGGGGGTAACCCCAAAATTTCACTCCCACGCGAGCGGCTCGCGATCGGCTCGTCCGCACCGCCCCGCAGCCGGTATTGCCAGCGGCCGGTGGCAAGCGCGAAGCGCGTCGGCGAGCAGACCGGCGAATTGGAATAGCCGTCGGTGAAGCGCAAACCTTCGGCGGCGATACGGTCGAGATTCGGAGAGCAGTTGCCGCGGCCGCCGTAGCAGCCGAGGTCGGCATAGCCGAGGTCGTCGGCAAGGATGATGACGAAGCTCGGCCTACTCGCCCTTGACACCGGTCTCGCGGATCACGCGGCCCCAGGCGGCATGGCCCTCGCGCATCATCGCGCCGAACTCCTCGGGCGTATTGCCGATTGGGAAGATGCGTCCTGCGCGCAGGGTGGTCTCCACCTGGGGCTCCCGTAGCGCCTTGACGGTCTCGGCATTGAGGCGCAGGACGATCTCGCGCGGAGTGCCGGCCGGCGCGAGCAGCCCGTACCAGAACGGCAGCGTCTTCTGGTCAAAGCCGTCGAGTGCAGGCACGCCCGGCAGCTCGTCTACGCGCTCGGTGAGGTACACCGCGAGCGCCTTGAGCTTGCCGCTCTTGATGTGCGGCAGCGCCCCCGTCGTAGGTGTGAACATCATCTGGGTCTCGCCCGCGAGGACGCTGCGGATCGCTTCGGCGTTTCCCTTGTATGGCACGTGCGTAAACGTTGCGCCGGTGCGGCGGGTAAAAAATTCGGCGGTGAGGTGGCCCGGCGATGCCTTGCCAGCCGAGGCGTAATTGAGCCTGCCGGGGTTCGCTTTGGCGTAAGCGATCAGCTCCTGCGGCGAGCCGGCCGGCACCGAAGGGTGGGCGATGAGCACCGAGTCGCTGCTCGCCAACGCGGTGATCGGCGCGAAGTCCTTCAGCGGGTCGAACGCCAGCCGCTCATAGAGGTGCGGATTGCTCGTGACGATGCTGAAAAGGGTGAGGAGCAGCGTGTGCCCGTCGCTCGCCGACTTGGCTACCTCGGCGGCGCCCACGTTGCCGGCCGCGCCCGGCCGGTTTTCCACCAGCACCGGCCGCCCGAGGCTCGCGCCGAGGCGCTCGGAGAGGATGCGGCCGAGGACGTCGAGCGGCCCGCCCGGCGGAAACGGGTTCACCATGCGCACCGGTTTCGACGGATAGACCTGCGCCGCCGCCTGCAGCGTTACAAACGCGAGAGTGAGGAGCGCGAGACGCTTCAAGCGCTCAGCGCTTGGCTTCGTACGTCGCGATCGCCTTCTTGAGATCGGTGTACTCCGAGCACGGGAAGAAGCAAAGCTTGTCGAGAACGCCGAGGTGCTCCTTCGCCTTGTCCACGTTACCGACCATGAGATACGCCTCGCCGATGTACTCGTGCGCGCCGCGGTGCTTCGGGTCGATGCGCAGCGCCTCGTTGTAGTGCTTGAACACGAGGTTCATGTCCGGGTTCGTACCCTTGCGGATCGAGTAGGCGTACAGGTTGTGGTAGTTGGCATTCCCCGGGTTCGAAGCGACGGCGTCCTTCAGCACCGTCGCTGCGCTCGCCCAATCCTGGCGCTTGGTGGCTTCGGACACTTTGTCGAGCACAGGGTCGCGGGCCTCGGGGGTCACCGGATCGCTCGCCCCAAAGGCAAGGCCTGGAACGGCTAGTATTAGTATCAACAGGAAGGCTTTCATGGTTTCTCCTTCAAGGCTTGCAATGGTACTCCTCGCGGTTGCGCTAACAGCGGCTGCGCCGCGCGCATTCCCGCAGGCGCCGCAGACTCGCGCCGAGGCGCTTGGCGCGCTCGCGAGCCCGGACGCCGCGACGCGCGCAGAGGCGGTAGTGTGGCTGGCGAACCGCGGCGGCATGGAAGACGCGCTGCTGCTGCACGAACGGCTGCGCGACGAGAGCTTGTTCGTGCGCGGATTCGCCGAGCAGGGGCTTTGGCTCCTGTGGAGCCGCTCGGGCAATGCGGAGATCGACCGCCTGATGGCGCTCGGCAGTCAGGCCATGCAGGCGGGACGGCACAGCGAAGCGATCGGGGTTTTTTCGAGAATTATCGAAACAAAGCCTGAGTTCGCGGAAGGCTGGAACCGGCGCGCCACCGTCTATTACCTCGCCGGCCAATATGACAAGTCGATTGCCGACTGCCACGAGGTATTGAAGCGCAACCCGCGCCACTTCGGCGCGCTCTCTGGAATGGGGCAGATCCACGTGCAGCTCGAGGACTACGAGAACGCGCTGCGCTGGTACCGCCGCGCGCTGGAAGTGAACCCGAACATGCTGGGCGTCGAGATGAACATCAGGCTGCTCGAGGAGAAGCTGAAAGATCAGCGAGCGCCTGGGCGATCGACCTAGCCGCCTCGCGCGGATGCTCGAACGGAAAGAGGTGACCGCCGGGCACCTTGCGGAAGCTGAACTTCGGCCGCATGCCCGCGAGCCGGATCCGCCGCACTACATCCGACTCGGCACCGCCGATGAAAGCCGCCGGCACGCGGAGCTTCGGCAGGTGGCGCATCATGTCGTGCGGGATGGTGCGGTAGATCTCGTACTCGATGCGCGGGTCGATCTTGAGCTTGAGCCTTCCGTGGCCATCGTCAACCAGGCCGTGCTGGACGTAGTCGTCCAGCGCTTCACGCGTGAAGTTCTTGAATAGTCGTCGGGTGAGGAAATGCGCGCGCGCTTCCTCGCGTGTATGCCAGGTGCTGCGCCGGTCCCGCGTCGCGCCGGCCGGCGTCACGCGGTCGACGATGCCGAGGTGCTTGGTCGCGCCAAGGAGGCTCCCGCGGAAAGCGCCTATGAGCGGAGCATCGAGCAGCACGATGCCGCGGAAGAGCTCGGGCCGCCGCACCGCGGCCAGGTAGTTCAGGTACCCGCCCAGTGAATGGCCGACGCCGTAAGCGGGAGTGCCTGAAAATTCGTTCTCGAGAAAATCGATCCACTGCTCCACCAGGTGTGGCCAGCCTTCGGTCGGTGGATAGCGCGGATCGGTGCCGATCGCGTCGATCCACGAGATCTCGTAGGCGAACGACAGCGGATGCAGGAGCGCGGCGTAGCACGAAGCGGGAAAGCCGTTCGCGTGCGCGAACTGGAGCCGCGGTCTAGACGTAGTCTTTCGCCGCGCTGTCGGCGTCAGCCGGCGGGCCGACGAGGTCGCCTTGGATGAAGTCGCAACCGCAAGAGGCGAGGAAGTCGCGCTGCCCCTCGGTCTCGACGCCTTCGGCGACCACACGGATCTTCAGCGCGTGGGCGAGCGCGACGATCGCTGGGATGATCGCGCCCTGGTCGTGGTTCTGCGGCACCTCGGCGACGAAACTGCGGTCGATCTTCACCTTGTCGACCGGGAAGCGGCGCAAGTACGCGAGGCTCGAGTAGCCGGTGCCGAAGTCGTCGATCGCGATGGACACGCCGAGGGCCTTCAGGCGTTTGAGCGTCGTCAGCGTGACGTCGGTCTGCTGCATCGCGGTCGACTCGGTGATCTCCAGCTCGAGGAGCCGCGGCGGCAAGCCCGTCTCCCTCAACGCCCGCGCCACGATCTGCGGAAGCTGCGGATCGTTGAACTGGCGGGGCGAAAGGTTCACCGCGATCTGCAGCCCCCGTTCGGTGCCGATGAAGGTCGACCAGCGGCAAGCCTGGCCGAGCAGCCATTCACCGATCTTCAGGATGATGCCGGTCTCTTCCGCGAGCTGGATGAACTCCGCCGGCAGCACGAGCCCGCGTTCAGGGTGGTGCCAGCGCGCGAGCGCCTCGTGCGCCGCGACGCGGCCGCTGGCGGTCTCGACGATCGGCTGGTAGTGCAGGCGCAGCTCATCCTTGCCGAGCGCGCGGCGCAGACCATTCTCGAGCTGCAGCCGGCGCGAGGCCGCCTGGTTCATCTGTTCGGTAAAGAACTGGTAATTGGCGCGCCCGAGCTCCTTGGCGTGGTACATCGCCGCGTCGGCGTTGCGGATGAGGGTCTCGGCGTCGCGGCCGTCGTCGGGATAGACCGCGATGCCGATCGAGCAGGTCACGAGAAGCTCGCGCTCGTCGACAATCACCGGCCGCGACAGCTGCTCGATCACCTTCTGCGCCACCTGCGCCACGTCGGAGGAGCGCTTCACCTCGGGCAGCACGATGACGAATTCGTCGCCGCCGATGCGGCAGATGGTGTCGCCTTCGCGCAGCTGGCGGACCAGCCGGGCCGCGACTTCCTTCAGCAGCGCGTCGCCCACCGCATGGCCGAGCGAGTCGTTGATGGTCTTGAAGCGGTCGAGGTCGACGAACATGACCGCGCTCGCCTTCCGGTTGCGGTGGCTGAGCGCAAGCGCCTGCGTCAGGCGGTCCTCGAGCAGCCTGCGGTTCGGCAGCCCGGTGAGCGCGTCGTGGTGGGCGAGGTGCTGCGCGCGCGCCTTCGCCTCCTCGAGCTCCGCGGTACGCTGCGCCACCGCGCGCTCGAGCTCGCCCATTGCGTGCTGCGCGCGAAGTTCGGCCTCGCGCTCCGCGGTGACGTCCTCCACCGTCCACACCGAGCCCTTGTGCGGGTTCCGCGGGTCGAGCGCGCGCCCGTCGGCGCGGTTCCAGAAGGTGCTGCCGTCCTTGCGCCGGCGCAGCTCGATGCGGCGCATGGTCTGACCGCGCGCCAGCGCGTCGTAGATGCCTTCGGCGCGGGCGAAGTCTTCCGCGCGCGGGTAGATCGCTCCAACCGACTGGCCGTCGAGCTCTCCCGGGCCGTAGCCGTACATCTCTTCGTAGCGGCGGTTGACGCGCACGAAGCGTCGGTCCTTGACGAACGCGATGCCGACCGAAGCGGTGCTGAGCAGCGCTTCGTGCTCTCGCAGCACGCGCGCCATCTCGTCAGCGTGGCGGCGGCGCTCGGTGATGTCCTCGACGATCCACACGGTGCCCTGGTGCATGTTCGCCGGGTCGATCGCTTTGGCGACCATGCGGCAGAAGAAGGTCGAGCCGTCCTTGCGCCGCATCTCCCACTCGAGGTCGAGCTGGCGGCCGGCCGACAGGATCGGGCTGGCGAGCTCGCCGAGCGCGAGGTAGCTCTCGCGGCTCGGGTAAACCGTTTCCCCCGGCATGCCGATCAGCTCGCCGCTCGCGTAGCCGAACATCTCGGCGAACTTGGCGTTGCACAGAAAAAACCGGCGCTCGCGGGTAAACGCGATGCCGATCGAGACGTTGGCGAGCAGCGCCTCGTACTCGAGCTGGGTGTAGCGCGTGCGGCCGGCGTAGCTGGGCGGCGGCCCCTCCGGCTTCATCTTGCGCAGCGGCTTCGGCTCGTTCATCGCGCCGACAACGCCTCGAAATCGTCCGCGTAGCGGCGCATGTGGCCCAGGGCGCGGGCGCGCTGCTCGGGAGTCAGCATGCGATCCACGTCGAGGAGCATCGCGAAGTACTGCTCGCGCCAGGCGTCGAGGGCGGCGGCATAGGCGGGCTCGCGGCCCTTTTCCCAGTTGGCGAGCCGCTCGGATAGCTGCGCGCTCGCTTCTCGCGCGCGCACGATGGCGAGCACGTCCTTCTGCAGGCGCTTGCGGTCGCGGTCGCGCAGCTCATCGGACAGCGGCGAACGCTCGGCGTACTCGCGCACCCGCTGGACCTGCGCCTGCGTCAGCTTCCCCACCCAGTCCTCCAGCCGGTTGATCGCGAGCCGCGCGCGTCGCGCGCGCCGGTCGCGCTCCGTCCCGCGCAGGTTGTCGCGGTAGAACCTGCGGTTCTCATCAGCGATGCGATCCTCCATCGCCTTGATCTGGTCCGCGCTCAGCCGGTCGAGCAGCGGCGCGACCAGCTCAGCGGCCTTGCGCAGGCTCTCGCGTACCTGGGCCCGCGCGGAATCGTACCCCCAAACGAGATCGGCATGCGACAGGCCGTCCGAAAATCGCTGCGCCACCTCGTGCGCGAGCGTGACATATTTCGGCAGCGCATTTTTCCGGTGCCAGGCGTGAAACTCGTCGATACGCTCATCGAGCTCATCGGCATCCTGCCCTTGGACGACGATATAGCTGTGGACCTGCCAGCGGAGGTATGCGTCGGCGTTGTCGTAGGCGAAGCGCACGGTGCTGCAGCCGCATACCAGCGCGCCCAGGACAACGAGAAACAAAACCCTGCAAGCCGCTACCAAAAGCTCTCCACGGCGATATGGCCCGGATTGCGCCGTCGGTGCTTGCGCATGCCGCGCTCGGCGAGCGCGGCGGTTGCATCCTTCAGCATCTGTGGATTTCCGCACAGCATGACGTGCGAGCGCAGGTCTAACGCGACGCGTGCCGCACCTTCCAGCCGGCCGTCGCGGATCGCGGCGGGGATGCGGCCGGCGAGCGATCCCGGCGCCGCCTCGCGGCTCACGAAGGTAACGTAGCGCAAGCCGGGACGATGCTGAAGCATCGTCGTGATCAGATCCTTGTACGCGAGCTCGCGCGCATACCGCGCCGCATGAACTAGGACCACGTTGCGGAAGCGCCGCCAGGGCGTTTCGGTCCTCAATATGGAAAGAAACGGCGCGATACCGGTTCCGGTGGACACGAGCCAGAGCGTTTCCGCATCGGGTACCTCCGACAATACGAGAAAACCGGCGGGATTGGATGCGACCCGCAGCACATCTCCCTTCTCCAGGCGCGCAAGCCGAGGTGACAGCGGTCCGAGCGGCACGACTACGCCGTAGAACTCGAGCACCGGATCCTCGGGCGGGTTGACGAAAGAGAACGCGCGCACAAGCGTCGGCTCAAGGCCGATCCTCACGAACTGGCCAGCCTCGAATTTCAGATGCGGTCCTTCCACGCGCAGCGAGAACAGCGTTTCGGTCCAATGCCGGTTCTCGATCACCCGGCCCGCATGAAACTTCGCGCTCATTGGATCCCTTATTGGATCCTATATGGCTCGAGCTGCA
>DATIGN010000162.1:0-6115 GCA_035454685.1 Burkholderiales bacterium | reverse complement strand
CCTTTCTGCACATGGAGCAGTGACAATGGGTAACGTGAGTCACCGGTCCGCGGATCTCGTACCGGACTGCGCCACAAAGACAGCTACCTCGGATCATTCGGCTCTTCCATTAGGGAGCTTTCGTTGGAAGCTCTGGGTATTGTGGCAAATCGTCGGTGATGTGGAACCAGGGCGCTTTGTATGCGACGAAGACATGAAATCACGCTTCACTGAGATACTAATGAACCGTAAGCATCGCGGTTGCGACAATCAGCGCAATTCCGTCAAGGCCCCAAAGGAGTCCACGCACTGAGGGCGACGGCGCAAATGTGCCGGCCATACCAAGGACTCCGCCGATAACGAGGCCGCTCGGTGCGAGCAGTCGCACACGCCGATCGCTCATGTCACCTTCTGCCTCCCAAGGTCGTAGTCATCGGACGGCCGAAAAGCGCACGGCCACCTTGAACACCTTATCCGAGTTCCAACGTCGTCACTCCGAACAGTTTCGGAAGCTCGACCGCCGGGTCCGGGCCCGTGTACATCCGCGCAGTCTCGAACACCGGCGTCATGCTGAGCGTGGCGAGGAACGACTTCGCGGCCGGGTTCGCTTCCGGGATGTCCATGAAGACGGCCTCGCCGTGAGGCGCATGGGCCGCAGCCGCGTCGTAGAGGTGCCGTGCGGTCACTGCGTCATCGGCAGCCAAGGGGCCGATCTTCCATCCTTCTCGGCACCTCCGGACCACAGTAAAGCCGCTTAGCCGGCCTCCGTCCTGAGCCACGTACGCCCCGGCCATAGGCTGCGCGAACCAGGCGCGAAGGAACGCGTCGCGCCGTGCGGGGAAGATTTGCCGGTCGAAGTCGCGGATCGACTCGAACGTCACTTCGGTCGCAGGCGCGACCGAGGCGTGTACCGCGGCTGGTTCGCCTCGGCCCCGATAGCGGACGTTCCGGTGCGCGAGGTGGAACCCGGACCGAGCGTAATTGGCTTGCTGGGCCACGACGCCGTCCAGTCCGATGTTGTGTCCGCGAAGCCGGACCATGGCCGCCTCCCACAGCCGCATCCCATGGCCGTGGCCGCGAAACTCGGGACGGACAATGTACAGCCCCACAAACCCGTAGCGGCCGGCGTAGGAAACTGCCGAGATGCACCCGACCGGCTCACCCTGCAGCTCGCCGATCAAGAAAGCGCCAGGGTCGGCCGCGAAGAAACTCTCCGCGTCGTAGACTCCGGGGTTCCAGCCCTCCCGGGCAGCAAGGTCGATAGCGAACGGCAGCTCATCGCGCCGCATCGTCCTGACCTGAAGATCATCGAGTCGACTCATTCGACTTGACCTCTAGAACCAGGGCATGAGCGAGGCGTGGATCACGTCGGGCACGCCCTGTCCGCCGACCGACTTGATGGCGAGGTCGACGTCCTTGAGCGGGAAGCGGTGGGTGGTGACTTTCTCGAGCGGGAAGCGCTTCGAGGCGAGCTGGGCGAGGGCGAGCTCGCAGGCCCTGTAGCTGTGGCCGCGCGCGCTCTTGATGGTGATCGCCTTGGTGGTCACACGCTCGAGCGGAAAGTTCGGAAATTCCTTGAGCTCGCCCTGTACGACCATCGTGCCGGCTTTGCGCTTCAAAGCTTCTATTCCCAAAAGTATTGGAATAGTCCCGGCGCCGG
This sequence comes from Burkholderiales bacterium, assembly GCA_035454685.1. Lineage (GTDB taxonomy): Bacteria > Pseudomonadota > Gammaproteobacteria > Burkholderiales > SG8-39 > SCGC-AG-212-J23. Next base: position 4,476 of record DATIGN010000162.1, on the reverse strand, counting down.
CAGTGCAGTCGAGGACGACGTCGACGCCCTTGCCGCCGGTAATTTGCTTGATGCGCGCGAGCGGGTCTTCTTGGTTCACGTCGATTAAGTGATCGGCACCGAGCGCTTTCGCAACGCTCAGTCTTGCGGAATCCTTGGATGTGCCGGTCACGACGATGAGCGACGCTCCGGCCTGCTTGCAGATCACGGTCTGCGACAGGCCCTGCTGCCCTGGCCCCTGGATCAGCACGGTCGAGTCGTAGCCGACGCCGCCGTCGAAGAGCGACCACTCCACTCCGTTCGCCATCGGTGTGACAAGACCCGCGAGCTCCGGCGTCACGCCCTGCGGCACGCGGTGGAGTACCGCGTTCCACGGCAGGTAGACGTACTGTGCGAACCCGCCCCAGAGGTGCGGCGCGCGCTCGGCCGAGGTGTAGCCGTAGCGGATGCCTTCGGGGTTGGTGCGCCAGTCGGTGTTCTCGCAATGGCGGTACTGGCCGGCGTGGCACCACTCGCACTTGCCGCACATCACGTAGTGCTCGACGAACACCAGGTCGCCTTCCCTGAAGCCTTTGCGCCGGGTGAACTCGCGCCCGGCTTTGGCGATGACGCCGATGTTCTCGTGCCCCATGATCACCGGGGCCTTGGTCGGCGGGGTCCTGTAGAGCTTGACGTCCGTGCCGCAAATCCCGGCCACCTCCATCTTCATGAGCGCGCTGTCCGGCGCGATCTCAGGCATCGGGAATTCGCGAAATTCGGTGCGGCCCGGGCCGGTGCGCACGGCCGCCAGGACTTTTTCGCTCATAATCAGTTGAGTTTAATGGAACGTGCGAATGCTGCGAGCAGAGTCAAGGCCTGGACGCGGGGCCGCTTCGGCGACGTGACTGTCCTGGTGACGGAGATCGAAAGCGCCGTGCCGGGCTTCCCGCCGCTGCACACCGTGGTCGCGTTCTGGAGCGCGGAACGCAAGCACTACCACTTCAGGGTGTTCAAGCCACTCGAGCAAGTGACCGAGGACGACATGCCGCCCGCCTGGTACAAGGACGCGCTTGCGGTGACGCCGGGAGTGGACTGCGGGTGCTGCTGACGGCTCAGGTGTCCTATTTCACCTCGACCAGTCCTACGCCGTTTACGGTGCTGGTCGCGATCACCGGGTTGCCGTCGGGGGTAACGTCCATCTTGCGCACGATGTAGCCGCCCGAGGGGATCGCCCAGGTCTGGAACCTCTCGCTCTTCGGGTCGAAGCGCACGATGGTGTTCGGCCGCGTGCCCGACTCGCTGTACCAGATCGCCCCTTTCGCGAACACGATGCCGTAGGGCTCGGATTTCGGCCCGCCGGGCGAGGGCCACTCGGTGACCTTGCCGCTCTGCGGGTCGAGCCGCCCGAGCATGCCGCGCGGATAGTCGGTGTAGTAGATCGAGTCGTCGGCGCCGTAGGCCATGCGCCGCGGGCGCGAGCCGGCGTCGGGCAGCGCGTACTCCTTCATCTCGAGAGTCTTCGGGTCGATGCGTGCGATCTTGTTCGTGCCGAAGAGCACGCTGTGCGGCACACCCTTGGCGTTCACCATGATGCCGTAGGGCCGCGAGCGCGGCGTAGGGGCGGTGACGAGCCTGATCTCCCCGCTCTTCGGATCGAGCCGGCCGACCATGTTCGACTGCTGTAGCGTGAAGTAGAGCATCCCGTCGGGCGCGAAGGCGAGCGAGTGGGGGTCCTTCGCGTTCGGGTCCGGCATACGGTACTCGGTCACCTCGCCCGTGCGCGGGTCGAGCTTGCCGATGAGCGCCTGGTGGTTGCCGGTGTAGAAGATGTTGCCGTCGCGGTCCTCGACCAGGCCGTGCGGGCCGGTGGCGGACGACTTGAGCGGATATTCCTTCACCTGACCCGTCTTCGGGTCCACGCGCCCGAGCCGGTTCGTCATCTGCCCCGTGTACCAGATCGCGCCGTCGCGCGTGGCGAGCGGATCGTGCGGCCGCGAGCCGGGAATCGGCACCTGCCATTCGCGGATCGCCACCTTCGCCGGCCCGGGAACGATGTTCGCGTCGGGCTTCGCTTTCTCCGGCAGGTTCTTCGCCAGGTAATCGGTGATGAGGAGGATCTGGTCCGGCGGGATCGGCACGCCGAAGTTGATCATCATGCGCACCACGGTGTGCCAGTAGGCCTGCGGGTAGCCCGAGCCCATCACGCGCGCGAGGCCGTGGCATCCGCTGCAAAGCTGCTCGACCTGCTCCTTGCCGGCGCCGTCGGGCAGGGCGGGAGCTCTGGGCTGGGCATGCGCGAGCAGCGGAAGCAACAGGACGAGCAGGTATCTCATGGCGCGCAAAGAATGCGCGGCCATGACCCGGGCGGTCAAGCGCGTTTCGGGTCCGCCTTGCTCGAGAAGCGGGCGCGTCACGGCCGTTTGGTTGCATTGCGCCATTTCGCGCCCCGGGGGATTGCGGCGCCATTTCGGCCCGGTTTCGTTTGAAATAGACTGTCGACACGACATCAGGAGGAGGGGAAATATGAAACGCACAACGCTGGTCGCAACCCTTGCCTTGAGCTTTGCCACCATCGGCTGTTCCGAAATGCCTTCGCTGCCCGCCTGGGTACCGGGCAGTGGCTGGACCACGCTCATCGACGGCGAGAAGGGGATGGATAACTTCGAGCGCGTCGGCGACGCCAACTGGCGCGCCGAGGGCGGCGCGATCGTCGCGGACAAAGGCAAGGGCGGGTTCCTGCTTTCCAAGACCACGTACAAGGATTTCCAGCTGAGGGCAGAGTTCTGGGCCGACCACAACGCGAACAGCGGCATCTACATGCGCTGCTCGGAGCCGAAGAACCTCACGGATAAGACCTGCTACAAAGCGAACATCTTCGACCAGCGCCCCGACCAGACCTACGCTACCGGCGGCATCGTGCATCGCGGCAAGGTGCTCAAGCCGGTCAAGGCGGGCGGACAATGGAATGTCTACGAGATTACCGCGAAGGGCTCCAAGATGACGGTCGTGCTGAACGGCACCAAGACCGCTGAAATCGACAATGTCGAGTCCCCGGGCGGCCCGATCGCCTTGCAGTACGGAACACTGCCGCCGAAAGGCGCCCCGGGCGGCGCCATCCGGTGGCGCAAGGTGCAGATCAAGCCGCTCTAGAAAGGAAGGGTCCTATGACCGTAGCCACGAAAGTGAAGCCCCAGGTCGCAGTAATGAACGCCGTGCACGACCTGCCGGTGCTGGTCGCGCGCGACGAGGGCTACTTCACGGACGAAGGGCTGGAGCTCGAGTTCGTCACCACGCCGGGCATGGCGCAGGTCACAACGTCGCACTTCGTGAAGTTCGACTCGGTGTTCGACCGGCCGCTGGATTCGGTCTACAACGAGGGCGGGATCGATCAATACCGCATGTGCGAGTGGGGCATCATGAAACGCGCAGTCGAGGCCGAAAGCCAGCACCTGCGCGGACGCAAGATCGTGGCGCTGGGCGCCTCGATGTCCAAGTTTGCGATCGTGGTATCGAAGGACTCCAAGATCTACGAGCCCGAGATGCTCAAGGACAGGCCGATCGCGGTGACGCCGAACAATGGCTCGGACTTCACCACGCTCAAGATGATGGAAGGCTTTCTCGAGCCGAAGCACGTGAAGCGCACCAACATCGGTCCGATGCTCAAGCGCCTGGAAGCGGTGCGCGACGGCCGCGTCGCCGCGGCGAGCCTGATGGAGCCCTGGATCAGCGTGGCGCAGAAGTGGGGCATGCGCATCCTTATCGAGTCGCACTCCACCCGCGCCGAGGCGGCGGGCGGCGAGCTCGACGGACCCACGCTCCAGAAAATGTTCAGCGCGCAGGCGCGCGCGGTCGAGGCGATCGAGAAGAACCCGCGGAAGTACGCGCACTACCTCGCGCGCGAGACCGGCGGGCTCCTCGAGCCGGAGGAGTTGCAGACATGGCGCCTGCTCCACGCGGCGCCGCAACCCTATACGCGCGAGCGCTGGGAAGACACCTACCACTGGACCGTGAAGTGGGGCATGACACTTTCCGGCGCCACCTACGAGAACACCGTGGACAACCGCGCCTGGCAGTAGCGTAGGTGTTCATCGGCCACTTCGCGGTCGCCCTGGCCGCGAAGCGCCTGGCGCCTGAAGTCTCGCTTGGCACGCTGTTCGTCGCGGCGCAGCTCGCCGACCTCGTCTGGCCGACGCTCGTGCTCGCCGGCATCGAGTCCTTTTCCATCCGCCCCGGCATCACCGCGGTCACGCCGCTCGACTTCACCCGCTACCCGTACTCGCACAGCCTCGTCGGGATTGCGGCTTGGGGTCTGGGGTTGGGTGTTGTGCATTTCACGATCAAACGGCGTGCGCTCGCCGCCCTCGTCCTGTTTATGGTCGTGCTAACCCACTGGCTGCTCGACTTCGTGAGTCATCGCCCGGACCTTCCGCTTACTCTTACCGGCGCGGAGCGCTTCGGGCTCGGGCTGTGGCATTCGCGCATTGCGACGCTCGCGGTGGAAGGCCTGTTCTTCGCCGC
>DATIGN010000161.1:0-41198 GCA_035454685.1 Burkholderiales bacterium | reverse complement strand
GCGCCAGCATGGGCTACACCGGCTGCGAAACGATCGACGAGTTTCGCACCCGCACCCAGTTCGTCGAGATCACCCCAGCGGGAATCCGCGAGTCGCACGTCCACGATGTGCAGATCGTCAAAGAGGCGCCGAACTACCGGGCCGAATAAGTAGTGCATCAGAAGATCCTGATCCTGGATTTCGGAGCACAGTACACGCAGCTGATCGCCCGCCGGGTGCGGGAGGCGAAGGTCTACTGCGAGATTCATCCCTGGGATGTCGACGACGCGTTCGTGCGCGGCTTCGGCGCGCAGGGCGTGATTCTCTCGGGCAGCCACCTCTCGGCCTACGACGACGCCAAGGCGCACGCGCCAAAGGCGGTGTTCGATGCCGGCGTCCCGGTGCTCGGCATCTGCTACGGCATGCAGACCATGGCGCACCAGCTCGGCGGCAAGGTGGAAGCCGGCAAGGTGCGCGAGTTCGGCTACGCCGAAGTGCGGGCGCGCGGCCACACCAAGCTGCTCGACGGCATCGAGGACTATCGCACCGCCGAGGGCCACGGCATGCTCAAGGTGTGGATGAGCCACGGCGACAAGGTCACCGCCATGCCGCCGGGCTTCAAGCTGATGGCCTCCTCCGACGCCTGCCCGATCGCCGCCATGGCCGACGAGGAGCGACGCTTCTACGCCGTGCAGTTCCACCCCGAGGTCACGCACACGCGGCAGGGAACGAAGCTCCTGCACCGCTTCGTGCGCGAGATCTGCGGCGCGCGCGGCGACTGGACGATGCCGGAATACGTGTCGGAGGCCGTTTCACAAATCAAGTCTCTGGTGAAAAACGAGGAAGTCATCCTCGGCCTGTCGGGCGGCGTGGATTCCTCGGTCGCGGCGGCGCTGATCCACAAGGCGATCGGCAAGCAGCTCACCTGCGTGTTCGTCGACCACGGCCTGCTGCGGCTCGATGAAGCGAAGCAGGTGATGGACACCTTCGCAAAGCACATGCACGTCAAGGTGGTGCACGTCGACGCATCGAAGAAGTTCCTTGGCGCTCTCAAGGGCGTGGCCGACCCGGAGAAGAAGCGCAAGATCATCGGCAAGCTCTTCGTCGACGTGTTCCAGAAGGAGGCGAAGAAGGTCAAAGGCGCAAGATGGCTCGGGCAGGGCACGATCTACCCGGACGTGATCGAGTCGGCGGGTGCCAAGACCAAGAAGGCGCAGACCATCAAGTCGCACCACAACGTCGGTGGGCTGCCCAAGTCGCTCAAGCTCAAGCTGCTCGAGCCGCTGCGCGAGCTGTTCAAGGACGAGGTGCGCGAGCTCGGCCTCGCCCTCGGCCTGCCGCGCGAGATGGTGTTCCGCCACCCGTTCCCGGGGCCCGGGCTCGGGGTTCGCATACTCGGCTCGATCAACAAGGATCAGGTTGAACTCCTCCAGCGCGCCGATGACATCTTCATCCAGGAGCTGCGCACCTCGGGCTGGTACGACAGAACCGCCCAGGCGTTCGCGGTGTTCCTGCCGGTGCGCTCGGTCGGCGTGATGGGCGACGGGCGCACCTATGAAAACGTCGTGGCGCTGCGAGCCGTGCAGACCACGGACTTCATGACCGCCGACTGGGCGCCGCTTCCGCACGAGCTCCTCGCGCGAGTCTCGAACCGGATCATCAACGAGGTGCGCGGTATCAACCGAGTCACCTACGACATCTCCTCCAAGCCGCCCGCAACGATTGAGTGGGAATGAGAGATGCGGGCTAGGACCCCGCGTACGCGGCGTTTGCAGCCGCCGAGCGCGACCAAAGCGCGTGGCGCCATCGGTAGCCGGTGGCAAGCGTCGCCGCGAGCCCCACTGCGGCATAGACGAAGGTGGTCGCAGGGTAGCCGACCGCGGCGATCATCGGCCCGGCGGTGAGCAACCCGAGCGGCAACCCCCAGATTGCCAGCATGCGGACCCCCATCACTCGGCCGCGCATGGACTCATCGGAAGAACGCAGCATGACGGCGGCGAGCGGGGTAAGGCAGAAGCTCTGCACGAAGCCGGTGGCGAAGAGCAGGGGAACGCCGACGGAGAGTGTCGTCGTCTGCCCGAAGACCATGAGAGCGGCAAACCAAAGCGCGCCGCTCCACAGCATGGCCCGCGCCGCACGCAGCCGGAAGCGGCTGGATCCCACGCTGAGCGAGCCCGCCAGCGCTCCCGTCCAGAATGCCCCGGCGAGGTAGCCCAAGCCTGACTGCCCGATTGCATAGACATCCTTTGCAACGTAGGGCAGCAGGCCGAGAAAGACGGGGTACGCGAGCAAGTTAACAAGGAAAGCCATGGTGAACGCCCCCAGCAGGTCTGGCTTGCGCCAGACATAGCTGAAGCCTTCCTTGAGATCGGCCAGCGGATGCGCTGGCGCCGCGCGCTTTGCCGGCGGAGCGCCCGCGACGCCGAGCGAAAGCGCGAACGCGGCGATGTACATGCCGGTAACGACTGCGTACGCCGGGCCCATCCCGACGAGCGTCACGCCGGCCGTGCCGGTGAGGGCTCCCGCAACGCGCGCGGTGTCGGAGGTGGTGCGCGAGATGCCGAGCGCGGCGAGCAGCATGCCCGGCTGCATAGTCTGCCCGACGAGCACATGCCGCATCACCATGTCCGAAGGACGCATCAGCCCGGCGAGGGCGGCGATCGCGAACACATGCCAGGGTTCGAGCGCGTTGTTCAGCGTCAGTGCTGCGAGCACCCCGGCCAGCACGGCGTACACGCCGCGCGTCACGCAGAGGAGCGTGCGGTGGCCGATGCGGTCTCCGGCGAGACCGAAGAACGGCGAGAAAAGCGACCCGAGCCACGCCAGCGCGCCAACGATCACGAGCTGCTGCACCGAGCCGGTGGTGGAGAGCACATACCAGCCGAGGATCAGCGCCTCCATCTCGAACGCCCACGACGTGGCGAGGTCAGCCGGCCACTGGAAACGGAAGCTGCGCACGCCGAAGGGCGAAGCCATCGGCGAATGCTACAGGGAACGCAAAACGGGCCGCCCGTCCGGCGCGGCCCGTCTTGCTGCGACTACCGCTCTATCGCCCGTTACTTGGTGGTGGAGCTTCCGGACCCGGTCGCGCCGCTGCTCGGAGAAGTCGTGCTGCTGCCTGAGCCCGTCGCGCCGGAACTCGAGCCCGATTTATTGAAATGCGCATCCCACTCCGAACGCGAAATCTGGCCGTCGTTGTTGGCATCCACCGACGAGAACGTGGGCGCCGCCGTGCTCGAGCTGGTGCTGCCCGACGACATCCCCGATGAGCCAGAGGACATCCCGGACGAACCGCTGGAGCCCGACGCGGAAGGCGTCGTGCTGCTGCCCGAGGTCGAGCTTTGTGCCATCGCGACGCTGGACAGGGCGAGAAGCGCAGCCGCTGTCGCACTGGTAACGAGTTTCAACATCGATCAATCCTCCTAAAGGAAAGGTGAGGGGTAATGCAAACCGGAGCGTCGCAAGCACCGTGCCGGAGGAAACATCGGGCATGGCGAAGAGTCCACGCTCCCGCCCTGATAAAAATTACAATCGCCTGCATGGACGACGATGCATTCATGCGCCGGGCCTTGCAGCTCGCGCGCCGCGCCGAGCAGGAGGGCGAGGTGCCGGTCGGCGCGGTCGTCGTATTCGGAAACGACGTGGCAGGGGAGGGCTGGAACCGGCCGATCGCGGCGCACGACCCGACCGCGCATGCCGAGATTCAGGCGATGCGCGCCGCGGCACACAAGGTGGCCAACTACCGTCTGACCGGGGCGACGCTTTACGTGACGCTGGAGCCTTGCGACATGTGCATCGGTGCGATGTTCCATGCCCGGATCGGGCGTGTGGTGTACGGGGCGACGGATCCGAAGAAGCTGGCACTGAAGAACCAGGTCGCGCTGGAAGGCGGCGTGCTCGCTGCCGAATGCGGCGCGTTGCTGAGCGCTTTCTTCGCCGGCAAGCGATGACGATCGAAATCGACCTCGCCCGCCAGGAGCTGAGGTACCGCGACCGGATCTATCCCGTTTCCACTTCGAAGTTCGGACCGGGAGAGAAGAACGGCAGCTTCCGCACTCCGCGCGGAAGCCACATCGTGCGCGCCAAGATTGGAGCCGGGCAGCCGCTCGGGGCGGTGTTCGTGCGCCGGCGGCCAACCGGCGAGGTGTGGACGCCCGAGCTGCACAGCCGCTACCCGGGGCGCGACTGGATCCTGACCCGGATCCTCTGGCTATCGGGTTGCGAGCCCGGCAAGAACCGCCTCGGCGACGTGGACACGATGCGGCGCTACATCTACATCCATGGCACGCCGGACAGCGCAGAGCTCGGAAAGCCGGGCTCGATCGGCTGCGTGCGCATGCGCAATCGCGACGTCGCCGAGCTGTTCGACCTAGTACCGCCCTATACGCCCGTGGAAATTAGCGGTTGAAAAGCGAAGCGATGGTTTGGCGGTTGGGAGGTGAGGCGATTCCCCTCTCGCAGATGATCCCCGTGATGAGCTCCGCGGGCGTGACGTCGAACGCCGGGTTGCGCACGGCGACGCCTTGCGGCGCCCAGCGCGTATCCCCGTATCCGGTCACCTCGGCCGCCGGACGCTCCTCGATCGGGATGTGCGAGCCGTCCGGGATTTTGGCATCGAAGGTGGAAAGCGGCGCGGCGACGTAGAACGGAATGCCGTGACGCTTCGCCAGCACCGCCAGCGCGTAGGTGCCGATCTTGTTCGCCACGTCGCCGTTGGCCGCGATCCTGTCGGCCCCGACCACCACCACGTCGACCTCGCCCTGGCTCATGAGATGACCGGCCATGCTGTCGGTGATGAGCGTGCAGGGAATGCCTTCCTGAAGGAGCTCGTAGGCGGTAAGCCGGGCCCCCTGAAGGTAAGGCCTCGTCTCGTTGGCGATCACGCTGATATTTTTGTGCTTCGCAGATCTTATGACACCAAGGGCAGTCCCGTAGCCGGCGGTTGCCAGCGCTCCGGCGTTGCAGTGGGTCATGACGCGCGCGCGCTCGTGAATAAGCTCGGCGCCCAGCCTGCCGATCTCGCGGTTCGCAGCCATGTCTTCCGCGTAGATCGCCTCGGCTTCAGCCTTGAGGTCCTTTGCCTTGCGCATGCGCTCGAGCGCCCAGAAGAGGTTCACCGCCGTAGGCCGGCTCTCGGCCAGAATGCGGTAGCTTTCGGGAGATCCTTTTGAAAGAACGACCCCGAACGCTGCCGCGCATCCGATCGCGGGCGCGCCGCGTACCACCATGTCGCGTATCGCCCGCGCCACCTCGGCCGCGGTGCGGCAGGTAACGTAGACGGTCTTCTCGGGCAGCAGCCGCTGGTCGAGGAGCTCCAGGCGATCGCCCCTCCATCGGATGGGTTCGACGTTGGAAGTCACACGACGCGCTCGTTGCCGCCGTCCACGGGGACCTGCGCGGCGGTAGTCTTGGCAAAGAGCGGCCCGCACATCTCGGCCGCGAGCTCCGCGACGTCGCGCGACGCGACCTCGGTCCTGAGCAAGTTCTTCCTGCGGTACTGCTCGACGGTCATGTTGTAGGCCTTGGCGCGGGCGGTGAGGAGCTCGGGTGTCCACAGCCCCGTGTCGTAGACGGCGTCGGGGTGCAGCGAATTAATCCGGATGCCGTCTTTCGCCCACTCGAGAGCCGCGACGCGCGCCACCTGGTTGAGCGCGGCCTTGGAGGTCGAATAGGCGGCCGCGCCCGGCCCGGGCGCTGGCACGTTGCGCGAGCCGATCACCACGATGCGCCCGCCGTTCGACGCGAGACGCAGCAGAGGATGGCAGAGCTGCAGGATGCGCAGCGGCGCTTCCACGTTCACGGTCATCGTCTGCTTCCAGGTGTCCGGAGCGACGTCCTGCAGCGGCTGCGAGGAGGGAAAGATGCCCGCGTTCAGGACCAGCATGTCCACGCCTCCAAAGGCGCGGACGATCCGGCTCAAAGCCTTGTCCACGGCGCTGGCGTCGGTAAGATCCACCGTGACGCCGAGGAAGCCGGGCTGCAGCCACGCAGTTTCGATCGCCGGGTTGCGGTCGAGGCCGGCCACCGCGGCGCCGCGCCGCAGGAACGCCTGCACGCACGCCTTGCCGATACCCGAGGCCGCGCCGGTCACGAGCGCCACCTCGCCCCGGAACAACGGCGCCGGCCCCGCTCTGCGCAGCTTGGCCTGCTCGAGCTCCCAGTACTCGATGTCGAAGAGATGCCTTTCGCTCACCGCTCGCCAGCCGCCGAGCGCCTCGGCGCGCAGGATGACGTCGATGGTGTGGTCGTAGAGCTCCTCGATGATCGCGACCTCGCGCGCGTCGCGCCCGGCAGCGGCAAAGCCAAGCTCGCGGTCGAGCACCATCCGCGGCGCGGGATCGAGCATGGTTTTTCCCTGTGCTCCGACGTTTCTTTCAAAGTATTCGCGATAGCGCCCGGCATACGCCGCGGCATCCCGCCCAATCATTGGAACCGGCTTGGTGAACAGCAGGTGATCGGGCGTCGCCGGGCCTTGCTGCGACAGCTCCTGCACGTCCGTCCGCTGCGCAAATGCCCGAAACTTCGCGTTGTCATTGATTTTCACCACGACGGGAAACCCGGCCTGCTCGGAGATCGCTCGCCTCAGGCTCGCGATCTCCTCTCGGCTTACAGAAGATGGGGTCGTTGCCGCACCGAGGATATGCCAAGCCTTCTTCTTCTGAAGGTACTCTTCCGCCACGGAGACCAGCTCGATCATGCGCTCGTAGGACTCGCGCCCCTCGGCGCCGAAGGAGACGATGCCGTGCGACATCAGCACCACGCCGATCGTTTTGGCGCTCGCCTGGCGCGGGTACTCGCGCGCGAATAGCGCGGCAAGCTGGAATCCGGCCATGGCGAAGGGGATGACGGCAACCCGCTCGCCGTAGATCTCCCGGATGCGCTTCTCGCCGTCGGGCGCGTTGGACACTGAGAGGATCGCGTCGGCGTGCGTGTGGTCGACGTAGCGGTGCGGCAGCAGCGCGTGCAGCAGCGTTTCGACCGAAGGCGAGGGCGCGCCGGCGCGCAGTACGTGCGTGTTGAGCTCGTTCACCATCTGGGCATCGCTCAGCGCAGGCAGCAAGGGCAGGCGCTGCACGTAAGCGAGCGGTAGCGGCACGAAGCCTTCGGCCTCGATCGTCTCCAGATCCCAGCCGCTGCCCTTCACATAAAGGACCTCGCGCTCGGCGCCGAAAAGGTCCTTCTCGCGCAGCTTCACCGACGTGTTGCCGCCGCCGTGGAGAACGAGCGATCTATCGGCGCCGAGCAGGCGCGAGGTATAGACGCGAGCGCCGAGCTGGCCGGTGAACCGCGCCGCCTCGGCGTCGCTCCAGCGGCTCTTCATGCGGCGATTATACTTTTCGCACCATGCCGAGAATCGAGTTGCTCCCCTGGGAGGAAGCGCGCGCACACGCGTCGCCGATCCGTTTCAGCGTGTTCGTGGAAGAGCAGGGCGTGCCGCGCGAGATCGAGCTCGACCAGCACGATCCGGTCTGCGTGCACGCCGTCGTGTTCGAAGATGGCAGCGCGGTGGCGACCGGGCGCCTCCTGCCCGACGGCCATATCGGGCGTATGGCGGTGCTCAAGGCCTGGCGTGGCCGCGGCATCGGCGCTGCGATTCTCAATGAATTGATGAAAGCGGCGTCGAAAAGGGGGCATCGGGAAGTAGCCCTGTCCGCGCAGGTGCATGCGCTGCCGTTCTACCGCGCGCATGGCTTCGTTCCGGTGGGCGAGAAATACCTGGAGGCCGGCATCCCGCACCAGGAGATGAAACGGGCGCTTTAGAACTCGTAGTGCCGCGTCTCGCCCTCGCTGCCGTCGGGCGCGAACACGCGCTCGGCGTAGCGCGTGCGCTCACCCTTGAGCAGGGCAGTGGAACAGCGCGTGCCGTACTCGGGGCTCACAATCCGATGCTTGGCGAGCACTTGGAACAACGTTTCCACCGCAGGCGCGGGCTCGACCGCTTCGTCAAGAGCTCGCTTCGCGGGCTCGACGTCGGGGGAATCAAGCAGGGCGTTCGCCAGGCCATAAACGCCGGGCTCGAGCTTGCGCGGGGCGCCGTTCCGGTTGGAGGTCCACCAGAGCTCCTCGCCGTCGCAGGCCAGCAAATTGAAGCCGCTATAGAGATCTTTCTTGAGGGAGTCTACGTAGGGCCCGGCCTTTTCCACCCCGAGCAAAAAGCGCGAAACCAAAGCGCCGCGTGATTCGACGGCACGCCGCTCGCGCGCGCCGCGGTAGTTGGTGACAGCGCCAAACCGGCCGCTGCGCGACACACCCATCCAGGTGCCGCGCGCTTCGAGATCGCGGCCGGCGAGGATTTCCGGGTAATCGTCCCAGAACGCCGCGGGCGCGGCGGGCCGAGCATGGAACTCGTCGCGGTTCGCCGCGACGATCAGCGGATATTCAGGATGTACGCGCCAGGCGAGTGCGATCAGGCACATTCCGAGCTTTCAGTTGCTGATAAAGCTGGAACGCCTTTTCAGGCCTCTCCTTCTTGTGCACGACGGCCGCCACCGCCTGGATCATGGCCGCCGGGTCGTCGGACTGGAAGATGTTGCGCCCCATGTCGACGCCGGCAGCCCCCTGGTCGACGGCGCTGTAGGCCATAGTGAGGGCGTCGAGCTCAGGCAGCTTCTTGCCGCCCGCGATCACGATCGGCACCGGGCAGCCCGCGACCACGCGCTCGAAGCCCTCCTCGATGTAGTAGCTCTTGACGTAGTGCGCGCCGAGTTCGGCGGCGATGCGGGTCGCGAGGCTGAAATAGCGCTCGTCGCGCTTCATTTCGGCGCCGACGCCGGTCACCGCCATCGTCGGAATGCCGTAGCGGTTCCCCGTGTCGATGAGCTGCACCAGGTTCCTGATCGATTGGTGCTCGTATTCGGCGCCGATGTAGATCTGCGTCGTGATCGCCGCGGCGTTCAGGCGGATGGCGTCCTCGATGTCGACCGCGATCAGCTCGCGCGAGAGCTCGGTCAGGATGCTCTGCCCACCCGAGCAGCGCAGCACCAAGGCGTTGGTGGCTGCGGCCGGGATCACGGAGCGCAGCGCCCCGCGCGTGCACATGAGCACGTCGGCGTAGGGGATGAGCGGGACGATATTCAGGTCGATGCGCTCGAGGCCCGTGGTCGGGCCCTGGAAGTAGCCGTGGTCGAAGGCCAGCATCACCGTGCGGCCCGAAGCCGGATTAAAAATGCGCGCGAGCCGGTTCTGCATTCCCCAGTCGAGCGCGCCGGCGCCTTTGACGTGGAATGCACGGTTCTGCTGCGGGATGCCGATGCCAAAGTCCTTGCCTTCTCTGATATCGTCTTTGTCAGCCATAGAGCCCAACCATACCATGTACGTCTACGAAAGCGTGGCGGTGCGCGCTTTCAAGCAGGTGTTTCCGCCGAAATGAAGCGCTCGATCTTGCGGCTGATTCCCAGATTGGCGCCGAAGCGCTCGAGCAGGGCGTCGAAGGCGCGCTCGTCCCGGATCCCCTCGTAAACTTCCATGTAGGTCGTCGGGTCGTCGCGCCGGCGCATCCAACGGCCCCGGATGCCGAACTGCTCCTCCACTTCCGCAAAGAGCGCACGCACCTTGCCGCGCATGTCGGCGACTTCTTCGGGAGCGAGCTTGTAGTAGACGTAGTAGTTCAAACCGGCATTACGGCCAGCGCTTCGCCCGCCGCGCTGTCGACCACCACGCCCCCATTGAATTCCTGCCCCGGCTTGAGCTCGGTGCCGGCAGGGATTTGAACGTGCACCATGCGGCGCTTGACCTCGCCGCGATACTGCGCGCGCGCCACAATTTCCTGACCGGGGTAGCAGCCCTTCTGGAAACTCACCGCTCCGAGCGCCTCGAAGTTGATCATTTGCGGCACGAACCTATCCTGTGTCGCCGCGCTGATGAGCGGCCGTCCGGCGCGGATTTCCTCGAGCGTCCAGGCATCCTCGGGTTTGTCCGGCGCGAGAAAAAACTTGTCAGCGGGTCCTATGCGCAAGCTGCGCCGCTCATCCACTCGCACGGTCGCCACGTCGCCATCCCAGGCGACGCCGGCGACCTTAAGCGCGGCGTCCCAAACGCCGTACTGGGCCCAGGCGTCGCTAACGTCGGAGATTTTCACTTTGGCGCGCAACACGTACATGGAGAGCCGTTTGGCGATCGCGGGTGCAAGATCCCTTGCGAGCTGGAGCAGGAAGCCCTGAGGCGATGGAATGACGAGCATGCTCGCGAGCAGCCGTCCCTTGGCGGTGCACCAGCCGGCGAGCGCGGCGCGGTCGGAAGGAAGGCTTGCGATGTCGTTCGTGAGCTGCGCGTGCAGGAAATCGCGCGCGTCGGCGCCGATTACCGCAAGCAGTCCGTAGCGACTAAGACGCGTGCACTCCATCGTAGAATGAGCATTTTACAGTCGCGTCCTTGCTGAAGACCCTTCTCGGTATCGTGCTTCTCGCCGCCGCCGCGGCCGCCGGCTACGGAGCGTGGTACGCCGGTTCGCCGGTCAGGATCGCCAAGTACCCGGTGGAAGTCGAGATCCCGCGTGGCGCGGGCTTCCGCACCGCCATCGAGCAGCTCGAGAAGTCGGGCATCGCGATCCGGCGCTACGAGTTCGAGCTGCTGGCGCGTGCTCACGGCAAGGTGCGCGACATCAAGGCGGGCAGCTACGAGATCTTGCAGCCCGTGACGCCCCTCGAGCTGCTGCAAAAGCTCACCCGAGGCGACGTCACCCAGGCCGAGGTCCGGCTACTCGAAGGCTGGACATTCGCCCAATTCCGCGCCGCGCTCGACGCGAGCCCGCACCTGCGCCACGAAACCACAGGGATGAGCGACGCCGACATCCTCGCGCGACTGAACGTTACGGAGATGCACCCCGAGGGGCTTTTCTTCCCGGACACTTATCTTTTCGGCAAAGGCGCGAGCGACCTGGCGGTACTGCGGCGGAGCTACGGCGCGATGGCGCGCCACCTAAAGGAGGAGTGGGAGGCGAGGGACACTACGGTACCGTACCGCTCGCCCTACGAAGCGCTCATCATGGCCTCGATCATCGAGAAGGAGACCGGGCAGGCGGGCGAGCGCGACATGATCGGCGGCGTGCTGGTGAACCGCCTGCGCATCGGCATGCGACTGCAGGTTGACCCGACCATCATCTACGGCCTCGGCGCTGCGTTCGACGGCAATCTGAAGAGAAGCCACCTGCTCGAGGACGGCCCGTATAACACTTACACGCGCGCCGGCCTGCCGCCGACCCCGATCGCCATGCCGGGGCTCGCCTCGCTGCGCGCCGCCGTACGCCCGGGGAAGACCGACGCCATGTACTACGTCTCGCGCAACGACGGCTCGAGCCATTTCTCGCGCACGCTAGAAGAGCACAACCGCGCCGTGGCGCGCTACCAGCTCCGCGGCGGACGGTAAGAGTGCGCGGCAAGTTCGTGACTCTGGAAGGCATGGACGGGGCCGGCAAGTCGACGCACCAGAAGTTCGTGGCCGACTTAGTCGCCACACGCGCCCCGCACGTCATTCAGACGCGCGAGCCCGGCGGCACCGACCTGGCCGAGCGGCTTCGCCAGACAATCCTCTCGGATCCAATGTCGCCCGAGGTCGAGACGCTGCTCCTCTTCGCGGCGCGCGCCGATCACGTCGCGCGCGTGATCCGGCCAGCGCTCGAGGCCGGCACCTGGGTGGTCTGCGACCGCTTCAGCGATGCCACCGCGGCGTACCAGGGAGCGGGGAAGGGCGTGCCCGCCGACCTGATCGAGCGGCTTGCGGCAGCGGCGCACCCGGCCCTCGTTCCCGACCGAACGCTGGTGTTCGATTGCTCGTTCGAGATCTCCAGGAAAAGGTTGCAGGGAAAGACCCTCGATCGATTCGAGCGCGAGGAACGCGCGTTCTTCGAGCGTGTGCGCGCCGCCTACCTCGAGCGCTCGCGCGCCGAGCCGCAGCGCATCCGCGTGGTCGACGCGGGCCTGCCGCTGCCCGAAATTCGCAAGGCGCTGGAAAGCGCGCTTTCCGACCTGTGATCCATCCCTGGAACGAGCCGATTCTCGATGCGCTTGCGCGCCGCCTCGAGCGGCTACCGCACGCGCTGCTCATCCATGGGCCGCGCGGCGTAGGCAAGCGTGTCCTGGCCGAAAGGATTTCCCAGCTCCTGCTATGCGAAGGCGAGAAGCGGCCGTGCGACACGTGCGACGCCTGCCGCTGGTTCCGGGGGGGCAACCATCCCGATTTTCGCCGCGTCGAGCCCGAGTTTCTTTGGGCCGAGAAGCCCGAGAAGCCGAGCCTCGTCATCAAGGTCGAGCAGGTGCGCGAACTGGCGGACTTTCTGTATATCGGCTCACACCGCGGGCGACTGCGGGTCGCCCTCGTGCATCCAGCGGAGGAAATGAACGAGAACGCCGCCAATGCGCTTCTGAAGGGCCTGGAGGAGCCCCCGGCCGGTGCAATCTTCATTCTGGTGTCGCATCGCCCAGCCCAGCTTCTACCGACCATCCGCAGCCGTTGCGTCGCTGTCCCGGCCCCGCTGCCGCCGCACAACATTGCCCTCGATTGGCTCGCCCGGGAAGGCGTTACGGAGCCGCAGCGCTGGCTCGCCTATGCCGGCGGTGCGCCACTCCGGGCCACACAGTACGCTGCCCAGGGTCCGGTTAGCCTCACTCCGGTGGGGGAGCGCGATGGGCTCGAGCCGCTAGCGGACGCGCTGCAGAAAATTGCGCTCGACCGAGCCCTCATGGCGTTCGGGCTGGCCGCCAAGTACCAGACGAGCCCCGCCACCGTAACGCGCGAACAAGCCCGCGCATGGCTCGCATTCGCGCGCCGGATGGGCGAGGAGAGGCTTCTTTGCCGGCATCCGCTGAACCCGCGGCTCTTTTCGGCGGCGCTGCTGACACGCATGCCTGATTTAACATAATACACATTGTATGTTTATTGCCTGTACGGCAGCCTCACGTTCACATGCTAATCAGTTGGCCTGCCGGCCTGCCGAGCCCTCGATGCCTAGTTCAACTTACCGGCCGGCGGCACAGGCAGGCGTGCGACCGGTATGCCTTCGTCCACCAGCTCCTGGTGCTCCTGCTGCGTAGCCTGGCCGCGGATCGCGCGCGCCGACGTTTCCTGGTAGTAGATGCGTCGAGCTTCAGCCGGGAATTCCCGCCCAACGTCCTCGCTCTTGGAAAGCAGATCATCCAGCATGCGCGAATAAAGCATCTGCGCGATCGCGAACGGGTCCTTGCCTTCCATTTCGGGGGTTTTTTCCGGGGCCTTGTCCAGCTTGGGCGCTGGCTTGGGCTCGGGCGCGCCCAGGTTGGCACGGGTGGCCGACGGCACCTTCAAGACCTGCGCCGAACCGCACGCCGGGCAGGAAAGCAGCCTTCGATCGCGTTGCGACGCGAAGTCCTCGGCCGAGCCAAACCAGCCCTCGAACCGATGCCCCGAGGCGCAGAGCAAATCGAACACGATCATTTCATGGATTCTACCCTCAGGCGGCACTCCCTCTCTTAGCCGCCCGGCTGAGCGGGTCGACGCCTGCGTAGGCAAGGAAGTCGATGATCCGGAACTCTTCGGTCACCGAGCCCATGATCGTCGGCAGCGTTGGCCTCCAGAGCGGGTTCTGCGTGAGATACGACTCCTCGTCCATCTGCAGCAGCCCGATAATCACTTCGCCGACGATGCGCCCGCCGACCGGCCCAAGCCTGACGCCCTTGCCTCGCACGCCGCCCTCCTTCAGCACGTAATACCAGAGCGGCGTCGAGCGCTCGAGCGCTAGGCCGTAGCCGCGCAACTCGCCGAGCTCCGAGGGGTTGAGGGGCTCGATTCCCATCTCGCGCGCGATGCGTTGCCCCGAGGGCAGCGACCATGTCACCTGGCGCAGCAGGTTGCGCTGGGGCAGCGAGGTCGGCGGATCGCCCGAGGCGATCGCGGCAAGCGGAATGTTGAAAAGCGGCGTCGAAATGCGCGCGTCGATGAGCTTGTTCGGCCGCATGTCCTCACCCAGGGTTCCGGTGCCGCTCGGCCGGGCGATCGAGCCAAAATCGAAGAACGTCTCCCAATCGATGAACCGCCGCGGCGCGCGCGCGCCACCACGCAGGTCGATGGGATCGGACTGGCCCTCGCCCTCGGGGTCGAAGATCATGCCGAAGAACGCGGCGCCGTTGTCGCCGGCGAGGTTCGCGCGGTACGACGGACGCACCATGGAGTGGCCGAACCGGTAGGCGGCGCCCTGAAACTCCACCGGAATGAAGCCCACGCTCGGACGGTAGAACTTGCGCCCGCGAAACAGGATGTCCTCGACCACGTTCCGGCCGATGAAGAGCGGCAGGACCTCGTTCAGAATCAACCAGTGGTAGTGCCACGTGGTGACGCGCCGGGCTTCACGGAACACGTCGTCGTTGCTCAGCCGCGGCTGGCGTCGCCGGACCTCATCCACGGCGTGGTTGTGGAAGAGGTAGAACGCCGCCTGCAGGCCCGCGATCATCAGGTTCTCGTCGTTGCGCGGGTCCGAGATGATCGCCGTGCCGTTCGAGCGGCGCGGCAGGTCCTCGAACTGCCCGCCGCTTTCGACGCGGAACTTGATGCTGTCCCGTCCCGTGCGGTAGAGCTCCGGCGAGCGGCTCGGACCTCCGCCGTACACTGAATCGAGGTCGAAAGCGGGCGTGCGCGTATTGAGCGAGTCTTCCGGATCCACCGGCACGCCGAGCTTCGAGCCGAGATCGAAGGTCATGTCGTGGTCGAGGAACTGGCCGACGAATGTTGTGCCCGCGGTGTGCTCGGCGTTGTTCGCGTTGTCGACGCTGAGCGCCGGGTCCACGATGAGCGCGACCGGCCCGGCGGCCAGGTTGTCCCTGGCATCGAGTATCCCGCCCGGCTTGCCGATGTCGAGCAGCGCTTGCGCGAGCTGCTCGCTCGGCTGCGCGAACGCCGGCAGTCCCGGGAACATGCGACCGAACCGGTCTTCCCGCAGGAAAAAGCGCGCGCCGCCGGCTTGCTGGCCGAAGGCCTTTCCAATGCTAATGAAGCTCGAGCTGCCAAAGGCAACCGAGGCGGCGCCGAGCGCGCCGAGGAACCGGCGCCGTTCGAAAGATCCACTGCGATGGTGGTACTGCGGTTTCATGCTTCCTTCTCCCTCTTTGTTGTCCCCTACGCTTCGTGGCCAGAGTGAGGCTGCTGTGGCGCCGCGCTTGTTAGTGAATTCGCGCGTGCCATAGTAGGACACGGCACGAGGTGCGCCAAGCCCCCCGCTTCAAGCCGAATCAAGCACTTAGGCAGACCCTGCGTAGGAAAGCCGCCGACGCGACAGCGCTCCGTAGAATGCCGCCATGAGCCGCTACCGTGATGACCAGCGCGCGCTGGAAGCGCTGATCCAGGACGACCGCGTTCACCGCGATCTGTACATCGATCCGGAGCTATTCCAGCTCGAGATGGAGCGTCTCTGGTCGCGCACCTGGATCTACGTCGGGCACGCGAGCCAGGTGCCCCAGGCCGGGGATTTCATCACCGTAGACATCGCATCGAAGCCGGTGATCCTCGTGCGCCATACCGACGGGCACGTGCGCGTGCTGATGAACCGCTGCGCGCACAAGGGAACCAAGGTCGTCTACGACTTCGCCGGAAACACGGGCAAGACTTTCCGCTGCCCGTACCACGCCTGGACTTACCGTACCGACGGTACCCTCCTCAACGTGCCGCTGAGGGCCGGTTATGACGGCACGAGGCTGTACGAGACCTCGAGCGCGCGGGGCCTGACGCCCGTAACGCATGAGACCTATCGCGGCTTCGTCTTCGCGCGGCTCGCCGACGGCCCCGGGTTCCGCGACTACTTCGGTGACTCGCTCTCCTCCATCGACAACCTCGCCGACCGCTCGCCCGAGGGCGAGCTCGAGATCGCCGGCGGCTGCCTGCGCTACCTCCACAACTGCAACTGGAAGATGTTCGTGGAGAATCTGAACGACACGATGCACCCGATGATCGTCCACGCCTCCTCCGCGGGCACGGCAAAGCGCCTGTGGGAAGGCAAGCCCGCCGACATGCCCAAACCCATGGCCATCGAGCAGTACGCGCCGTTCGCGAACGACTACAAGTTCTTCGACGACATGGGCGTGCGCGTGTACCCGCACGGGCATGGGTTTTCGGGGGTCAACTTTTCGATCCATTCTGCGTATTCACCCGTAAAGGAATATGAGGAGGCCATGAAGCGCGCCTACGGAACGGAGCGCGCGCAGCAAATCCTCGGCACGGTGCGCCACAACACCGTGTACTACCCGAGCCTCACCATCAAGGGCGCTATCCAATCGATCCGCGTCGCACGGCCGCTCGCCGCGGACAAGACCGTGATCGAGTCCTGGACCTTTCGCCTGAAGGGCGCGCCGGCAAAGCTGCTCGAGCGCACGGTGATGTACAACCGCCTCATCAACTCGCCGATGTCGGTCGTCGGCCACGATGATCTGCATTGCTACCGCTCGGCGCAGGAAGGCCTCGCCGCCCAGGGCAATGTGTGGGTGAGCTTGCACCGGAATTTTGATGAGCAGGAATTGAGCACGGGCGAGCTCACGTGCAATGGCACGAGCGAGATCTCGATGCGCAACCAGTTCCGCGCATGGAAAGAGTTCATGGCCGCGTGATGCGGGAAGACGATCCGGTCCGCTTCGTGCTGCGCGAGGCGAGGCTCATCGACGAAAAGCGCTTCGATGAGTGGTACGAGCTCTTCACCGAGGACGCGTTCTACTGGGTTCCGCTGGCGCCCGGGCAAACCGACCCGCTCGCGCACAACTCGCTCGCCTATGAAGACAAGCTGCTCCTCAAGCTGCGCATCGAGCGGCTCAAGCTGCCGACCGCGTACTCGCAGAAGCCCGCGAGCCGCTGCCTGCATGTCATGCAAACGCCGGAAATCGAGCGCTCGGGCGACGCCCGCGGCGAGATCGTAACGCGCACGCCCTTCATCTACACCGAAACGCGCGGCGACGAGTCTCAGCGCTACGCCGCCGTCGCGTGGCACACGCTAGCGCGCTTCGACGCTGGCCTGCGCATCCGGCTCAAGCGCGTCGACATCCTGAACGCCGACGCCGCCCTGCCCGCGATCCAGCTCTTCCTGTGAGCGCCGCCATCGTCACCGGCGGCAGCGCCGGCATCGGGCGCGCGGTGGTGGATGCGCTGCTGCAGGAACGCTACCGCGTCATCTCGCTCGACCTGCAGCCGCCCGCCGTCCGGCACGAGCGGCTCGAGCACCTGAGCGTGGACCTGACTGATCCAGCGGCCACCCGGCACGCCGCGGACGAAATTGCGCGCGCCCACCAGTTCACGACGCTCGTCCATAACGCCGGGGTGATCCGCCCTGCCCTGCTTCCCGACGTAAAGCTCGAAGACCTGGACGCGCTGGTCAACCTGCATTTGAAGACCGCGCTCATCCTGCTCCAGGCCGCCCTGCCCGCCATGAAGGCGGCCGCATACGGGCGCGTGGTCCTGATCTCGTCGCGCGCCGTGCTCGGCCTGCCGACGCGCACCTCCTACGCCACCACCAAGGCCGGGATGCTCGGCATGGCGCGCACCTGGGCGCTCGAGCTCGCGCCGCAGGGCATCACGGTGAACGTCGTGGCGCCCGGTCCGATCGAGACCGACAACTTCTACAGCGTGGTGCCCCGCGGCCAGGGCGAGCGCGTGGCGCAGGCGATCCCGGTCAAGCGGCTGGGCCAGCCCGGCGACGTGGCGCGCGCGGTGATGTTCTTCGCCGACCGGAGCGCGGGCTTCGTCACCGGCCAGGTGCTCTACGTCTGCGGCGGCACGAGCGTCGGCAGCCTGACCCTGTAGCTACTCCACCCGGAGCTCGACCGACCCGAGGTCCCCTAGGTCGAAGCGCACTACATCGCCCGCGGCGACCGTCTTGGTGGTAACGATGCTTCCGGTGATCACCACTTCGTCGCGCAGCAGGCCGCGGCGATCTGACGCGAGATGGTCGGCAAGCCAGGCCACGGCGTCGAGCGGATGACCCATGACGTCCGCCCCCCGGCCTTCCCCCACGTTGCGGCCGTTGATCGTGGCGATGCCGCGCACTGCCGCGAGGTCCAAGCGATGCCATTCGTGCACCGGAGCGCCCAGCACCGCGCCTTCGTTCCAGCAGTTGTCGGCGATCAAATCGAGCGGGTGGCGCACAAGCTCCTTGTAGTCTGCGTTGCGATCATCCGCGAGCTCGAGCGCCGGCATGACAGCGCCGACCGCTTGGGCCACGCGGCGGCGCGAGAAAGGCCGGTCGGCCGCCGGCAGATCCTCCGCGATGTGCACCGCGATCTCGAACTCGACAACGAGGCGCACGTAGTCGGCGGCCCGCACGCGCGCCGGAGAGCGATGCAGCGTCCGCTCCAGCATCATCCCCCCCATCGGTACCTCGACGCCGACGAAGCGGCGCATCTCGGCCGAGCTCAAGGCTATTTTGTAACCGGCGACGGCTCCCATCTTCTCGGCGCGGAGGGCAACGAACGCGTCCTGGATTGCGTAGGCCTCGTCGGCCGTACGTGGCGCGAGCTCGTCGGGCAGCGCGGCGAAGCGCTGGCGGCGTTCGTGGGCCTCCAGCAGCCAGCGCGCCGCTTGCTCAGGCGGCGTCAGGCTTTCCCGGGGTGAACCGTGCCGCATTGCGCACATCCGCGCTTGCCCTTATAGAACGCATCGAAAAGCGGCGGCAGATCGGCGACGATGTTTTGGACGTTAACTTCAACCCGATGGACTAGGCCGAAGCATTTCGGGCAATACCACTCGAATCCGTCGTTCACTTCGCGCGGCCGGACTTTCTCCACCACCAGGCCGACCGTGCCCGCGGGTCGCTGAGGCGAATGCCGGCAATGCCCCGGGACCAGCAGGATCTCGCCTTGGCGGATCGGCACGTCGCGCGGCCGGTCGTTCTCCAGCACCCTGAGCACCATGTCGCCGCGCAACTGATAGAAGAATTCCTCGTAGGGATCGTCGTGGTAGTCGGTGCGTGCGTTCGGTCCGCCGATCACCATTACGATGAGATCCTCCGCTTCGCGGAACACCATCTGGTTCCCGACCGGCGGCTTGAGTAGATGCGCATGTTCGTCGATCCAGCGCTCGAAATTGAAAGCGGCGAGAGCCACGCCGCATTCTAGAATACCCTGTCATTTGCAGTTCGGGCTGGCATGCGGTCGCGTAGATGCGGACATAGGCCCACTCCCGAAGCGCTGTCTTGATAGAACGCTCGGAAGCGCTCGCTTGATATCCAACCACTTGTAAATCGTTCTCAAGGAAACGGGACGCAGCTGTGGGCGTCGAAACCCCTTCCAGGACCCGCTTCACAAGACCCGTTCTCGACCGAACGGGGTCTTGGCGACATCAGCTTCGCCTAACAGCCCTCAGTGAGCAACCTATCGAGAAATCACGCCTAGTCCATGAAGCGGGCCTAGCGCAGCGGTCGCAAACAGCGCTACCACCTTCAGCAATCGGTCAAGCTTCAGCGGCTTCCGGAGACAAGCGTCGGCACCGAGCTGGAGAATGCGTTCGTCCATCTGCTGATCAGCCGTGAGAAATACCATGGGGATGTGGCGTGTCACCGGGTCCGCTTTAAGGCGTTGGACAAGCCCGTAGCCATTCCAGTACGGCATGTCGACGTCAACAAGAATGAGGTTCGGAGCGGCACTCAAGGCGAGTTGGCCGGCTGCAATGCCATTCTCAGCGAGCAAGACCTGATAGCCGGCCTTTTCCAAACGCAGCTTCAGCAAGCCGAGCATCGACATGTCGTCATCGATGACAAGAACCTTCAAGCGGGAATTGCGGGTAGGACTCATTACTGGTCTTGTCAATGCCGCTAGAGCGCCCGCAGCAGTAGTACTCGGACCCGGTGCTCTTGGCGCAATATGTAGCGATCCATTGGCTCTTTCTTCCCTTCTGCGAACGTGCGTGACTCAAACAATCTTGTATCGTCTGCCATCTAGCCTCCGTTCCGAGTTCACCGTAGCAAAGGGATAGGGCGCTTCGCGCGGTGTGGCAGCGACGCTTGGTGTTATCGAGCTGCGGGGTAGAGGCTACCAGCCGCTAAGTGCCAAGCGGCTCGCTTTAGCAATTTCTTTCAAAGGCTGACTAATCAGTCTGTCGCGCTCCGCGGGGCACTCGGGCTTCGTCACTCTTCTTCAGCGCTCGGCCTAAGTGGGGCAGCTGGCAGCGGCGCGGGACGTTCTCGTCCGCGAACCGGCTCGACATTGCACAGCTCGCGGGGGGCCAACCACAAGCCTATACGACGGTCTACGGATGTCGGATCGAGCGGCTACTAGCGAACTGGACTCGACGACGACCAGGTCGCCTATAGACGGGGAGATGGCCGCTCAGGTTTCGATACGAGCGGGGAGTTTCGCGGCGCTCCAGTCAGTTGAGCGTGACGTGGCGATAAATCCGCACATCGCCCTCACCGGGTTCGGGCTCGTAACGAGCAGCCGGATAACCGATGCCGATAAACGGGGGAACGGCATTCACGGGAAGTGTGAAGATAAGCCCATCGACGGGCCCGCCGATCAGCCGAATGACGAGTTCGAAGTCCATTGCCACACTGTCAACCGGGCACATGCATTCGTCGGCGCGCCGACACTTACCTGATTGCCGTCGTTGATCAGCGCTGATCGCGCGGTCGGCACGCCACCGGCGACGAGCAAACTAGGTGCGAAGCTCAGTCGGAAACCCATACCCCCTTTTGCCAAATCCTGCCCGAGCATCGCGAGGATCGGAATAGCCAATTTGCAGTAGAACCAAGCTGGCTTTGGCTTTGATTGGTGTCCGGGGCCATTCTCCGCCCGTCGCGGCCCTTCCCCGGTGGGCCGACAAGGGAGAGGGGCCGCCGGGCGGATTGCCCAAGCACGCGACCGCCGCGCCTTGGGGCCACGCCCCTCGAGAGCTACTTCCTGGCGTACAACGCGACCAACTTCAACAGCGCCTTGGGGTCGCAGGGCTTGATGACGTAGTAATCGTAGCCGCTTATTTCGGCGCGGACCTTGTCCCCCTTGCTGTACTGCCCGCTCACAGCGATCAGCACGGGGCGTTTCCCAGGTCTGTGTTGGCGAACCTCTCGAGCAGCATCCCATCCGTTTCTATCCGGCATGTCCATGATTACTACGTCGGGATCGAAGTCCCGAACGTCCGCAACAATGGCGCGAGCGCTGCAGATGCGCTTGGCGTTGTACCCATGGCTCTCAAGCACGGCCTGCAAGGAGTCGAATGTGTCTTGCTTGTCGTTCAAAGCAAGCACACGGGTGCGGCTCAGCATGGCAAGAAATCGTATGTGCCCGGCCGCTGGTATGTTGTTAAACTTGGTGAGAACGCGGGTCGGGACTCACGCCGATACAAGCAGCGCGTCGGAAATCGTTCATGCATGCAAGCTCACGCGGATTGGCTACGCGACCGGCATATGGTGCCCGGGGCCGGACTCCAACCGGCACGACCTTTAGGGTCGAGGGATTTTAAGTCCCTTGCGTCTAGCAGTTTCGCCACCCGGGCGGTGCTGGGAATTCTGCCACCAGGCTTGGAAAGCATGGCGGGAGTCGGAATCGAAGCGGTCCGACTGTCATACAGGAATTGCGAGTCTACTGCCAGTCGTACTGTTCTACTCTCCTTTGCTGAGCATAGCATCGCCCAGGACGCGCGCAGGCTCGGGACGGCCTGAGGAGAGGTCAACCCGAAGCAGGCGCGTTGGAGGCGGGTGCCTTCAGTGACATACAAGTTCGGAGGGAAGCACTTGTTCAGCTGCCGCTGCCCTATCTGCGATCATCGGAGCTGGTATCACGCCTCGAACTGTCGATGCCCGAAGTGCGGCAACTGGGGCGGCAAGCACGCGACACATTGCCAATGCGAGCAATGCGGCAATTGGGGTGGGAAGCATGCTTCCAATTGCCAGTGCGAACAGTGCGGGAAGTGGGGTTAGGCGCGCAAAAGCCGCCTGGCTTTCGGCTCCCGCCGCCTGACGGTGGCGCGAGGAGATAAACAAAGGCAGGAAAGACTGCGCTACTGCTTCTTCGGCGCCGTGCTTCCACCCGTGGCGCCTGCGCCGGACCCGGTCTCGGAGAGCTTACCGTCACTGTTCTTGTCCAGCTTATCGAAATCCTTCTCGTACGGTGTCCCCTTCGCCTCTTCGCGGGAAATGGAGCCGTCCCTGTCTTTGTCCGGAGTGCTAGACATCTCGCTTCCCGGCGTCGTCGCGCCGGAAGTGCCGCTGGAGGGTTTATCGCTCTGAGCCTGAGTCGAGAGAGGTACGGCAAAGGCGGCTGCGACTGCTACTGCAACTAACGTGTTGAGTCTCATCGCTGTCTCCTGGTTAGGATCTACATGACTGCTTCGCGAAGGAGGCGGGGCGGTATGTGCAGCCAACCCGAGCGACAGTATCCATTGCGAAATTCTCAGGCGTGCGGCCGAAATCGCAGGCGGTGAAGATAAGCTTGCACAGCACCTCGACGTGAGACCGGAGGACATGCGCGTGTGGGTGCAAGCCAAAGCGACCGCGCCGGCCGGCATCTACATAATCGCGTTCGACACCCTCTCTCGCGTAAGAAAAGAAGCCCCGCAGGGGTCCAGTCCTGTGGGGCTTTATCTTCGGGCGCGGGTGGACGCTCGAAGAAGGAAACTCACGTGCGCTTGCGGCGGCTGAAACCTAAGCCTGCCAACCCGATTGCGAGATGGGCCAACGCGGCGGGCTCGGGGCACGCCATTCAGCCGCAAACAAAGTAAAGGGACTCCCCCCAACGAACCGCCTGGATTGTAGTTGGGCGCCTTCCAAATCAGAATCGTTAGTTTTGTGGATACCGCTCGTGCCTCCGCTCGCTTCCCGAGCGTTTCAGCCGAGTGCGGCATCGACGTGGCTGGCGAGTCGGAGCGCGGTGGCGACGACGGTCAGGGTGGGGTTGGCGTAGCCGGCGGTGGGAAAGATCGAAGCGCCCGCCAGATAGAGATTCTCGAGCCCGAACACCCGGCCCTGCGGGTCCACGACCCCGGCCCGCGAGTCGAGTCCCATGCGCGTCGTGCCCGCGTGATGGTGAGCGTTGAAGTCGGGGCGGCGACCTTTGGTGACCTGAAGGCGTCCCAGCCGAGCCGTCCGAAGCCACTCGCTCAGGCAGTCCCGGAGCCGTTCGAGGGTCTCCTGTTCCTCGTCGGTCCATGCGAGGGCGAGCCTTGGCAGAGGGTTGCCGAAGCGGTCTCGCCGGCTACCGAGCTCGATTCGGTTCCACCGATGCGGCCGCTGCTCGAGGTTCAGCACGATTTCGAAAGCGTCGAAGGCTGTCGCCGGCGAGCGAACCCGGGACCACCCGTACCGGCGGCCAGTCCGACCCAACGGCCGGAGCATCCAGCGAGCCAGCCGGTGCCTCACGCCTTGGCGGCGTGGCACGAGCGTCATGGCGGCGTTCGGAAGCCGGAAGCTATCCAGCGCGTCATCCGTGAGCGTGAGGCGTCCTCCGATCCGGAGGCCGCCGTCCGTGGTGTGTTGATCGTAGAAAGAGGCCTCGGCAAAGAGGCCGGGCGAGTCGGGGATGACAAGTAGAGAGAAGTCGCGCGCATGCTCCATGAATCCTCGGCCCAGCCACTCCGAATAGCCCTCCCCACCGAGTCCGGCGATGAGCAGAAGGCGGGCATTCTCGACGGCGCCGCACGCGAGGATCACCATTCGCGCCCGCACCTCGACGCGCTGTCCGCTATCGGCAACCGCGTGGACTCCGCGCACGCTGCGCTTCGCCCGGTCTACATCCAGGCCCACAACGGTCGTGGACGGAACCAGGGCGATCGTCTCCATCTTGCCCAGCCTGCTGGGCAGAACAGTGGTGAACTGCTTCGCGCTGCCGAACTGATACACGCCGCTCGTGAGCCCCGTTCCCTCCAGCCGGAACGGACGCCGCCCCGCCGTCGCCCAGTAGTCGGCTCCGTACTCCAGGGGTCCCAGCCCGCACAACGCTTGCGCCCGGCGGTAATGCGGCTCGAGATCGTTCCAGCTGACCGGCCACTCGGCGAGGTCTCTTGGGGTCAGAGGGACGTACTTCGCTCCCACTCCCGCTTCATCGTGAAGCGGGACGTTCCAGATGTTCACGGTTCCGCCGACCTGACGATGACGAGTGCCGGCCAGACCGTTGTACGGTTCGCCCTCGTGATCGCCGTCGTTAAGTTCCTGCGCTCGCGGTGACGAGCGGATTCCACCGCTCTCGAGGAGAACTACGCGACGCCCCGCGATACCGAGCGCGAGCGCCGTAGCGATGCCGGCCGGGCCGGCACCGACGACGCACACCTCCGTGGATTGCGACGTAGGAAGCGAATCACCCATGCGCGGTCGACCGCCAATGTCGACGGGAAGCGTCCATCCACCTCGGCCGACTCGAAGCGGCGTGATGCTATCATCTGAGCAGCTTTACGTTCATGCCGGCCAGGCTCCTTGTTCTCGGGATCGACGCAGTGAGCCCGCCTCTGCTCCGGCACTGGGCGAAGGATGGGTCGCTGCCCGCCATTCGCGGCTTGATGGATCGCGGGACTTCCGGAACGGTGCGCGGCGTGCGGGGATTCTTCATCGGAAGCACGTGGCCTTCGTTCTACACCGGCTGCTCCCCCGCTGGGCACGGTTTCTACCGCATCGAGCAGCTGAGATCCGGGACGTACGAGTTCTTCCGCCCGCTCGACTCCCCGCTCGGTGTGGGCGGCACCCCTTTCTGGAGACTCGCGTCCGACGCGGGCGGTCGAGTCGCAGTACTCGACGTCCCGCTCACGCGCCTCGACCCGCATCTGAACGGCCTCCAGATAGTGGAGTGGGGAGGGCACGATGCCGTCTTCGGCTTCCACGCCTCGCCTCCTGAGATCGTGCGCGACGTCCTGTCGAGCGTGGGCCCGTATCCCCTGCCCACCAACTGCGATGGCGTCCGGCGGAGCGCGGCCGACTTCGAGCGGTTCGTGGCGAAGCTCGAGCTGGCAGTGGCGAGGAAGACTCAGCTGACGCTCGATCTCCTCGAACGGGAGGACTGGGATCTCTTCGTGCAGGTCTTCACCGAAGCGCACTGTGCCGGGCACCAGTGCTGGCACATCCACGATCCGGCGCATCCCGCGCATGATCCGGCGCTGCTCGCGGCCGTGGGAGATCCACTGAAGCGAGTCTACCGCGCGATCGACCGGGCGGTCGCGGCTTTACTCGAACGCGTGGGAGACGCGCAAGTCCTTCTCATCTCTCCGCACGGCATGGCGCACTACCGCGGAGCCGCGTTTCTCTTGGCCGAGATCTTGGTGCGGCTGGGCGTGACCGCGCCCCCGCCGCGCAGGCTGAGGGATCGCGCACGGTCGGCCGCGGCGGCCGCGTGGAGGAACCTACCGGAGAACGCTCGAGAGGCGCTTCGTCCCCTGAAGGCGAGGTTCGCTTCGTCGCGTTTTGCCGGCAGCCGACTCCCCCGAGTGCGGGCCGACGTCGCCAAGAGTATGTGCTTTTCAATCCCGAACGGGGAGCCGGTCGGGGGAATACGGCTCAATCTCGCGGGCCGCGAGCCGCAGGGGGTGCTCGAGGCGGGGCCGGCAACGGACGCGTTCTGCGAGGAGCTGGTAGGAGACCTGCGTGCCATCATCGACGAGCGCAGCGGACGTCCCTTGATCGGCGACGTCTACCGCACGGATGCCCTCTACACGGGCTCCCGGCGAGCGGCCCTTCCCGATCTGCTCGTGGAGTGGGATGGAGACCTGCCGATCGGAACTCTCGCGCATGCGGGCGGCCGCGGGGCCACGGTTCGTGCAACGTCGGCCAAGATCGGCACGGTCACCGGAACGAACGCCTGGGGACGCACCGGAGAACATGTCCCGACGGGTTCGTTCGTCTTTGTGGGACCCGGAGTTCCTGCCACTCGATTGGAAGCGCCGGTGTCTGTCGTCGACTTTCACCCCACCATCTGCGCGCTCATGGGCCTCCCGGATCCGAGTGTCGACGGAGCCGTCATCCCGGAACTGGTCGCGCCATGCGTGTAGGCAGCGGAGGACGGCGCCGGTTGTGCACGGCCGACGGCTGCTCGGCCGCCGCGTCGGCGTGCAACCGCGTCGAACGCTGACGACGCTGCCCCAGATCCCGGAGAGCCTGGGCCGGTCCCAGATCCTGGGCCCCATGTTGCGGGGGCTGGGGCTGGGCGGACTCGGGCGGGCCTGGCTGCGGAGGGCGGTACTCGGGGATCTCTTGTCACGACCGCGTGATATCACCGTGGTCATCGGCGTCCGGAACCGAGCCGACTACCGGATCGCCAACGCCCTGCGGAGCATCCGCGAGCAGACATACGCCGCCGAGCTGGTGCGAGTGCTCGTGGTGGATTACGGCAGTGAGCCGTCGAGCCAGGCGGTCATCATGAGCCTCTGCGGACAGCACGACGTGGAATACCTGCGGGTCGACGAGGCGTCGGTCTGGAGCCGCGCACGCTGTCTCAACATCGGGATCCGGCGAGCGTCCACGACATTTCTGATGGCCTCGGACGCGGACATCATGCTTTCCCGCCGGTACCTCGCCGATGCAATCCGCACCCTCGAGGTGTCGCCGCTGTCGGTCCTCTGCTCGTCGATGCTCGATCTTCCGGAAGAGTCGGTTGAGGTCACGAAGGATGCGGCGCGCCCTGGAGGGCAGCTCGCCCTAGATAGATGGAAGGACTGGTGCTCGCCGCGTTTCGGGTCACCAATTCACTACAGCGTCGCGCTGACCTGTACGGCCTTCTTTCAGTTGATTCGCGGCTACGACGAGCACTACGAGGTGTGGGGCTCGGAAGACAACGATCTCATGCGCCGCTTCCGGTATTTGGGTCTGCGGCCCCAGGCGCTCGACTCGGGAAGCTTCTACCTCCACCAGTGGCACCCGAAGTTCGAGGGTGTCCCGGGTGGCGAGCATGCGCCCGTGATTCGTCGGAATCACGCGTACTTTTGGCGGAATTATTCCATCCTCCGGAACGATCGCGACTGGGGCACGGGGCGGCCGCGTGAGAAGCGGCCCGAACGACCCCAGCGCCAGGTCGCCTAGCGATACGAGTCGAAAGCAGCCTGCTCGGCTACCGCGGAGCAGTGCATCCGGCGAACAGGGCAGCGCTCCGCTGCACCACATCGCGCGTCTTCGCCATGTCGACTGCGATGCCGGGACGGCCCACTGTGGCTAATGTCTGATTCGCCGCCTGCTGAACCTCGGCACTGTATCGTTTGCCATTGCAGCTGCCACCGACAATGACGCCTCTACAGGTTCCTCGCGATGCTTGGACACGAGCTGAGAAATCCTGAGAGAAACGGTGGCATCGGCCACCATTTCATAGACACGGAGGAAAGGCGGGAGTCGGAATCGAACCGGCGTACACGGCTTTGCAGGCCGCTGCATGACCACTCTGCCATCCCGCCAAAGTGAAGAGGGAAGGCCCGTCGCGGTGTTGCTTCAGCACCTTCCCTCGCAAATCTGGAGCGGGAAACGAGTCTCGAACTCGCGACCTCAACCTTGGCAAGGTTGCGCTCTACCAACTGAGCTATTCCCGCGAACTGCAGCGATTATAAGTCAACCCCGCACCGATGCGTAAGGCAGCGCCTTGCGCAGGTAGTAGAGCATCGAGACGACCGTGAGCACGGCCGCGACATTAATGAGCACCGTGCCGAGCCATTGGCAATCCATCCCGAACAGTGAGTCGTGGAAGAGAAGCAGCGGAATGGCGACCATCTGAACCGCGGTCTTCAGCTTGCCGATGAAGGCCACCGCTACGCTCGCCGCCTGGCCGACCTTGGCCATCCACTCCCTCAGAGCGGAGATCGCTATCTCGCGGCCGATGATGATCAGCGTGACGAGCATGTCGACGCGGCCGAGGTAGAGCAAGACGAGAAGCGCCGCCACCACGATCAGCTTGTCGGCCACCGGGTCAAGAAATGCACCGAACGCCGATATCTGGTTCAGTCGCCGCGCCAGGTAACCGTCGAGCCAGTCGGTGATGCCGGCGCAGATGAACACCGCGGTCGAGGCGATGTTCTTGCCCTGCCACGACAGCCATGGGTCCGGGAGGTAATAGATCCCGATAAGCAGCGGGATCAGGATGATGCGCGACAGCGTCACCAGGTTCGGAACGTTGAGCGGCATCAGTGAAGGTGCCTGTAGATGCGCTCCGCAAGCGGTCGGCTGATCCCTTCGACCTTCGCGATGTCGTCGACCGCGGCGGCCTGCACGCCGCGCAAGCCGCCGAAATGCTCGATCAGCGCTTGGCGGCGCTTCGCGCCGATGCCGGGGATTTCGTTCAGCATCGAACTCGTACGCGCTTTACCTCTCCGGGCGCGATGGCCGAGGACGGCGAAGCGGTGTGCCTCGTCGCGGATCGCTTGGATCAGGTGCAGCCCGGGGTGCGACGGCGCGAGCTGCAGCGTGCGCGCCTCCGACTCCAGAATGAGCTCTTCTTCGCCGGGCTTGCGCTCCGCGCCTTTTGCCACGCCCACCACGCACACCTGGTGCAGGCCCAAGTCGTGCAACACCGAGGACGCAATTTTCGCTTGTCCCTTGCCGCCATCGATCAGGATCAGATCCGGGATCCTCCCCGCCTCGGCGGTGACGCGCTCGTAGCGCCGCGCGAGCACCTGGCGCGTCGCGGCGTAATCGTCGCCGGGGGTCACATCGCGGATATTGAAGCGCCGGTACTCCGCCTTTTGCATCTGCTGGCGGTCGTAGACGACGCACGCGGCCACCGTGGCCTCGCCCATGGTATGGCTGATGTCGAAGCACTCGACGCGCTGTGCGCCTTCGGGAAGGCCGAGCGCCTCGCGCAGCGCGACCAGGCGCCCTTCCTGCGTAGCGCGATCGCGCACGCGCTGCGCGATCGCGAGCAGCGCGTTCTTGCGCGCCATGTCGAGCCACACTTTGCGCTCTCCATGGGAAGGAGTGACCACATGAACGTGATCCAGCTCGACCGGCTCGCTCGTCACGACGAGCCCCGGCGCCGGCTGCTCGGCATAGTGCTGCTCGAGAAATGCGGCGACCACCTCGGCCGGCTCTGCGCCTTCCGCATTCGACGGGAAGAAGCTGCGATCGCCGACATGGCGCCCGATCCGGATCATGACCAGGTTCACGCAGGCGATCTCGCCGTCCATCACGCATGCCACCACGTCGGCGTCCACTCCGCGGTTCGACTCGACGTACTGCCGCGCCTGGACGCGCGACAGCGCGCGCACTTGGTCGCGATATGACGCGGCCTTTTCATAGCGCTGCTCCTCGGAGGCCCTTTTCATCTTTCCCGTCAGCCTTGCGATGACGTCATCCTCCCTGCCTTCCAGGAAAAGCGCGGCGTTGTTCACGTCTTCGGCGTAGGCCTGCGCCGAGATCTTGCCGGTGCACGGAGCCGTGCAGCGCTTGATCTGGTGCAGCAGGCACGGTCGCGAGCGGTGCTCGAACACAGTGTCCTCGCAGGTGCGCAGCTGGAACACGCGCTGCAGCAGCTGGATGCTCTCGCGCACGGCGTAAGCGTGCGGAAAGGGCCCGAAATAGCGATGGCGCCTGTCCTTTGCGCCGCGATGAAAGCCCAGGCGCGGAAACCGGTGTCCGGTAATCGTCAGATAGGGATAGGACTTGTCGTCGCGAAAGAGGATGTTGTAGCGCGGCG
The DNA here is from genome assembly GCA_035454685.1 of Burkholderiales bacterium. Classification (GTDB taxonomy): domain Bacteria; phylum Pseudomonadota; class Gammaproteobacteria; order Burkholderiales; family SG8-39; genus SCGC-AG-212-J23. Next base: position 11,700 of record DATIGN010000161.1, on the reverse strand, counting down.
CGAGGCTCTTGATGAGGTTATTCTCGAGCAACAGCGCTTCGCCCTCGGAGCGCGTCAGCGTCACCTCGATCGACGCCACCTGCCCGATCATCAACTGCGTGCGCGGTCCGTGGCCAGTCTTGTTGAAGTACGAAGCGACGCGCTTCTTGAGCTCGCGCGCCTTGCCGACATAGAGCGGCTCCCCACCCTTGCCGAGCATGCGGTAGACGCCCGGAAGATTGGGCAGGCCCGCGACGAATGCCTTTGCATCGAACATGCTGAATTCATTATAAAACGTGTAAAATGCGCGCCTTTTCGCGGCGTCAACTCCACGTCATGGCAAAGGTCGAAGCAGTCGAAATCCGTCCCGGCAACCTGATCGAATGGGACAAGCGCGTGTGGCGCGTGCTCAAGGCCTACCACGTGCACGTCGGCGGCCGCGGCGGCGCTTTCATGCAGGTGGAAATGAAGGACATCGAGGTCGGCACCAAGACCAACCAGCGCTTCCGCACCGAAGACAAGATCGAGCGCGCGTTCGTCGACCCGCGCGAAATGCAGTATCTGTACCAGGACGGCGACAGCTACGTGTTCATGGACAAGGAAGACTACGAGCAGCTTTCTCTGCCCGCCGAGTTCCTCGAGGGCCAGGCTGGCTATCTTCTCCCGAACACCGAAGTGCAGATCAATTTCTACAACGGCCGCGCCATCGGCATCGAGATGCCGCCGTCGGTGGTCCTCACCGTAGTCGACACCGAGCCGGGCATCAAGAACGCCACCGCAACCAACACGTTCAAGCCGGCGAAGATGGAGACCGGCATCACGGTCCAGGTGCCTGCCTTCATCAACGTGGGCGAGAAGATCAAGATCGACACCGCCGAAGGCACCTACATGGAGCGGGCGTAGGAATAATCGGGGACTGACCCCGATGCGTTAGGCAAGAGCGGCCAGCGCGCCCTGCGCTTCGCGGTACGCGACGCTCTTGCGCAAGTCGCGGCCGCCTTTTTTGCGCATGCGCTCCAGGCGCTCGGAGTTCGGCGGTGGAATATCCTTCAGCGACTCGAGCAGCAGATTCTGCCCTTCGGGGTCGTTGCAGAGGAGCACCATGTCGCAACCTGCCGCGAGCGCGGCGCGCGCGCGCGCCGGCGGCCCTCCGGCGGTGCTGGCGCCCGCCATGGAGAGGTCATCGCTGAAGATGAGACCTTCGAAGCCGAGCCTGCCGCGCAGAATTTGCTGCAGCCAGTACTTCGAGTACCCCGCGGGCTCCGGATCGCACCGGGTGTAGATCACGTGCGCCGGCATCACGCCGGCCAGGCCGGCCTGGAGCGCCGCCCGGTACGGGGCGACGTCCTTCCTGAGGATCTCGGCCAGGCTTCTCTCATCCTTTGGCACGTCGACGTGGGAGTCGGCCTCGGCGAAGCCGTGGCCGGGAAAATGCTTGCCAACCGCCGCCATGCCGGCGTCGGCGAATCCCCGGACCAGGGCGGCGGCGAGCGCGCCCACGGCGTTGGGATCGAAATGCAGCGCGCGGTCGCCGATCACCATGCTCGACCCGTAGTCGAGGTCGAGCACCGGCGCAAAGCTGAAGTCGACGCCGTGGGCGCCGAGCTCGGCGCCGATTACGTAAGCCGCGCGGCGCGCCGCCTCCTTCGCAACGTCCCGGTCGCGGTCCCAAAGCCGCCCGAGCGCGCGCATCGGCGGGATGGCGGTGAAGCCCTCGCGGAAGCGCTGCACCCTCCCCCCCTCGTGGTCCACGCAGACGAGCAGCTCGGGTTCGCGCAGTCTTCGAATATCCTGAACCAGAAGGCGCAGTTGCTCGGGATGCTCGTAGTTGCGCGAGAAGAGAATTACGGCACCGGTTGCCGGATGGCGCAGGCGGGCGCGGTCGTCGTCGCTCAGCGCCGTGCCGACGACGTCGATGACCGCGGAGCCCAGCGCAGCCTTTAGCCTGCGCACTCGAGAATGACGGTGGCCACCGCGACCCCGCGCTCGTCGGTGAGCGTCAGATGCGAGCGCGCGATGCGGCGCGCGGACAAGAGCAGCCCGAGCTCCCGGGAAAACTCAAGCTCCGGCTTCCCCGACGGCCGGTTCACGACCCAGACCCCGTGCCAGTTGGCGGGCGCCCTGATTCCGGTTCCGAGCGCCTTCGTGAACGCTTCCTTGGCCGCGAAGCGTTTCGCGAGGTAGGCCACGGGTTGTTTGTGATTGCGGAAACGGGCAAGCTCGGGCTCGCAGAGTATGCGCTCGGCAAAGCGCTCACCCCACCGCGCGAGCGCTTTCTCGACCCGGGCGATCTCTACGACGTCGGTGCCGATACCGTAGATCACCGCGCCGCTGCCTGGACCATCAGCGCCTTCATTTCGCGCACCGCCTCGCGCATGCCGACAAACACGGCGCGCGACACGATGGCATGCCCGATGTGCAGCTCGCGCACGCCTGGCAACGCAGCCACCGGCTGCACGTTGAAGTAGTTGAGCGCGTGGCCGGCGTTGAAGCGCATGCCGAGCGAGCGGGTTGCTTCACCCGCGGCTTGAATCTTCTTCAATTCTGCCACCACGGCCGGGCTCTCGGCCTCGCGCCCTCGGGAATGAAAGGCGTGCGCGTACGGCCCGGTGTGGATCTCGCACACCGAGGCACCGGCGCGCTTTGCCGCCTCGACCTGGCGCAGCTCCGCGTCGATGAAGACCGACACAACGATGCCTGCTCCCGACAGCCGCTCGACCGCCCTGCGCAAAGCCTTTTCCTGGGAAGAGACGTCAAGACCCCCTTCCGTGGTCACCTCGTGCCGGCCTTCGGGCACCAGCATCGCCATTTCGGGCTTCAGCCGGCACGCGATCGCGACCATCTCGTCGGTCGCCGCCATCTCCAGGTTGAGCTTGATGTGCGTGAGCTCGCGCAGGCGGCGCACGTCCTCGTCCTGGATGTGGCGCCGGTCCTCGCGCAGGTGCACGGTGATGCCGTCGGCGCCGCCGAGATGCGCCTCGACAGCCGCCCACACCGGGTCGGGCTCGTACGTGCGCCGCGCCTGGCGCACCGTGGCGACATGGTCGACGTTTACGCCGAGCTCGATCATCTCCGATTTGTTTCTCTCACAACTCGTTCAGCTCGCGCAATACCGCGCTCGTGTGGAGCACCTGCCCGTGCAGCCGCTGGCTGATAAGCGCGCGCAGCAGCATGCGCGCCTCGTCGCGCGTCTCCGGGCGGTCGTACTCGCCGGCGGCCAGGTCGAGCAGCGTCTGGCCGCTGACGCTCAGGTGCGAAGACGAATTTCGCGATGGCATGGGACCCCGGTCGGGTTCGTACACGTAGCGGCGGCCAGGCTCGATCGGCGCCCCGCTCGCGGCGTCGCGCTCGAGCAACGGAGCATACCCGAGCTCGGCGAGGAGCCGCTTCTCGAAGCTTCTCAGCACCGAAGCCTGCGCGGCACCCGCGGAGAGCGCGCCCAGCGCTTCGCCATAGCAGTCGAACAGGGCCTCATGAGGATCGTCGCGCGGTAATAGGCGCAGCACAAGCTCGTTCAGGTAAAAGCCGCACATGAGGGCGCGCCCCGAGAGGGGCGGCAGCGCCCCCGCCCATTCAGCCGAAATGAGGCTGCCGAGCTCGGCCGAAGCCGCCCACCCGAGCCGCAGCGGATGGAACGAGAGCAGCACGCCGCGCATTGCGGAACGCGGCCGGCGCGCGCCGCGCGCGAGCAGCGCCACGCGGCCGAAGCCACGCGTAAACGCCTCCACGATCAGGCTCGTCTCCTTGTAGGCATACGTATGCAGCACGTACGCCGGCTGATGATCGGTGCGCCGCCTCATTCGTACCCGAGCTGCCGCAAGATGCGGGCGTCGTCAGTCCACGCCTTGCGCACCTTCACCCAGGTGCCGAGATAAACCCTGCCGCCGAAGAGCTTCTCCATCTCCTTGCGCGCAGCGCTCGCCATGCGCTTGAGCCGCTCGCCGCGCGCGCCAAGCACGATCGGCTTCTGGCTCTCGCGCTCCACCAGGATGGTCGCTTCGATGCGCCGCAGCCTCCCCCCCTCCTCCTTGAAACTGTCAATCAGGACCTCGCAGCGGTACGGCAGTTCCTGGCCCATCTCCTCGAAGATTTTCTCGCGCAGCAGCTCCGCCGCGAAGAAGCGCTCGTCCCGGTCGGTGAGCTGATCGGCCGGGTATGCGGCCGGCGCCTCGGGCAGCGCCTCGCGCAGCGCCTGGAGCAGCGTAGCGATGTTCTTGCCGGTCTTCGCGCTCACCGGCACGATCGCGGCGAAGTCGCGCGTCTTCGCCAGGCGATCGAGGAACGGTATGAGAGCCGACGCATGCTTGACCAAATCGACCTTGTTCACCGCGGCGACGATACGCTGCGCGGTGGGAATTTCATCGAGCACCGCGCGGTCCTCGGGACCGAAGCGCAGCGCCTCGACTACGAAGAGCGCCACATCGGCGTCACGCGCGGCCGCCGTCGCGCGCCGGTTGAGCCGCCGATGCAGGCCGCTCCTCGCCTGGCTCTGACGGCCGGGCGCATCGACAAAGACGTACTGGCATTCCGGCCCGGTCAGGATGCCGGTGACCAGATGGCGCGTGGTCTGCGGCTTGGCCGACACGATCGAGACCTTCTCGCCGACCAGGCGATTGAGCAGGCTGGACTTGCCGGTGTTCGGTCGCCCGGCAATGCCGATCGTGCCGCAGCGGTGGGCGCTCATTTGCGAAAAGCCTGGTCCTCCAGCCTATCGAGAATCACCTTCGCCGCCTCTTGCTCGGCGCGCTGGCGAGACTTGCCTCTGCCTTCGGCGCGCAGATCCTCGACGACGCACTCCACCTCGAACGATCGCTCGTGTGGCGCGCCGTGGGTTGCGATCACGCGGTACTGCGGGACGGGCCTGCCACGCGCGTGCATCAGCTCCTGCAATCGAGTCTTCGCGTCTTTTTCGACCTTGGCGGGGTCGACGGCGTCGAGCAGCGGGCCGAGCGCTTGCACCACCGCGCGGCGTGCCGCGGGGTAGCCGCTGTCGAGGAATATGGCGCCGATGAGCGCCTCCACACAGTCGGCCAGCACGGAATCGGTGATCGTCGTCGCGCGCACCTGATCGGGAAGTCCGAGCGCGCGCCCCACGCGCGCCAGCGAATCGCGGCGCACCAAGCTAGCGCGCAATTGGGTCAGCTTACCCTCGGGCAGCTGCGGAAAGCGCGCGTACAGCTCGTCGGCGACCGCGCAGCCGAGCACGCCGTCGCCCAGAAATTCGAGCCGTTCGTTGTGGTCCGGGCCGTGGCTGCGATGCGTGAGAGCCCGCTCGAGCAGCCTTGCGTCGGCGAAGCTGTGTCCCAGCAGCGCTACTGGCCTTTCGAGTTGGCCGCGTAGTCGATGTACAGTCCCACCGGCCCGAACAGCCGTACTTCCTTGCGGTAGGCGAAGGCGATGACGAGCTGATTGCCTTCGCGCGTGATCTCGAGGTCCTTCGGCGTGATGGTCGTGATGTCATCGATCGCGGCGCGGTTCTCGAACGCGCGCCGGGCCTCGGCCGGGTTCTGCACGGTGGGCGCGATCCGCTCGATCGCGGTCTTCGCGGTGCGAAACTCCAAAAACGAGGGGATGATTCTCATTGCGAACAACGCCAGCACCACGAGAACAAACAACATTGTGATCAGTCCGAGTAGGCTGAGCCCCTGCTGCCTCCTGCCCATCGTACCCTCCCTAACGGAACGACCCGAAGCGCCCCAGCTCGTTCAGATTGAGCCAGATGAAGAAAGCCTTGCCGACGATGTTCTCGTCCGGCACGAACCCCCAGACGCGGCTGTCGCTCGAGTTGTCCCGGTTGTCGCCCATGACGAAGTAATGGCCTGGCGGCACCGTGCACGTCAGGCCGCTCGTATTGTAGTTGCAATTTGCAGCGAACGGGAACGAGCGCCCGGGCAAGACCGACGCCGGCGCGTCCTCGTCGAGCAATATTTCATGCTCCGTGCCGTTCACCGTCTCGACGAAGCGGCGCGAGAACTGCATGCGCTCGCGCGACAGGTAGTCGTCGATCTGGCGCAGCGGCATGGGCGCGCCGTTGATCGACAGCCGTTTGTTGCGGTATTCCACACGATCGCCCGGCACGCCGATCACGCGCTTGATGTAGTCGAGCGACGGGTCCTCGGGGTAGCGGAACACCATCACGTCGCCGCGCTCCGGACCGCCGATCTCGATCAGCTTGCGGTTCACCACCGGCAGGCGGATGCCATAGACGTACTTGTTCACGAGGATGAAGTCGCCCACGAGCAGCGTCGGCACCATCGAACTCGACGGGATCTTGAACGGCTCGACCAGGAACGAGCGCAGCAGGAACACGATCAGGATCACCGGGAAGAAGCTGATCGAGTACTCGACCCACCACGGCTGCTTCAGCAGCCTGGCCTTCTCCTGCTCGAGAATGCGCGCTTTTTTTTCTCGGGGCTCGTGCCTCAGCTCGCCCTCCAGACGCGAGAGCTCCTGGCTGCACGCGGCGAGCCGCCTGCGGCGCAGCGCCACGCCCTCGACGGCCCACACGAAGCCCGTGACGAGCAGCAAGATAAGCAGGAACAGGGCGAAGTTCAAAGCGCGCTCATCCTTCCCCCCGCTGCAGCACCGCGAGAAACGCCTCCTGGGGGATCTCGACCGCGCCGACCTGCTTCATGCGCTTCTTCCCCTCCTTCTGCTTCTCCAGCAGCTTGCGCTTGCGCGTGACATCGCCGCCGTAGCATTTCGCCAGCACGTTCTTGCGCAGCGCCTTCACATTCTCGCGCGCGATGATATGGCCGCCGATCGCCGCCTGGATCGCGACGTCGAACATCTGGCGCGGAATCAAGGTTCTCAGCTTGTTGACCAGCTCGCGTCCCCGATGCTGCGCGCCCGAGCGGTGTACCATGCTTGAGAGCGCATCCACACGCTCGCCGTTCACCAGGATGTCGAGGCGCGCCATGTCGGCGGCGCGGTATTCCTTGAACTCGTAGTCGAGCGAGCCGTAGCCGCGCGTCGCCGACTTCAGGCGATCGAAGAAGTCGAGCACCACCTCGTTGAGCGGCAGGTCGTACGAGATCACCACGTGGCGTGCCGAATAGTGCATGTTGGTCTGGACGCCGCGCTTGTCCGTGCACAGCGTGATCACCGGGCCGACGTACTCCTGCGGCACGAAGATCCTGCAGGCCATGATCGGCTCGCGAAATTCCTCGATGGTTTCCGCCGGCGGCAGGCGCGAGGGATTGGACACCTGCTCCACCGTGCCGTCGCGCAGCTTTACCTCGTACACCACCGAGGGCGCGGTGGTGATGAGGCTCTGTCCGTACTCGCGCTCGAGGCGCTCCTGCACGATGTCCATGTGGAGCAGGCCGAGGAAGCCGCAGCGGAAGCCGAAGCCGAGCGCCTGCGAGGTCTCGGGCTCGTAATGGAGCGAGGCGTCGTTCAGGTGCAGCTTCTCGAGCGCGTCGCGCAGCGCCTCGTACTCGTTGGCCTCGACCGGATAGAGCCCGGCGAACACCTGCGGCTTGATCTCCTTGAATCCGGGGAGGGGCTTTTGCGCGGGCTTCGCGGCGAGCGTCACGGTGTCCCCGACTTTGGCCGCGCGCAGCTCCTTGATTCCCGCGGTCACGAATCCGACCTCGCCTGCCTTCAGCTCGTCCTTGGTCGTCGACTTGGGCGTGAAGATGCCGACCTGATCGCAGAGGTAAGTGGCGCCGTTGCTCATGAGCAGGATGCGCTCTTTAGGCCTGAGCGTGCCTTCCATGACGCGCACGAGCACCACCACCCCGACGTAATTATCGAACCAGGAGTCGATGATCAGAGCCCTCAAGGGGCCTGCGTCGTCGCCACCCGGGGCCGGGACCCGGGCGATCACCGCTTCCAGAATGGCATCGACGTTCTCGCCAGTCTTGGCGCTCGCGCGGATCGCATCCTGCGCCGGGATCCCGATCACGTCCTCGATCTCCTGGATCGCCTTCCCCGGGTCGGCCGAGGGCAGGTCGATCTTGTTGAGCACCGGAATCACCTCGACGCCCTGCTCGATCGCGGTGTAGCAGTTCGCCACCGTCTGCGCCTCGACGCCCTGCGAGGCGTCGACCACGAGGACGGCGCCCTCGCACGCGGCGAGCGAGCGGCTCACCTCGTACGAGAAGTCCACGTGCCCCGGAGTATCAATAAGGTTCAACAGGTAGACATCACCACTTCGCGATCGATACTCGAGCGCGGCGGTCTGCGCCTTGATGGTGATGCCGCGCTCGCGCTCGAGGTCCATGGTGTCGAGGACCTGCTCCGCCATCTCGCGGTCCGCGAGCCCGCCGCACATCTGGATGAAGCGGTCGGCGAGGGTCGACTTGCCGTGGTCGATGTGCGCGATGATCGAAAAGTTGCGTATCCGGCTCTGCATCGGGAAAAGCGCGCGATTTTAGCGCAGCTTGGCGATCGCTTCCGGGGTGAGGCGATGGCGGCAGGTGAACCGGGCGGTGACGAGAACCGGAACGTCGCGCCCGTACTTCAGGCGCAGCTGCGGATCCAAATCGACGTCGATCTCCTCGAACGCAACGCCCAGCGCGCGCAGCTCGGCCGCCATCTGCTCGCACAGATGGCAGCCGCGGCGGCCGTACAGCCTAACCCTTATCGGTGAGCCCGGAGATCGTCACGAACGCCGTGCTCTCGCCGCGCCGGAGCTGAAGCGTGATGACCGCGTTCTTGTCCAGGCCGGCAAGCAGCTTGTTGAACTGCTCGACCGACCTGAGCTCGGTGTGCTGACCCTTGTGCACCAGGGTAAGGAGCACGTCGCCCTTGCGCACGTCGGCCTTGGAGTCGGGCCGCACCTCGGTGACGACCAGGCCGTGCGAGAGGCTCAGTCCTTTCTTCTGCTCGGCGGAAAGCTCGCCGACGACTATGCCGAGCCGGTTCGCCGGCGCCTCGGCCTGCGGCTTGGCACGGGTTGCTGGCGCGTTGGCGGCAACGCGGTCCTCCTGCAGCTCGGCCACGGTGATGTTGAGCTTGCGCGTCTGGCCTTTGCGCCACACGTCAAGTGTCGACTGCGAGCCGGGGCGCGTGGAGCCGACGAGCCGCGGCAGGTCGCTCGAGCTCTCGACCGGCTTGCCGTCGAACGCGACGATGATGTCTGTCGCCTCCACGCCGGCCTTGTCCGCGGGGCTGCCCTTCTCCACCGAATTCACCAGCGCGCCGCGCGGCCGGTCCAGGCCGAACGAGGTGGCAAGGTCGCGCGTTACCTCCTGGATCACCACCCCGATGCGGCCGCGCGCGACGCGGCCCTTCTCACGCAGCTGCTTCTGGATGTCGAGCGCGACGTCGATCGGAATCGCAAAGGACAGGCCCATGAAGCCGCCGGTGCGACTGTAGATCTGGGAGTTCACTCCCACGACCTCGCCCCGCATGTTGAACAGCGGGCCGCCCGAGTTGCCAGGATTGATGGCGACGTCGGTCTGGATGAAGGGCACGAAGTTCTCCTGCGGCAGCGAGCGGCCCTTGGCGCTGACGATGCCGGCGGTGACCGTGTTCTCGAATCCGAACGGCGAGCCGATCGCCACGACCCATTCGCCGACCTTCAGCTTGCTCGGGTCGCCGAAGCGCACCGCGGGCAGGCCGGTCGCGTCGATCTTGATCACCGCGATGTCGGTGCGCCGGTCCGCGCCGATCACCTTGGCCTTGTACTCGCGCTTGTCGGTGAAGCGCACGTTGATCTCGTCCGCACCCTCGATCACGTGCGCGTTAGTGAGGATGTAGCCGTCCGCGCTGATGATGAATCCCGAGCCGAGTGAGCGCGCCTCGGAGCGAGGCCCCGGCCCCGGCCCCGGCTGCTGGCGCGGAATGAAGCGCCGGAAAAACTCGAGCACCTCCTCGTCTTCCATCCCCGGGACCTGGGGCGCAGCGCCGGTGCGGCGCGGCGCCTGGGTGGTGCTGATATTGACCACCGCGTTGCCCTGGTCGTCGACCAGGCGGGTGAAATCGGGAAGCTCGCGCACCGTTTGGGCAAATGCGTGCGCCGGCGCCGCGGCGCAGAGTGCGGCAAGCGAGAGAGCAACAACGGCCTTTACTGCGTTCATCTTGGTCTCCCAATACTACTGCGGGCGGCGATATTCGACTGCATCCGCTATGCGCTGCACGCTCGCCGCCGGCGCTTCGCCTACCACCGTCACCATATGATTGGCGACCTCGCGGGTATAGATATGGATGGCGCCCATGCTTGCGAGGCCCGTGCGCACCGGGTCGCTGCGCCCCTCGAGCGATTCGATGAATACCGACACCGCGGCGAGGCCGTCGGAATAGACGAGCTGCCCAGCGGAGCGCGACTCGCCGAGCCGCCGCCGCAGCTCGCTCACCTTCTGGAAGCCGGGGAGCTCGGCAGACAGCCCCCAGCCCGCGAGCCGTGCCGGGGCCGCCTCGGCGTCCTCGATGCGCCATTTGCCCGACACATGGCGCGGCTTCACCATGTCGCGCGTCACCCCGCCGATCGCGAGCTGCGTGAATGAGAACTGCTCCACGGGCTCGCCGCCGGGGTCGACGGTCACCGCTTTGATCAGCATGCCGCTCGCGGTGTCGGCGTACAGGCGATAGCCGTACCGCAGGTTGTCCTTGGGCTTGAGCACGATCGCCTGGCAGTCGTAGCCGGCGATGCGCCGCACCCCGCCCAGCTCGATCTCGTAGTGGCGCGCGAGCGCCGTGATGCGCTCGGGGAGCAGCGCCGGGAAGTCGCGCTCGGTGCGCCGGTCGACCTTCACCAGGCGGCTGCCGGGGAGGTAGCAGCGCACCGTGTCCTTGGTGCGCACAATCTCGCGCGGCACACCATCCATGACCTCGAGCTTCTCGATGTCGCCCGAAGCATCGGCGTAGCGCGTGATGCGCGAGGTCTCGCTGCGGCTGCCGTTCTGGTACACGAAGGTCCCGCTGTAGGAGAGCTTCTGCGTCGCGTCGTGGATCTTGCGCAGCCAGCCGAGCGCCTCCGGCGATTGCGCCTGGGCGAGGCCGGCCGAGAAAACGAAGAGCGCGGCGGCGGCCCTGGACGCGATCACCGGCGCGTCCCCCGCGCCTCGCCCGGGCGCGTCGCGCGCGCCTCGTCCGACACGCTGCGGATGTAGGGCGCCATGCCCTGGAAGGAGAAGCGCGGCGAGACGCCCTGGTGGGCGAGCAGATAGTCGTCGGCGGCGCTGGGCAGCGGCACCGCGGCGGCACCGGCCGGGGCCGGCGGCACCGCCTGGGCGAGCGGCGGCTGCACGGCTTCCTGCTGCGGCGCGAACGCGAGCCAGCCGACCAGGCTGACCGCCGCAAGGCTGGCGGCGAGCGGCAGCGCGATCCAGCGCCGCGGCCGCGGCGCGGCGAAGCTGCGCCCGGGAAGCGGCTGGTTCTCGCGCAGGGCGTCGCTGATGAGGTGGTAGACCCGCCAGGCGTCGAGCGCCTCGCGCTGCGCGCCCAGGGTCTGGATCAGCTCCCCGGCGGACTGGTCGTCCAGCTCGCCGTCCATCAATTCCGAAATGCGTTCATTCATGGACTACCGCCTGTCTTTGCCAATTACCATCTCTTGTCCTTGCTGGTTCCCAGCAACGGCCGCAACTGCTCGGCGATCGCCTCGCGGGCGCGGAAGATGCGCGAGCGCACGGTGCCGATGGGGCAGTCCATCGCCTGCGCGATGTCCTCGTAGCTCATCCCTTCGAGCTCGCGCATCTGGATCGCCCTGCGCAATTCTTCAGGCAGCTTCTCGATCGTCGAGTTCACCGTCTGCGCGATCTCGTTCGACAACAG
>DATIGN010000160.1:0-31226 GCA_035454685.1 Burkholderiales bacterium | reverse complement strand
CGAAGCCGCATGGCGGCGTTCAAAGTGCCGCGCGTGATCGAGTTCGTCGACGAGCTGCCAAAGACCGGGACCGGCAAGATCCTGTGGCGCAAGCTCCAGGAAGAAGAGACCCGGAAAGCGGGATGAGAAGCTGGGGTGTCGCTCTATTGCTCGTGCTGGCGCAGGCGGGCGTCGCCGGGGCCCATTCCCACGAGAAGGGCGACATCCAGGTGCGCCACCCCTGGTCGCGCGCCACTGCTCCGGGAGCGAAGGTCGCCGTCGGCTACATGGAGATTCGCAACCGCGGCACGCAGCCCGATCGCCTGTTGGCCGCGAGCACGCCGCTCGCGGAGCGCGTCGAGATGCACGTCACGCAGCGCGAGGGCGAGGTCATGCGCATGCGTCAGGTTAAGGACTTTGAGATTCGCGCACGCGAGCGCATCACACTGCGCCCCGGCGGCTCGCACCTGATGCTGGTCGACATCACGCGGCCGCTCCAGAAAGGCGAGCGCTTTCCGGTCACGCTGCGCTTCGAGCGCGCGGGGGAGCTGCAGATCGAGGTTGAAGTGCAGGATATCGGCGCGCGCAAACCGCATCACTAGCGCGCCGCCGGCGCTCAGCTGTTTTCGAGCGCGATGCCCTCGATCACGTTCGCCGCGTCCTCGCAGCGGTCGGTGATCGATTCGAGGAGGTCGTAGATCACGCGAAGTTTCATGACCTGCTTGAGGTCCGACTCCTCGCGGAACAGCTTCGACAGCGCCGCTCTCAGCACGCGGTCGGCGTCGGATTCGAGCCGGTCGATCTCCTCGCAGCACTTGAAGATCGCTTCCGGCTGCTTCACATGGTTGAGCAGCCCGACCGCCGCCTGCACACGCTCGCACGACATGCGGCACAGCTCGGCGAGCTGCGTCGTTTCCGGCGTGATGCGCTTCAGGTCGTAAAGCGCGACTGACTCGGCGACGTCCTGGGTAAGGTCCAGGATGTCGTCCAGGGTGTTGATGAGGTCGAGGATCTGGTCGCGGTCGAACGGCGTAAGAAAGCCCTTGTGCAACAGCCGCACCACCTCGTGCGTCACCTTGTCCGCGGCGCGCTCGGCGGTGTCGATGCGCTGCGCGTGCGCTTCCAGATCGGTGAACGCGCCGAGCATCGCCGCAAGCTCGCGGCTGCCTTCGACGATGTGTGCGGCGTGCTGGTTGAAGAGCTCGAGGAACTGCGCCTCCCGGCGTAGTAGCCGCCTCAGCATCCGAGACCCTGCGTGGCTAGCCTGTCGATCTCGGCGGCGCCGAAGCCCCAGTCGGCGAGCGCCTGCCTGCCGCCTTCGCCGCGCTCGGGCGGCGCCCGGCGTACCGCGCCCGGCGTGCGCGAAAAACGCGGCGCGGGCGCCGGCTGCTGCACGCCGGCGGTTTCAATGAAATTCCCCCTGAAGACCATATGTGGGTCCTGCCGCGCTTCGGACCACGACAGCACCGGCGCGAAGCACGCGTCAGAGCCTGCGAACACCTTGCACCACTCGTCACAGCTCTTCGAGCGGAAAGCTTTCTCGAACAGGGTTTTCATTTCCGGCCAGCGGCTGCGCTCGTGCTGGCCGAGGTCGGGAACGCCGAGCTTGCGCAGGAGCTCCTCGTAGAAGCGACCCTCGATCGAGCCGATGGACACGTACTTTCCGTCCTTGGTCTGGTAGACGTTGTACCAGGGGGCTCCGGTATCGAGAATGTTGGTTCCTCGCTCCTCCGACCAGCTCTTTGCCGCGAGCAGCCCGGCGAACATGGCGGCGAGCAGCGACGCGCCTTCGACCATTGCGGCATCGATGACCTGGCCGCGGCCCGAGCGCGCGGCTTCGATCAGGCCGCAGGCGACGCCGAATGCGAGCAGCATGCCGCCGCCGCCGAAGTCGCCGACGAGATTCAGCGGCGGCACCGGCGCCTCGCCCTGGCGGCCGAAAGCGTGCAGCACGCCGGCAAGCGCGATGTAATTGATGTCGTGTCCCGCGCGCGGCGCAAGCGGCCCGTCCTGGCCCCAGCCGGTCATGCGGCCGTAAACGAGCTTTGGATTTCTCTTCAGGACCGCATCGGGGCCGAGGCCGAGGCGCTCCATGACCCCGGGCCGCATGCCTTCGATCAACGCATCAGCACGGGAGACAAGTTGCAGCACGACGTCAGAGCCGGTCCTTCCTTTCAGATCGAGAGTGACCGAGCGCTTGCCCCGCATCATGACATCGTGCCGGCGCTCGCGCTTCAAGCCCAGGTCGGTCTCCGCGGGGCGCTCGACCACGAGCACGTCGGCACCCATGTCGGCGAGGAGCATGCCGGCGAACGGCGCCGGCCCGATCGACTCGAACTCGAGGACACGGATCCCCTGCAAGGGCCCCATGATTCGATAATACAGAATGCCGGCGCATTACCCCGAGCGGATCGTCTGCCTTACCGAGGAGAGCACCGAAACTTTGTACCTCCTCGGAGAGGAGCGGCGCATCGTGGGCATCTCGGGCTACACGGTGCGCCCGCCGCGGGCCCGGCGCGAGAAGCCGCGCGTTTCGGCCTTTCTTTCGGCGAAGACTGACAAGATTCTCGAGCTGAAGCCCGATCTCGTGATCGGCTTCTCCGATCTGCAGGCCGAGATCGCACGCGACCTCGCCAAGGCGGGCCTGAACGTCCTCCTCTTCAATCAGCGCTCGGTGCAGCAGATCCTGGACATGATTCTCGCCCTCGCTTCGCTCGTGGGTGCAGTCGATCGTGGAATACAGTTGATAAAACGGCTGGAGGATGGCCTCGAGCGCATCCGCAGCCAGGCGAGGGCGTTTCCGCGCCGCCCGCGCGTCTACTTCGAAGAATGGGACGAGCCGATGATCAGCGGCATCCGCTGGGTGAGCGAGCTCATCGAAATCGCCGGCGGCGAGGACGTGTTTTCGCAACAATCCCATTCGCAAGCCGCTGCGGGACGGGTCGTGCCCGACCCAGGAATCGTCGTGGAGAAGAACCCCGACATCATCTTCGGCTCGTGGTGCGGCAAGAAGTTCAGGCCCGAGCGGGTGGCCGCGCGCCCCGGGTGGCAGCAGATTTCGGCCGTGAAAGAGAATCGATTGTTCGAGGTGAAGTCGGCCGACATCCTGCAGCCTGGCCCCGCCGCGCTCACCGACGGCGTGCGCCGCATCCACGAGATTCTCAGGGACTTTGTATGCCGCGAGCCTCGAATGCGGCCTTGAGTCGCCGCAGGAACTCGCTGCGCACGCGCCACTGCGCGTGCGGCAGCACCTTAAGCCGGCAGCGCAGCACCAGGCCCCACGGCTCCCAGCGCTCGACGCCCGCGATCTCGACGTCGCCAAGGATGCTCGCGCCGAGCTCCGGGTCGCGGCGCAGCTCGGCCGCGACTTCGCGCATCACGGCGTAGGCTTCGTCGATCTTCTGGCTCGATTTCACCACCGCGTCCATCACCGCCCGCGCGTGTCCGCGCGTGCGGTTCAGCACGACCTTGATCTCGCCGTTCGGCACGTAGTAGAGGTTGCCGTCGAAGTCCCTGAGTCTCACGTGGCGCAAGGTGAGCTCCTCGACCGTGCCGCCGCGGCCGGCGATCTCGACCACGTCGCCCTGGCGCAGCTGGTCTTCGACCAGCAGGAAGAAGCCGTTGAAGTAGTCCTTGATCAGGCTCTGCGCGCCAAAGCCCACCGCGATTCCGGCGATGCCGGCAGTCGCGAGAATCGGCGCGACCGAGATGCCGAGCTCGCCGAGCACGAGCGTGCCTGCGAGCACGGCGATGATCACGGTCGCGGCATAGCGCAGCACGCGACCTACCGTGGCCATACGCGTGAGCTCGTCCGCGCGCGCACGCCCGGCCATGTACGCGTGGAAACCCTGGATCAGCCGGCTCGCGATCCGCTGCAACGCCCAGGCGAGCAGCAGGATGACCGCGATGCGCGCCGCCTGGGTCACCGCCGCCTCGGCGGCGCCGAGGTCGAGCGCGGACAGCAGGTTGCGCATCGCTAGCGCGTCTGGGAGACGGCCAGATGGAGCGGCGGCGCAGCTCCGTCCTTGCGGCTGCCGGGATAAACGGTGAGGTGCGGGAAGGGAATCTCGATGTTGCGGGCGTCGAACGCCTTCTTCAGGCGCTTGAGGTACTCGCGCTTCACGTTCCACTGCTGGATCGGCGGCACGACCCGGATGCGCGCGCGCAGGATCACCGCCGAGTCGCCCCATTTCTCCACGCCCATGACCTCGAGCTCGTCGGCGATGCGCGCGCGCCATTCCGGATCGGCGCGCATTGCGGCTGCGACCTCGCGCATCACGCCCATTGCCTCGTCGGGGTCCTCGCGGTACGCGATGCCGATGTCGACGAGCGCGGTCGCGTATTCGCGCGTGCGGTTGGTGACTACCTTGATTTCGCCGTTCGGCACGAAATGCACGTGACCGTCGAGGTCCCGCAGCCGCACGTAGCGCAGCGTGACTTCCTCGACCAGTCCCCCCTTGTCCGCGACCTGCACCACGTCGCCCTGGCGGATCTGGTCGTCGAGCAGCAGGAAAAAGCCGTTGAAATAATCCTTGATCAGGCTCTGCGCGCCAAAGCCGATCGCGATCCCCGCCACGCCGGCGGTCGCGAGGATCGGCGCGATCGAGACGCCGAGCTCACCTAGCACCAACGTGCCGGCGAGGACCACGATCACGATTGCCGCGGCGTTGCGGAACACGCGCGCGAGCGTCTCGGCGCGCCCGATCTCGTCGGGGCCGGTGCGCCGCGACATGTAGAGGCGGAACACGCGGATCAGGCGCGACGCCACCGCTTGCAGCACCCAGGCAACGAGCAGAATAGCGGCGATTCGCAGGCTCTGAACGATGATCGCCTTGGTCGACGCGTCGACCTCGCGGAAGTACGAAAGGAACTCTTGCATCGGCGTTTCCTCCCGAGTTAGGAAACGCCGATGCTACCGCGCTGCTAGTGAAGCCCCAATGAAGCCTCTATGTTCCTCACCATTGCCACCAGCCGCGGCCCCAGGTCGTCCTCGAGCTGGCCCTTCTTCACCATGAAGCCGGGGACGATGCAGTTGAACGACACGATCTCGCCGTCGACCGTGCGGCGCATGGGCGCCCCTACCGCATAGACCTCGCGGCGCAGCTCGCCCGTGCTTGCACAGAATCCGCGCATGCGGATGTCGTCGAGCGCCTTGTCGATCGAGGGGCGGAACTTGCGGTGCGCCTCGGGCTCCTTCACCTTCATCTGGTTCAACACCGACTCGCGCTCGGGCGGAGTGCAGGCGGAAAGAAAGGCGCGCCCGATGACCGATTGCGAGATCGGCACCGACGTGCCGATGTCGGGCAGCGTGGTGATGCCGTTGCCGCTGCGGCACGATTCGACGTACACCATGTTCAGGCGGTCGCGCACGCCCATCGACACCGAGCCGTTGCAGTAATCGGCGAGCTCTTTCATCAGCGGGCGCGCCACCTGGCGCACATTCATCGATGCGAGCAGCGGGTAGCCGATCGAAAGCACTGCGGATCCGAGCTGGTATTTTCCCAGGCGCATGTTGTGGCGCAGGTAGCCGAGCTTGGTCAGCGTGTAAGTAAGGCGCGACACCGTCGGCTTCGGCAGCCCGGTGCGCACGGAGATCTCCTTGTTGCCGAGCAACGGCTCGAGCGGCGTAAAGCAGCGCAGCACCTCCAGGCCGCGCGCTAGGGTGGTCGCAAACTGCCGGTCGCCTTCATGCTCATAGCTGAACGCAGCCGGCGCTTGCGGCATCGACGCTGCGGGTTCGGGTGCTCCCATGAGAAAAAGCCCTCCTCGTTGGCTTTCGTCGTTTCGGGTTGGAAAAAGCAGGCGGAACGTTTTGCGTTTCGTTATTCTGTCGGCCCGGCGCGGCATGTCAACTTAGTCGTACCGGGTTTCACATGGTGGAACAGCCGGAACAAACCGTGCCTTCCCTATTCGACCTGAGCGGCAAGGTTGCGTTAGTCACTGGCGCAACGCGCGGCATTGGACGCTCTATCGCCGAGGAGCTGGCGCGTGCGGGCGCCAGGATCGCCCTTTGCAGCCGGAAGATCGAAGCCTGTGAGCAAGCTGAATCCGAGTTCACGCAGCTTGGATTCGATGTATTGGCCAGGCCGTGCAACGTCTCGCGAAGGGAAGAGCTCCAGGGGCTGGTCGATGCTGCAGCCGCACGATGGGGCGGGATCGACATCGTGGTCGCCAATGCGGCCAGCAACCCGTACTACGGCCCGCTCACCGGCATCGCCGACGACGCCTTCGACAAGATCCTCGCCAACAACCTGAAAAGCGTGCTCTGGCTGGCCGCGATGACGCTTCCCGGCATGGCGACGCGAGGCGGGGGCAGCTTCATCCTGGTCGGTTCGATCGGCGGCATCCTGGCCAGCACGGCGATCGGGGCCTACGGCATTTCCAAGGCGGCCGGCCACCACCTGGTGCGCAACCTCGCTGCCGAATGGGGCCCGAAAAACGTGCGGGTGAACGCCATCGCGCCGGGGCTGGTCCGGACCGAATTCGCGCGCGCCCTGTGGGAGGACGAGAAGCGGCGCGCCGCTCGCATCGCCGCCACGCCGCTGCGCCGCCTCGGAGAGCCGCGCGACATCGGCGGCATCGCGGTGTTTCTCGCGTCGCCGGCGGCGGCATTTATCACCGGTCAATGCATCGTCGCCGACGGCGGAGTTACTATTCTCTGATGGACCTCAACTACTCCCCCGATGAGCTGGCTTTCCGCGACGACGTTCGCCTCTGGCTGACCGCCAGCCTGCCGCAGGAGCTGAAGGACCGCGGCCACCTCTCCAAGGAAGAGCTGATGCGCTGGCATCGCATCCTGGCCAAGAAAGGCTGGATCGCTCCGGCGTGGCCCAAGGAATGGGGCGGCACCGGCTGGAACGTGGTGCAACGCTACATCTTCGAGGAAGAGCTCGGCTATGCCGGAGCTCCGCCGATCATTCCGTTCGGCATCAACATGTGCGCGCCGGTGCTGCTCGCGTTCGGCACCGAGGCGCAGAAGAAGCGCTTCCTGCCGCGCATCTACAACGGCGACGATTTCTGGTGCCAGGGGTACTCCGAGCCGGGCTCCGGCAGCGATCTCGCTTCGCTCAAGACAAAGGCAGAGAAAAAAGAGAACCATTACGTCGTCAACGGCCAGAAGACCTGGACCTCCTACGCCCACTACGCCGACTGGATCTTCTGCCTGGTGCGGACCGATCCGACAGTCGAGAAGCGCCAGGAAGGGATCTCGTTCCTTCTCATGGATATGCGCTCGCCCGGAATCACCGTGCGCCCTCTCATCCTGATGGACGGTGCCCACGCGGTGAACGAGGTCTTCTTCGACGACGTGAAAGTCCCGCTCGAAAACCTCGTGCACAAGGAAAACCAGGGCTGGACGGTGGCGAAGTACCTGCTCGGCTACGAGCGCATGAATACCGGCCGGATCGGCGAATCGAAACGGGAGCTGCGGAAGCTGAAAGAGAATTTTTCCTCGAAATTAAGTGACGTCCGCTTTCGCGATCGCCTGACGCGCGTGGAGGTCGAGCTGATGGCGCTCGAGATCACGAACCTGCGCTTCCTGGACCGCATGCGCCGTACCGGCCAGCCGCCGGGCGCGGACGTATCGATGCTGAAGATCAAAGGCACGGAGATCCAGCAGGCGCTCACCGAGCTCGCGATACAGGCTGCCGATCCGGCGGCGCGCGAGACCCAGGCGCTCGAGCGGCGCTACCTCGACATGCGCAAAACGACGATCTACGCGGGCTCTAATGAAATCCAGAGGAACATCATCGCCAAGATGACGTTGGGTTTATGAACTTCGACTACAACGAAGAGCAGCAGCTTCTCGCCGACTCGGTACGCCGCTACCTGCAGAAGGACTACGACTTCGAGGCACGCAAGAAGATCCTCGCCACGCCCGAGGGCTGGAGCGAGCGCGTGTGGGCGACGTTCGCCGAGATGGGGCTCACCGGGCTGCCGCTGTCGCCGGACTACGGCGGTTTCGGCGGCGGCGCGGTCGACCTGATGAGCGTGATGGAAGCGTTCGGCGAGGCACTGGTGGTCGAGCCTTACCTGCCGACAATCCTCGCCGCCCTGGCAATCGCCAAAGGCGGCGACGCGAAACAGAAGCAGGAATTCCTTCCGCTCGTGGTGCAGGGCAAGATGCGGCTTGCGCTCGCGACCGGGCCGCGCGGCGTGATCGGCGCGCCGATGGCCGACCGGATCGTGTTCGGATCGGACGGCAGGCTGCGGATCGTGGCGCGCGACGCGATCGAAGTGCGGGCGTATCGCACGCTCGACGACCTCGCGGCGGGCGACATCCGCTTCGACGGCAAGGGCGAGCCGCTCGCGGGCGGCGTGCTCGACGAGGTGCTCGATTTCGGCGCCGCGCTTTCGTGCGCCGAGGCGGTCGGGGCAATGAAGTTCGCGTGCGACACCACGCTCGAGTACCTGAAGACGCGCCGCCAGTTCGGCGTGCCGATCGGCGCCTTCCAGGCGCTCCAGCACCGCATGGTGGACATGTACATCTCCTACGAGCAGGCGAAGTCCATGGCCTGTCTTGCATGTAGCAAAGCAGACAGCGCCCTGGATGCGAGAGAGCGTGCAAGAGCCGTTTCCGCGGCCAGGATCAAGATCGCGGATGCCGCGCGCCACATCAGCCAGGAGTCGGTGCAGCTGCACGGCGGCATGGGCATGAGCGACGAGCTCAAGGTCAGCCACACCTTCCGGCGCCTCACCGCGCTCGGCCGCCGCTTCGGCGACGTGGACCAGCACCTCGCGCGCTTTGCCTCGCTTTAGCCGGTGGCTCGCAGCGGCGGTCTTCGTTGCCGCCTGCGCGCAGCAGCAGCCCGCTCCAAGAGACGAACCCAAGCCGCCGCCGCAGGCGCTGCCGCCTTTGCCGGCGACGCTCGTGGATGAGCCCAATTGCCCGGGCTGCCTGGCGGTCACGCTCACGCTCCGCCCCGACGGAGCCTATCTGCTACGCGATCAGCTCGGCGCCTCGGAGTTCTATGATTTCGGGCGCTGGCGCTACGCCGACGGGGTTCTCGAGCTCGCGGGCGATCGCGATACGCGCCGCTACCCGCTCGAGAAGCTCAAGAAAAGCTCGCAGGTCGAGCAGCTGCGCGGCCCGTTTCGCATGGTGGGCGTCTATGACGGGGCGACGTTCAAGGAGTGCCGCACCGGGCTCGCCTGGAGGCTCGCCGACACGCGCGCGGCCCAGGCATTGAAAGGCGAAGTAGTGAAAGCGCAAGGAAACCCGGTGCTGGTCGCGCTGGACGCGCAGTTCGAAGGCTCGCCCGAAATGCTGCAGGTCTTCCGCCCGGCCGCGGTGCTCGATGCGCGCGGCTGCCCAAGCTAGACTCTAGCGCATGGAAAACCAGCGCATCGTGCTCGCGAGCCACCCCAAGGGTTGGGTCACGCCCGAGAATTTTCGAATCGAGAAAGCGCAGGTGCCGGCGCCCGCAGACGGAGAGGTCCTCGTCAAGAATCTATGGCTCTCGCTCGATCCCTACATGCGCGGGCGCATCAGCGAGGCGAAGAGCTATGTGAAGGGCGTGGACATCGGCGAGGTAATGGTCGGCCAGACCGTAGGGGAAGTCATCGACTCCAGAAACAGGAATCTCAAGATCGGAGATCACGTACTCACCCAGACGGGGTGGCAGTTGTATGGAGTGACGAAAGAAGCGACCAAAGTCGATGCGTCGCGCGCGCCGCTCAGCTATTACCTGGGCGTGCTCGGCATGCCAGGCATGACGGCGTACTTCGGCCTGAAGGACATCGGGCAGCCGAAGCCCGCAGAGACAGTGGTCGTTTCGGCCGCCTCGGGCGCGGTCGGCAGCGTGGTCGGACAGCTCGCGAAGCTCTGGGGCTGCCGCGCGATCGGCATCGCCGGCGGGCGGGAGAAGTGCGACTACGTGACGCGCGAGCTCGGCTTCGACGCGTGCATCGACTATAAGTCGGCCAACCTGCGCGACGAGCTGAAAGACGTGGACGTCTACTTCGACAACGTGGGCGGCGAGATGCTCGACATTCTGCTCGCGCGCATGAAGCTTTTCGGCCGCATCGTGGTGTGCGGGATGATCGCCGACTACAACGCGACCGAGCCCTACCGCCTGAAGAATCTGCGCGCGGTGCTGGTGAACCGGCTCAAGCTCCAGGGCATGATCGTGTTCGACTGGAAGGAGCGCTACGGCGAGGCGCTGAAGGCGCTCGGCGGCTACTACGCCGCCGGCAAGCTCAAGACGCGCGAATCGATCGTCGAAGGCCTGGCGAACGCGCCGCAGGGGCTGGTCGCGCTGCTCAAGGGCGGAAATTTTGGCAAGCAGCTGGTCAAGCTCGCCTGACTACGCCGGCTTCTGGCAGCGCGCCGCGGCCCTGGTCATCGACTGGCTGATCGTGACCGTGATCGCGGTGCCGATCATGGTGCTCGGCTTCGGCATTCCGCAGCTCTCGCTCAATCCGGCCGAGCATTCGTGGGACCTGCTCTCGTTTGTCGCCGTGGCCGTTGCCGTGATCGGCTTCTGGCGCTACTGCGGCGCGACGCCCGGGAAAATCGCGGTCGGGTTGAAGATCGTCGATGCGGCGACCGGCGCTCCGCCAACGCTCGGGCGGCTGGTGCTGCGCTTCTTCGCCTATTTCGTCTCCGCGCTCCCGCTTTACCTCGGCTTCCTGTGGGCGGCGTTCGATCGGCGCAAGCAAGGCTGGCACGATAAGATCGCCCGAACGGTCGTCATTAATTCAGAGGAATAGAGGGAAAAGGAGCATTAGACGTGATCGATCTGTATACGTGGCCCACTCCCAACGGCCACAAGGTCCACATCATGCTGGAAGAAACCGGCACGCCCTATCGCGTGATCCCGGTGGACATCGGCGCGGGCGACCAGTTCAAGCCCGAGTTTCTCAAGATCTCGCCCAACAACAAGATGCCGGCAATGGTCGATCCCGATGGCCCCGAGGGCAAGGGCAAGCCTTTCGCGCTCGCCGAGTCGGGCGCGATGCTTTTTTACCTCGCCTCGAAGACCGGCAAGTTCCTGCCGACGGGGCTGCGCGAGCGCTGGCAAGTGATGCAGTGGGTGATGTTCCAGATGGGGCACATCGGCCCGATGCTCGGCCAGGCGCACCACTTCCTCGGCTACGCGCCGGAGAAGATCGAGTACGCGATAAACCGCTACAAGAACGAGGCGAACCGCCTTTACGGCGTGGTCGAGCGCAGGTTGCGCGAGAGCAGGTACATCGCGTGCGACCAATACACCATCGCCGACATGGCGATCGTGCCTTGGCTGCGCGCCCCCGAGCGCCAGGGCGTGAACATCGACGAGTACCCGGCGCTCAAGCGCTGGCGCGACGCGATTCTAGAGCGCCCGGCGGTGCAGCGCGCTCTGCAGGTGCTCGCCGAGCGGCGACGTACCCAAATGACCCCGGAGCAACGCGAGAATCTCTTTGGCGCCGCCCAATACGCTAAGAGATAAAGTTGCCTGGATTACAGGCGGGGGCTCGGGGATCGGGCTCGCCGGCGGCATCGAGCTCGCGCGCGCGGGTGCTCATGTGGTTATTTCCGGGCGAAGCGCAGAGACGCTCAAGCAAGCCGAACAGAAACTGAAAAGCGTCGGCAGCGGAGAAGCAACGACCCTCGACGTCTCCGACCAGAAGGACGTCGCGCGCGCTTCGCAGGCGATCCTCGAGCGCCACGGCCGCGTAGACATCCTGGTGAACAGCGCTGGCATCAACCTGCCCAAGCGCCACTTCCGCAACGTCTCGGTCGAGGGCTGGGACCAGATCGTGGCGATCAATCTCTCGGGCATGTTTTATTGCTGCCATGCGGTGTTGCCCGCCATGCGCGAACGCAAGGACGGCCTCGTCATCAACATCTCTTCCTGGTTCGGCCGCTATGCCAACCCGCTCGCCGGGCCCGGCTACAGCGCAACCAAGCACGCAGTCAACGCGCTCACCGAGCAGCTCAACATCGAGGAATGCGCGCACGGCATCCGTGCCACCGCGATCCTGCCGGGCGAGGTCGCGACTCCGATTCTCGAGAAGCGCCCGGTGCCGCCACCGCCGGAAGAGCGCGCGCGCATGCTGCAGGCCGAGGACCTCGGGCGCGCAATCCTCTTCGTCGCTACGCTGCCGCCGCGCGCCTGCGTGAACGAGCTCGTTATCAGCCCGACCTGGAACCGCTTCTACCTGGGCGGGGTCGAGACCCCGCAGAACTAAGGACGGATGGGGACGGAAAAATGGGGTCAGACCCCATTTTCTTGCGCGTAGCGCTGCCGTTCATCGCAGGCTATTTCGTCTCCTACGTGTACCGCATGGTGAATGCGGTGCTCGCGCCGACGCTGGTCGCCGAGTTCGGGCTGAGCGCGGGCAGCTTGGGGTTGCTCTCTAGCATGTACTTCCTTTCGTTCGCGCTGTGCCAGCTTCCGGTGGGGGTGGCGATGGACCGCTTCGGGCCGCGACGCGTGAACGCGGCGCTGCTCCTCGTCGCTGCAGCAGGCGGCGCGTGGTTTGCGCACGCCGAAAGCGCCGCCGCTGCGATCGCGGCGCGCGCGCTCATCGGCGTGGGTGTCTCGGCGTGCCTGATGGCCTCCCTCACCGCGTTCGTGCTGTGGTACCCCGCCGAGCGCATCTCGACCATGAACGCGATCGCGTTCTCCGCCGGCGCGGTCGGCGCGATGACTGCCACCGTTCCGCTCGAGCTCGTGCTTCGCGTCTGGCCCTGGCGCGAGACCTTCATGCTCATCGTCGCCGCCACTGTAGCCGTGAGCCTCGTGCTGTGGTTATGGGTGCCGGAGCGCAGCGCACGGCCAAGAGGCGAAAAACTGCAGGAGATCACCGAGGGCTTGCTGCAACTCTTGAGAGACCCGGCATTTCTCCGGCTCGCGGTGTGCCTCGGCGCGAGCCAGTTCGCCGCGGTGGCGCTGCAGACGCTGTGGATCGCGACCTGGCTGCGCGACGTCGCGGGCTATTCGCCCGCAGAGGTCGCGCGCGGGCTCCTCGCCGTCAACGTGGCGATGATCGTCGGCTACCTCGGCTTTGGCCGCGCGGCGGATGCCTGGCAGCGGCGCGGGCGCAATACCGTTTCGTTACTCGCGGCAGGCGTTGCGCTTTCTTCGCTCAGCCTGGCATTGCTCGTCCTCGGCGTGAAACTGCTCTTGCTGTGGCTCATTTTCGTAGGAGCCGGAACCTCGGTTGTGCTTGCGTATTCCATCCTGTCGCGGCGGCTGCCGAAGGCTATGGCCGGCCGCGCGAACACCGCGATCAACGTTTTCGGCTTCGTCGGCATGTTCAGCGGGCAATGGGGAATCGGCCTGGTGCTCGATCTGTGGCCGCCGAGCGCGAGCGGCTACGCCGCCGCGGCTTATCCCTGGGCGCTTGGCATGACTTGGGCTGTGCAGCTCGCCGGCCTCGCATGGCTGTGGAGCGGCCGCGCGCTCCTCCATGGCAACAGCCGCGCTACGGTCGCGGCTTGAGGTAGATGTCGCGGTACGAAGCGTAAATCGACGCCGCGAACACCGGGCCGAGGATGAGCCATCCGAGACCTAGGGGCAACGACGCGAGGATGGAGAGCAGGGCGAGCACGACGCCGTAGAGCAGGAAAGGCAGGACGTTCTTCAGGCACCCCGTGAAGCTGCCCTTCATCGCGTCGATCGCGCCGTGGTCGTGGAATACGACGAGCGGCGCGGCAAGCCAGACCGCCATCATCGCGGGAAGCAGCAGCGCCAGCATGATCAGCACGCCGAGCACGAACGTCATCCCCATCGCGGCCACCGCCTGCTGGTCCCCGCCGCCCATCATCGTCATCATGCCTACGCCCATGACAAGACTCACCACCAGCGCCACCGCAATGGTGGCCGCGAGGTAAAGCGCGCCCACGCCGATCAGCGCGCCGGTGCGGCTGCGGAACCCGCCGAAGAGGTGGGAAAGCTCGAGCTGTTCGCCCGCGTCGAGGGCCTTGCAGCCCAGCATCACGCCGGCGGCGAACACCGGTCCGAAGAGAGTCATCGCCAGCCCGCCGACGATCGGTATGAAGGCAGCGGCGACGAAGATGAGCAACAGAACGAGGATCATCCCTATCCACATGCCCGGCTGGCGCTTGAAGAGCTCCCATCCCTCCGCGATCCAGGTCCAGCCATTCGCGGCCGGACGCGGCTGGCCGCCTGGGACGAAATCGGCATTGGAGCTTAGGGTCTCGTCGGCGAGCGCCGCCTTCGGTGCGGCGTAGGGATTTACTGTGGTCATGAGCGACCCCCCTTTTCCTTGAGCCTTACTCGTACCGTGGCGATCGCTTTCGCCACGAGCGAACCGTCCTCGTTCTTCGCCTCTGCCTCGACGAAGCTCATGCTACGCCCATCCCTCAGCACGCGCGCATCCGCCCAAAGCCGTGCGCCGCTCGCGCCTCCGATGAACGAGACGCTGAGGTCGATGGTGATGACGCCGAGCGAGTCCGGGTGCAGCGTGCGCGCCGCGGTGCAGAGCGCCACGTCGAGCAGCGACATGATGACGCCGCCGTGCGCGGTGCCTAGGCTGTTGGTGAGATGGCGCTCGATCGGCAGCGAGAGCCGCGCAGCGCCCTTGCCCAGCTCGTCGGTCTGGATCTTCAGGTGCTGCAGAAACGGGATCTTCTTCTGGTATTCGCGTGCGAACTCGAGGTTCATACGATGGTGGCGCCGCCGTCGACCGCGATCGCCTGCCCCGTGATGTGGCGCGAGGCTTCGGAGGCGAGCAGTACGGCGAGCCCCTTCAGATCTTCGTCGCCGCCGAGGCGTCGCGTCGGAGTCCACTCTTGAATCAATTTTCCTGCGGTCTCGAGAGTTGCGCGTGTCATCTTCGACGGGAAAAAACCGGGGCAGATCGCGTTTACGGTGATGCCGTGCACGCCCCACTCGGCCGCGAGCTGGCGCGTGAGGCCGACCACGCCGTGCTTCGTCGCGGTATAGGCGGCGGTCGCGGCGAAGCGCGGATCCTGCCCCATCAGCCCGGCGACCGAGGCGACGTTGACGATGCGTCCCCACTTCGCCGGAATCATCGATTTGCTGGCGACGATCTGCGTGAGCGCGAAAAGCCCGCTCATGTTCACGCTGACGAGCTTGTCCCATGCGTCCAGCGGATGCGTTTCCGCCGGCGCGCCCCACGTGGCACCCGCGTTGTTGACGAGGATGTCTATCTTCCTGAAGAGCTTCATCGCATCTTCGGCGAACGGCGCGATCTGCTCTCGCCTGCCGATGTCGCAGACAAACGGTACGGCCTCAATGCCTCGGTTCCCGAGGTGAACTACTGCAGAATTCAATTCGTCCTTCTTCCGCGCCGTGAGGGCGAGCCTGGCCCCCATCTCGCCGAGCGCCTCCGCAATTTGCAGGCCCAAACCGCGCGAGCCGCCGGTCACCACAGCCACTTTTCCACTCAGATCGAGCAGCTTTTTCACGCTCATTGGGCGAATCCTAGTACAGATAGAATCTGGCTGTGACGACCCTGGTGATGCTTTCGGGCGGGATCGACAGCACCGCGATGCTGGTCAAGCTGCTTACCGCGAGCGCGGACGAGCTGCGCGTGCACCACATCCGCATGGTGAACCGCGAAGGACGCGACCGCGCCGAGAGCCGTGCGGTCGAGGCGATCGTCGCGTATTGCCGCGCGCACTATCGGCCGTTCCGCTATTGCGAATCGGGCCTGAATTTCTCGGCGCTGGAAGCGATCCCGATCGACTATCTTTCGATCGCGTTCGTCGCCTGCCAGGTTGCGATCGATACGCCGGGGTGCAATCGAATCGCGGTCGGCGCGCTTGCCGCGGACACCGACATCGTGAATCGCACTGGCCGGCAGAAGCGTGTTTTCCAAGCCATGTACGAGTGCTACCGCGCGCGCAAGCTGGGCGAGCCGAACGTCGAGTGGCTGTTTCCGGTTTATGACACGCCCAAGGCCGAGCTCATTGCGGCGCTGCCGCAAGCGCTGCTGGACCTGACATGGTCCTGTCGGCGGCCCTTGGACGGCTTTCGTCCGTGCGGGGCATGCAAGGCCTGCAGGGCCAGGGAAGCAGCCAACCTGCAGGGCTTGCGCGTTCCCGCGGCGGCAGCCGAAAATCGGGCTTGACAGGGGGAGGGGCGCCATGAGGTCCAGGCGGAACGATGGCCGCATACTCATCTACAGCCACGACACGTTTGGCCTCGGGCACCTGCGCCGCTGCCGGACGATCGCGCATTCGCTCGTCGAGAGCTTCAAGCAGCTCTCGGTCCTGATCCTCTCGGGCTCGCCGATCATCGGCAGCTTCGATTTCCGCGCGCGCGTCGACTTCGTGCGCGTTCCCGGCGTGATCAAGCTGCGCAGCGGCGAGTACACCTCGCTCAACCTGCACCTCGATATTCGCGAGACGATGTCGATGCGCGCCTCGATCATCCAGCACACCGCGGAAGAGTTCGCGCCCGACGTGTTCATCGTCGACAAGGAGCCGGTCGGGTTGCGCGGCGAGCTGCTGCCGACGCTGAAAGTGCTCAAGCGCCGCGGCACGCGCATCATCCTTGGGCTGCGCGACGTGATGGACGAGCCGCGGCTCCTAGAGCCCGAGTGGCAGCGCAAGAAAGTGCTGCCCGCCCTGCGCGAGTTCTACGACGAGATCTGGGTGTACGGCCTGCCGCAGATCTGCGATCCGCTCGAAGGAATCTCGCTGCCGACGAGCGTGCGCAAGAAGATGGTCTACACCGGCTACCTGCAGCGCGAGGTCGCGACGCACGGCGCGCCGCCGCGCCTTCCCGAGATCGTCAACCGCCCGTTCCTGCTCGTCACCACGGGCGGCGGCGGCGACGGCGAGGGGTTGATCGACTGGGTGCTGCGCGCCTACGAGCACGACCCGCTGCTGCCGTACCCGGCGCTGCTGGTGCTCGGCCCGTTCATGCACGCGGACCGCCAGACCGAGTTCATGAACCGCGCGGCCAAGCTCAAGCGCGTGGACGCGATCACTTTTCACGGCCATCTCGAGGCGCTCCTGGCGCGCGCGGCCGGCGTGGTTGCCATGGGCGGCTACAACACCTTCTGCGAAGTGCTGTCGCTCGACAAGCGCGCGCTCATCGTGCCGCGCACCGAGCCGCGGCTCGAGCAATTCATCCGCGCTTCCCGCGCCGCCGAGCTCGGCCTGGTCAGCATGCTCACCGACGACCGCACCTACGACCCGGCGGTGATGGCCGCCGCACTGCGCGCGCTACCGCGGCAGAACCGGCCTTGCGAAGTCGTCGTGCCCGGACTCCTCGAAGGCCTCAAGAACGTCTCGCGGCTGGTTGCGCCGTGGATCGAGCCGGCGCAGCTCGAGGCGCCGCGCCCCATCTCGCGCATCGGATAGGCAACGGAAGGCCGCGGGTTGCGGGTCGCTTTCATACTCAAAGGGTACCCGCGCCTCTCCGAGACGTTTATCGCGCAGGAGATCGCCGCGCTCGAGCGCCGTGGCCTCGATATCCTGATCGTCTCGCTTCGCCGGCCGACCGACTCCCGGCGCCATCCCGTGCACGAGGAGATCCGCGCCGCGGTGCTCTACCTGCCCGAGTACCTGCTCCTCGAGCCGTTACGCGTCCTGCGTGCGTGGTGGAACGTACGACGCAGCTTTGACTTCAAGACGGTCTTCTCTCTTTGGTTGAAAGACTTGCGACGCGACTTGACACCCAATCGCATGCGCCGCTTCGGTCAAGCGCTGGTACTCGCCGCCGAGCTGCCGGCGGATGTAAGGCACCTGCATGCGCATTTCCTGCACACGCCGGCTTCGGTCACGCGCTACGCCGCGGCGCTCCTCGGTCTGCCGTGGAGCGGCTCGGCGCACGCGAAGGACATCTGGACCACGCCCGATTGGGAAAAGCGCGAGAAGCTCGCTTCCTGCGAATGGCTCGTGACCTGTACGCGCGCAAACCTGGATCATCTCGCCGCGCTCGCGCCGCCAGGCCGGGTGGAGCTCGCTTATCACGGCATCGATTTGACAAGGTTTCCCAGGAACGTTTCTTCACGTCCGCAGCGCGACGGCAGCTCGGCTGCCGATCCGGTGGTGATCCTCTCGGTCGGACGGTTGGTGGAGAAGAAGGGCACCGAAGTGCTGCTCCAGGGGCTCGCGCGCATCCGGCCCGATCTGCATTGGCGCTTTGTGCACGTCGGCGGCGGGCCGCGCAGGAAGCGGCTGCGGCGCCTTGCTTCTTCCCTGGGTATCGCGGGGCGCGTGCAATGGCGCGGCGGCCTCACGCAGGACAAGGTGCTCGAAGAATACCGTGCCGCCGACGTGTTCGCGCTCGCGAGCCGCATCGCGGCCGACGGCGATCGCGACGGCCTGCCGAACGTGCTCGCCGAAGCACAAAGCCAGGCCCTCGCCTGCGTGGCGACGCGCGTCTCGGCGATCCCGGAGCTCGTGCGCGACGGCCAAACCGGCCTCCTTGTCGCGGAGAACGACCCCGATGCGCTGGCGCGCGCGCTCGAAGCGCTGATCACGAATCCGGCGCAGCGCCGCGCGCTTGGCCATGCCGGCCAGGCGCGAGTGGTGCAGGGCTTCGCCCTCGACGCGAACCTGCAGCAGATCGCCCGCAGGTTCGGGCTCGTCGCGCCCGGTGAGAATCGCGTTCTACGCACCGCTTAAGCCGCCGACGCACGCGACGCCTTCCGGCGATCGACGCGTCGCGGGACTCTTGATGGACGCGCTCGAGCGCGTTGCCGACAAGGTCGAATTGATATCGACTTTCCGCAGCTACGACGCCGACGGAGAGCCCGAGCGGCAGGAGGCGCTGCGCCGGCAGGGCGAGGCGCTCGCTAAACGCATCGCCGCGCAGTGGCGCGCGGCGCCCGCGCAGGAGCGGCCGGACCTCTGGTTCACCTATCACCTGTACTACAAGGCCCCCGACTGGCTCGGCCCTGCCGTCAGCGAAACGCTCGGCATTCCGTACGTGATTGCCGAAGCATCGCATGCGCAAAAGCGCGCCGGCGGTCCCTGGGCGATCGGGCACGACGCTGCTGCGGACGCGATCAGCCGCGCGCGCCTCGTGATCGCGCCCTCGCGCGACGACCTCGCAGGCCTGCAAGAGCTCGTTGCGCGCGAGCGCCTCGTGCACCTGCCGCCGTTCGTGGATGCGAGACCGTATGCAGCCGCGGCGCGCGCGCGCGGCCGGCATCGCGCCCGGCTCGCCGGCGAGCGCGGGCTCGATCCCGCAATACCGTGGCTCGCGGTCGCGGCCATGATGCGCCCGGGCGACAAGCTCGCCTCGTACCGCGCGCTCGCCGATGCGCTCTCCCGCCTCGCCGATCTGCCCTGGCGCCTTGTCGTCGCGGGCGACGGCTCGGTGCGCACCGAAGTGCAGGCCGCGCTCGAGAGTGCGGTGCCGGGACGCGCCTGCTTCCTCGGCACGCTAGGAACGCGCGAGCTCGCCCAGATGTACGCGGCATGCGACCTCTACGCCTGGCCCGCCGTGAACGAGGCTTACGGCATGGCGCTCCTCGAAGCGCAGGCGGCGGGCCTGCCGATCGTCTCTCGCGCAACGCGCGGCGTGCCTGACGTCGTGGCCGACGGAACGACCGGTGTCCTGGTGCGCGAACAAGCCGCGCTCGCCGATGCGATTCGCGGGTTGCTGGTCGATGCCGATCGGCGCCGCGCGCTCGGCCGCGCGGCCGCGGCTTTCGTCGCCACAGAGCGCAGCATCGAGTCTGCCGCCGCACGGCTGAAGAGCCTGCTTTCGGCGCTATGACGCGGCTGGCGCTGCTGCGCCACGCCGATACCGCGTGGAGCGCCTCGAGCCGCATTCAAGGCCGGGCAGACGTGCCTTTGCGGGATGGAATCTCTTTGGATTGTTCTTTCTGCAAGGGGATGCGAGTGGTTACCAGCCCGCTTTCGCGCTGCGTACAGACCGCGGCGCTGCTCGGCGCACCCGACGCGGCGCACGAGCCGCGCATCACCGAGATGGACTGGGGCGAGTGGGAGGGGCGAACGCTCGCCGAGCTCCGTGCGGAGCTCGGTGATGCGATGGCGCAGAACGAGGCGCGCGGGCTGGATTTCCGGCCACCGGGCGGAGAGAGTCCGCGTGCAGTCATCGAAAGAATCAAACCCTGGTTGCGGGAGATCGCGGCTGCAGGCGTGCCGACCCTCGCCGTGACTCATCGCGGCGTGATCCGCGCGATCCTCGCCGAAGCGAGCGGCTGGGACATGCGCGGCAAACCACCCGCGAAGCTCGACTGGCGGGCTGTTCACTTCTTCATGCTCGATGCACAAGGCAGGCCGAGCGTCGAACGGTTGAACGTGCGATGAAGGCCTTTTTCTATGTGCAGCACCTCCTGGGCATCGGGCACCTCAAGCGCGCGGCGACGATTTCCCAGGCGCTTCGAGCCGCGGGGTTCGAGGTCACGCTTGCAAGCGGCGGCGCCCCAGTGGAAGGCATGCCCGTGCTGCAGCTTCCTCCGGCAGCAAGCGATCCATCGTTCCGGAATCTCCTCGACGAGGAGGGCAAGCCGGTCGACGAGGCCTGGAAGGCCCGTCGCCGCGAGTTTCTGCTGCAGGCGTACCGCGCGAGCAAGGCGGATGTGCTTATCGTGGAGCTCTTTCCCTTCGGCCGGCGGCAGATGCGCTTCGAGCTCATGCCGCTGCTGGAGGAAGCCACATCGCGGCTGGTCGTCTGCTCTGTGCGCGACATCCTCGAGCCCAAGCCCGCGCGCGAGGCTGAAGCGCTCGCCTGCTTCGAGCGCTACTTCGACCGGCTCCTCGTGCACGGCGACCCGCGTGTCGCACCCTTCGGGCGTAGTTTCACGCGCGCGCAGCGGCTTGAGCGAAGCCTGTACTACACGGGCTATGTGGCCCAGGAAATGGCCGCAAACGGAAAGGTGGGAGCCGATGAGGTCCTGGTATCTGCCGGCGGGGGCGCGGTAGGGCGAAAGCTTGTCGAAACGGCCATTCGGGCACGCGCGCTTTCCGCGCTGCGGAATAGCACGTGGCGCATCCTCGCCGGAGTGAATGCAAAAGAGGTAGAGACCCTTCACATTGACGGGGTAATGATCGAGCGGGCGCGAAGCGACTTCACGCAGCGGCTTCGAAACTGCGTAGTCTCCGTAAGCCAAGCCGGCTACAACACGGTGGTGGAGACGCTGCAGGCGGGCGCGCGTTCGGTGCTGGTGCCATTCGCCGGCGGCGGAGAATCCGAGCAGACGCTGCGTGCAACGCTGCTGGCGCAGAGGGGACTGGTAAGCATGCTGGATGAGGACGCGCTTTCGCCGGCGGCGCTCGCCGCGGCTATCGACCGCGCAGCGGCCGCGCCGCGCCCGGCGCTTGGGGCCATCGACCTTGGCGGCGCGCGCCGCAGCGCGGAGCTCCTGCGCGAGTGGCTCGCTTGAATTGGAAAAAGTTCGAGCTTGAGCTAGTCCGGCGCCGTGACGCAGGCCGACCGGTGCAATTCTGGTGGCGCGACGACGACGCCGCGGTCGTGCGGCCGGAAGCGAAGCGCCTACTAGAGCTCGCTTCTTCTTCCGGAATTCCGGTTTCGCTTGCCGTGGTTCCCGTATCGGCCGAGCCCGAGCTCTTCCAGCTGCTGCACGATGGTGTCACCGTCCTGCAGCACGGTACCGATCACCGTAATCGCGCCGCCCCCGGCGACAAGAAGACCGAGTACCCGGCGGCCGAGCCGGTCCAGGCCGCGGTCGCGAGGGTCTCGGCCGGCTTCCGCCGGCTGCGCGAGCTTGCCGGCGGCCGCTTTTTTCCCGTTCTTGCGCCGCCGTGGAACCGCGTGCGCAAGGACCTGCTGGAGAAGCTTCCGGCGATCGGCATCCGTGGACTGAGCATGTACGGGGCGCGCGCCAGCGCCGAGCCGGCGCCAGGGCTGCGGCAGGTGAACACGCACGTGGACATCGTGGCGTGGCGCCAGGGCAGGCGATTCATCGGCGAAGACGAAGCCCTACGGCTTGCCTTCAAAGGCCTTTCGATGGAAGAGCCCTTCGGCTGGCTCACTCATCACGCCGTGCATGAAGCAGGCGCCTGGGGTTTCCTTGAAAAACTTTTCAGCCTGGAAGGTCCGCGCTGGCTCTCGACTGCGGAAGTGTTCTCGTATACTGCGCCCGCGCATGGCTGATCTTCTGACCGTCCGCGATTTGAAGGTTTATCTGGACGTGGACGCCGGCACGGTCAAGGCGGTCGACGGCGTCTCCTTCCGTATCCCGGCCGGCCGCACGGTCGCGCTGGTGGGCGAGTCCGGCTCGGGCAAGTCCGTGGTGGCGCAGTCGATCATGAGCATCCTGCCGCGCATCGCACGCATCGAATCCGGCGAAATCGTGTTTCGAGATCCGGAGCGGCGGCCCGGTACCGAGATCGACATTTCGCGGCTCGACCCCGCGGGGCGCGACATGCAGGACATCCGCGGCGGCCGTATTTCGATCATCTTCCAGGAGCCCATGACGGCGCTTTCGCCGCTCCACACGATCGGCAACCAGATCTTGGAAGCGCTCGCGCTGCACCAGCCGGAGCTCGACGAGCGCGAGCGGCGCTCCGCAGTCCTCGACATGCTCCGTCGCGTGGGATTTCCGGACCCGGTGAAGGCCGAGCACACCTATCCGTTCGAGCTCTCCGGGGGGCTGCGCCAGCGCGCGATGATCGCCATGGCTCTCGTGTGCCGTCCAGCGCTGCTGATCGCGGATGAGCCGACCACCGCGCTCGACGTCACTATCCAGGCGCAGATTCTGCGGCTCATCAAGCAGCTGCAGCAGGAGTTCGAGATGGCGGTGCTCCTCATCACGCACGATCTCGGCGTGGTGGCCAACATGGCAGAGGAAGTGGTGGTGATGCACCGCGGCCGGGTCATGGAGTCGGGCGCGGTGGAGGACATTTTCCGGAAGGCGCGCCATCCGTATCTCAAGGCGCTGCTGCGCGCGGTGCCGCGCTTCAACATGAAGCCCGGCGAGCGCCTGACACCGATCCGCGAGGTGCAGGTGAACGAGGAGAGCCTGATCACCATGTCGGGGGCACGGCGCCGCGAGAACCTACCCGGGCCACTGCTCGAGGCCAGGAATCTCTCGAAACGCTTCACCACGCGCAAGCGCTCTTTCCTCGGCGCCGAGGGGGGCGGGGAACTGCTCGCGGTCGACGACGTCAGCTTCCAGGTCGGCGCGGGCGAATGCCTGGGCATCGTCGGCGAGTCTGGCTGCGGCAAGACCACGACCGCGCGCATGATCCTGCGCTCAGTCAAGCCCGACTCCGGAGAGATTCTTTTCAAGAACGAGAAAGTATTGAACTTCAAGGGCGCCGAGCTCTTCGCCTACCGGCGCAAGGTCCAGTTCGTGTTCCAGGACCCGTTCAGCTCGCTCAACCCGCGCATGAGCGCGTACGACATCGTGAGCGAGCCGCTCGTGATCCACGGCATCGGCGACCCCGAAGAGCGCTTCGCACGCGTCAAGGAATTGATGGGCCTCGTCGGCCTGGACGTGCGCCACCTCCGGCGTTACCCGCACAGCTTTTCGGGGGGCCAGCGCCAGAGGATCGGCATCGCGCGCGCGCTCGCGCTCGGGCCTGAGCTCCTCATCTGCGACGAGCCGGTGTCGGCGCTCGACGTTTCGGTGCAGGCGCAGGTGCTGAACCTGCTCGCCGACCTGCGCGGCGCGCTCAACCTCGCTTACATCTTCATCTCGCACAACCTCGCAGTGGTGAACTACCTCGCCGACCGCATCGCGGTGATGTGCGCCGGGAGGATCGTCGAGCTTGCGCCGGCGAAAGAGCTCTTCCGCAACCCGGTGCATCCCTACACGCGCGCGCTGCTCACCGCCGTGCCGGAGCCCGATTTGAGCCGCAAGCTCGACTTCAAGGCGTTGATGGAGGGCAAGGCTTCCGACCCGTCGGCGTGGCCGGCGGAGTTTCGCATCGACGCCGGCTTGCGGCCGAGCATGCAGGACATCGGGCGCGGACATCTCGTCAGGGCCGCTGCATGAGGGCCGTTCTTCTTGTTCTGGTGCTGGCGAGCTTCCCGGCACTCGCGATCGACGCGGTCGAAACCCCGATGCTGGGCCTCGAGGTCGGCACCGGGAAGCTGCCGGCGGTGCAGAAGCGCCTGCCGCAGCAGCCGCTCGTGGTCAGCGTTGAAAGCCTCGGCAAGCATGGGGGCACGCTGCACAGCCTGGTCGGCCGCAGCCGGGACACCCGGCTGCTGGTCGTCTACGGCTATGCGCGCCTCGTGGGCTACGACCGCAACCTCGAGCTCGTGCCGGACATCCTCGAATCCTTCGAGGTCCAGGAGGGCCGGATCTTCACGCTCAAGCTGCGCAAGGGGCATCGCTGGTCCGACGGCCATCCGTTCACCGCGGAGGACTTCCGCTACTACTGGGAGGATGTGGCGAACAACAAGGAGCTCGCACCCGCCGGGCCGCCGAGGGATCTCCTGGTCGAAGGCGAGAAGCCGAAGTTCGAGGTGCTCTCCGACACCGTGGTGCGCTATACGTGGCACAAGCCGAATCCGCACTTCCTGCCGCGCCAGGCGGGCGCCTCGCCGCTCTTCATCTACCGGCCTGCGCACTTCCTGAAGAAGCTCCACAAGAAGTACTCGGAGAAGGTGCGCCAGGCCGAGGAGGACGGTTCGGCGAAGCGCAAGTGGTCCGCGGTTCACAACCGCGCCGACAACCTCTACGAGTTCGACAATCCTGATCTGCCGACACTGCAGCCGTGGATGAACACCACGCGGCCGCCCGCGGATCGATTCGTCGCGGTGCGTAATCCTTACTTCCACCGCGTCGACGCGGAGGGCCGGCAGCTCCCGTACATCGACCGCTTCGTGCTCGCGGTCGCCGACCCCAAGCTGATTCCGGCCAAGACCGGCGCCGGCGAAGTCGACCTGCAGGCGCGCGACGTGCATTTCAACAACTACACGTTCCTCAAGCAGGGCGAAAAGCAGAATAGCTACCGCACGCTCCTCTGGCGCCCGGGCAAGGGGTCGCACTTCGCGCTCTTCCCGAACCTCAACGTGAGCGACCCGGTGTGGCGCAGCCTGCTGCGCGACGTGCGCTTCCGGCGCGCGCTCTCGCTCGCGATCGACCGCTCGCTCGTCAACCAGGTGCTCTACTTCGGCCTCGCGATCGAGTCGAACAACACCATGCTGCCGCAGAGCCCGCTCTTCCGCGAGGCGTACCGCGACCGCTGGGCGCGCTACGACCGCAAAGAAGCTTCCCGTTTGCTGGATCAAATCGGATTGAAGAGAGGCAGAGATGGGCTCCGCCGCCTGCCCGACGGCCGTCCGCTCGAGATCATCGTCGAGACGGCGGGCGAGTCGACCGAGCAAACCGACGTGCTCGAGCTGATCCGCGAGACCTGGCGCGAGGTCGGCATCAGGCTGTTCAGCAAGCCCTCGCAGCGCGAGGCTTTCCGCATGCGCGTGTTCTCCGGCGAGACGGTGATTTCGGTGTGGAGCGGCATCGAAAACGGCCTCGCCACGCCCGACAACAGCCCCGACGAGCTTGCGCCGACCAGCCAGCTGCAGCTGCAGTGGCCGAAGTTTGGCCAGTACGTAGAAACCGGCGGCAAGTCCGGCGAGGCGGTCGACATTCCGGAAGTGAAGGAGCTCGCGCGGCTATACAGGGTATGGCTGGAGGCAACCACGCGCCAGGACCGCGAGCGCGCCTGGCACGCGATGCTGGAGCTGCACGCCGAGCAGCAATTCACGATCGGGGTGGTCTCGGGCGTGCCGCAGCCGGTCGTCGCCCGCCAGACGCTGATGAACGTGCCCGAGCAGGGCTTCTACAACTGGGACCCGGGGGCGTTCTTCGGGATCTACCGTCCCGATACGTTTTGGTTCAAGTGAGTCCGGTTCAAGCTGATGCTTAAGTACACGCTGCGACGCGGACTGATCATGATCCCGACGCTGATCGTGATCAGCTTCGTCACCTTCGTCATCATCCAGCTGCCGCCGGGCGACTTCCTCTCCAACCAGATCGCCGAGCTGCAGAGCCAGGGCGACAAGGCGGCGGCGGAAAGGGCCGAGTTCCTGCGCAAGCAGTACGGGCTCGACAGGCCCTTCCTCGAGCAGTATGCGATCTGGGTCGGCGTCTGGCCGGGCGAGAACGGCTTCTCGGGTCTGATCCAGGGCGACCTTGGCTGGTCGTTTGAGCACGATCTGCCGGTGAAGGACGTGGTCGGCGACCGCCTGTTGTTGTCGTTCATCCTCAACTTTTCGGTGATCCTCTTCACCTGGGCGGTCGCGTTTCCGATCGGCTTCTACTCCGCGACCCACCAGTACAGCTGGAGCGACCACGGGCTCACCTTCCTCGGCTACGTCGGGCTCGCGACGCCGAACTTCCTGTTTGCGCTCGTGCTCATGTACTTAGCGAACGTGCAGTTCGGGCTCTCCGTCGGCGGCATCATGGATCCCGAGTACCTCGGCCAGCCCTGGAGCTTCGGCAAGGCGCTGTCCGTGATCGAGCACCTGTGGATCCCGGTAATCGTGATCGGCACCTCCGGCACCGCGGGCATGATCCGCCGCCTGCGCGCGAACCTGCTCGACGAGCTGCAAAAGCCCTATGTCGTGACCGCGCGCGCGAAAGGCATGCCGCCGTTCCGCGCGCTAGTGAAGTACCCACTGCGCATGGCGCTCAACCCGTTCATCGCTGACATCGGCAACCTGCTGCCAAGCGTGATCTCGGGCTCGGCGATCGTCGCGGTGGTGCTGTCGCTGCAGACCTCCGGCCCGATGCTCCTCGAAGCCCTGCGCAGCCAGGATCAGTACCTCGCTGGCTCGTTCCTGATGTTCCTGTCGCTCCTCACCGTCGTCGGCATGTTCATCTCCGACCTCCTCCTCGCCGCGCTGGACCCGCGCATCAGGCTTACTGGAGGCGTAGCGAAATAGATGAGCGCCGCGCGCGACCGATGACCCCCAGGCCCGCCGCGGCGGTTCTTCCTCACTTCGTCTCCACGGAGCCGTTTGAGCCGCACGCGGCCGAGACGCTCACCCCCGAGCAGGAGCGGTTCTACCGCGCGTCGCAATGGCAGATCATGTGGTGGAAATTCCGCCGCCACCGCATCGCGGTGGTCGCGGGGCTGATCTTGCTCGCGTTCTACGCTTCGACGCTGGTGAGCGAATTCATCGCCCCCTACAACCTGCACACGCGCGACACCACCCATATCTACGCGCCGCCGCAGTACCTGCATCTCTTCGACGAAGGGCGCTTCGTCGGGCCGTTCGTCTACGGCTACACCATGCGTCTCAACATGCAGACCCTGAAGCGCGAATACCTCGAGGACCGCCGCGCCGTGTACCGCGTGCGCTTCTTCTGCCTGGGGGACGAGTATCAGTTCTGGGGAATGATCCCGGGCCGCTTCCACTTCCTCTGCCCGGCCGAGAAAGGCACGCTGTACCTCCTCGGCACCGACCGGCTCGGGCGCGACCTCTTCTCGCGCATCGTCTACGGAACGCGCATCTCCCTCACCGTCGGCCTTCTCGGCATCGCGGTCAGCTTCCTCATCGGCATCACGCTCGGCGGTATCTCCGGGTACTACGGCGGCTGGGTCGATAACGCGATCCAGCGCTTCATCGAGATGGTGCGCTCCTTCCCGGAGTTGCCGCTCTGGATGGCGCTATCGGCGGCGCTGCCGGTGAACTGGAGCCCGATCCTCGTCTACTTCGGCATCACCATCATCCTCGGCCTCCTCGACTGGCCCGGGCTCGCGCGTGCAGTTAGATCAAAACTCCTCGCCTTGCGAGAAGAAGACTTTGCAACTGCGGCGGTGCTGATGGGCGCGAGCCCCGCGCGCGTCATCCGCAAGCACCTCCTGCCGAGCTTTACCAGCCACCTCATCGCCTCGGCGACGCTCTCGGTCCCCGCCATGATTCTCGGCGAGACTGCATTGTCCTTTTTGGGTTTAGGCTTGAGACCTCCGGTGACCAGCTGGGGTGTGCTCTTGAACGAAGCCCAGAACATCAACGTCGTCGCGCTCTACCCCTGGCTCATGCTCTCGGTGGTCCCGGTCTTCATCGTCGTGCTCGCCTTCAACTTCTTCGGCGATGGCCTGCGCGACGCCGCCGACCCCTACAGCGCCGTCGCCCGCACCTAAAAATCGGGGTCAGAGCCCGATTCTCGGCTGGAGGTCAAACGCTTTCACCGAGCCGATGAAATGGGCAGAGCCGTGCCCAGAGCTCGGCTTCCTCGTCGCGCTGGAGCGGCCACGTCGACAAGATATTGAAAGGCGCCAAGGCCGCGGACCTGCCGATCGAGCGGCCGCTCAAGTTCGAGCTGCTCATCAACCTCAAGACGGCGAAGGCGCTCGGCCTGGCGATTCCCGGCGATCTGCTGGCCCGCGCGGACCGGGTCATCAACTAGATTGGCTGGCGGCCGCACGATTCCTGACCTCAATCCGGACGTGCCGATAAGCGGATCGAGCGGCAGCGTGAAGTAGATCCTCGCCGCTCGCTCGGGCACGTTGTTATCGTCGCCTTGCGATGAGCGAGATCAGGCAATTCCCGGCCACGCAGGATCTGGAGACGGAGCAGAAGACGAGCCGGCTCGCCTTCCTGCTGGAATCGCTCGCCATCGTCGCGCTCGCGGCGCTCGCCGCGTACGCGGCGTCCGCTTAGCTCCTCAACTCACGAAAGCGTAGAGGCGCCACTCGCCGGGCGCGGCCTGAGCGGCGACGCGCGCGCCGATGTGCACCGCGATGCCGCCGAGCTTGTCGCCGATGAGCTCGCACTCGCCGGTGTGCACGCCGGCGCGGATCTCGAGGCCCTGCGAGCGCGCGCCCCCGCGCACCGCCGCCGCGCAGCGAATCGCACGCGCAGGGCCATCGAACGCGGCGAGAAAACCGTCGCCCGCGGTGTCGATCTCGCGCCCGCGATGGTGCCTGAGCTCTTCGCGCACCATGTCTTGGAAATTTTCGAGCACATCGCGCCACTTGCGGTCGCCGAGCGCTGCGGCGCGCTCAGTGGACTGGACGATGTCGGTGAACTGCACGGTCGCGAGCACACGCTCGGTTTCTGCAGCTTGCCGCTGGCCGGTGAGGAAGAGTTCGACTTCGTCGAGAAGTGCGGCGCTGTCGCCGATCCAGGGCGTGTGGTCGATGCCGGGCAGCTCGACGAGCTTCGCCCCGGGAATACGCCGTGCCATGTAGCGCGCGTTCTCGACGTCGAGCACGCGCTCATCCGTGCGGTGCAGGATGAGCGAGGGCACACGCACCGAGGGCAAGATGTCGCGCACGTCGATCTCCCGGTTCATTTTCATTACCGCGAGCGCGGCGCCGGGGCTCGCGCATGCGCGGTAGTAGGCCCCGGCGGCCTCGGCGAGCTTCTCGTCGTGGGCGATGCTTGGCGCCCGGGCTGCGAGGTCGGCTCCCTTTGGCGTACCCCAGTGGTGCTCGATGTTGGACAGGACTGACGCCCACTTCTCGTCGTTCCAGGCGAAAGGATAGTCCGGC
Organism: Burkholderiales bacterium; assembly: GCA_035454685.1. Taxonomy (GTDB): domain Bacteria; phylum Pseudomonadota; class Gammaproteobacteria; order Burkholderiales; family SG8-39; genus SCGC-AG-212-J23. Next base: position 1,927 of record DATIGN010000160.1, on the reverse strand, counting down.
GCCCACGAGCGCCTTGCGTAGGAGCCGTAAAGCACCATGGCCGTGGTGCGTTGCGGATAGGTGGCGGCGAACATGATGGACATCGGCCCGCCCTCGGAAACGCCGAATAGGGCTGCCCGCGCAGATCCCGCCGCGTCCATGACGGCGTGCACGTCCTCCATGCGCTGCTCGAGGGTGAAGATCTGCGATGAGCGATCCGACATGCCGGTGCCGCGCTTGTCGAAGAGGATGAGGCGCGAGAACGACGCGAGGCGCTGGAAGAACCTGGCCCGCGCCGGCGATGTCCATGTCTGCTCGACGTTCGATACGAAGCCCGGCACGAAGACGACGTCGATCGGGCCCTCGCCGAGCACCTGGTAGGCGATGTGCACGTCGCCGCTCTTCGCGTAGCGTGTTTCAGGGACTGCGGTCATGGGAGTAAGGTTACGCAACGATGGTACGACAGAGCACCATGTCGGGGGACTACGAGATCCGCTTCGAGCCAAGCAAGACGCGTGTCCGCGTCGAGTTCAGCGGCGAGCGCATCGCCGATTCCTCGCGCGCGCTCGTGCTGCACGAGACCCGGCTGCCGCCCGCGTATTACTTCCCGACCGAGGATGTGCGCATGGACCTCCTCGCGAGGACCGAGCACACCACGCACTGTCCGTTCAAGGGCAACGCGAGCTACTGGAGCGTGAAAGTCGGCGACCGAGTCGCCGAGAACGCGGTCTGGGCCTACGAGGAGCCCTACCGCGACGCCGAGCCTATCCGTGGCTACCTGTCGTTCTATAGGGATAAGGTCAGCTTGCTCCATGAGGATCAAGAACTCGAAAATCATCCAGTCCTACATGGCAACCCGCTCGCGAGTTGGCTGGTAAACGAGGCATGGAAGGCGGGCTCGAGCGCCGAGCTGGCCGAGCACTTTCTCAAGTCCTTGCGGGGGGCAGGCATGCCGGTCGATCGGAGCACGGTGATCATGCCGACGCTCCACCCGCAGATCTTTGCCACGGTGCTCGTGTGGCGCGCCGACACGCCCGGGATCCGCACGGTGTTCGAGCCGCACGACATCCTGCTCCAGCCGAAGTTCGCCGACAGCCCGTTCGCACCCATCATCCGCGGCGCGGGCGGGGTGCGCCGCAGGATCGAGGACCCTGACTGCGCGCTCGACTTCCCGGTGGTCCGCGACCTGAAGAGCGAAGGCGCGACCGACTACGTCGCGATGCCGTTCCGCTTCTCCGACGGCCAGATCAACGTCATGTCGATGACTTCGTTCGTGCGCGGCGGCTTCGGCACCGCGCACCTTGGGCAGGTCTACGAAGTGTTGCCGCTGCTCGGCCGCGTGTTCGAGGTGCACGCAGCACGGCGCACCGCGACTGCGCTGCTCGAGACCTACCTCGGCCGGCACACCGGCGAGCGCGTGCTCAAGGGGCTCGTCAAGCACGGCGACGGCGAGCACATCCATGCCGTCATCTGGTTCTGTGATTTCCGCGACTCGACGCCGCTTTCGAAGAGCATGGGGCGGCGCGCGTACCTGCGCCAGCTCAACCGCTTCTTCTTCTGCATGGCGGGCGCGGTGCTCGAGGCGGGCGGCGAAGTATTGCGCTACATCGGCGATGCCGTGCTGGCAATTTTCCCAATCGAGGAAGACCCTCGGGAATCCTGCAAGCGGGCGGTGCGCGCTGCGCGCATCGCTGCCGCAAGAATAAAGACGATGAATGAGCAGCATCCCGAGCGCACACCGCTGCGCTACGGCATCGGGCTGCACCTCGGCACGGTCACCTACGGCAACATCGGCGTGCCCGAGCGCCTGGAGTTCACCGTGATCGGCGCCGCGGCCAACGAGGCGGCGCGGGTCGAGAGCATGACCAAAGAGCTGAAAAAGCCGGTGCTGACCTCAGCCGCTTTTGCGGCCGCGTACCAGGAGCGCCTTGTTTCTCTCGGAAAGCAT
>DATIGN010000159.1:0-5780 GCA_035454685.1 Burkholderiales bacterium | reverse complement strand
AGGAGCTCGAGCGACGCTTCCGCGACGTGACCGGCCGCGGCCTTCCCTACCTCGTCGCAGAGGCGGACGGCACAGTCGCCGGTTACGGCTACTGCGCGCCGTATCGGCCGCGGAGCGCGTACCGTTACGCGCTCGAAGACTCCATCTATGTGCGTCCAGACATGACCGGCCGCGGCATCGGTCGACGCCTGCTGGAAGGGCTCATCCGGCGCTGTGAAGGGCTCGGCTACCGCCAGATGATCGCCGTCATCGGCGACAGCGCCAACGCGGGTTCCATCGGCGTGCACGCGGCTTGCGGTTTTCTCCGTGTCGGAACGCTGCGCTCGGCGGGCTTCAAGTTTGGGCGCTGGGTGGATAGCGTGTTCATGCAGCGCCCGCTCGGGCCGGGCGACTCTACCCGACCGTAAGAACCACCTTACCCTTTACCTGCCTCGCGGCCATGGCCTTCAGGGCCTCGGCAGCTTTCTCCAGCGGGAATGTCTGCGAGACGTGGGGCTTGAGCCGGCCCTCGGCGTACCACTTCGTCAATTGCTTTACGCTCTCGGCAAAGCGCGCGGGCTCACGCCGCGCGAAGTCACCCCAGAAAACGCCAACCACAGACGCGCCCTTGAGAAGCGCGAGGTTGAGCGGCAGCCTGGGGATCTCGCCCGCGGCGAAGCCGACCACGAGGTGGCGGCCGCGCCAGGCGATCGAGCGGAACGCGGGCTCCGAGTAAGGCCCACCCACCGGGTCATAGATCACGTCGGGGCCGTGGCCCGCGGTTAGCGCCTTGATGCGTTCGCGCAGATCCTCGGTCGCGTAGTTGATCGTGGCGTCTGCGCCGTGGCTGCGGCACACCGTGAGCTTGTCCTCGCTCGACGCGCAGGCGATGACGCGCGCACGGAGCGCCTTGCCCACCTCGATCGCCGCCAGCCCGACGCCGCCCGCGGCGCCGAGCACAAGGAGCGTCTCTCCCGCGGCGAGCGCGCCGCGGTCGCGTAGCGCGTGGTCGGTGGTCGCATAGGTGAGAACGAACGACGCGCCGGTGACGAAGTCCATGTTCTGCGGCAGGGGCAGCAGCCGCGATGCCTCCGTCTTTACTTCCTCGGCAAACGCGCCGTAGGTCGTGAACGCCATGACCCTGTCGCCTGTGCGCCAGCCCTGGACGCCCGCGCCCACCTCCTTCACCACACCGGCGAGCTCGCTGCCCGGCGAGAACGGCAGCGGCGGCTTGAACTGGTATTTGTTCTGGATGATGAGGACATCGGGAAAGTTCACGCTCGCCGCTTTCACCGACAGCACCACCTCGCCCGCGCCTGCGCGCGGCGACTCCAGCGTCTCGAGCACCAGCGAATCAGGCGGTCCGAACTGTTTGCAGAGCACCGCTTTCATCGTAGGCTTGCATTATGCCAACCCTCGCCACGGATGACGGCGTCAAGCTCTATTACGAGGAAGCGGGCAGCGGCGCGCCGGTCGTGTTCGTGCACGAGTTCGGCGGCGACTACCGAAGCTGGGAGCCGCAGGCGCGCTACTTCTCGCGCCGCTACCGCTGCATCGCCTACAACGCGCGCGGCTATCCGCCCTCCGATGTCCCCGAGGACTTCGAGCGCTACTCGCAGGCGCGCGCACGCGACGATATCCGTTGCGTGCTGGACGTCCTCGGCATCCAGCGTGCGCACGTCGTCGGGCTCTCCATGGGAGCGTTCGCCACGCTGCACTTCGGCATGACGTACGGATACCGCGCGATGTCCATCACGGTGGCGGGCGGCGGCTACGGCTCGCACCCCGCGCAGTACCGCGAGTTCCAGGCCACGTCGAAGAAGAACGCCGAGCTCATCAAACGCGCAGGCATGGCGCACTTCGTCGAAACGTATGGGCGCGGCCCGCAGCGCGTTCAGCTCGAGATCAAGGACCCGCGCGGCTTTGAAGAGTACCTGCGCCAGTTCAAAGAGCACTCGGCGCTTGGCGCCATTAACACTCTTCTCGGCGTGCAGTGCCGCCGCCCGTCCTTCTACGACCTGACCGCCGAAATGGCGCGCATGGACGTGCCGACGCTCATCATGTCGGGCGACGAAGAAGAGCCATGTCTCGAGGTCAACCTCCTCATGAAGCGCACTATCCCGACCGCGGCGCTCGCGATCCTGCCGCGCAGCGGGCACGCCATCAATCTCGAGGAGCCCGCGCTTTTCAACCAGCTGCTCGAGGATTTCTTCCACCAGGTGGAGGCCGGCCGCTGGAGTGCGCGCGACGCCCGTTCCACGGTGCCTTCCGTCTACGGCCCGGGAGGCAAACCCTGAAAGGGGAACTCGTCACCGAAAAGCGTGACGCCGTGGGCTGGATCATCTTCAACCAGCCGGCGCGCCGCAACGCCATCAACGGCGAGATGTGGCGCGGCATTGCGCCCGCGATGGCGCAGTTCGACCGCGACCCCGAAGTGCGCTGCATCGCGTTCCGCGGCGCAGGTACGGAGGCTTTCTCGGCCGGTGCCGACATCTCCGAATTTGAAGAAAAGAGAGCTGCAAGGGAATCAGTGGGCGCGTACGACAACCTGCTCGACCAGGTGCTGCACGCGATCCAGGATTCGCCCAAGCCTTCGGTCGCGATGATCTACGGCTTCTGCCTGGGCGGTGGCCTGGAGATCGCGCTCGCCTGCGACCTGCGCTATTGCGCGACCTCGGCGCAGTTCGGCATTCCGGCGGCGAAGCTCGGGCTCGCCTACAACGTCGAAGGCCACAAGCGCCTGCTCGAGACCGTCGGCCACGCGCGCGCGCGGGAGATCATGTTTCTCGGCCGGAGGTACAACGCCGACGAGGCGCTCGCGATGGGTCTGGTTCACCAGGTTCTTCCGGAAGGGGACCTCGAACCTTTCATTGCCAAAATCCTTTCCGACCTTTCGGCAAATGCTCCGCTTTCGATTCTCAACTCCAAGACGATCATCGAGGAGTACGTGAAGGCCGCAGGCGCGCCGGACCATGCGCGCATGCAGGCGGCGATCGAGCGCTGCGCGAAGAGCGCAGATTATGCAGAGGGACGGCGCGCGTTCATGGAGAAGCGCAAGCCGCAGTTCCGGGGCCGATGAAGATCCGCGCCATCAGGACGCGCGCGGTCGCCGCGCCGATGAAGCGGCCGCTCGCCACGAGCATCGCGACGCTAACCGTCGCGCCGCTGCTGCTCATTGATCTGGAGACCGACGCGGGGATCGTCGGCCGCTCGTATCTCTTCGCGCTGGCAAAGCACCATCTCGCTCCGATCGCCGAGCTGGTCAAGGCGATGGCGGCAATGGTCGAAGGCGACGAGCTCGCGCCTTTGGACCTCGAGCGCAAGCTGCGCGCGCGCTACGCGCTTCTCGGCGTGCACAACATCGTGCTCTTCGCCATGTCAGGCATCGACATGGCGGCGTGGGACGCGTCTGCGCAAGAGCTTGGCCAGCCGCTCGTGCGCCTTCTCGGCGCAGCGCCGCGCCCGGTGCCCGCCTACAACTCCAAGGGGCTCGGCCTGCTTTCCGAGAGGGAGCTGACAAGAGAAGCGAGCGAGCTCGTCGAAGAAGGGTTTCGCGCGATCAAGCTGCGGCTCGGAAGGCCCTCGGCGCTGGAGGATCTGAAGGCGTTGAAAGCGGTGAAAGACCAGATCGGGCCGCAGGTCACCCTCATGGTGGACTTCAACCAGGGGCTGACCGTGGCCGAAGCGATCCGCCGCGGGCGCATGATCGACGACGAAGGCGGCGTCTACTGGATCGAGGAACCGATACGGGCCGATGACTTCGCGGGCTGCAATAGGGTGAGGCAGGAAGTAAGAACCCCTATTCAGATCGGCGAAAACTTCATGGGGCCGGAGCAGATGGCGCAGGCGCTTGCCGCGGGCGCGTGCGACTACGTGATGCCCGACGCCGGGCGCATCGGAGGTGTGACCGGCTGGATGCGCGCCGCGGCGCTTGCACAGGCGGCGGGCGTCGAGATGTCGAGCCACCTTTTTCCCGAGGTGAGCTGCCACCTGCTTGCCGCGACGCCGAGCTGCCACTGGCTCGAGTACGTCGATTGGGCCGACGCGGTACTGCAGGAGCCGCTCACGATCAAGGACGGTTACGCCGTCGTTCCGTCGGCTCCGGGCACCGGCATCCACTGGAACGAAGCCGCGGTCGAGCGCTACCGCGCCTGATGTTCACGCGCCATTTCGCCCATTGGCCGCCCGGCCAGCCGCGCACTTTGGAGCTGCCGAAAGAGAGCGTCTACGCGAACCTCGCGGTGAGCGCGGTGAAGTATCCCGATCGCGCGGCGATCGACTACTACGGCAGCCGCTTGAGCTATGCGGAGCTCAAGCGCCAGGTCGACGCGCTCGCCGGTTGCCTGCAGCGCCGCTATGGCGTGGCGCGCGGCGACCGTGTGCTGCTGTATGCGCAGAACAGCCCGCAGTTCGTGATCGCCTATTACGGCATCCTGCGTGCCGACGCGGTGGTTGTTCCGGTGAACCCGATGAACCGCACCGAGGAGCTGCGCCACTACGTGGATGACTCGGGCGCAGTCGCCGCAATCGTAGGGAACGACCTGCTGCGCGAGCTTGCCCCCCTAGGGCTCGAGCGCGTACTGCCGATGGTGTATTCCGATTATCTGAAGGAACCGAGCGACCTGCCGATTCCGGACTTTGTTCGCGCCGCCGGCCCGACCACTTGGAAAGAGATGCTCGAGGAGAATCCGGCACCGGGGCCTCACCGCGCCGGGGCGGACGATCTCGCAGTCATGCCGTATACCTCCGGAACCACGGGCAGGCCGAAAGGCTGCATGCATACGCACGCGAACGTCCAGGCGACGACCGTGCCCTACCTTCACTGGCGTGGCGCGCAGGACGAGGCGGTCGTGCTGTGCGCGATGCCGATGTTCCACGTGACCGGCATGCAGGCGGGGATGAACGCGCCGATCCATATCGCTGCGACGCTCGTCGTACTGTCGCGCTGGGACCGCGAGTGCGCTGCGATGCAGATCGAGCGCGCGCGGGTCACCAACTGGTCGGCGATTACCACGATGCTCGTGGATTTTCTCTCCAACCCGAATCTCTCCCGCTACGATCTTTCCTCTCTGCGCGTGCTCGGCGGCGGCGGCGCAGCGATGCCCGAGGCGCTCGCGCGCCGGCTCGAGCAGGTGATCGGCCTGCCCTTCGTCGAAGGCTACGGGCTCTCCGAGACCATGGCGCCGACGCACATCAACCCGCCGCACCGGCCGAAGCGCCAGTGCGCCGGCATTCCGATCCACAACACCGATGCGCGGGTGCTCGATCTGCAGGATTTCCATGAGCTCGGGCCGAACGAAGTGGGCGAGATCGTCGTCCACGGGCCGCAGGTTTTCCGCGGCTACTGGAATCAGCCCGAGGCCACCGCGCAGGCGTTTCTGGAGCACGACGGCAAGCGGTTCTTCCGCACCGGCGACCTCGGCTACTACGACGAGGAAGGGTACTTCTTCATCACCGATCGATTGAAGCGCATGATCAACTGCTCGGGCTACAAGGTCTGGCCGGCCGAGGTCGAGTCCATGCTTTACGCGCATCCGGCGATTCACGAAGCCTGCATCATCGGCACGCCCGACGGCTACCGCGGCGAGTCGGTCAAGGCCGTGGTCGTGCTGAAGAGCGATTCGAAGCACACTTCCGCCAACGACATCATCGACTGGGCGCGAAGCCGCATGGCGGCGTTCAAAGTGCCGCGCGTGATCGAGTTCGTCGACGAGCTGCCAAAGACCGGGACCGGCAAGATCCTGTGGCGCAAGCTCCAGGAAGAAGAGACCCGGAAAGCGGGATGAGAAGCTGGGGTGTCG
>DATIGN010000158.1:0-2369 GCA_035454685.1 Burkholderiales bacterium | reverse complement strand
TTCGGATCCTCGAGCGCGAGATTGGAGATGTGGATCGCCGCCTCCTTGGCGATGATGCCGCCCTCCTGCGTCGCGGTCTGGCGCTGATGCCGCCGGATCATGGCCACACCCTTGACGATGGCGCGGTTCTCGGACGGAAGCACCTTGAGCACCTCGCCCTTCTTGCCTTTGTCCTTGCCAGTGATGACCACGACGTGGTCACCTTTCTTGATCTTGAGCTTCGGCATCTACAAGACCTCCGGCGCAAGCGACACGATCTTCATGTGCTTCTTGGCTCTGAGCTCGCGGGTCACCGGACCGAAAATGCGGGTGCCGATCGGCTCGCCCTGCGGATTGACCAGCACCGCGGCGTTGCGGTCGAACCGAATGATCGAGCCGTCCGGCCGGCGCACGCCCTTGGCGGTACGCACCACCACGGCCTTCATTACCTGACCCTTCTTCACGCGGCCGCGCGGGATCGCCTCCTTGACCGAGACGACGATGGTGTCGCCGATCGAGGCATATTTCCGCTTCGAGCCGCCGAGCACCTTGATGCACTGGACGCGGCGCGCGCCGGAATTGTCGGCGACGTCGAGATTGGTCTGCATCTGAATCATGGCACCGCGCCCTTAAATCCGAAATTCACCGCTAGCTCGCCGCCTGCTCGCGCGGCAACACCGTCCACCGCTTGTGCCTGGAGATCGGCGCACATTCCTCGATCCACACCATCTCGCCCACCTTGAACTCGTTCTTCTCGTCATGGGCGTGATAATTCTTGCTCCGCCGCACGGTCTTCTGCAGCAGCGGATGCGTGAAGCGCCGCTCGACGCGGACCACCACGGTCTTGTCGTTCTTGTCGCTCACCACGACCCCTTGCAGAACGCGTTTCGGCATTTGCTCGTCCTAACCCTTTGCCTTTGCTTTCGCTTTTGACTTCGCGGCTCTCGCCGACGTCTTCGCCTTGGCCTTCGGCGCCGCCTTGGGCTTAGCCTTGGCGGCTGGCTTGGCCTTCGCTGTAACCTTCGGCTTCGGCTCGGCCTTCGGTTTCGGCTTCACCTCGCCGCCTTCGACCGGCGCCTGCCGCCCGATCGTCTTGATGCGCGCGATGTCACGCCGGATCTGGCGCACGCGCGCGGTATTTTCCAGCTGGCCTGACGCGGCCTGGAAGCGCAGATTGAACTGCTCCTTCTTCAGCTTGATCAGCTCGTCGGCGAGCTGATCCGGCGTCATGCCGCGAACCTGGTGCGCTCTCATCACTTCGCCTCGATGCGCGCGACCACGCGCGTCTTGATCGGGAGCTTGGCGGCGCCGAGTCTCAGCGACTCGCGCGCGACCGGTTCCGTCACGCCATCGATCTCGAACATGATGCGCCCGGGCTTCACCCGCGCCACCCACAGCTCGGGCGTGCCCTTGCCTTTGCCCATGCGCACCTCGGTCGGCTTCTTCGACACCGGCACGTCGGGGAACAGCCTGATCCACACCCGGCCCGAGCGCTTCATCTGCCGGGTCATAGCGCGGCGCGCCGCCTCGATCTGCCGCGCGGTGATGCGCGCAGGCTCCTGCGCCTTCAGCCCATACGTGCCGAAAGCGAGCGTGGCCGCGCTCGACGCGGCGCCCTTGATGCGCCCCTTATGCGCCTTGCGGTATTTGGTACGCTTCGGTTGCAGCATGACTTACGCCTTCGCCATTCCTAGTCCTGCGCCGGAGCCGGCTCGCGCCGACCGGTGGAACGTCCGCCTTCTTGCGCCTCGATCGCCTTGTTCTCCTGGGCCATGGGATCGTGCTCCATGATCTCGCCCTTGAAGATCCAGACCTTGACGCCGATGATGCCGTAGGCCGTGCGCCCGAGCGCCGTGCCGTAATCGATATTGGCGCGGAGCGTGTGCAACGGCACCCTGCCCTCGCGATACCACTCCATGCGCGCAATCTCCGCGCCGCCGAGCCGGCCCGAGCAATTGATGCGAATGCCGAGCGCGCCCATGCGGATCGCCGACTGCACCGCCCGCTTCATCGCCCGGCGGAACGCCACGCGCCGCTCGAGCTGCTGGGCGATACCCTCCGCCACCAGCGTGGCGTCGACTTCCGGCTTGCGCACCTCGACGATATTCAGATGCACTTCCGAATCCGTCATGCTGGCAAGTTCGCGCCGCAGCTTCTCGATGTCCGAGCCCTTCTTGCCGATCAGAATGCCCGGCCGCGCGGTGTGCACCGTGACGCGGCATTTCTTGTGCGGGCGCTCGATGACCACTTTGGAGATGCCGGCCTGCTTGCGCGAACCAAGAATGTGCTCGCGCATCTTCAAGTCTTCATGCAACAGGCGCGCATATTCGCCCCGGCTGGCAAACCAGCGCGAATCCCAGGTGCGGTTGACGCCGAGCCGGAGCCCGATC
>DATIGN010000157.1:0-61884 GCA_035454685.1 Burkholderiales bacterium | reverse complement strand
CGCCGGAGATAGCATCTGCGGAACAGCATCCAGCCAGTATGATCGAAATCGTAGGTACCAACCACCGGGAAGACCCTCGACCAACTCAAGGTCCAGCACGGCGCGCAACTTCCCAAGCAGCGCGGCCAGGGCAAGCAGCTTATGCATCGGCATTTCCTTGCCGTTCATCCATTCAACAAGCAAGGATGCAGGGACGTCCAGTTGTGCAGCCAATTCTTCCCGCCCGATGCGACTTGCCATGTTGCGAAGAACGAGCTGCTGGTGCGTTTCAAAGAAGGGCACGACCAATTGCGTCGAGTGTGGCCGGTCGGGACCGAAAGGCTCGCTGTACCCCTCGCTCAGAAGCCTGCTCACCCATCGGCCCAACCCGGGGGGTAACCAAGAAAGGACCATGTTCGCTCATGCAAAGAACATTCCCAAACGGCGCAATGGTGTCGATTTCGCCGAGTGCAAAATGAGAATCGGCGGCACGCAGCACGGTGCGCTCTGTCCCCTACACATCCTCACCCGAGGAGTCTCGACCAAAGCAACTACACCGCCGTGCGGGTGAAGCTTTGTAAAGTAGTAGGCGCACCGTCTCATGCGAACGGCGCCCCAACGTAGCTAGGGTATGTACGCAGCTAGAGCGAACGCCCCCTGAACGCTAGAGCAGCAAAAGGAGTTCGTCATGAAATCGACCGTCGCGTTTAGGTACACACCTAGCCTCGACACGGACGTGCACACGATCTTCGAGACGTTGCCCAATGAGCAACGACAGCTCGCCGGCCGCTTGCCGTCGGTGAAGAGCCAGCCCGAAACTGAACTTGAAGTACTAAAGCTCGTCCAGGAGTACGACGACACCGACCCCTTGGCCCCGGCCCGAGGCGTGATGGTAGCCGTGATGCTGTCGGCACCGTTCTGGGCGGCGGTCGTCTGGTGGCTTATCTAGCGTCATCCACAGAGCAGGCGCTTAAAGCCGAACCTGTCACAGAGGAGCGGCTAACTATGGAAACCAAATCTGCACGGGGTGGCGCGCTGCCGCTCGCTAACCGGCGTGGCAAGCGAAGAGTCCGCGTTTTGTACTTGAGGGGCAAGGACGACGAGACGGCAGCCCGCGAACTGGGCGACTCGGGTCGATCGCGGCGGATTGCGGTTGACTTCGAGGGGCGCCTCGAAGGAGATGTCGAGGTGATCTACGTAGTGCTCGCGAGCGCTCGGCGCTAGACGCCTGACCCCTCAGTGGGCCGCGCTGACCCACAACCTCGGGCGCCTCTTATCCGCGCGTCGTACTCGCGCTCGTACTTGAAATGTCGTGTGCGGCTGTCCGGATATTTGTCACGCCGCGCGCCGACGAACACAAGAGTTGTTCTTAGAATGCCATGCTTGGGAGCATCATTACCGCGTGAGCCTTGAAGCGAGTCTGTTTCCAGCGCAGCGGGACGGTCAAGATGGCCTGCGGCCGGCCACCGATCGCCTCTATCCGTGGACCCTGCCGTTGGTGTGGTCAGTTAGTACTGTGGCGCTCCTCGTTCGGGCACTGTGGTTCTGACGCGCGAGCGAGCCGACTAGATTTTCGATGTCCCCGGTTTGCGAGTCTTGGCGAAGAGCGCGCGGACTTTAGCGGTCGACTTTTTTTGCTCGCAGGTGATCAAATCAATGAGCCGCTCTAGTGGTGCCTGTGGCGGCTCTCTGCGGCCGCCGCAGTAGTCCCGCTGTTAGGCGGCCGCTTGGTGCCGCTCGCTTGCTTTATGTGCCGGCCGAGAAGGACCCGAGTTTGAAAAATACAGCCTAGGCCGATGCCCTGCGACGACGATGCTCCGAAAGGAAAATGGTAGTGCCGGGCCGCAAGGTCTTGCGCATGATGCCGGAAATTTCGCTTGCGGGCCCCGCCGCGCTGAAATAGTGCCCTTGTATCTCATCGCACCCTTGGGCGCGCAAGAAGCTAACCTGCACTTCGCTTTCAACTCCCTCAGCGACCACTTTGAGGCGCAGGCCATGCGCCATGGCGATGATCGCCTGAACGATAGCCATGCTGTCCACGTCCTGCGGGATATCTTCGATGAAGGAACGATCCACTTTCACGCTGTCAATCGGGAAGCGCTTGAGGTACGCGAGCGATGAATAGCCGGTGCCGAAATCGTCAATCGCCACGCGGATTCCCAGGTCCTTCAGCTGACGCAGGGTGGTGACCGCCTGCTCGGGGTCATTCATCACCATGCTCTCGGTGATCTCGAGTTCCAGGTCCGACCCTTCCAGCCCGGAATCGGCGAGCGCTGACTTGATGTCATGGAGAAGGCTCTCTTCGGCGAACTGGCGGGGCGACAGGTTTACCGCGATGGGAAAGCGCGGCATCCCCTGCTGCCGCCACGCCCGGTTCTGCATGCACACGGTCTTCAGCACCCAGGCGCCGATCGGCTGTATGAGGCCGCTTTCCTCGGCGATCGGAATGAACCGGTCCGGCGCGACCGGCCCCATCTGCGGATGCTGCCAGCGCAGCAGCGCCTCCATTCCGCAGATGCGCCCGGCGGCGAGGCTCACCTTGGGCTGATAGTGCAGCCTCAATTCATCGCGCTCGAGCGCGCGGCGCAGCCCGGATTCCAGCGCCAGGCGCTCGGCGGAATAGTTGTCGATCTGCGCCGAATAGAACTGGTAGTTGTTGCCTCCCTTCCCCTTGGCGCGGTACAGCGCGATGTCCGCGTTCCTCAGCAGGGTCCTGCCGTCATCCGGGTAGACACTGATGCCGATGCTGGCGCTCACATGGATTTCCTGCCCTTCGATGACGAAGGGTTCGACCATGGCATCCAGGATCCCCTTCGATATGCGTGTAATCCGTTCGCGATCCGAGAGCTCGTCCATTAGCACCACGAACTCATCGCCCCCCTGCCGGGCCATCGTATCGGTCTCCCGGAGGCAGTCGTATATCCGCCGCGCCGCAACCTGAAGCAGCGTGTCGCCGGCCCCGTGGCCCAGCGCATCGTTCACGTGCTTGAAGCGGTCCAGATCAACGAGGAGGACGGCGAGCGGCCGGCCGTGGCGCTGCGCCCTCGCAAGCGCCTGCGACAAGCGCTCGTGCAGCAAGGTGCGATTGGGCAGCGCCGTCAGCGCGTCATGAGTGGCAACGATCTTGAGCTTTTCTTCCGTCTGCCTGCGCACCGTGATTTCCCGGTAGACCAAGTAATAGATCAAGCCGAGAAAGACCAGGCCGAAAAAGGTGGCGATGTACTGCGTCGCGAGGCTGAAGCGGGAATGTTCTTGAAGCTGTCGGGTCCGCTGCATGAACAGCTCGCCCTGCTTCGCCCTAAACTGTCTGAAAAGCTCGTAGGTATCGTCCAGGTTTCGCCTGGACTCTTCGGTCGAAATGGCCTTGAGGGCGGCCCGTCTATCGCCGCTCTCCAGCAGCGCGAGCGCATTCCAGAATTCAGCGGTGCGTGCCGCAATCGATGACTGCAGTGAATCGATCCTCTTCAGCTCGACAGCGTCGTCGCCGATCAGTGCGCGGATGTCGCTCAGCCGGCGATCGGCAACCCGAAGAAGTTCGCCGGAATGCTCTAGGTACGCCTTCCTCTCGCTGATGATGTAGCTGCGCTGCCCCGCTTCGGAATCTGCCACGGCGGAGCGTACGCCCCTCAGCAGTTCCGCAACCTGCAAGCCCTCCTCAACGGAACGGGTCGCCTGCTTGAGCGAAATGATGGTTTGATAGGCAATCAGGGCATTAACGGCGAGGATCGCGAACCCCAGGCTGAATCCGATGATGACTCGCTTGGGAATCGTTGGGCTCATTGAACGACCTCCGTGCAGTGCGCGATGATGCGCATCCTATGTTCCCGGGGCGAGCCTTACACACGCATAATTTGTCACACTGACGATTGCTGACATGGCTAAAGATGTCGTTGCTTAGACGCCACGGCACGGATGTTGCACGGGACGGGGAATGGGAGTTCTCGGGTCACAAACCGTGATCGGCGTCTTCGGCAGCCCGGCCGCCGCCGAGCAGGCAAGAGGCGTGCTGCTTGAGGCGGGGGTACCCGAGATTCGCATCGCGCTCAGCGCGACCCTGACCGACGATGGGATCGGCGCCGAGGCGCCGGGGCAGTCGTTCGAAAACCAGCCCGGCCAGCCCCGCGCCGACACTAAGGTTGCCCGGTACGGCGAAGCCGTTCGCACCGGCGCTTGCGTGCTGAGCGTATTTACCCGCTCGGAAGAAGAGAAGCAGCACCTCGAGCAGCTATTGCTACGAAACCGGGCGCACCACATCGCAATTCGGCGCTAAGCACGGAATCCTCGCCCGGGCCAGGCTGTTTACCGGTCATGCGAAGTACAGTTTTTTTGCTTGCCTGCGTGCTCGCGGGCTGCGCGCTTTTTCCGCTCGAGGAAGCCGACTGCGTGGGCGTCGACTGGCGCAAAAGGGGCTACGCCGACGGCTACGCCGGCCATCCGCAGCAGTTCCTCCGCCTGCAGCAGGAATGCCGCCGTTTCGGAGTCGAGGTCAATGAGACCGAATATTTCGCCGGCTGGAAGGACGGTTACGACGAGTGGTATCGGCTGATCGGGTCGATGGACCGCATACGTCGATGAGTCGAGCCTGCGCAGCTCTGGCGCTTACGCTGATGGCGGGCTGCGCCGCGTTCAGTCCCACCGAGGCCGACTGCCGTGGCATGAACTGGCACGCGCGCGGCTACGCCGACGGCTTCGGCGGCCATCCGCCGCAGGATTTGAGGCTCGACGCGGCGTGCAGCCGCTTCGGAGTCGCCGTGGACGCGAACCGCTACCTCGCCGGCTGGCGCGACGGCCACGACGAGTGGTACCGGATCATGGGCTCGATGGGACTGGATTAGCGGGGCGTGGCGTTCTGGTCGCCGAGCGCGTCCTCGACGTAGAGCATTCCAACCGCCACCATGACCGCCGCCGCAAGCGGGGTCGCGACCGCGACGCCAAGCGCGCCGACGATGGCGCCCATCAGCACCTGTGCGAAGAGGATCGCCCCCGGCGGCAGGTGCACCGCCCGCTGCTGCACGAGCGGCGCGAGCACATAGCTCTCGACGAGCTGCACGCCGATGAAGAGCAGCGCGACGTAAAGCGCGAGCTCAGGCCCGTTTGCGAAAGCTACCATCACCGCGGGTATCGCGGCGAGGAACGGGCCGATGTACGGCACGAACTCCATCAGGCCGGCGAGCAGCGCGAGCGCGAAAGGAAACGGTGCACCGAGCAGTACCAGGCCGGCGCCAGTGAGGGTCGCGACGCAGACGGCGAGCACGGTCTGCCCCACGAGCCAGCGCCGCAGCACGCGCCCGATTTCGTAGAGGACCTCGCGCACGCGGTCGCGTTTCTTGCGCGCGACTAGATGCAGCGCGCCTTCGACGTACATGCGCGGCTGCGCGGCCATGAACACCGCGAAAAAGACCACGATCAGCACGTTGGCCACCACGCCGAAAGTCGATCCGATCAGCCCGAGTCCGCGGCCGAGGACCTGGACGCCGCCGCTCGAGAGCATGCCGCTCATATCCGCGAACGCGACGAGCCGGCCACCGAGCTCGCTCTTGCCGAGCTCTTTCCTGAAGCCCTCGATGATCTCCGGGATGCGGTCGACGAGTGCGAGCGCCTGCGACAGGATGCCGCGGCCGAAGAGCACACCGCCGGCGATGAGTACCCCGACAAGCACCGCGCCGACCAGGGCGAGCGACCAGGCTTCGCTCCAGCCGAAGCGCTGCGCGAGCCAGTCGGCCGGCGCGCGCAGCAGGATCGCGGCAAGCACGCCGACGAACGCCAACAGGACTACGTCGATCGCGTACCACAGAAGGACGAGGATCACTACAACGGCCACCGCGATCGCGACATAAACCAGCGCGTGCTGGGCAGTGTCCTTGCGCTCGGCCTGGTCCATGGTTTGATGGACCCCGGCCGCCCCTTCGAGGTTCTATTTCAATCTGACCGGTCTACCGGTCTGGCTGGATTTCAGCGCAGCCTCGGCGAGGACCAGCACCTGCCGGCTGTCCTCGGGCCCGACCTCGACCGGCTTGCGCGCCTCGACGCCTCGGATGAACGATGAGAGCTCTGCAGCGTAGGCCGCGGCATAGCGCGTCTGGAAATTGGGCCAGGGATTGTCCACGCAGGTCGCCTCGGCGCCGAAGCGCTCGACGCTGGTTGGCGCAAGGTTCGCTGCGCGCAGCATGCCTTTCGCGCCGAGCACCTCGATGCGCTGATCGTAGCCGTAGACCGCGCGGCGCGTGTTGTTGATGTGGCACATCTTGCCGCTCGCGGTACGCAGCAGAAGCATCGCGGTGTCGATGTCTTTCCCCTCGGTGCGCACGCGCGGATCGACCAGCACCGCGCCCCAGGCGAACACTTCGACCGGCTCCTCGCCGAGCAGCCAGCGCGCCATGTCGAAGTCGTGGATGGTGAAGTCGAGGAAAAGCCCGCCCGAGGACGCGAGGAAGCGCAGCTCGGGCAGCCCCGGGTCGCGGTTGGTGATGATCACCTGTTCCAGCTTGCCGATCACGCCGGCATCAAGGCGCTTCTTGAGCTCGCGGAAGCTCGGGTCGAAGCGCCGGTTGAAGCCGACGAACATCGGCACCCGCGCTTTCCTTACTTCCTTGATGCACAGGTCCACCTTCGGCAGCGTGAGATCCACCGGTTTCTCGCAGAAGATGGCCTTGCCGGCGCGCGCCGCGGCGATCGAGAGATCGGCGTGGCTGCCGGTCGACGACGCGATCAGGACGGCATGGACTTGGGGATCGGAGAACGCCTCTTCCGCGGCGGCCTGCCTCGCGCCGAGCGGCTCGGCGAGCGCACGCGCCGCCTCGGGCTTGGTGTCGACGACGTAGAGCAGCCTCGCGTCGCTGCGCTGCGCGAGATTCTCGGCATGCATGCGCCCGATGCGTCCGGCGCCGAACAGGGCGAAGTTAACCAATGCGGATTGCCTGCTTCTTCTTGTGCGACTGCAGAGCGGCTTCGGCGAGAACCAGGGCCTGGCGGCCGTCTTTCGCACCGACAGGCATGGGCGTGCTTTGCGTAAGGGCACGGACGAATGCGGCCATCTCGGCGCGATAGGCGTCCGCGTAACGCTCGAGGAAGAAATCGAGCAGCCGGTCGGCGACCGTGCCGCGCGGGCCGAAGCGCTCGACCGTGGTCTCGCCGAGATTCTCCGCGCGCAGCATTCCTCTAGCGCCGAACACCTCGATGCGCTGGTCGTAGCCATACGCCGCGCGGCGCGAATTGTTGATGTGGCACATCCGGTCTGACCCGGTGCGCAGCAGCACCATCGCGGAGTCGATGTCCCCGGCGGCGCCGATCTTGCGATCGACCAGGCACTCTCCCATGGCGAACACCTCGACCGGCTCCTCGCCGAGCAGCCAGCGCGCCATGTCGAAGTCGTGGATCGTCATGTCGCGGAACATGCCGCCCGAGACCTTGATGTACGAAAGCGGAGGCGGCCCCGGGTCGCGGCTCGAGATCACCACTTGCTCGACCGCGCCGATCTCGCCGGCGTCGAGGCGAGCCTTAAGCGCGCTGAAGCTCGGGTCGAAGCGGCGGTTGAAGCCGACGAACATCGGCACGCCGGCCTTCTCAACTTCCTGAAGGCACGAGTCCACCTTCGAAAGCGAAAGGTCGATCGGCTTCTCGCAGAAGATCGCCTTGCCGGCGCGCGCGGCCGCGATCGCGAGGCGCGCGTGCGTGTCGGTCGACGAGGCAATGAGCACCGCTCCCACCTCGCGATCGGCGAGCGCGTCGCGCTCGGCCACGACCCTGGCGCGGTAGCGCGCGGCAAGCTTCCGGGCGGCATCGGCGTTCAGGTCCACGATGTAGCGCAGCCGCACGTCCTTCATGGCGGCGATGTTGGCGGCGTGGATCTGGCCGATGCGTCCAGCCCCGAACTGGGCGATTTCCAGCATTCTTGTTTGTGTATGATAAATCGAGAGCGGGGAGGCGCGTGGCGGCGGTTCACATCACCATGGCGGAAGCGCTGGTTCGTTTCCTGGCGAGCCAGGAGATCGACGGGGTGCCAGTTTTCGCCGGCGTCTGGGCGATTTTCGGGCATGGAAACGTCGCGGGTCTCGGGCCGGCGCTGCACGCCGCGCGGCGCAGGCTGCCGACGCTGCGCGCGCATAATGAGCAGGCGATGGCGCACGCCGCGATCGCGTTCGCGAAAGCGCATGCGCGCCGCCGCATGATGGCGTGCACGAGCTCGATCGGCCCGGGCGCGAGCAACATGGTGACTGCAGCGGCGGTGGCGCACGTGAACCGCTTGCCGGTGCTCTTTCTTCCCGGCGACGTGTTCGCGAGCCGCCACCCTGACCCGGTACTGCAGCAGCTCGAAGACTTCGGCGACTCGGGCGTCTCGGTCAACGACTGCTTTCGGCCGGTCTCGCGCTACTTCGACCGCATTACCCGCCCCGAGCAGCTCATCGTCAGCCTGCCCGCCGCGCTGCGCGTGCTGCTCGATCCCGCCGACTGCGGCCCCGTTACGCTCGCGCTGCCGCAGGACGTGCAGACCGAGGTTTACGACTACCCCGCCGAGTTCTTCCGCCGCCGCATGCATCGAATAAGGAAACCACCACCGGACGCGGCCGAAGCCGAAGCGGTTTCGAAAGCGCTTCGTGCCTCCAGGAAACCGCTGGTCATCGCAGGCGGCGGCGTCAAGTACGCGCTGGCGGAAAAGCGCCTTGCCGAGTTCGCCGACGCCCACGGCCTTCCCGTGGCGGAAACGCAGGCGGGCAAGGGAAGCCTCGCCTGGGACCACCCGTGCAACGTCGGCGCGATCGGGGTCACCGGAACGCA
Organism: Burkholderiales bacterium; assembly: GCA_035454685.1. Lineage (GTDB taxonomy): Bacteria > Pseudomonadota > Gammaproteobacteria > Burkholderiales > SG8-39 > SCGC-AG-212-J23. Next base: position 53,130 of record DATIGN010000157.1, on the reverse strand, counting down.
GGCGGCGAACGCGCTTGCCGCTCGCGCCGACCTCGTCCTCGCCATCGGCACGCGCCTCGGCGACTTCGCTACCGGCTCGCGCGCCCTCTTTCCCGCGGCGAAGCTCGTGCAGCTGAACGTCGGCGCCTTCGACGCCGCGAAGCACGGCGCGCTATCTCTCGTCGCGGACGCGGATGCAGGCCTCGAGGCGCTCGGGCGGGCGCTGCGTGGCTGGCGGGCTCCGTCAGCGTGGACAGCTGAAGCCGCGCGCCTCGCACGCGCATGGAACGGCACAGTCGAGCGCGTTACCGCACCCGAAAGAGGAAAGAGTGCAAAGGCAGGCAAGCCGACCGATGCCCAGGTACTTGGTCTCGTCAACAAGACAATGCCGAAGACGGGTGTGGTCGTGTGTGCCGCCGGGGGGCTGCCGGGTGAGCTCCATAAGCTCTGGCGCGCAACCGACTCGACCGGCTATCACCTCGAATACGGCTATTCGTGCATGGGCTATGAGATCGCCGGCGGGCTGGGCGTGAAGCTCGCGCACCCGAAGCGTGAAGTCTGTGTGCTGGTGGGCGACGGCAGCTACCTGATGCTCAACTCCGAGATCGCGACCGCCGTGGCGCTCGGCGCGAAGCTCATCGTCGTCGTGCTCGACAACCGCGGCTTCGGCTGCATCGAGCGGCTTCAGGCCGCGACCGGCGGCGCTTCGTTCAACAACCTGCTCGGCGCCGCGGCGCCGCGCGTGGATTTTGCCGCGCATGCGCGAAGCCTCGGTGCTGCAGCGGAAAAGGTGGAAGGTCTTTCTTCCCTGAACGGCGCTCTCGACAGAGCTCTGCGGGCGCGCAAGACCTGCGTCATAGTGATCGAGACCGACCCGCGGCGCGGCACCGCTGAAGGAGGCGCCTGGTGGGACGTCGCGGTCACCGAAGCGCCGCGCACCGCCGGACAGAAGAAAGCTCGTGCAGCCTACGAACGCGCCCGCAAGCGCCAGGGGCTTCGGGCATGAACGTGCGAATCGGCATCAACCCACTCACGTGGACCAACGACGATCTGCCGGAGCTGGGCGATAACAATTCGCTCGAAACCTGCCTCACGGAGGCGAAGCTCGCGGGATATGAAGGGGTCGAGCTGGGCCGGAAGTTTCCGCGCGATGCCAAGGTTCTTGACCCCATGCTTAAGAAACATGGATTGAGCCTTGTGTCTGGCTGGTACAGCGCGAGGCTGCTCGAGCGCTCGGTGGAAGACGAGATCAAGGCGATGCAGCCGCATACCACTCTCCTCAAGAAGCTTGGCGCCACCGCCATGGTCTTTTGCGAGGTATCGCGCTGCGTGCACGGGGACCGCAAGGTGCCCTTGTCCAAGCGACCCCAGCTCGCCGGCAAGGAATGGATGCCTTTTCTCGAGCGGCTGGACGCGGTTGCTCGTCACCTCGAAGACGACGGGATGAAGCTCGCCTACCATCACCACATGGGAACGGTGATCCAGTCCGAGGACGAGGTCGAGCGCATGATGGAGGGCACGAAAGCCGTCGGCCTGTTGCTCGACACCGGCCACCTGACGTTTGCCGGCGGCGATCCGGTGCGTGCGCTCAAGCGCCACGCGAAGCGCATCGTGCATGTCCATTGCAAGGACATCCGCAAGGACAGGCTCGAGCAGGCGACGAAGAAGGACTGGAGCTTTCTCGACTCGGTGGTTGGAGATGTGTTCGCGGTTCCCGGTGACGGCTCGATCGATTTCGAGCCGATCCTCAAGAACCTGGCGCACGCCGGATATGCCGGGTGGCTGGTTGTGGAAGCCGACCAGGATCCCGCAATAGCGCACCCCCTTACCCATGCGCGCATCGGCCATGATTGCCTCAGGCCACTCGCGCAGCGATACTGGAAAGCATGAACGAGGGGGAGCTCGATGCGAGGGAGGCTGCGCTCGCCGCTGTCGCCCGAGAGGCGGGGGAGCTTGCCAGGAAGTACTTCGAGTCAGGTGTTTCCACCCAGCTAAAGGGTAAGCAGGATTTCATTACGGTCGCCGATGGAGCGGTCGAGCGTCTCATCATCGAGCGCCTGAAGGGGCGCTTCCCGCGCGACGCGTTTCTCGGCGAGGAGGGCGGCGCCGAGGGAACGGGAGACGCCGTCTGGGTGATCGATCCGATCGACGGTACCGCGAATTTCGCGCACCGCATTCCGCATTTCTGCGTTTCGATCGCGTTCATCTCGGCGGGCCAGCTTCTCCTCGGCGCGATCGCGGCGCCGGTGTACGGCGAGCTCTACCGCGCGCGCCTCGGCGGCGGCGCGTTCCTGAACGACCGCGCGATGCGCGTCGCCGACGTGAGCGACATCCGGCGCGCGATCATCGAGCTCGGCTGGTCCGCGCGCCGTCCGGTGCGCGCCTATACCGGGTTGCTCGAGCGCGTGCTCGACGCCGGGGCGATATTCATGCGCGCCGGCTCCGGCGCGCTGGGCCTCGCCTACGTCGCCGCCGGGCGGACGCACGGCTACTGCGAGCTGCATATCAATTCCTGGGACACCCTTGCCGGCTTGCTCCTGGTGCGCGAGGCGGGCGGCTGGACCAACGACTACCTCGCGGGCGACGGTCTCGCCCGCGGCAACGCGGTGCTCGCCTGCGCCCCGGGCCTCAAGGAAGCGCTGGTCGCGGCGACCGGGGTCGGGCAAGCTAACGAAAACCTGAAGAGGAGGATGTCATGAAGCGATTGATTCTGGCCCTGGCGCTGGCTACGCCGGGATTTGCCTTTGCTCAAGGCAACCTGGTGCTGTACTGCACGGTGCAGGAGGAGTGGTGCCGCGCCATGGTCACTGCCTTCGAGAGGAAAACCGGTATAAAGGTCGCAATGACGCGCAAGAGTAGCGGCGAGCTCTATGCGCAGGTCAAGGCGGAGGCTGCCAATCCGCGCGGCGACATGTGGTGGGGCGGAACCGGCGATCCGCACCTGCAGGCGGCCGAGGAGGGGCTGACGCTCGAATACCGCTCCCCGATGCTGAAGGACCTCGCGCCTTGGGCGGTGAAGCAGGCCGAACAGTCGAAGTACCGCACGGTCGGCGTATACGCCGGCGTGCTCGGCTTCGGCTACAACAGCGAGCTGCTGGCGAAGAAGAAGCTGCCCGAGCCGAAGTGCTGGAGCGACCTCCTGTCCGACAGGTACAAGGACGAGGTTCAGGTCGCCGATCCGAACTCTTCCGGCACGTCGTACACGATGCTCGCGACGATCGTGCAGCTGCACGGCGAGGATAAGGGGTTCGACTTCATGAAGCGCCTGCACCGCAACATCAACCAGTACACGAAGTCGGGCGCCGCCCCGGCCAAGGCCACCGCGAGCGGCGAAACCCTCATCGGCATCACCTTCATGCACGACCTGGTGACCTTCGCGGTGCAGGGCAACCCAATCAAGGTGGTCGCACCCTGCGAGGGCACCGGCTACGAGGTCGGCTCCATGAGCATCATCAAGGGGGCGCGCAACCTCGACCAGGCGAAAGCGTGGTACGACTGGGCGCTCACGCCGGAAGCGCAGAGCATCGGCGCCGAAGCAAAGGCGTTTCAGATCCCGTCGAACAAGAACGCCAGGGTTCCGCCGCAAGCGCCGCGGCTCGACCAGACCAAGGTGATCGACTACGACTTCGCGAAGTACGGCTCGTCGGCGGAACGTAAGCGGCTCCTGTCGAAGTGGGACAAGGAAGTCAAGGCACTACCCAAGTAGTCTGGATCGCCGCCACGGCAGCAGGCATCGCGCTGCTGCCCTGGTACGCGGTCGAAGGCGCGCGCTGGGGCGCGCCGGCGTTGTGGCATGGCTTCCAGGGGAGGCCGTGGCTGCTACCGCTCTTGTTGCCGCTGATCGGCGCTGCAGTGATGCGCCCTTGGGCGTTGGGGCGCCGCAGCGCGGGTGTCGTCTTGATTGTCACGGGCGGCGTCGGGTTAGTTCTGTTGCTCCTGCAAGGGTTTCTGTTCCGCCATCACAACGTCGTCGGTGCGTTGTCAGCGGCACAGCAAGCGCTGGTCGTCTTGCGGGGATTTTTCTTTGTCCCTTCGCCTGCCGACGTTGAGCCGTCGAAGTTCCCGACGCCGGGAATGGGATACGGTGCCTTGGTCGCCGCGGCCGGCTATCTGATGCTTTTCTGCCAGGGGTTGGCGCATCGCGGGTTTTGCCGCGGCGATGCCTTCGTCGTCGGCGCGATTGGGCTGGTGGTGGCATCGATCGCCGCGTTCGTATTCTTCCCGATCTTCGTGATGCTCGAGAGCGCGTTCCGCGACAACGCCGGCAAGCTCGCCCCCTCGGCGTTCGCCGCGAGCTTCTTCGACCGCTCGGTGTGGGGCCTCGACTGCCTGACCTCCAGCCTGCGCTGCGGCGTGGCGTGGAACACGGTGTTTCTCGCGGTGGTGGTTGGCGCGGGCTCGACGTTCCTCGGCCTCGCGTTCGCGCTGATCGCCGCGCGCACCGCGTTCCGCTTCAAGGGCGTGCTGCGCGTGATGAGCGTGCTGCCGATCATCACGCCGCCGTTCGTCATCGGCCTCGCCGTGATCCTGCTCTTCGGCCGCGCCGGCGCGGTGTCGACGCTTCTCTTCGACTGGTTCGACATCCCGCGCTCGCGCTGGATCTACGGCCTTCCAGGCGTCGCGCTCGCGCAGCTCCTCGCCTTCACGCCGATCGCGTTCTTGGTGCTCGTCGGCGTGGTGCAGGGCATCAGTCCCTCGCTCGAGGAGGCCTCGCAGACCCTGCGCGCGCGCGGCTGGACCACGTTCCGCACGGTCACCCTGCCACTTCTGCGTCCCGGGCTCGCCGCCGCGTTCCTGCTCGGCTTCGTGGAGAGCATGGCCGACTTCGGCAATCCCCTCGTGCTCGCGGGCAACTTCGAGGTGCTCTCGACCAAAATCTATTTCGCGGTGGTCGGCGCCTCGCACGACCAGAGCCGTGCGGCGGTGCTGGCGCTCGTCCTTCTCGTCTTTACGCTGGCGGCGTTCTGGGCGCAACAACGCTGGCTCGGGCGCGCGTCCTACACCACTGTGACCGGCAAGGGCGACGCCGGCCTGCCGGTGCCGCTGCCGAGGGGCTTGCGCTGGCTCTGCTACGGCATCGCGCTTCCCTGGGCGGCCCTCACGCTGGTCATTTACGCGACCATCTTCGTCGGTGGCTTCGTGAAGTCCGTGGGCCGTGACTACAGCTTCACGCTTGATCACTTCCTTGCCGGCTTCTCGGTCGAGATGGCGAGCCGCGGGCTGCATTTCACCGGCGCGGCCTGGCCGTCGCTCGCCACCACGGTCACGATTGCGACCATTGCCGCGCCGCTCACCGCGGCGATCGGGCTGCTCACCGCCTGGCTCCTCTCGCGCCAGGATTTCGCCGGCAAGCGATCCTTCGACTTCGGCACCATGCTGTCGTTCGCCATTCCCGGCACCGTGGTAGGCATCAGCTACATCCTCGCGTTCAACGTGCCGCCGATCGAGCTCACCGGCACGGCGGCGATCCTCGTCATCTGCTTCGTGTTCCGCAACATGCCGGTCGGCGTGCGCGCGGGCATCGCGACGCTCGCGCAGATCGACAAGTCGCTCGACGAAGCCTCGCACACGCTCGGCGCCGGCTCGGCGACGACCATCCGGCGCGTGGTGCTGCCGCTCCTGCGCCCGGCGATCGTCGCCGCGCTCGTCTACAGCTTCGTGCGCGCGATGACTGCGGTAAGCGCCGTGATCTTCCTTGTTAGCGCCGAGTACAACATGTCGACCGCTTACATCGTCGGCCGGGTCGAGGCGGGCGAGTTCGGGCTTGCCATCGCGTATTCCTGCGTGCTCATCGTCATCATGCTTGCCGTGATCGGCCTCATCCAGCTCGGCGTGGGCGAGCGCCGCCTTGGGCGCCGCGAAGCCGTCGCGATGCCCGCGACCGCCTGATGGTTGAATTCAAGAACGTCAGCAAGCGTTACGGCGCGGTGACGGCGGTCGACGACGTTTCGTTCCGCATCGAGCCGGCGACGCTGGCGACGCTCCTGGGTCCGTCGGGTTGCGGCAAGACGACGACGCTGCGCCTCATCGCCGGCCTGGAGATGGTGAGCTCGGGCAGCATCACGATCGGCGGCCGCGACGTCACGTCTGCCCCTGCTTCCGAGCGCGACGTCAGCATGGTGTTCCAGTCCTACGCGCTCTTTCCTCACATGAACGTGCTCGAGAACGTCGCCTACGGGCCCACGGTGAGCGGCGACCCGGCGGCGCAGGAAAAGGCGATGGAGAAGCTGCGCATGGTGGGCCTGGGGGCGCTGGCGGGCCGCATGCCTTCAGAGCTCTCCGGCGGGCAGCAGCAGCGCGTGGCAGTGGCGCGCGCGCTGGTGCTCGAGCCGCAGGTGCTCCTTTTTGACGAGCCGCTCTCCAACCTCGACGCGAAGCTCCGCCGCCGCGTGCGCGAGGATATCCGCGAGCTGCAGCAGAGCCTCGGACTTACGGTGGCCTACGTGACGCACGACCAGCAGGAGGCGCTCGCGGTCTCGGATCGCATCATCGTCATGTCAAACGCGCGCATCGCCCAGATCGGCGAGCCGCGCGAACTGTACGAGGCACCGCGCGACCGCTTCGTCGCCGACTTCATCGGGGATGCCAACCTCGTCGAGGCCGAGCTAGGCGCGCATCGCGGCACGCGCGCGCCGGTGCGCCTCGGCGGCGTGGAGATCGAGCTTGAGCACCGCGGCGCCGCTCCCGGCCCGGTGCGCGTGGCAATCCGGCCCGAATCGATTATTCTGAGCCGTCAGAATTCATCCTCGCTGCGCGGCGTGGTCAGAAAGACGGCCTATCTCGGCACGCACATGGAGTACACGGTGGAGGCGCCGATCGGCCAGCTGTTCGTCGTCGACCGCGACGTGGCCCACCCCATCCCCGCGGGCACCGAGGTGGCGATCAATCTTTCGGACCACGGTGTAGCGCTCGTTCCCAGCTGAGATTCGATTTCGATCCCGCGCTGCCGATCAGCGCCCGGCGCGACGAGATCCGCGCCGCCATCGAGGCGCATCGGGTGGTAATCGTTTGCGGCGAGACCGGCTCGGGCAAGACCACCCAGCTGCCGAAGCTGCTGCTGGAGATGGAAGTGCAAAAGAGGCGGCTCGTTCGCATCGGGCATACCCAGCCGCGGCGCATCGCCGCGCGCTCGGTGGCGGCACGCATCGCCGAGGAGCTCGGCACCGAGCTCGGCGACCGCGTCGGCTACAAAGTCCGGTTCCAGGACCAGGTCGGAAGCCGCACCGTGATCAAGCTCATGACCGACGGCATCCTGCTCGCCGAGACCCAGGGCGATCGCGAACTGCGCCAGTACGACCGGCTGATCCTCGACGAGGCGCACGAGCGCAGCCTGAACATCGATTTTCTTCTGGGGTATCTGAAACGACTTTTGGAGATAAGAAGCACTTTGAAAGTCGTTATTACGTCCGCGACGATCGACGCCGAGCGCTTCTCCAGGCACTTCGACGGCGCGCCGGTCATCGAAGTGTCCGGGCGGCTCTACCCGGTCGAGATCCGCTACCGCCCGGTCGCCGGCGACGCGGAGGACACGACGCGCGATGAGGAGGAGCAGGCGCTCGCAGATGCGGTCGACGAGCTGTGCCGCGAGGGGCCAGGCGACATCCTGGTGTTTCTTGCGGGTGAGCGGGAGATCCGGGATGCCGCGCAGGTATTGCGGAAGAACTTCCGTGGCGAAATCCTGCCGCTCTATTCGCGCTTGTCCGCTGCAGAGCAGGACCGCGTATTCAAGCCGGGCAAGGAGCGCCGCGTGGTGCTCGCCACGAATGTCGCCGAAACCTCGCTCACCGTGCCGCGCATACGCTACGTCGTGGACACGGGCGATGCGCGCGTCAAGCGCTACAGCTACCGCAACAAGGTCGAGATGTTGCGCGTCGAGCCGATCTCGCAGGCCGCCGCGCAGCAGCGCGCCGGCCGCTGCGGGCGCGTCGCTGACGGCGTGTGCATTCGGCTCTATTCGGAAGAAGACTTCGCAAAGCGCCCTGCGTTCACCGAACCCGAGCTGCTCCGCTCCTCGCTCGCTTCGGTGATCCTGCGCGCGAAAAGCATCGGGCTGGGCGAGGTGGAAACTTTCCCGTTCCTCGATCCGCCCAGCCCGCGCGCCATTGCCGATGGATACGACCTGCTCGCCGAGCTCGGGGCGGTCGATGATGAAAGAAAGCTTACCCCGATAGGCAACGAGCTCGCGCGGCTGCCGCTCGATCCTCGAGTCGCCCGGATGCTCGTCGCCGCGCGCGCGGAGCGCTGCCTCGCGCAGGTGCACATCATCGCGGCAGCGCTCTCGGTGCAGGACCCGCGCGAGCGGCCGCTCGCGCGCGCTGCGATTGCGGACGAGCGCCACGCGCGCTTCGCCGACGAGCAATCCGACTTCCTCGCCTTCCTCAAGCTGTGGAAGCTGCAAGAAGAGCCCGGGTTGCGGCGGCTGTGCCGTGAGAACTTCCTTTCTTACCCGCGCATGCGCGAATGGCGCGATGTGCACCGGCAACTCGAGGAGGCTCTGGACTGGCCGGATTCCTCGGTGAGGCCCGAGAGGCCGGAAGGCTATCGCGCGATCCACCGCGCGCTGCTAGCCGGGCTGCTGGGGAACGTCGGGATGAGGGACGAGGAGGGTGCGTATACCGGAGCGCGGGGCATCAAGTTCTGGGTGCATCCTGGATCGTGTACCAGAAAGCCGGGCAAGTGGATTGTGGCAGCGGGGCTTGTGGAAACCACGCGCCTTTTCGCGCGTACCGTGGCTTCCATCGAGCCGCGCTGGCTCGAGGACATCGGCGCACACCTTCTCAAGCGCAGCCTGAGCGACCCGCACTGGGAAAAAGACCGTGGCGAAGTCGTGGCGCTCGAACGAGGCACGCTCTACGGTCTCGCGGTCTATGCGAACCGGCGGGTGTCGTTCGGCCCGCACGATCCGGACCTCGCGCGCGACATTTTCATCCGCTCGGCGCTGGTGGAAGGCGACTTCGACACGCGCGCGCCGTTTTTCGCGCACAACCGGCGCCTGGTCGCCGAGATCGAGCGCCTGGAGCACAAGTCGCGCCGCCCCGACATCCTGGTCGACGCCGACCTGATCCACGCGTTCTACGAGGAGCGTGTCCCGAAGGACGTGCACGGCGCAGCCTCGTTCGAGCGCTGGCGGCGGCAGGCAGAGGCAGCGCGGCCGCGCCTGCTGCACCTCGCGCGCGAGGACCTGATGCGTCACGAGGCCGCGGGTATCACGACGCAAAACTTCCCGCCGGTGCTCGAGCTCGGCCCCAATCGCTACGCGCTCGAATACCACTTCGAGCCCGGCTCACCGGGCGACGGCGTGACGCTCAACGTGCCGCTCGCGCTCCTCAATCAGGTACCGGCGGCGCGCACCGAATGGCTGGTGCCGGGTCTGCTCAAGGAGAAGGTCAAGGCGCTTGCCAAGTCGCTGCCGCAGCGCCTGCGCCAGAAGCTTGGCGCGGCCGACGAGTTTGCCGCGCGCTTCACCGCGGCCGTGCCGCCGTCGGACCTGCCGCTGACCGAGGCGCTGCGCCGTTTCATCCGCAACGAGCTGAACCTCGAGGCGCCGGTCGATTCGTTCCGGCCCGACTCGGCGCCGCCGCACCTGCACATGAACTTTCGCGTCCTCGACGAGCACGGCCGCCAGCTCGACATGAGCCGGGACCTCGCCGCGCTTAAGCGCGAACATGGCACAAAGACGCAGGACATCATCCACAGTGAAGCTCCGATCGAGAAGCTAGAGCGCTACACCGGCTGGACCATGGGCGAGCTGCCCGAGCTGATGGAGATCGACCGCGGCAGCCAGACGCTCGTCGGCTACCCCGCCCTCGTCGACGAAGGAGACGGGGTGACGCTGCAGGTTTTCGAATCACCGGAGAAGGCGCGCGAGCTGCACCGCGCCGGGGTATTGCGGCTCCTCGCGATTGCGTTCCGCGACCGCATCCGCGAGCTCGAGCGTTCACTCGAAAAAAATGTGGCTCTCGGCCCGCTCAAGGCGGGCGTGGTCGCCGCAGCGCTCACGCGTACGTTCCTGCAGGATTCGGTCCCTACCACCCAACCCGACTTTGCCGGACGGCTCGACGAGGGCCGCAGGCGGTTCAACCTGATCGCGCAGGAAATTGCGCGCACCGCGTCGGGCATCCTCGCCGAGCGAGCTGCGATCGAGAAGAAACTGAACTCCTTTGAGAAAGCATATCCACAGGCGGTTCAGGATGTGCGCCAACAGCTGTCCCGCCTCCTTGCTCCGGGATGGCTCGCGCGCACGCCGTGGGAGCGGCTGCAGCACCTGCCGCGTTACCTGAAAGCGTCCTCGATGCGGCTGGACAAGCTGCGCGCCGACCCGGCGCGCGACGCGCGCCTTGCCGCCGAGCTCGCTTCGCTCGAGCACCCGTACCGGCGCGAGGCCGCGGCGCGCGCGCGCCACGGCGCGGCGAGCGCGGAATTCGAGCAGTTCGGCTGGCTGCTCGAAGAGTTGAGGGTGTCGCTGTTCGCGCAGGAGCTGAAAACTCCGGTCCCCGTCTCGGTCAAGCGTCTCACGAAACTCTGGCAGACTGTGCGGAGATGAATGTGCTCGCTTCGCTCGGTTTCGGCCTGGTCAATGTTTTCCACCCGCGCATGCTCTGGCTGATGATCTGGCCGATGCTGGCATCGCTCGCGGTATGGGTGACGGTTGCTTTCGTTCTCTGGAGCCGGCTCGCTGTTTGGATCGCGGAAGTGCTGAAGCAGTGGGCGGCTCCGATCGCGGGCTGGGCGCCGTTCGATCTCGGCACCGCGGCCACGTTCATTGCCAATTTCATGCTGCTGGTGCTGTTCTTTCCGCTGGTCTACCTGACGGCGCTTTTCATCCTGGGCATCTTCGGCATGGACAAGATGGTCGATCACGTCGCTGCCCAGATGTCTCCGTCTCCAGAGCGGCGTCGGGGTGGGGGTACCGCCGGCAGCATCTGGAACGGCATCGTCTCGCTGACGGGCATAGTGCTGTTGTTCCTTGTAAGCCTACCGCTATGGCTCGTCCCGCCGCTCGGGCCTATTGCCGTGCTCGCTATCCTTTCTTGGGTTAACCAGCGCCTTCTGCGCTACGACGCCGTCGCCCAGCACGCGGACAAGGGCGAAATGCACCGCCTCTTCCGCGAGCGTCGTGGTGGGCTCTACAGCCTGGGCTTGCTGCTGGCCCTGGCGGGCTACATCCCATTTCTCAACCTGCTCGCGCCGGTGGTCTTCGCGCTCGCGTTCATACGGTATCTGCTGGGTGCCCTGATTGAGCTACGCTATGAATCCAATCCGAACAAAGCATTGGCTGGAGGGAACGCACCTCTCTAAACTGAGTCCATTCTTTTTCGAAAGGATTGGACAGTGCTGCAAGAAAACCGTGAAGGCCAGAGGGTTCCCCAAGCCACCTTCCGCACCCGCACCGAAAGCGGGGATTGGAAAGCGATCACTACCGATGACTTTTTCGAAGGCAAGACGGTGGTAGTGTTCTCGCTCCCCGGGGCGTTTACGCCGACTTGTTCGTCCACGCATGTGCCGCGCTACGACGAGCTCGCGCCGGCGTTTTTTGCGAACGGCGTCGATCGCATCCTGTGCATTTCGGTCAACGATGCCTTCGTCATGAATGAGTGGGCCCGGACTCAGGAATGCGGCAACATCCTGATGGTGCCCGACGGCAATGGCGAATTCACCGAGAAGATGGGCATGCTGGTCGACAAGACCGATCTCGGCTTCGGCAAGCGCTCGTGGCGTTACTCGATGCTGGTCAAGGACGGTGTGATCGAGAAGATGTTCGTCGAGCCCGAGAAGCCTGGCGACCCGTTCGAAGTGTCGGATGCCGACACCATGCTCGACTACATCAATCCCAGGGCGAAGAAGCCCGATCAGGTGGCGATCCTGACCCGCGAGGGCTGCGGCTATTGCACGAAAGCGAAAGCGCTGCTCACGCAGCTGGGATACGCTTACTCCGAAGTGAAGCTCGATCACAGCGACCGCTCGCGCGTTGTCGGCGCCATTACCGGGCGCGGCACCGTGCCGCAGATCTTCATCAACGGCCGGCATATCGGGGGCCTGGAAGACCTGCAACGCTGGAGCAAGAAGGCAGCCTGATTGTTCGGCGCTTTCATCATCGGGGATGAAATCCTCGTTGGTAAGCGCGAAGACAAGCATCTTTCCTTCCTGATTGCAGCCCTCGCCAAGCGGGGGCTGCGTCTTTCCTGGGCCCAGTACCTGGGCGACGACCCGGCCCGGCTGACCGAGGCGCTGCGGCGCAGCTTTGCCTCGAGCGACGTAGTCTTCAGCTTCGGTGGAATCGGCGCGACGCCCGACGATCACACCCGGCAATGTGCCGCCGCCGCATCAGGTGTTACTTTGACACTTCACCCGGAGGCGGAACGAGAAATCCGGGCCCGCTTTGGCGGCGAGGTGACACCGCAACGCCTTCAGATGGGCGAGTTCCCTGCCGGCGCGGAGGCGATTCCGAACCCCGTGAACCGCATCCCGGGCTTCTCGCTGCGCGGCCATCATTTCGTGCCCGGCTTCCCGCAGATGGCCTGGCCGATGATCGAATGGGTGCTGGATGCGAAATACAAAGAGTTCTTCAACCGGGACGAATGGGCGGAAAGCTCTATCTTGGTATTCGAGGCAGGCGAGAGCCAGCTGATCCCGGCGATGACCGCGGTCGAGGCTGGCTTCAAGGGCATCAAGGTTTTCAGCTTGCCGTCCATGGGCGCGGACGGCAGCCGCATCCATGTCGAGCTCGGCGTGCGCGGTGCGCCGGCGCAGGTCGAGCCGGCGATGCAGGAGCTGCGCCGGCTCGTGCGCGCGGCGGGCTTTCCCTACAAATAAAAAGCCCGCCTTCTAACGGCGGGCTTTTCTTTGCTTCCTGTTTCCTGCGCTAGATCGGGCCTTGGCTGCGCCCGGTTTGGCGCCTAGGCGGCCTTTTTTGCTTTCGCGAGGCCCTTCACCGTCTCGGTCGCGGCCGTGACGTTAGCTTCCGCGATTTCGGTCGCCTGCTTCGCGACCTTGGTGAGGTTGTCGTAGGCCAAGTTGCCGGCGGCGAGCATAGATTTGATCGCGGCAACCGCGACGTCCGAGCCGGCCGGGGCGTTCTTCGATACCTTGTCCAGCATGCTGACGAAGTTCTCGTTCCACTCGGCGACACGGCGCTCGGCAACCTTGCTGAGCTCGGCGTTCGCTTCGGTCGCGACTTCGTACAAGCTCTTCGAATAGGCAATCGCCTTCTCCATCGCGGGCTGGGCGAAGGAGTTCTGCAGCGTCACGAACTCCTGCACGTCCTTCGCGCTCAGAAGGGCGCGGGTATTGGCAATCGAGTCTTCGAACGCGCTCTTGACGGCGCCGGCGCTGATGTTGGCCAGCTTTTCGAGGGCCGAAAACTGAGCGTTCGCCACGGCGAGCAGAGCCTCGACATGCGCCTTATTGGCGGTTTGAATCTGTTCCGGGGTCACGTACATTTCGTTTCTCCTGAGGGTCTGTAGAAATCTGGTTTTGTGCATTGCAGCAAAACCGATTTTAGGCCGATGGTCTGTAAAGTCAAGACTTTTGTGCGTAGCAACATCAACTACAAATATTAGAGTTAGTGGTTACTCTCGACTACAAGCCGAACGATCCTGAGGTTCTTTGCGATCCGTTTCGCCTGTACGCGCGCTTGCGCGACGAGGATCCGGCCCATTGGAGCCCCCGGCTCCGGGCCTGGGTGCTGACGCGATACGACGACGTAAAGCGAGTATGCCTCGATACGGTAGGCATGTCGTCCGACCGGCTGCGGCCGTTCTTCGCCACGTTGCCACCACCCGAAGCGCAACGCCTCGCCGATCTCGCCCAGTATCTCACGCTGTGGATGGTGTTCCGCGATCCTCCCGACCACACTCGGCTGCGCCGGCTTGCGGCGAAGGTGTTCCACGTGCGATCGATGCACGCCCTGCGCCCGAACATCGAGTCACTGACGCAGTGGCTGCTCGACTCGATTGGCGAGCGTAGAGAGTTCGACTTCATCGCCGACTTCGCCGGGCCGCTGCCCGCGCTGGTGATCATGGACATGCTCGGCGTCCCGCGAGACGAGCTCGGGCGCCTCAAGCGGTTGTCCGACGAGATGGCGCTCTTCATAGGTAGCTCGCGCGATGTGCCAGAGAAGTACGAGCGGGCGGCTGCGGCGACCCGCGAGATGGCGGATATCTTCCGTGAGCTGGTGAGCGCGCGACGCGCAGCGCCGCAGCGCGATCTCTTGACCGAGCTCGTGGCCCTCGACGAAGGCGGCGAGCGCTTGTCGGAGGACGAGCTCATTGCGACCTGCATGCTCTTGCTCTTCGCCGGGCACGAGACCACTACGCATCACCTTGCCAACGGGCTGCGCGCGCTGCTTGCTTTTCCGGGTGAGCTTGAGAAGCTGCGCGCCGACCCGTCGCTCGCTCCGGCTGCGGTCGAGGAGCTGCTGCGCTACGACGGGCCGATCGGCGCCCAGGTGCGCATCGTGCAGGAGCCGAATACCCTGCACGGCAAGGCGCTGCGGCGTGGCGAGCGCGTGTTCCTGCTCATGAACGCGGCAAACCGCGATCCGCGCGCGTACCCGGAGCCCGACCGACTGGATCTGCGGCGCAACGGCGTGCCGCACCTCACTTTCGGCTTCGGCGCCCACATCTGTCTCGGCTTCCCGCTCGCCCGGCTGGAAGGGCAGATCGCGCTGCCCGGCGTGCTCGCGCGCTGGCGGCGGCTTCAGATCGCGGCCGAGCCGCAGTGGATGGATTCGATGGTCCTGCGCGGAATGAAAGCGATGCCGCTGCGGGTTGCGAGGTGAGCGCAGAACCCGACCACCTGCCAAAGCGGCTGTGGTGGGTGCTCGCCAGCCTCACGTTCGCCTGGGGCTTCAATTGGACGGCGATGAAGGTCGCGCTGGCCCAGGTCCCGCCGTGGACCTTCCGCAGCCTGTGCCTGGGGCTTGGCGCGGCGGTGCTCTTCGCCGCCCTGCGCGCAGGCGGCCAGCGCCTCGTTCTTCCGAGCGGGCAGTGGCGCCGGCTGTGGATGCTTGCGCTTCTCAACATCACGAGCTGGAACATGCTGATCGCCTTCGGGGTCGGCATGATCCCTTCGGGCCGCGCCGCGATCCTCGCGTACACCATGCCGGTGTGGGCGGTGCCGCTCTCGGTGTGGCTGCTCGGCGAGCGCATCTCCCGCGCCAAGCTCGCCGGCCTCGCGCTCGGCCTTGGCGGGCTCGCGCTGCTGCTCGCGGAGAGCTTTGCCGGCTTGGGCCGCGCGCCGCTCGGCTCGCTGCTCGTGCTCGGCGCGGCTCTGTCATGGGCACTCGGTACGGTGCTGCAGAAGCGTTTTCCCGTGCGCCTCCCAGTCGGTCTTTACACCGCGTGGATCATGCTGCTCGGCGGAGTACCCATCTTCGCTGGCGCACTGATCTTCGACGACTGGGGCGCCCTTCGGCACGTGGGTGTGGCGGCCTGGCTCGGCACCGCCTACAACGTCCTGATCGCGTTTGCGTTCGCCCACTGGGCGTGGATCAAGATCGCCACCTCGGTGCCCGTCAGCGTGTTCTCGATCAGCATGCTGCTCATCCCCGTGGTGGGGGTGGTGTGCGGGATTCTCGTCCTCGGCGAGCGCCCGGCGTGGGCTGAATACGCGGCGCTCGGGCTCATCCTCGCGGCGTTGCTCACCGTGCTGCGTCCAGGGCGCGCTGCTGCGCGATAAGCGTCGGGTTCCAGTTGGCTACCGCTTCTCCGAGGTCGTCGGCCTGCGGCTGGCCGAGAAAGGAAAGCGCGCGGCGCAAGTCGGCAGTGCCTTTCGCCACGGGCAGCGCGCCGGTCTGCTTGGAGAGCTTCTCGCCGGCCGCGTTCACCGCGGCGGGAATGTGCAAATAACGCGGCTGTGGATAGCCGAGCAGCTGCTGCAGATAGAGCTGCCGTGGCGTCGAGTCGAGCAAGTCCGCCCCGCGCACCACGTCGGTAACCCCTTGCTCGGCATCGTCCACCACCACGGCCAGCTGATAGGCGAACTGCCCGTCGGCGCGATACAGGACGAAGTCGCCGACGTCGCGTTCCAGCACTTGCTCTTGCCGGCCCTGGAGCCGGTCCGTGAACGCGATGTTCCCTGAGGTTTTGATGCGCAAGGCGCGGGGCGACTTGCCCGGAGCGATCCCGTTGCGGCATGTGCCCGGGTAGATCTGCGCGCCGTCCGCAGCGAGGCCGAGCGAGGAATCGGCGATTTCACGTCGTGTGCAAGCGCACCAGTACGTGTATTCGGCAAGCCTCTCCAGCGCTTGCCGATAGAGCGGCAGACGCCGGCTTTGATAGGCGACTGTGCCGTCCCATTCGAGCCCGAGGCGGGCGAGCGTGCGCAGGATGTCGTCCGCCGCGCCTGCCTGGATGCGCGGAGCGTCCAGGTCCTCGATGCGCACCAGCCAGCGCCCGCCGCCCGCCCTGGCATCGAGCCAGCTCGCGAGCGCCGCAACCAGCGAGCCGAAATGCAGTGCGCCGGTGGGCGATGGCGCGAACCGGCCGACGTACATGGCTGTCTAGAGTACACTGCCGCCCTTCTCGGAAAAGGACACTCGTGGCCACCGTCGAGCTCACCAAAGAGAACTTCGAGAAGACCGTCAGCGAGAACCCCATGGTGATCGTGGACTTCTGGGCGCCATGGTGCGGGCCGTGTCGCGGTTTCGCGCCGATCTACGAGAAAGCCTCGGAGGCGCATAAGGACGTTGTGTTCGCAAAGGTAAACACCGACGAGCAGCAAGAGCTCGCTGGCGCGTTCAACATCCGCTCGATCCCCACGCTGATGGTGTTCCGCGAGAAGGTGATCCTGTTCCAGCAGGCGGGCGCGCTTCCCGGCCAGGCGCTCGAGCAGGTGATTACCGAGGCCAAGGCGCTCGACATGGCCAAGGTCCACACCGAGATCGAAGGGCAGAGACAGAAGCAGCCGCAGTAACATTACGCCGCGATGAGCGGCTTCCGGCTCGAAAAGGACAGCTTCGGCACCATCGAAGTGCCGGCCGACCGGCTGTGGGGCGCGCAGACCGAGCGCAGCCGGCGCTTCTTCCGCATCTCCGGCGAGCGCATGCCGTTGCCGGTCATTTACGCCCTGGCGCTTGTCAAGAAGGCCGCCGCTGCTGTGAACACGGAACTGAATCTTCTTGCGAAGGACAAGGCTGGAGCCATCCAGCGCGCGGCCGACGAAGTGCTCGCCGGCCGGCACGAGGGCGAGTTTCCACTGGTCGTCTGGCAGACCGGCTCGGGCACCCAGACCAACATGAATGTCAACGAGGTGCTCGCGAATCGGGCCTCGGAGCTTCTCGGCGGCGAGCGCGGGCAGAAGCGCCTGGTGCATCCGAACGACGACGTGAATCTCGGCCAGTCGTCAAACGACGTATTTCCGACCGCCATGCACGTTGCCGCGGCGCGTGCGTTGCGCGAGGAGGTATTGCCGGCGACCGAGGCTTTGCGCTCCACGCTCGCGCAGAAGCGCGAAGCCTTCGCTTCGATTATCAAGATCGGACGCACTCACCTCCAGGATGCGACCCCGCTCACTCTCGGGCAGGAGTTTTCCGGCTATGTGGCGCAGCTCGAGCAGGCGCAGAGCGCGCTGCGCGCGGCGCTGCCGCCGCTCTACGAGCTTGCGATCGGCGGCACGGCGGTCGGCACCGGCCTGAACACGCACCCGCAATTCGCTGCCCGGGTGTGCCAGCGACTTTCGCGCGAGACCGGGCTTGCGTTCGCCGAGGCGAAGAACAAGTTCGCCGCCCTGGCAGGCCACGAGCCGCTCGTCTTCGCGCATGGGGCGCTCAAGACGCTGGCGACGGCGCTCTGGAAGATTGCGAACGACATCCGGCTGCTCAGCTCGGGGCCGCGCTCGGGCCTGGGCGAGCTGCGCATCCCGGAGAACGAGCCGGGCAGCTCCATCATGCCGGGCAAGGTCAACCCGACTCAAGCCGAGGCGTTGACCATGCTGTGCGCGCAGGTGATCGGCAACGACGTTGCCGTGGCGATCGGAGGCGCATCGGGGCATTTTGAGCTGAACGTATACAAGCCGATGATCATCCACGCTTTCCTGCAGAGCGCGCGCCTGCTCGCCGACGGTTGCCGTTCCTTTGAGGAGCATTGCGCGCGCGGGGTCGAGCCGAACGAGGCACGCATCCGCGAGCTGCTCGAGCGCTCGCTGATGCTGGTGACGGCGCTCGCGCCGCACATCGGCTACGACCGCGCCGCCGAGATCGCGAAGAAGGCGCATCGCGAGGGCACCACGCTGCGCGAGGCGGCGCTGGCCCTCGGCTACGTGAGCGCCGCGGACTTCGAGCGCTGGGTGCGCGCCGACGCCATGATCGGGCCGGGCCGATGAAGCGTCGCCAGTTCATCCTCGGAAGTATCGCGGTCATGGGGTTTGGCGTTCATGCCGCGGTCGAGGAGAGATTCGGCCGCGGGCTGCTGTGGCGCGTGGCGAAGAGGGGCGTTCCAGCGAGCCACATCTACGGCACGATCCACGTGCCCGATCCGCGGCTCGCCGAGCTGCCGGCGGTGGTGCGCCAGCGCTTCGACGCGGCGACGAGCCTGATGCTCGAATTCGTCCCCGACCCGTATTCGCGCGGCCGCTTCCTCGAGGCGGCGGTGTTCCTCGACCGGCAGACGCTCGCCGAGAAGATCGGCGCGGAGGACTTCGAGCGCGCGCTGGAGCACTTGGCGCCCATCGGCCTTCCCCGCGAGGTGGTGAACAAGCTCAAGCCCTGGGGGGTGCTGCTCAACCTGCGCAATCCCAGGCGCGCGGAGCAGGGCGCGCCGCTCGACAGCCAGCTGCTCGAGCTGGCGCGCGCGCGCCGCTTGCCGCTGCATCAGATCGAAGGCGTCGAGGAGCAGATTTTCACGTTCGACGAGTTCCCGATGGATTCGCAGATCGCGCTCCTCAAGCACAGTCTCGCGCATCGCGACGAGCTTCTCGAGCTCGCCGAGCGCACGCTGGAGGCGTACCTCGAGCGCGACCTGGCGGCGATCTGGCGGTTGCGCGAGCAGTTCATCGCGCGGCACCCCGCAATCGCGGCGCACCAGGCGGTGATGACCAAGCGCGTCGTGCACGACCGCAGTGTGGTGATGGCCTTTCGCATGCAGCGCGAGCTGCGGCGCGGCGGCGCGTTCGTCGCTCTCGGTGCGCTGCACCTTTACGGCGACAAGGGCGTGCTCGCGCTCCTCGAAGCCGACGGTTATCGCGCCGACGTGGTGTTCTAGCTTGGTCGTCGTCCTCATCTCCGGGCGCGGCAGCAACATGCAAGCGCTCCTCGACGCCGGAGTGCCGGTGAGCGCGGTCATCAGTAACCGCGCCGAAGCCGAGGGCCTCGCGATCGCGGAGGCGCGCGGCATCGCGACGCGGGTCGTGGACCATCGCGGTCGCGCGGCGCGCGAAGACTTCGACGCCGCGCTCGCCGCGGAGATCGAGCGCTTCGCGCCTCGCCTGGTGGCGCTCGCCGGCTTCATGCGCGTGCTGACGCCGGGATTCCTCGGGCGCTACCGCGAGCGGGTCCTCAACATCCATCCCTCGCTCCTGCCTGCCTTTCCCGGGTTGCACACCCATGAGCGCGCGCTCGCGGCCGGGGTCAAGGTGCACGGCTGCACGGTGCATTTCGTCACCGCCGAGCTCGACCACGGGCCGATCGTGGCGCAGGCGGCGGTGCCGGTGCGCTCCGGCGACGACGCCGCCGCGCTGGCCGCGCGCGTGCTCAAGCAGGAGCACGTAATCTATCCGCGGGCGGTCCGCTGGTTCCTGGAGGGCAGGCTCGCGCTCGCGGACGGCATCGTCCGCGTCCGGGGTGATGATGCGCAGCTCGTTCTGGCTGCTGATTAGCCTGCCGGTCGCGCTCTCCGCGGCCGCGCAGAGCACGCCGCCGGCGCGCGTCGAGATCCATTACGAGCTTACCCACAACGGCAACGTGATGGCCGAGGTGGTCGATCGCCTGCAGCACGGCAACGGGGCCTACGAGCTCACCGAGACGTGGAAGGGCCGCGGAATCTACCGGCTTCTCGGCCGCGCCACCCGCGTGAGCAAGGGCGAGCTCGCTGCCGCCGGGCCGCGGCCGCGCGAGTTCGTAGACGAGCGCAGCGGCCGCGACACGCAGCGAGTCTGGTTCGACTGGAGCGCGAACACCATCACCCGGCGCTACAAGGGCGAGACGCGCACCGAGCCGCTGGCGGCGGGTACGCAGGATCGGCTCTCGTTCCTGCTCGCGCTGGGCTATTTCTCGCAGAAAGGCGAGCCGGTCAGCTTGTACATCGTCGACGGGCGGGGCATGTCGCAGCACACGTACAAGCCCAACGGTCGCGAGCGGCTCGCGACCCCAGCGGGCGAGTTCGACGCGGTGAAGCTGATCCGCCGCAAGGAGGAATCCGGCGACGTGTCGGAGATCTGGCTGGCGGCGGATCTCGGCTACCTGCCGGTGCGCATCGTGATCTTGGAGCACGACGGCACGCGCTTCGAGCACATGGCGACGCGTATCGTTCGGTGAGGATCACCCGCGCGGTCATCGCGCATGCCGGCGCAGCGCTCGCGGGGATGCTGCGCTTCGACGCCCCGGCGGACACGATCCTGTCGCGCTACTTCCGCAACCACCGCCGGCTCGGGCACGCCGAGCGCGCCTTCATCGCCGAGGCGGTGTTCGCCGTGCTGCGGCGCAAGCGCTCGCTCGAAGCTGCCGCCGGGTCGGCGAACGCGGACGCGCTACTCGCCGCGGCGTTAATGCGGGTGCAGGGCCTGTCGGCCCGGGCGTTGGAGGGTCTCTTCGACGAAAGCCTGCTGCGCACGCTGCGTCAGGCATCCCGCGACGAGCTGCCCGCCGCCATCCGCGCCGACCTGCCCGATTGGCTGTGGGAGCGCCTGACGCGCGAGCAGGGTGTCGACGAGGCGCTGCGCATCGCGCACGGCCTGCTGAATCCGGCGCCGCTTGACCTGCGCGTCAACCTGGCGCGGATCGACCGCAGCGCGGCGCAGGCCGAGCTTGCCGCCGACGGCTTGCACGCTGCCCCGACGCCATACTCGCCCGCAGGCCTGCGGCTTGCCGGAAAACCTGCGATCAATCGCCACCGGCTATTCGCAGAGGGCCTGGTCGAGGTGCAAGACGAAGGAAGCCAGCTGCTTGCCTGGCTGCTCGCGCCGCGGCGCGGCGAGATGATCGCCGATTACTGCGCCGGCGCGGGCGGCAAGACGCTCGCGGCCGCCATGCTGATGCGTGGCACCGGCCGTATCTATGCCATGGATACTTCGGCCAAGCGCCTGGCGGCGCTCGCGCCGCGCGCCGCACGCGCGGGAGTCAGCAACGTTCACACCCTTGTGCTGGGTGAGGACGGGGCGCGCGCAAGACGGCTCGCGGGAAAGCTCGATCGCGTGCTCGTCGATGCGCCGTGCAGCGGCTTCGGCACGCTTCGGCGAAACCCCGACCTGAAATGGCGGCACGACCCGGGCGCCATCACCGAGCTGGCGGCGAAGCAGCGCAACATCCTCGGTGCCGCAGCGCGGCTGGTGAAGCCCGGCGGACGCCTCGTCTATGCCACCTGCAGCATCCTGCAGGAAGAGAACGAGGCGGTCAGCACCCAGTTCCAAAGCGAGCACCCGGACTTCATTGCGCTTTCCTGTGCGGAACTGCTCGCGGCGCAGCGCATCGAATTGAGTACCGGCGAGCAGCTGCGACTTTTTCCCCACCGGCACGGCACCGACGGCTTCTACGCGGCCGCCTTTGCAAAAAGACCTTTTGCCAAAGGGGCTTAGGAAGTGGGGCGAGGCATGGCGCATTCGCGTAAAATGGCGGCCGCTCCCCCACACATAACCAGGACAAACCCGACCTGATGCTTTTTTCCGGCCTGCTGGACCTCCCTTGGTGGGGGTACGCGATTGCCGCTCTCGCGCTGACTCACGTGACGATCGCGTCGGTCACGATCTACCTGCATCGCTGCCAGGCGCATCGCGCGCTCGAGCTTCATCCCATCGCCGCGCACTTCTTCCGCTTCTGGCTGTGGCTTACCACCGGCATGGTCACCAAGGAATGGGCTGCAATTCACCGCAAGCACCACGCGAAGGTCGAGACCGCCGAGGATCCGCACAGCCCGCAGATCTACGGAATCAATCGGGTGCTCTGGCTGGGCGTATTCCTCTATGTCAAGGAGGCGTACAACCGCGAGACGCTCGAGCGCTACGGGCACGGAACGCCCGACGACTGGTTGGAGCGCAACGTCTATACGCCGCACTCGCTACCCGGAGTTCTACTGCTCCTCTTGGCGAACCTGCTGATCTTCGGCGTGGTTCCGGGGGCGCTGATCTGGTTGACGCAGATCGCCTGGATTCCGTTCTGGGCGGCCGGCGTCATCAACGGTGTCGGCCACTACTTCGGCTACCGCAGCTACGACGTACCCGACGCAAGCACCAACATCGTCCCCTGGGGCATCCTGATCGGCGGAGAGGAGCTGCACAACAACCACCATGCGTTCGCTTCTTCGGCCAAGCTTTCCACAAAGTGGTACGAATTCGACATCGGCTGGATGTACATCTGCATCCTGGAGTCGCTCGGCCTGGCGACGGTGAAGCGCCTTGCACCGACCCCGCGCTTCGCGCGTCCGAAACCCGCAGTCGACCTCGATACGTTGCACGCGGTGATCGCCAACCGCTACGACGTGCTCTCGCGCTATGCGAAGTCCTTCCGCCGCACCTATGCTGAAGAGCTCGAGCGGCTGCGTCACTGGTCGCCGCGCGACGCTGAGCTCCTGCGCTCTCTCAAGCGGGCGCTGCTCCGCGGGCAGGCCGCCGCCGGCAGCGAGCGCGCGCGGCTCGCCGAGGCACTGAAGAACTCCCGCGCGCTCGCCACTGCGCTCGCCATGCGACACGAGCTTGCGGCGCTTTGGGATCGCTCCAGCGCCTCCAAGGACGAGCTGCTGCGCCAACTGCAGGACTGGTGCCGGCGCGCGGAATCAAGCGGGATCGCGCCGCTCGTGGATTTCTCGCAGCGCCTGCGCTCGTACGCGCTAGCCTAGCAGGACGAAAAGCCCGCCGCAGCGGGCTTTTTCATTTCAGCTTGGTCTCTTTGTAGAGGACGTGCTTGCGCGCCTTGGGATCGTACTTCTTCATCTCCAGCTTGTCGGGCGTGCTGCGCTTGTTCTTAGTGGTGGTGTAGAAGTGGCCGGTGCCGGCCGAGGACTCCAGCTTGATCTTTTCGCGCATGGTCAGGCCTTCTTCCTGGCTTTGATTTCAGCGAGCACGGCTTCCACGCCAAGCTTATCAATGCGGCGCAGACCCGCGGTGGAGACGCGCAAGCGCACCCAGCGGTTCTGAGTTTCGACCCAGAAACGCCGGTAATGGAGGTTGGGTTCGAAAGTGCGCGTGGTCTTGTTGTTGGCGTGCGAAACGTAGTGGCCCTTCATCGGCTTCTTGCCGGTGACCTGGCAGACACGGGACATCGGGTGCTCCGGAGGCGGTTTGCCTGAGTTGCGAAAGGCGGCGATTCTACTATAACAATCCGCGCTCCGCGAAGGAGATTGCCTGGTTGCCCGCGACGATGAAGTGGTCGAGCACCTTGACCTCCACCAGCGCGAGCGCCTCTTTGAGGTCGCGCGTGAGGAGCTCGTCGGAGTGACTGGGCTGGGCGACGCCGGAGGGATGGTTGTGCGCGAAGATCACCGCGGCCGCATTCCGCGCGAGCGCGCGCTTCACGATCTCGCGCGGATAAACGCTGGTCTGCGTCAGCGTTCCCTGGAATGCGTCCTCGATGCCGACGACTTTGTGTTGCGCATCGAGCCAGATGCAGACGAAAACCTCATGGGGCCGATGGCCGAGAGCGACGCGCAAGTAGTCGCGCACAGCGCCCGGGGAAGTGAGCGCGCTTCGTTCCCTCAATTCCTCCGCCATCGCGCGACGCGCCAGCTCGATTGCAGCCGCGAACTGCGCCACCTTGGCCTGGCCGAGCCCCTTGATCTCGAGCAGTTCCGGTCCCGCGGATAACAGCCGCGTGATGCTGCCAAAGCGCGCGAGAAGATCGTTGCCGAGATCCACGGCGCTCTTGCCATGCACGCCGGTGCGCAGCAATACGGCGAGCAGCTCGTCATCCCGCAGCGAGTCCGCACCCCTGGCGAGCAGCCGCTCCCGCGGCCGCCGGTCGACGGACCAGTCTGAAATCGCCATGTCCGGGGGTTTCCCTTAAAATCGTTTCCCCCTTAACGAGGGTCGGTTCAATGGGGTTGACCGGAAAGCGGATTCTTCTCGGCATCACCGGCGGCATCGCGGCGTACAAAGCCGCCGAGCTGACTCGCCTGCTGGTGAAGGACGGTGCGGACGTGCGCATCGCCATGACCGAGGCGGCGACGCACTTCATCGGTGCCGCGACTCTCCAGGCGCTCTCCGGCCAGCCGGTGTGGACGGACCTTTGGGATGCCCGCGTCAACGACGCAATGGGGCATATCGAGCTCTCGCGCGATCGGGAACTGATAGTCGTCGCGCCCGCATCGGCCGACTTCATGGCGAAGCTCGCGCACGGCCTCGCCGATGATCTGCTGTCCACGCTTTGCGTGGCGCGGCGCTGCTCGCTGATGGTGGCGCCGGCGATGAACGTGGAGATGTGGCAGAACCCGGCGACCGTGCGTAATGCCGAAACGCTGCGCGGCGACGGCATACAGATCGTCGGGCCCGCTTCCGGAGGCCAGGCCTGCGGGGAGATGGGCATGGGCCGCATGAGCGAGCCCGCCGACATCCTGGCCGACATACGGTTTTTTTTTCAGCCGCAGCGTCTAGAGGGGAAACTGCGCGGCAAGCGCGTCGTCGTCACGGCGGGCCCGACCGAGGAGCCGATTGACCCGGTTCGCATCCTCACGAACACGAGCTCGGGGAAGATGGGTTACGCGGTCGCGCGCGCCGCGCGTGAAGCCGGTGCTGACGTAACGCTGATCAGCGGCCCGGTTTCGCTACCCACCCCGGTCGGCGTGTCACGCGTCGACGTGCGTACTGCGCGTGAGATGTTCGACGCGGTGAAGAAGGATGCGAAGGACGCTGACATTTTCATCGCCGTCGCTGCGGTCGCCGATTACCGGGTCAGGAATCCTGCCTCGCAGAAGATCAAGAAAGGCAACGGCCACCTCTCGCTTGAGCTCGAGGAGAACCCGGACATCCTCGCCTGGGTTGCCGCGCTGCCGACGCCGCCGTTCTGCGTGGGCTTCGCCGCAGAGAGCGAGAACCTGGCGCACAACGCAAGAGCGAAGCTGGCCAAGAAAAAGCTGCCGCTGATCGTCGGCAACCTGGCGCAGGACGCCCTCGGCGCCGACGCCAGCGCCATCACGCTCTATGACGCGAGCGGCGAGCACCCGCTCGGCCGCGGGCCGAAGCTCGAGCTGGCGCGCAGGCTCGTGGAGCACGTTGCGGGCATGCTGCGGCAGAAAAACGCGGTTAAATGAGGAAGCTCGAAGTCAAGATCCTCGACGAGAGGATCCGCGGCATGCTGCCGCATTACGGCAGCGCGGGTGCTGCCGGCCTCGATTTGCGGGCTTGCGTTGACAGGGAACTTATCCTCGGGCCCGGCGAAAGCCAGCTCGTATCGTCCGGCATTGCCATTCATGTGGCTGATCCGGGCTACGCTGCGGTCATCCTGCCGCGCTCGGGCCTCGGCGCGAAGAACGGCATCGTGCTCGGTAATCTGGTCGGGCTCATAGACTCCGACTACCAAGGGCCGCTGATGATCTCGGTATGGAACCGCGGCAAGAGCGCTTTCACGATCCAACCTCTCGACCGCATCGCGCAGATGATCGTCGTACCGGTGGTGCAGGTGGAGTTCGAGGTGGTCGAGGAATTCGCCGCCAGCGCGCGCGGCGCCGGCGGTTTCGGAAGCACAGGGAAGAGTTAGGCGAACGAGTCGGCCCAGATCGTGCGGGCCCAGTTCCACGCGAAGCTCGCTTCGTCTGCGCTGCGCGCGGCCGAGACGCCGCCGGCGCCTTTCACCGGCTGCAGCGTGCTGCCGTCCCACTCGTGCACCGAGGAGACGCGGATCGCTTCCTTTTCCCCGACGAAGCTGTAGCAGGTGTTGATGATTTTCACCGGCTGAGGGTTGCGACCGTTCAGCAGCTCGACGATGGCCGCGCCGGCGATCTTGGCGTGGTTGTTCGCCATGCTGCCCGACTTCGGCATTCCGGGCGCCGACAGCGTCGCGTCGCCGAGGACGTGCACGCCCTTCACCGCCTTCGACTCCATGGTGCGCCAGTCGATGTCGCACCAGCGGTTGTTCGTCGTGATGAGCCCGGACTTGGCGGCGATGTCGGCCGCGCGATGCGGCGGCACGACGTTCAGCACGTCGCCCTTCACGGTGTCGAATTCGGTACGTACCGCGCCCGTTTCGACTGCCACCACTTTGGCGTTGCCACGGTATTCAAGGATGTCCTTGTAGAGATCCGTCCAGGCGCGCTTGAAGAGCGCACCCTTGGAGGTGACGTCCGGGTTCGCGTCGAGCACGAGCACCTTCGAGCGCGGCTTCGCCTGTTTGAAGTACGCCGCCACCATGCTCGCGCGCTCGTAGGGCCCGGGCGGGCAGCGGTACGGCGCGGTGGGGATCGAAAGAATGTAGACTCCACCGTCGGGCATCTGCTCGAGCTTCTGGCGCAGCGCGACGGTCTGCGGCCCCGCCTTCCATGCGTGCAGCACGGCTCCCGCCTGCATGGCAGCCTCGTAGCCCTGGATCTCGCCGAACGTGAAGTCAATTCCCGGCGAGACGATCACGCGCTCGTACACGATGTCGCTGCCGCTCGCCAGGCGCACGGTCTTCTTCGCCGGGTCGATGGCCGCGACCTCGTCGCGCACGACCTGAACGCCGTGGCGGCGCAGGCCATCGTAGCCGCGGCTGATGTCCTGCATGCCGGTGAAACCTCCGAGCACCAGATTGGATATCGGGCAGGAAACGAACTGCGCCTCGCGCTCGATCAGCACGACGTCGATCGAGGGGTCCCACATGCGGATGTACTTGGCGGCGGTGGCGCCGCCAAAGCCGCCGCCGACGACTACGACGCGCGACTTGGAAGGCGTGGGCGTCGCGCACCCGGCGAGCGATACCGCGCCAGCGAGCTTGAGAAAGTCTCTGCGTCTCATCGCGGCCTCCTAGCGCTTCTGCGCGGCGAACCAGGCCGCCATGGCGTCGATCTGCGGGTCGGTATAGCCCTTCGCGATCTGATGCATCACGGTGGCCGGCCTCTTGCCGTCGCGGAAGGCGCGCATCTGGGTGGCGATGTGGTCCCGCGGCAGGCCGGCGAGCGGGATGAGCGGCGCGTTCGGCGCCGGCCGGCCGCCGGTGCCATGGCAGATGGCGCAGGCAGCAGCGAGGTTGCGGGCGTCGACGTCCTGTGCGGCTGCGGGCGCCGCCACGAATAGCGCCGCCGCCATTGCAAGCAATCTCTTCATTCGAGCCTCCCTCGGGCGCAAAAGTTAAACCCATGCCCCGAAAAAAGCAAAGGCCGCTGGGCGCGGCCTCAACGCTTTTCTGCTATTTGTGGATAGCCGTCAGGTGACCGCCGCGGCCGGCTCTTCTTCGAACTTGAGCCTTAGCTTCTCGTCCTCGCCGATGTCGATGGTCACCTTGCCGCCGTGCTGCAGGCGACCGAAGAGCAGCTCGTCGGCAAGCGCGCGGCGCACCGTGTCCTGGATGAGGCGCGCCATCGGGCGCGCGCCCATCAGCGGGTCGAAGCCCTTCTTCGCCAGATGGAGCTTGAGCTCGGGCGTGAACTGCGCTTCGACCTTCTTCTCCGCGAGCTGCTCCTCGAGCTGGATCAGGAACTTGTCGACCACGCGGAGGATGATCTCGTGGTCGAGCGCGCGGAACGAGATGATCGCGTCGAGCCGGTTCCTGAACTCCGGCGTAAACATGCGCTTGATCGCCTCCATCTCGTCGCCCATCTTGACCGAGGGCGTGAAGCCCATCTGCGTGCGCGCGAGCGACTCGGCGCCGGCGTTGGTGGTCATGACGATCAGGACGTTGCGGAAGTCGGCCTTGCGGCCGGTGTTGTCGGTCAGCGTGCCGTGGTCCATGACCTGAAGCAGCACGTTGAAGATGTCCGGGTGCGCTTTCTCGATCTCGTCGAGGAGCAGCACCGAATAGGGCTTCTTGGTGATCGCCTCGGTGAGTAGTCCCCCCTGCTCGAAGCCGACGTATCCCGGCGGCGCACCGATCAGCCGCGAGACCGCGTGGCGCTCCATGTACTCCGACATGTCGAAGCGGATGAGCTCGATGCCCATGCAGTAGGCGAGCTGGCGCGCGACCTCGGTCTTGCCGACCCCGGTCGGCCCGGAGAACAGGAAGTTGCCGATCGGTTTCTGCGGGTTGCCGAGGCCCGAGCGCGCCATCTTGATCGCGGAGGCGAGCGCGTCGATCGCCTGGTCCTGGCCGAACACCACCGCCTTCAGATCCCGGTCCAGATTGGCGAGTGCGCTGCGGTCGTCGGTCGACACGCTGCGCGGCGGGATGCGCGCGATCTTGGCGATGATCTCCTCGATCTCGGACTTGCCGATGATCTTCTTCTGCTTCGCCTTGGGGGCGATGCGCTGCGCCGCCCCGGCCTCGTCGATGACGTCGATCGCTTTGTCGGGCAGGTGGCGGTCGTTGATGTAGCGCGCCGAGAGCTCGGCCGCGGTGGTGAGCGCGTTCGCCGTGTACTTGACGCTATGGTGCGCCTCGAAGCGGCTCTTCAGCCCCTTCAGGATCTCGACGGTCTCGTCGACCGAGGGCTCGACTACGTCGATCTTCTGGAAACGCCGCGACAGGGCATGGTCCTTCTCGAACACGCCGCGGTACTCGTTGTAGGTGGTGGCGCCGATGCACTTGAGCTGCCCGGTGGAAAGCACCGGCTTCAGCAGGTTGGACGCGTCGAGCGTGCCGCCCGATGCCGCGCCCGCGCCGATCACGGTGTGGATCTCGTCGATGAAGAGAATCGCATTCGGGTTGTCCACCAGCTGCTTTAGCACTGCCTTGAGGCGCTGCTCGAAGTCGCCACGGTACTTCGTGCCGGCGAGAAGCGCGCCCATGTCGAGCACGTAGACGGTCGACTTGGCGAGGAGGTCGGGCACGCTGCCCTCGACGATGCGCCGCGCGAGCCCCTCGGCGATGGCGGTTTTGCCGACGCCCGCCTCGCCGACGAGCAGCGGGTTGTTCTTCCGGCGACGGCACAGTGTCTGCACCACGCGCTCGAGCTCCTTGTCGCGGCCGATGAGCGGGTCGATCTTGCCGGCGAGCGCGAGCGCGTTCAGGTTCTGGGTGTAGTTGTCGAGCGGGCTGTTGGAGCTCTCGCCCTGGCTTTCCTGCTCGGCGTCCTGCTCGGCGCTCTTGCCCTGGTGCGCCTGCGGGGTCTTGGTGATGCCGTGCGAGATGTAGTTCACCACGTCGAGGCGCGCGATGCCCTGCTGCTGCAGGAAGTACACCGCGTGCGAGTCCTTCTCGCCGAAGATCGCCACCAGCACATTGGCTCCGGTGACCTCCTTCTTGCCCGAAGACTGGACGTGGAGGATCGCGCGCTGGATCACGCGCTGGAAGCCGAGGGTCGGCTGGGTGTCGACTTCCCGGTCGGCCGCGATGCGGGGGGTCTGCTCAGTGATGTGCTGCGTCAGGTTCTTGCGCAGCTCGTCCATGTTAGCGCCGCAGGCGCGCAGCACCTCGGCCGCGGTCGGGTTGTCCAGCAGCGCGAGCAGCAGATGCTCGACCGTAATGAACTCGTGGCGTTTCTGGCGCGCTTCCACGAACGCCATGTGCAGGCTGACTTCGAGTTCCTGGGCAATCATTTCCTAGCCGGTCCTTTGTATCACGTCTCTTCCATTACACACTGCAAAGGATGTTGATGCTTCCGGGAGTATGCCGCGACTTGCTGCACTTTGGTGGAAGCCACGTCCCGGGGATAGACCCCACACACGCCGATGCCTTCCCGGTGCACCTTGAGCATGACCTGGGTGGCCCGTTCCCGCGTCATGGCGAAGAACTTCTGCAGAACCACCACCACAAACTCCATCGGGGTGTAATCGTCGTTGAGCAACATGACCTTGAACATCGGCGGAGGCTTCACCTTCGCCTTCTGGGCCTCCAGTATCGCGTCGTCCTTGTGCTGCGCCATGGCCTCCGGTTGCCTGCCTGCGACCTATCCTAATCAATGTGGGGGGGCGGTGCAATGCGACGAAGAGCACGCAGTGCGGAAATACGGCTTTCTTTCAGGGTCTTGACGAATCCCCATGGGGGCGCGTAAAAGGCGCGTGTGTTTGGATACAGGCTGTCTGTTTGCCATTACAGGGCGGCGCGGCGTGGTTCAGGCATAGCACGGGTACAAAACGCCCGGTTGCTCAATCAACAATCAGGGAGAAAGTATGGCAACAGGCACCGTGAAGTGGTTCAACGACGCTAAGGGCTACGGGTTCATCACGCCGGACGACGGCAGCGAGGATCTGTTCGCGCATTTCTCGGCCATCAACATGTCGGGCTTCAAGACCCTCAAGGAAGGTCAGAAGGTGAGCTTCGACGTGGTGCAGGGCCCGAAGGGAAAGCAGGCGTCGAATATCCAAAAGGTCTAGAAGAACACCGGAAATAAGAAGGCCGCCCTCGGGCGGCCTTTTTGCTTTAGGCCTTTTTTCTACATTCTTTCGATCATGGCCTGGCCGAAGCCGGAGCAGGACACCTGCTTCGCGCCCTGCATCTGGCGCGCGAAGTCGTAGGTCACGATTTTGTCGGAGATCGCCTTCTCCATCGACCGGATGATGGCGTCGGCGGCCTCGACCCAACCCATGTGGCGCAGCATCATCTCGGCGGACAAAATCTCGGATCCCGGGTTGACGTAGTCCTTGCCGGCGTATTTCGGTGCGGTGCCGTGGGTGGCCTCGAACATGGCGACCGTGTCGCTCAGATTAGCCCCGGGCGCGATGCCGATGCCGCCCACCTCGGCGGCGAGACCGTCGGAGATGTAGTCGCCGTTGAGGTTGGTGGTCGCGAGCACGTCGTACTCGGCCGGGCGCAAGAGCACCTGCTGCAGCATCGCGTCGGTGATCACGTCCTTGATCACGATGTCGGGGCCGCCCTTGGGGTTCTTGAAGCTGTGCCAGGGCCCGCCGTCCAGCGGCTTCGCGCCGAACTCCTTGAGCGCCAGGCGATAGCCCCAGTCGCGAAAGCCGCCCTCGGTGAATTTCTGGATGTTGCCCTTGTGCACCAGCGTGACGGACTTCCTCTTGTTGTCGATGGCGTACTGGTACGCCCTGCGAATGAGGCGCTCCGATCCCTCGACCGACACCGGCTTGATGCCGATGGCCGAGGTGTTCGGAAAGCGGATCTTCGTGACCTTCATTTCCTTGATCAGGAAGTCGATGACCTTCTTCGCTTCCGGAGAATTCGCCGGCCATTCGATGCCGGCGTAAATGTCCTCCGAGTTCTCGCGGAAAATCACCATGTCGACCTTGTCGGGCTCCTTGAGCGGCGAAGGCACGCCCTTGAACCAGCGCACCGGACGCAGGCAGACGTAGAGATCGAGCTCCTGGCGCAGCGCGACGTTGATCGAGCGGATGCCGCCTCCGACCGGGGTGGTGAGCGGCCCCTTGATTGATACGACGTATTCCTTGGCCGCGTTGAGGGTCTCTTCGGGCAGCCAGACGTTCTCGCCGTACACCTTGCACGACTTTTCGCCGGCGAACATCTCCATCCAGACGATCTTGCGCCTGCCGCCGTAGGCCTTCTTCACCGCGGCGTCGACCACCTTGAGCATGACCGGGGTGATGTCGACGCCGGTACCGTCGCCCTCGATGTAGGGGATGACGGGGTTGTCGGGTACGGAGAGGGAACAATCCTTGTTGACCTTGATCTTCTCGCCGCCGGAGGGGACTTTGATGTGTTGGTAGGCCATAGGGGACGGAATTATAAACACTCTTGGAAACAAAAGGTTAGAATGCGCCCGGCAGTTGCCGCACAGGGAGATCGGAGCTCCGGGTCAACCGCTTGCGCCGCTCGCGCGTTATTTCCAGCCGGGTAGCTGAGGAGGTCGGCTCGGCCCGTGTTAGAACATAACCAGGAGAGGGAAATGAAAAAGCTGCTGTCCATGATTGTCGCGGCGATGTTCGCCGCGGTTAGCATCTCCGCGCTCGCCGCGTCGCATGCCGGCGCGCAAGAGAAGAAGGATGAGAAGGCCACCGCTGCGAAGAAAGAGGCGGCGAAAAAGGCGCCGGCGAAGAAGGAACCGGCGAAGAAGACCCAGAAAAAGGGCGAAGACATGAAGAAAGACATGAAGAAGGACGAGCCGAAGAAGTAACCTGCTTCGCAAACGCGAAAAAGGCAGGACAATGTCCTGCCTTTTTCATTCATGCGCTTCCTGCTGCTCTTGTTGTTCCTCGCCGCGCCGGCGGCGGCGCAGGACCTGCCCGTGGTCGAGCTGCGCGCCGGCATGCACCTCATTCGCGCCGAGGTCGCGGCGGACTACTCCACGCGCGGCCGCGGGCTCATGTTCCGCAAGTCGCTCGCACCCAGCGGCGGCATGCTCTTCATCTTCGATGCCGCCGCGATCCACTGCATGTGGATGAAGAACACGTATATTCCGCTCTCGGTCGCGTTCGTCGACGCGCAGGGCGCGATCATCAATATCGCAGACATGCAGCCGCATAGCGAGCAATCGCACTGCGCCGCGCGGCCGGCGCTCTACGCTCTCGAAATGACGCAGGGTTGGTTTGCCGAGCGCGGGGTCAAGGCCGGCATGAAGCTCGGCGGCCTCGACAAGATCAAATAAGAAACATCAGCGCCAGGCCGGCAAGCACGCCGACCCGCGCAACGGGCGTCCACAGCCTCCGCTCGACGTTGCGCGCCGAGTTCCATACCGTCCAGCCCCAGGCCCAGTAGACCCCGAGGCGCAGCAGGTCGAGCAGGTCGCCCTGGACGGCAGAGCCATCGAGCCGCGCGGCTTCGGCGAGCACGACAAGGCCGGCAATTGCGCAGGCGGCCGCGCCGCCCCACAACCACCAGACCTGCCAAAGCTTGGTTACAGGCCGCCGTTCTGCTGCGCGACCATGCAATAGAGCATGGGAATCGACAGCATGGTGTTGAAGCGCGAGGTCATCCCGGCCATTTTCGCCGCGGCGGCTTTCTCCTCGGGGCCGACCTGTACGATGCCGAGCGCCTTTTTCTGGTTCGGCCAGATGATGAACCAGACGTTGAACCACATGATCGCGCCGAGCCACATGCCCAGGCCGATGGCGTGGTAGCCCTTCTGCAGCGACAGCGCCTGGCCGAGGTAGCCGAACATCAACGCAACAATCAGCCCGGTCACGATCGTGGACATCGCCGACCAGCGGAACCAGAACAGCGCCGTCGGCGCGATCACCTTGCTGACCGCGGGCTTTTGCTCGTCGGGGATCTTCGGCATCGAGGGCGTCTGCACGAAGTTGAAATACCAGAGCAACCCGATCCACATCACGCCCGAAAGGACGTGCAGCCATCGCATGAGGAACGTCCCCCAGGCGTGGCCGCCCGCTTCCCAAGCCCAAGACCCGATGCCGAGGCGAGCGAGGACGATGACGATGACGAGGAGGACAACGCCGGCGCTGATCGTACGGCCGAGAGACTGGAAGATGGCACCCATGCTTTCTCCCTGTTCGTATGATGGGTTTAGACCGAAAAAAGTCTAGCACCGCGGCCCGCGCTATGCTCGCCCGGTGCCGAAACTCGCGGCCAACCTTTCTACGCTTTTCCCCGAGGTTCCGTTCCTCGACCGCTTCAGGGCCGCGACGCGGGCCGGCTTCCGCTACGTGGAGTACCAGTTTCCCTATGCCTGGCCAGCGGAAGAGCTGGCGCGCCGCGCCCGCGATGCAAAAGTCGAAGTCGCACTGCACAATCTGCCGGCGGGCGATTTCGCGAAAGGCGAGCGCGGCATCGCCTGCCTGCCCGGACGCGAGCGCGAGTTCCGCGAAGGCGTAGAGCGGGCGATCGACTACGCGAGAGCGGCGCGCTGTCCGCGGCTCAACTGCCTCGCTGGCATCGCTCCCGCAGATCGCGAGCACTTCGCGGTGCTGGTCGACAACGTGCGCTATGCGGCGCGCAAGCTCGGCGCTGCCGGACTGAACCTCACGCTCGAGCCGATCAACACGCGCAGCGTGCCGGGCTTCTTCCTGACCCGCTCCGCGCAGACGCTCGACGTGCTGAACGCCGCAGGCGAAGGCAACGCGTTCCTTCAATACGACTTCTTCCACATGCAGATCATGGAAGGCGATCTGGCGAGCACGATCGAGCGGCTGCTCCCCCGAATCGGACATATCCAGCTCGCCGACGTACCCGGGCGCCACGAGCCCGGCACGGGCGAGATCAATTTTGATTTCCTCCTCGGCCGCCTCGACGCGCTCGGGTACTCGGGCTGCGTAGGATGCGAATACAATCCGAGGGGTGACACGCTCGAAGGCCTGAAGTGGGCGCGGCCCTACCTGTCGTAGCAGCGCTGCGCGCCTTCCTCCCGGAGCGCGCGCTGCTCCATGAAGAAGAGGACACCCGGCCGTACGAATGCGACGGGCTGACGGCGTACCGGCAGCTGCCGATGGTGGTTGCGCTGCCCGAGACTGAAGACCAAGTACGGCGGATTCTTCAGGTTTGCTCTTCCATGAGCATTCCTGTTGTACCCCGCGGCGCCGGCACCGGCCTTTCCGGCGGCGCCTTGCCGCCCGGCGACGGGGTGCTGCTTTCCATGGCGAAGTTCATGCGCGTGCGGCGCATTGACCCCCTTGCACGCCTCGCCGTGGTCGAGCCCGGCGTGAGGAACGCCGTGGTGTCGGAGCTCGCAGCGCCCCACGGGCTGTACTACGCGCCCGATCCGTCGAGCCAGATCGCGTGCACCATTGGCGGCAACGTGGCCGAGAACTCGGGCGGCGTGCATTGCCTCAAGTACGGCCTGACGCTGCACAACGTGCTCGGCGTGCGCGGCTTCACCATCGACGGCGAGCCGCTCGAGCTCGGCGGCGAGGCGCCCGACGCGCCCGGCTACGACCTGCTCGCGCTCGCGGTCGGCTCGGAGGGGATGCTGTTCGTGGTCACCGAGGTGACGCTCAAACTCCTGCCGAAGCCGCAATGCGCGCGCGTCATCCTGGCCTCGTTCGACGACGTGGAAAAGGCGGGCGCCGCGGTCGCGGGCATCATTGCCGCCGGCATCGTTCCCGCCGGGCTCGAGATGATGGACCAGCCTGCCACGCGCGCGGTCGAGCAGTTCGTCGCTGCAGGCTACGACCTCGAGGCGGCGGCCATCCTGCTGTGCGAGTCCGACGGCACCGCCGAGGAGGTCGAGCACGAGATCGCCGACATGAAGGCGGTTCTCGAGCGCGCCGGCGCGACGCGCATGATCGTGTCGCGCGACGAAGCCGAGCGGCTGCGTTTCTGGTCGGGACGCAAGGCGGCGTTTCCCGCGGTCGGCCGCATCTCGCCCGACTACTACTGCATGGACGGTACCATCCCGCGCAAGCGCCTCGGCGAGGTGCTGACCTTCATCGCCTCGCTCGAGAAAAAGTACGGGCTGCGCTGCCCCAACGTGTTCCACGCCGGCGACGGCAACCTGCATCCGCTCATCCTGTTCGACGCCAACAGCGCGGACGAGCTGCACCGCACGGAGCTCTTCGCCGCCGAGGTGCTGGAGAAATGCGTCGAGGTCGGCGGCACCATCACCGGCGAGCACGGCGTCGGCGTGGAGAAGATCAACCAGATGTGCGTGCAGTTCGGCGCTGCCGAGCTTGAGCTTTTTCACGGCGTGAAGCGCGCCTTCGACCCGAAGTCCCTGCTGAATCCCGGCAAGGCCGTGCCAACGCTTGCGCGCTGCGCTGAATACGGCGGCATGCGCGTGCACGGCGGCAGGCTGCCGCATCCCGAGCTTCCGCGGTTTTGACTGTTCAGGACTTCCAGGATCGGATCCGGGCCGCGGTCGCCGGGAAGAAAGCGCTGCGCCTGCGCGGCGGCGGCACCAAGGACTTCTACGGCAACGCGCTGCGCGGCGACATCCTCGACACCCAAGGCTACGCCGGCGTCGTTTCCTACGAGCCCACCGAGCTCGTGGTCACGGCGCGTTGCGGAACGTCATTATCCGAGCTGGAAAGCCTGTTGGGGAAAAACCGGCAATGCCTGCCCTTCGAGCCGCCGCATTTCGGCGCCGGCGCGACGCTGGGAGGCTGCGTCGCCGCCGGGCTTTCCGGGCCGCGGCGCGCCGCCGCCGGCGCGCTGCGCGATTTCGTGCTCGGGGTAAAGCTCGTCGACGGCCGCGCCCAGGCGCTCGTTTTCGGCGGGCAGGTGATGAAGAACGTTGCGGGCTACGATGTTTCGCGCCTGGTCGCCGGCTCGCTCGGCACGCTCGGGCTCATCGCCGAGGTATCGCTCAAGCTCGCTCCGCGCCCACAAGCCGAGGCGACGCTGCGCCTCGATGTGCCGCACGAGC
The DNA here is from genome assembly GCA_035454685.1 of Burkholderiales bacterium. GTDB lineage: Bacteria > Pseudomonadota > Gammaproteobacteria > Burkholderiales > SG8-39 > SCGC-AG-212-J23. The sequence goes on along the minus strand of DATIGN010000157.1, from coordinate 16,774 downwards.
GCGCGCTGGAGCTCGTTAACCGCTGGGCCGGGCAGCCGCTGCCGGTCAGTGCAACCGCGTGGCACGACGGCGAGTTGAGCGTGCGCCTGTCGGGCTCCGAGCCCGCCGTGCGCGCCGCCGCGGCCAAGATCGGCGGAGCCGCGGCACCGGAATCGCTCTGGAACGCCATCCGCGAGCAGACCCACCCCTTCTTTTCCGCAGCGGAGCCGCTCTGGCGGCTTGCGCTCCCCTCGTCGGCTCCGCCGGTGGATCTTCCAGGAAGGCAGCTCGTGGAATGGAACGGCGCGCTGCGCTGGCTGAAGTCGAACGAAAAAGCCGGCGCCGTGCGCGACGCGGCCCGGCGGCTCAAGGGCCACGCGACACTCTTTCGCGCCGCCGACAAGAGCGCAGGCTGCTTCGCGCCGCTCGAGCCAGTGACCGCGCGCCTGCACCGCGGCCTCAAGGCCGCCTTCGATCCGCACGGCGTGTTCAATCCCGGGCGGATTTATGCGGAGCTCTAGGGCTTGGCGAGCCGCTCTTTCTGCGCCTGCACCGCGCCGCGGGCCGGCTCGATGAACGTGCTGTCCGGGAAACGCGCGATGAGGCGCGCGTACAGCTGGATCGCGAGCGCCGGCTCGCCTGCCTCGGCGGCTTTCGCGGCCGCTTCGAATAGCAGCTCTTGCGGCGCAAGCGAAGCGTCCGGCGCGGGCTGCACGGCTTGCGACGCAGAAGCCACGATCAGCCAGCCGAAGATCTTCACGCAAAAAGTATAGCCGTCGGTGCAGACCCAGCTCGCCGACTTCATCCGCGATACGCCCGAGGGGCGCGAGGCCGAGTCCATCCTGCGCAAGTGCGTGCATTGCGGCTTCTGCACCGCCACCTGCCCGAGCTACCAGGTGCTCGGCGACGACCTCGACAGCCCTCGCGGCCGCATCTATCTCATGAAGCGCGCGCTCGAAGGCGCGCCGGTGACCGATAAGACGCGGCTGCACCTCGACCGCTGCCTGACCTGCCGTGCTTGCGAGACCACCTGTCCTTCGGGCGTGCGTTACGGCCGGCTGGTCGATATCGGCCGCGTCTACGTCGAGAAGCACACCCGGCGTCCGGCCTGGGACCGGCTCAAGCGCGCGGCGCTTTCGTTCGGCCTGCCGCGCAGCCGGCTGTTCGCGGCCGCTTTGCGAATCGGACAGGCAGCAAGACCCCTACTGCCTTCGGGGCTGAGGAAAAACGTTCCCGCCAAATCATCCCCGCAAGGCGCGTGGCCCGCTCCACGTCATACTAGAAAAATGGTGGTGCTGCGCGGCTGCGCGCAGCCGGCGCTTGCGCCGTCGATCAACGCCGCGGCGGCGCGCGTGCTCGATCGCATCGGCGTGTCGCTGGTCGAGGTCCGGGGCGCGGGCTGCTGCGGCGCGCTGCGGTTCCATCTCAACTACCAGGAGGCGGGGCGCGAAGACATGCGCGCGCTGATCGACGCGTGGTGGCCGCTGGTCGCGGGACGCGACGTAGAGGCGATCGTGGCGACCGCGAGCGGTTGCGGTGTCACGATCAAGGAATACGCGCACATGCTTTCGATCGACGCAAATTATCGCGGCAAGGCCGAGCGAATTTCGGACATGACCCGAGACCTTTGCGAGGTCGTGGAGCCACAGCATTTGCCTGAAAGCACCGGGCGCGGCCGCATCGCATTCCAGTCGCCCTGCTCGCTGCAGCACGGTCAGCAGATCCGGGGCAAGGTCGAGGCGCTGCTCGAGCGCGTCGGCTATGAGCTGACGCCGATACGCGACGCGCACTTGTGCTGCGGCTCGGCAGGCACCTATTCGCTGCTGCAGCCGCAAATCGCTGCGGAGCTGCGCGCGCGCAAGCTCGCCGCGCTAGGCGAGGGCGCGCCGGAGGCGATCGCGACCGCGAATATCGGCTGCCTTGCGCATCTGGGGGCCGCGACCGCGACACCGGTGCGGCACTGGATCGAGCTCGTGGACGAGGCGCTGGCGTAAAATCGCCGCATGGCCGAAGCGGCTCGGAACACCGTTCGCGTTGCTTGCCCGCACGACTGCCCGGATACGTGCGCGATGCTGGTTACGGTCGAGAACGGCGTCGCGACCTCGATCCGCGGCGACCCGGACATGCCCTTCACCGAGGGTACGCTGTGCACGAAGGTCGCGCACTATCTCGAACGGACTTACGCCCCCGACCGTCTCCTATATCCGCAGCGCCGTATCGGCGTTAAAGGGTCTGGCCAGTTCAAGAGAATTAGTTGGGACGAGGCGCTTGACGAAATCGCCGCTCGCCTGAAGGCGCTCGCGGCCGAGGACCCAGAGACCATCCTGCCGTGCAGCTACGCCGGCACGATGGGCATGGTGCAGTACATGTCGATGGACCGGCGCTTTTTCCACAAGCTCGGCGCCTCGCTTCTCGACCGCACGCTTTGCTCGAGCGCCGGCAAGGCCGGCATCAAGGCGACGCTCGGCGCCTCGGTCGGCATGGATCCGGAGCGCTTCGACGAGGCGCGGCTGATTGTGTTGTGGGGCGCGAACCCCGTGGTCTCCAACCTCCACCTCTGGTCGCGCGTGCAGGCGGCGAAGCGCCGCGGCGCCAGGATCGTGGCGATCGACCCGTACCGCAGCCTGTCGGCCGAGAAATGCACGCAGCACATCGCATTGCTGCCGGGGACCGACGGCGCGCTCGCGCTCGGCATGATGCATGTGCTGATCACCGAGGGATTGCTCGACGAGGATTACATCTCGAACTACACGCTCGGCTTTGAAAAGCTGAGAAAGAGAGTTCTCGACGAGTACTCCCCGGCCTGGGCGGCCCAGGTGTGCGGCATTGCCGTGGAAGAAATCGTGCAGCTCGCGCGGGAGTACGGCACGACCAAGCCGGCGGCGATCCGCTTGAACTACGGCATGCAGCGCCACGCCGGAGGCGGCATCGCCGCGCGTACCATCGCCTGCCTGCCGGCGCTCACGGGGGCGTGGCGCGATGCCGCCGGCGGCATCGTGCTCACGACGGCCGATTTCTACGGCTTCGACCACGCCGCGCTCGAGCGCCCCGACCTTCTCGCCGGCCGGCGCCCGCGGGTGATCAACCACTCGAAGCTGGGCGACGCGCTCACGCTCGCCAAGCCGCCCGTGCGCATGACGATCGTCTATAACAACAATCCGGTCGCGGTGTGCCCCGACTCCGAGAAAGTGGTCGCGGGGTTCGCGCGCGAGGATCTGTTCACGGTGGTGATGGATCATTTCCAGACCGATACCGCCGACTACGCCGATATCCTGCTGCCCGCGACCACGCAGCTCGAGCACTACGACGTGCACAAGTCCTACGGCCACCTGTACATGCTCGCCAACAACCCGGCGATCGCACCGGTAGGCGAGTCGCTGCCCAACTCCGAGGTGTTTCGGCGGCTCGCCGCGCGTATGGGCTTCGACGAGCCCTGTTTCCGCGATTCCGACGAGGAGCTCTGCCGTATTGCGCTCAAGGGCGACCTCATCGGCACCTCCTGGCAACGGCTGAAGGAGGCCGGCTGGCAGCGGCTCGAGCTCCCGCAGCGCTTCGCGCCCTTCGCGCAGGGCGGCTTCCGGACGCCGTCGGGCAAGTGCGAGCTCTATAGCGAATGGCTGGAGAAGCAGGGCCTCGACCCGCTGCCGTTCTATAACCCGCCCGCCGAAGGCGGGGAAAAATATCCGCTTTCATTCCTGTCGCCGCCGGCGAGGAACTTCCTGAACTCCTCGTTCGCGAACATGAAGCGCTTCCGTGACCTGGAGCGCGAACCCCGTCTCGAGATGCACCCGAGCGACGCCGCCAGCCGCGGCATCGGCGACGGCGACATGGTGCGCGTGTTCAACGCGCGCGGCAGCTACCGGCTGCGCGCTCGCGTCAACGCAGGACCGCGTGCCGGCGTGGTGGTAGCGCCCTCGGTGTGGTGGAAGAAGCACTCGCCCGACCGCCGCAACGCGAACAACCTGACCTCGCAGCGCACGACCGACATCGGGGGCGGCGCGACGTTCTACGACTGCCGGGTGCAAGTCGAGAAGGCGTGAGCAAGGCCGACGAGCTGCGGCTGCTGCGCGAGGCGATCAAGAGCTTTCCCGATGCGGTTGCGGTGCGCAGCGCAGACGCAAAGCTGATCGCGTGCAGCGAGCTCTATGCCCGGCTCGCCGCCGCGGCGCCCGACGCTGCGGCCGAATTCCAGGGCGCCGGCGGGCGTTGGCTGCGCCGGACGCTGCGGCGTCTTGACGGCGGCGGCAGCGTCGAGCTCATCGCCGACGTTACCGAGCTGCGCCGCGCAGAGCAGGCGAGCCGCTTTCTCGCCTACCACGACCAGCTCACCGGCCTGCCGAACCGGCGACTTCTCGACGACCGGCTGCGCCAGGCGATCCGCCTTGCTGAGCGCCGAGACCGAATGGTGGCGGCGCTGCTGGTTCACCTCGACGATTTCCGCCAGGTCAATGACGCGCTCGGCCAGGACGCGGGCGACGCGCTGCGCGAGGTCGCAGAGCGCCTGAGCGGCTGCGTGCGCAAGGCCGATACGCTGGCGCGCGCCGGCGCGGACGAGTTCGCGCTCGTCGTGTGCGACCTGAACGACGGCGGCGATTGCCGTGTGGTGGCCGAGAAGGTGCTCCAGGCGCTCCAGCCCGAGTTCCGCGTCGCCGGCCGGCGGCTGCGGCTCGGGGTGAGCATCGGCATCTCGCTTTTCCCGGCCGACGGTGCCGACGGCGAGGCGCTGCTGCGCAACGCCGCCGCCGCCGCCTTCCGCGCCAAGCAGCTCGGCCGCAACCAGATCCGCTTCTTCGCGCGGGCCGGATGAAGCGGATCGCCCGCTTCCTGTGGCCGTATCGCGGCCGCATCGCGATCGCCGCGATCGCGTTGCTCGTCGCGGTCGGCTGCGTGCTCGCGCTGGGCCGCGGCCTGCAGCACGTGGTCGACCGCGGCTTTGGCAGCGGCGAGCCTCGGCTCTTGGATCAGGCGCTCGCGGCGATGATCGCGGTCGTGGTGCTGTTCGCCGCCGCGACCTGCGCGCGCTTCTATTTCATGATGAGCGTGGGCGAGCGCGTGGTGACGGACTTGCGGCGCGCGGTGTTCGACCATGTTCTCGCGCTCGATCCCGCGTTCTTCGAAAAGGAGCGTACCGGCGACGTGGTGTCGCGGCTTACGAACGATGCCACGCTGCTTCAGCAGGTCATCGGCTACGGCGTGTCGATGTTCGTGCGCAACGCCCTCATGATGGTCGGCGCGGCGCTGATGCTTTTCGTGACGAGCTGGAAGCTCGCGCTTCTCGTGCTGGCGGGCGTGCCGGCGACGCTCGCGCCGATGCTGTTGCTCGGCCGCCGGGTACGGCGCCTGTCGCGCTCGAGCCAGGACCGCGTCGCCGAGGCCGCGGCTTACGTCGACGAGGCAGTACACGAGATCCGCACCGTGCATGCTTACGCGCACGAGGACCTGGACCGTGCGAGCTTCGCGCGCCACGCCGAGGCGGCCTACGCCGCCGCAGTCGCGCGCATCTCGCACAAGGCGTTCCTCATCGCCGCGGTGATCCTGATCGCGTTCAGCGCCGTGGGGATCATCCTCTGGATCGGCGGCCACGATGTTCTCGCCGGCCGCATGTCGCAAGGCGAGCTAGCGGCCTTCGTGTTCTACGCCGCGGTGGTCGCCGCCGGCGCCGGCACGGTCGCCGAAGTCTGGGGCGAGCTGCAGCGTGCCGCGGGGGCGACCGAGCGGCTGGTCGAGCTGCTCGAGACGCCGCCGGGCATCGTCGCGCCGTCTTCGCCGGCAACGGCGCCGCAGCGCGCCGCGCTCGACATCGAGTTCGACGGCGTGCATTTCGCCTATCCGGCGCGCCCCGGGATCACAGCGCTCGAGCGCTTCAGCCTGCGGGTCGCGCCCGGCGAGCGCGTCGCGCTGGTCGGTCCCTCGGGCGCAGGCAAGTCGACGGTGTTCGCGCTTCTTCTGCGTTTCTATGACCCGCAGCAGGGTGCGGTGCGCATCGGCGGAGTCGAGCTGCGCGAGATGGATCCCCGCGCGGCGCGCCGTCTGGTCGCGGTGGTGCCGCAGGAGCCGGTCATCTTCGCGGCGAGCGTGCTCGAAAACGTGCGCTACGGGCGTCCCGATGCGACCCGCGAGGCGGTGACGGCGGCGTGCGCCCAGGCCTGTGCGCTGGAATTCATCGAGCGCCTGCCGCAGGGCCTCGACACGCCGCTCGGCGAGCGCGGCGTCACGCTTTCGGGCGGACAGAAGCAGCGCGTGTCGATCGCGCGCGCCCTGCTCGCCGACCGCCCGATCCTGCTGCTCGACGAGGCGACGAGCTCGCTCGACGCCGCCGCCGAACGCCTGGTGCAGCAGGGGCTGGAAGCGCTGGAGAGGGGCCGCACCACGCTGGTCATCGCGCACCGGCTCGCCACCGTGCAGACTGCCGGGCGCATCGTGGTGCTCGAGCGCGGCGCAATAGTCGCGCAAGGCACGCACGCCGAGCTCATGCGCCAGGGCGGCCTGTACGCCAGCCTTGCCCGGCTGCAGTTCCTTGGAGGCCGAGATGAGAAAGCTCGCCGCAGTTTGCGCGCTGTTGATCTGGACGCCGGCTAGCGCCGGCGCGCAGCAGTTGACGGTCGGCTCGAAGCGCTTCACCGAGTCCTTCATCCTTGGCGAGATCATCAGCCAGACCGCAGGCGGGACGCACAAGCCGGGGCTGGGAAACACGGCGATTCTGCTCGAGGCGCTCAAGGCGGGCTCGATCGACGTCTATCCCGAGTACACCGGCACCATCGCGCGCGAGATTCTCAAGTCCGAGGAGCGGCTTGATCTTGCGCAGATCAATCGCCAGCTCGCGGCGCTCGGCCTCGCTGCGTCCACTCCTCTTGGCTTCAGCAACAGCTATGCCCTCGGCATGCGGCGCAAGGACGCCGAGCGGCTGTCGGTGCGCAAGGTGTCCGACCTGCCGAAGCATCCCGCGCTGCGCTTCGGCCTGTCGCACGAGTTCCTCGGCCGGCGCGACGGCTGGCCGGGCCTGAGAAGCGCCTACGGGCTGCCGCAAGAGCCGCGCGGCCTCGATCACGGCATTGCCTACGAGGCCCTCGCCGCGGGCGAGATCGACGTCATGGACCTCTACACCACGGACGCGAAGATTGAGCGCTACGCGATCGTGGCGCTCGATGACGACCGCCGGTTCTTTCCGGCCTACGATGCGCTGCTGCTGCACCGGGTCGACCTCCCCGGGCGCTTTCCACGGGAGTTCGAGACTCTCAAGAAGCTCGAAGGCCGGATCGACGCGGCGACGATGGTGCGTCTGAACGCGCGCGCCGAGCTCGACAAGCTCGGCTTCGCCGACGTCGCTCGGGAATTCCTGGGCTCTGGAACGCAAGCCAGGAGGAACCTGTGGTCGGCGATGTTCGCGCCGGACTTCGGGCGCTTGCTGCTCGAGCATCTCGGGCTCGTGTTCGGGTCGCTCGCGCTCGCCGTGCTGGTCGGCATCCCGCTCGGCCTGCTCGCCGCCAAGTATTCGTGGCTGGCGCAGCCGGTGCTGGTGTCCACCGGGCTGTTGCAGACCATCCCTTCGCTTGCTCTGCTCGCGTTTCTGATTCCCTTCACCGGCACGATCGGCGCGTGGCCGGCGCTGATCGCGCTCTTCTTGTATGCGCTGCTGCCGATTACGCGTAATACCTATACCGGTGTAATGGAGGTGCCGCGCGGCCTGGTGCAGGCGGGGACGGCGCTCGGCCTCACCTCCCGAACAGTATTGCGGAAGGTGGAAATGCCGCTCGCCATGCCGGTGATTCTGGCGGGGGTCAAGACCTCGGCCGTGATCAACGTCGGCACGGCGACGATCGCGGCGTTCATCGGCGCCGGCGGATTCGGCGAGCGCATCGCGCAGGGCCTCGCGCTCAACGATCACGCGGTGCTGCTCGCCGGCGCGCTTCCTGCCGCGCTGCTCGCGCTCACGGTGCACGCCGTGTTCGAGCTGGCCGAGCGCGGCCTGGTCGCCCGCCGCCGCGCTTGAGCCAGATCAAAATCGCACCGCCGAGCCACGGTAGAATGCGCGCCACCGCGCTAGCCAAGAAGAGAAGGAAGAACCTATGCCGCAGCTGATCGGGGTACCGCGCGAGACCGCGGTGGGAGAGAAGCGCGTCGCCACCGTGCCCGAAGTGGCCGCCAGGCTGATCAAGCTCGGCTTTCGCGTCGCAGTCGAGTCCGGCGCCGGCGACGCGGCCGACTTCCCCGACGAGGCCTATCGCGCCGCGGGCGCGGAGGTGATCGGCGATGTCTGGGCGAGCGCCGACATCATCTTCAAGGTGCGCGCGCCCAGCATGTCCGAGGTGGCGCGGATGCGGCAGGGCGCAAACCTCGTCAGCTTCATCTGGCCGGCGCAGAACCCCGAGCTCATGCAGGCGCTCGCGCAGAAGCACGCCACGGTGCTTGCGATGGATAGCGTGCCGCGCATCTCGCGCGCGCAGAAGCTCGACGCGCTTTCCTCGATGGCGAACATCGCCGGCTACCGCGCGGTGATCGAGGCCGCGCACCACTTCGGACGCTTTTTCACGGGCCAGATCACAGCCGCGGGCAAGGTGCCCCCGGCCAAGGTGTTCGTCATCGGAGCGGGCGTGGCGGGGCTTGCTGCCATCGGGGCGGCGTCCGGACTGGGCGCCATCGTGCGCGCCAACGACACCCGGCCGGAAGTCGCTGATCAGGTCAAGTCCATGGGAGCCGAGTTCGTCCCGGTTGACTACGAGGAGGAAGGCACGGGCGTCGGCGGCTACGCCAAGGTGATGAGCGAGGGCTTTCTCAAGGCGCAGGCCGAGGCGTTCGCGAAGCAGGCAAAGGACGTAGACATCATCATCACGACCGCCCTCATTCCGGGCAAGCCTGCGCCGAGACTCATCACCTCGGAGATGGTGAAGTCGATGAGGCCGGGGAGCGTCGTGGTCGACCTGGCGGCCGAGCAGGGCGGCAACTGCGAGCTGACCGAGCCGGACAAGGTGGTGGTCAGGCACGGCGTGACGATCATCGGCTACACCGACCTGCCGAGCAGGCTTGCCAGGCAGTCGAGCACGCTCTACGCGACCAACCTGCTGCGCCTGACCGAGGAGCTGTGCAAGGGAAAGGACGGCGTCATCAACGTCAACATGGACGACGAGGTGATCCGCGGCACCACGGTGGTCAAGGAGGGCAGCGTCACCTGGCCGCCGCCGGCCCCGAAGCTCTCCGCCGCCCCGCCTGCACCGGCGAAGCGGCCTGCCGCCCCGCCCGCGCCCAAGGGGCACGGCCACGGTGGTGCGGGAGCGCCGATGTCGGTGCGGGCAACGGTGATTTTCCTGCTCGCGGGCGCGGTCATTTTCTGGTTCATCGGCGCCTATGCGCCGCCGGCTTTCCTCGCGCATTTCACCGTTTTCGTTCTCGCCTGCTTCATCGGCTACATGGTGATCTGGAACGTGACACCTGCGCTGCACACGCCGCTCATGAGCGTCACCAATGCGATCAGCAGCATCATCGCCATCGGTGCGCTGGTGCAGGTCGCGCCGCCCATCTCCGAAGCGCTCGAGCGGCCGACGGGCTGGATAGTAGGGCTCGCCGTGCTGAGCATCGCCCTCGTCGCAATCAACATGTTCGGCGGCTTCGCCGTGACGCGACGCATGCTGGAAATGTTCCGGAAATAGGGGAGACGATCCATGTCCGCAACGCTTGTCACCGTCTCCTACGTCGGCGCGACGATTCTCTTCATCCTGAGCCTGGGCGGGCTTTCCCATCCCGAGACATCGCGGCGCGGCAACACTTACGGCATTATCGGCATGGTGATTGCGGTGCTCGCGACGATCGCCGGGCCGAGGGTCACCGCCGACGGCTACCCGTGGATCGTCGGTGCGATGCTGGTCGGCGCGACGATCGGGCTTTATGCCGCGCGCATCGTGAAGATGACGCAGATGCCGGAGCTGGTGGCGTTGATGCACAGCCTGGTAGGTCTCGCGGCGGTGCTGGTCGGCTTCGCAAATTACATCGATCCCGCCGCTGCGGGCGCCTTGAAGGGCGCCGAAAAGACGATTCATGAGATCGAGATCTACATCGGTGTCCTGATCGGCGCGGTCACGTTTTCCGGATCGGTCATCGCCTTTGGCAAGCTCTCGGCCAAGATCAGCGGGCGGCCCGTGCTCCTTCCGGGCCGTCACTGGCTCAATCTCACCGGCCTTCTGGTCGTCATCTGGTTCGGCTGGGAGTTCATCAACACGCACTCCGTGAGCGAAGGCATGCTGCCGCTCGTCGTGATGACGGCGATCGCGCTTGCCTTTGGCGTGCACATGGTGATGGCGATCGGCGGCGCCGACATGCCGGTCGTCGTGTCGATGCTGAACAGCTACTCGGGATGGGCGGCCGCGGCGACGGGCTTCATGCTGTCGAACGACCTCCTGATCGTCACCGGCGCGCTGGTGGGATCGAGCGGCGCCATCCTTTCGTACATCATGTGCCGGGCCATGAACCGGCACTTCTTGTCGGTGATTGCGGGCGGGTTCGGCACGGAAGGCAGCGCACAGGCTGCCGCCGGAACACAGCCTGCGGGCGACGTTGTGCCCATCCTGGCGGCGGAGACGGCGGAGCTCCTGCGCGAGGCCAGGAACGTGATCATCGTGCCGGGCTACGGCATGGCCGTTGCCCAGGCGCAGCACGCGGTCTACGAGATCAGCAAGCTCCTGCGCGAGAAGGGCGTCAACGTGCGCTTCGGAATTCACCCCGTCGCGGGACGGATGCCGGGCCACATGAACGTGCTGCTCGCGGAGGCCAGGGTGCCTTACGACATCGTGTTCGAGATGGACGAGTTGAACGAGGATTTCCCCGATACCGATGTCGCCATGGTCATCGGTGCCAACGACATCGTCAATCCGTCTGCGCAGGAAGACCCGGCAAGCCCGATCGCCGGCATGCCGGTCCTGGAAGTGTGGAAGGCGAAGAACTCGATCGTGATGAAGCGCAGCATGGCTTCGGGCTATGCGGGCGTCGACAATCCGCTCTTCTACAAGGAGAACAATCGCATGCTGTTTGGCGACGCCAAGAAGATGCTGGACGAGGTGCTGGCCGCCCTCAAGGCCTGATCACCGGATCGCTTGGCGCCGCGCCGTCAGGGCGCGCGGCGCAGCTCGATGTCGCCATAGAGCGCTTCGGCCTTGAGACCGGTGTTATCCGTGTCGGTCATGATGCCGACGGACGTGATCACGCCCGCCTCCTCGCCGAAGGCACGCCTGTAGTCATCCACGATGTTGCGCGTGATTTTCTGCCAGTGCCCGAGATTCCCTGGCCCGCTTTCCGCAACGATCATCTTGATGCGCGACGTGTGGAGATTCGGGATGACGGTGTCTTTCGGGACGCGGTTCTCCCAGATGTAGACCAGCGTCGCGTAGGGCATGCGCCGGCCGGTGAGAAGGTACACGTTGTCGGCGAGCACGCGGTCCGCGAAGGGGATTTTCTCGATCGGCCCGTCGAACGTGACGAGCACGCGGACCGGTGAGTCCTCGGTGTGCCTCTGCGTGTTGTCGGCCGACTCAATCAGCTCGTTGACCTTCCAGCGCCAGGTGAGCACGGGATAGGCGGCGGGGTCGACCTTGAGTGCGTGCCGCAGGCCCGATGCAGACCCGTCGGCGCTCGCCCTGATGACGTGCGCGCCCGAATCCGCGATGAGCTCGTAGCGGGTCGGCTTCTTGAAGCTGGAGAAAGACCACTCCTGCCAGCCCGACCGGTCCACCGCCCCGGAGCGACCGGCGGCGAAGCTCGTGACATAGGGCAGCGCCACGCCGTCGCCAGGCGTCGGTTCCTGCAGGAGGGCACAGCCGGAAACGGCAAGCAGGACCGGTGCCAGGAGTCTGCAGTGGCGATGCATGCTATCGCTTCAAGGCGGGGAATGCGGAGCATGTTAATCCACATTGGAATTGCAGTGTGCGGAAACGGTGTATTCACCATTTCCGCACCTATCAGTTGGGCGTCAATTTCGAAGGCGCGAGCTCACGGGATGCGGTGCCCCGGCGGCGCCACTCCCACGGCGGCATGGGGTCGCGCGCGCTCCACAGCCCCCGGCGGGCGGTCATTGCGTCGTGCTGCAACGCGTAAAGGGGTGAGTCCGCCGGCGCATAGCGGGTATAGACCCAGGCGTAGCCCAGGCGCACCTGCTCCGCATTGGCGTCCCGCCCGCCGCATTTGACGCGGGCCAGTGTGCGGTCATAGCGGTCGCGCCCGCGGACTTCCATCTCAGCCGTCTTGCCGAAGCAAAGGTCGGAGAGCGAAGCCTTGGCGTGCTTGCCGAAGGGCTGTCCCAGCTCGGGCGCATCGATGTCCACGAGCCGCACCCGCACGCGGTGCCGGCGATCGTCGAGCACGGTCAGCGTGTCGCCGTCGTGGACGGCAACCACGCGCACAGGGACGTCGGCGCCAGCCGGAAGGGCGGCGGCAAGGAGAGCAAGTAAAAGGGTGGGGACTAAGAGTCGTGAGGAGGGCAATGCCGTCATGCCCGCGCAGGCGGGCATCCAGAGTGGGTCAATTTCCCCTGGGCCCCCGTTTTCGCGGGGACGGCATTTTTGGCGTTCTCGAGGTCAGCCATCACCCGGCACGGATCGCGCACGAATGCGGCGGGAGGCTGCGGTGATGCAGGGCGGCGACAAAAAATCGTGATGATCGAAGCGGCTGCCAGCGGCGGCCATCATTGCTCGTTGAACACGAGGCGGTCGCGGGCGAGCGGCGGATTCTTGGAAAAATAGCGCTTGATTCCGCCGAAAATGGCCTCCGCGAACTTCTCCTGGTAGGCGCGGTTCCGGAGCTTGCGCTCTTCCTCCGGGTTGCTGATGAACGCCGTTTCCACCAGGATCGAGGGAATGTCGGGCGCCTTGAGCACTGCGAAGCCGGCCTGCTCCACGTGCGGCTTGTGCAGGGCGTTGATCGTGCCCAGCTCGTCGAGCACGGCGCGCCCGAGCTTCAGGCTGTCATTGATGCTGGCGGTCTGCGACAGCTCGAGCAGCGTCTGCTTGAGGTAGCGGTCGGCCACGTCGAGATTGACGCCACCGATGAGATCGGCGTCGTTTTCCGCCTTGGCGAGCCAGCGCGCCGCCTCGGAGGTGGCGCCGCGCTCCGAAAGGGCAAATACCGATGATCCGCGCGCGTTCGGACGAATGAAGGCGTCGGCGTGGATCGAGACGAAAAGGTCAGCGCGAACGCGCCGCGCCTTTTCGACGCGGGCGCGCAGCGGGAGGAAATAGTCGCCGTCGCGCACCAGCAGCGCGCGCATGTTGGGCTCCTTGTCGATCCGGCGCTTGAGCTTGCGTGCGATGGCGAGCGTCACGTCCTTCTCGTAGGTGCCGCCGCGGCCGAGCGCTCCCGGGTCCTCCCCGCCATGACCGGGGTCGATCGCAACGATGATGAAGCGGGGCGACGGCGGCTTCTTGCCTTGCGGTCGCGGCGCAGCGCCCGGTTCCGGCCCGCGCGGGGGAGAGGCGCCGGCCTCGGGCTCGGCTGGAGCGCCCGTGACCGCATGGGCCGCGCGCTCGGCATCGAGCTTGTCGAGAAACGCCAGCAACGGGTCATGGGCTTCGGCCGGATAGAGATCGAGCACGAGCCGGTGGCCGTAATTGCCGATCGGGACGAGGCGGAAGGCCTGCGGGCGCACCTCGACCTTCAGGTCGAATACCAGCCGCACGACCCCCGGCTTGAAGCGGCCGATGCGCACGCCCCGGACGTGGGGATCGTCCGTGCCGATGTTGTCGATGAGCGCACTCAACGTCGGCGAGACGTCCACGCCCTCGAGATCGAGCACGATGCGCTCAGGGTCGCTCAGGCTGAAGAGGTTGTATTGAAGGGTTGCCTGGGACTCCAGCGTGACGCGGGTGTACTCTGTCGAGGGCCAGACGCGCGAGGCCGTGATCTCGACCGGGGTCTGGGCTGCCGCCGGGAGCGCAAGAAGGACCGCGGCGAGCCATCCAGCCGCTTGCCGCCAGCGCGACGTCACTGCGTGTTCAAACGCTTCAAGCACGCCCGCCCAGTCTCCGTATCCGCGTGAATGTCCGCCATTCTGCCTGATCCCGCGACCTGCAGCGTGACCGTCACGTCGGCTGCTGGCAGCGCACCGGCTGCCTTCTCAGGCCACTCGACAAGGCAAACGGCTTCGGGGGTGAAGTACTCCCGGAAGCCTGCCTCGCCCAGCTCCGCTGGGTTATTGAACCGATAAAAATCAAAGTGATACAAGTATAACCTAGAAAGTTTGTAAACTTCAACCAGGGCATAGGACGGGCTCTTGACCGGTCCGGCATGCCCGAGCGCCTGCAGCAGCCCGCGCACGAGCGTGGTCTTGCCGGCCCCGAGCTCTCCGGAGAGGAAAATGACGAGCCCCGGCTCAAGGCACGGCGCGAGGGCCGCCCCCAGGGCAAGAGTGTCTTCCGGGCCTGGGAGAAACCGGGCAACGGCAGGGGGCGCGCGACTATGATCGGAACTATGCACAAGGCTACTGTTGCGAGTCTGTCTCCGGCTGATCTGGCGCAGCTGGCGCGCCAGATCAAGGGCTGGGGGCGCGAGCTCGGGTTCCAGGGGATCGGCATCACGGATACGGATCTGTCCGACGCCGAGGCGAGGCTCCTCGATTGGCTCGGCCGGGGCTACCACGGCGAAATGGATTATATGGCACGGCATGGCGCGAGCCGGGCGCAGCCTGCAGCGATCCTGCCGGGGACCGTGAGGGTGATCGCGGCGCGCATGAATTACCGTCCGCAGCAGGTGCGCGAGAGCTGGGCGGTCGTGCGCGAGCGCTCGCGGGCATTCGTGTCGCGCTATGCCATGGGGCGCGATTATCACATCGTGATACGCAAGCGGCTGCAGCGGCTCGCCGACCGGATCGGCGCTGCGGTCGAGGGCTTCCGTTATCGCGCGTTTACCGACAGCGCGCCGGTGATGGAGGTGGAGCTCGCGCGCAAAGCGGGCCTGGGCTGGCGCGGCAAGCATACGTTGCTGCTCGACCGCGAAGCAGGCTCTTACTTCTTCCTGGGCGAGCTCTACACCGATCTTCCCTTGCCGGTCGACCGGCCGCAGCAGGACCACTGCGGCACCTGCCGGAAGTGCATCGACATCTGCCCGACGCAGGCGATCGTGGCGCCGTACCAGCTCGACGCGCGGCGCTGCATTTCGTACCTCACCATCGAGCACAAGAGTGCCATTCCTGAGGAACTGCGCCCGCTGATCGGCAACCGCGTCTACGGCTGCGATGACTGCCAGCTCGCCTGCCCGTGGAACCGGTTCGCGCCCTCGAGCACAGAGGCGGACTTTGCGGTGCGCAACGGCCTTGACGATGCGGAACTCGTGGAGCTCTTCTCCTGGAGCGAGCGCGACTTCAGTGAGCGCCTCGCGGGCAGCGCGATCCGCCGCATTGGATACGAGCGCTGGCTGCGCAACCTTGCCGTCGGCCTTGGGAACGCGGCGAGCTCACCCGCGGTCATCGGGGCGCTGCGCGCCCGCGCTGACGACCCGTCCGCGCTCGTGCGCGAGCATGTCGCCTGGGCGCTCGCGCAGCACGACAGGGCGCGGGTGAGGGGGACGGGCGCCTAGGCCGCCGGCTGAAAACGGAAATTGCGCTCCGCCGCGTGAAGCCGCGCGTCATCGCGCTTCGAGACGCCCCAGTGATCGACCCGCCCGGGCGGCCACTTCCAGTCCTCCGGAGCGCCGACGCGGTAGCTCCCGTCGATCCTCTGAATCTCCGAGGTGTATTCGAGCACGGCGCCAAACGGCGCAATGTAATAAGCGAAGACGTTGTTGCCCGGCCCGTGCCGGCCCGGACCCCAGGCCGGCTCGATCCCGGCGTCCTTCAGCCGACCGACGTTGCGCATGACTGCGTCGAGGTCCTGCATCTCGAACGCCATGTGATGCAGTGCGGATACCCCGCTCCGAACGAATGCGAGCGCGTGATGGGTGCGGTCGCAACGGACGAAATCCATGATCCGCGTCCGGTCGGAGACCTTGAAGCCGAGCACCTCGACCGCAAACTTCGTGCAGGCGTCGGCGTCGCTTGCGTTGATCGGGACATGCGTCAGCGCAATCGGCTTGTTCCGGTCCTTGATGCGTTGTGCCGGCTTCCTGTCGTGGACGAACCGGAAACGCTGGCCCTCGGGACCGGCGATCCGAAAGCCGGCCGGCGCGCCAGGCTCATCGAGTTCCGCTGAGCTGGCCTCCACGGCAATACCCGCCTTTGCCGCGCGCGAGCGGATCCGCGTGAGCTCCTGCTTCGTGCCCGAGAACGTGATCGACCGGACTGCAGGGCTCGCGCCCTCCGAGATCGCCATCACGTAGGGATGCTCGCCGGTGCCCCGGAGATAGCGCGCTTTCCCCGTCTTACCGGCGTCGATCAGGCCCCAGGTACCCTCGAGAAAATCGACCGCCGCGTTCGCCTGCGGAATCTCGAGCTCGACGCTGCGAAGCTTCATCGCTACTTGACCTTTATCCCGGCGGTCTTGGCGACCTGGGTCCACTTTTTCAGATCGGCGCGAATCATGGTGCGAATTTCGGGCGGCTTGCTGAGCTGAGTTTCGGCTGCAGCGTTTTGTTCGAGCCACTTCCTGGTTTCGGGGTCCTGCAGAACCGCCGTGATTTCGCGGTACAGGATTGCGGCACGGTCGCGGGGCACACCCGCGGGTGCGGCGATGCCCCACCACACGTACATCTCGTAGCCCGGGAAGCCCGCCTCGATGACGGTAGGAACATCGGGTACCGCAGCGTTTCGGTTTGCCGCGCCAACCGCCAGCATCTTGATGCGGCCCGCCCGCACGTGCCCCAGCACCTGGGTGATCGAGGTGAACAT
>DATIGN010000156.1:0-14693 GCA_035454685.1 Burkholderiales bacterium | reverse complement strand
CGGCTGTCGGCGTCCTTGCGGATGCGCACATCGAGGGCGGCGCGGCGCGCCATCTCGGTGTCGGCGCCGCCGAGGAAGGGCGAGCGGACGAGGCGGCTCGCGCGGGCGAACTCCACCGGCTGGTGGGCCCACTCGAGGAGCGTGAGGGCGGCATCGACGAGCGGATAAAGAAGCAAAGGCTTGCCCAGGGAGACATTGAAGGGCATCGGGGTCTTCGCCGAGCCGGGCAGGTTGTAGCCGGGCTGCATGACGCGCGAGAACACCCGCACGACTTCGGACCTGCGCTTTCCCAGATCGGGGACGACGACCCCGATGCGAGGGAAAATCGGGCTCTGACCCCGATTTTCCAACCGCGCGCGCGCCCACTTCGCCGCGGCCTCGATCTCCTGCTTGGCGGATGGGAAGGAAGTGCGCATGCAAGCGCCATCGAAACCCTCCGGCACGCAGGTGCTGAATTCGAAATTCTCAAAAAACTCCTTCGTTTGCGGCGGAACGACGTCGAAGGCGTAGGCGACGAGGAGCTTCGGCTTCTTCAGCCTGTCGAGGAGCCCGGCCATCAGGTCGGGCAGACGCGCGGAGTCGATTTCCTTTTCGGTCTGGCGCTGATACTCCTTGCTCCACCGTTGAAAAGCGAAACCATCTTCGCTGGCGCCGCCGGCGCGGATGCGCCACTGGTGCATGAGGCGCCACGCTTCGCGGCACTGCGCGGCCGCGCGCGGGACGATGAGGAGCCCGCTTTTCTCGAGGATCTCTTGCCACAAGTGCTGCTCCTGCGCCTCGGTGAGGAGCAGCGGCAGGGTCTCGCCCAGGTCGAAATAGAGCGCGTCCTCCCACAGGCGCTCGACGAAGGCGCCGAACGGGAGGATGTCCGGCGCCTCCCAGACGGTCAGGTTTTTCCCGGTTTGAAAGTCATCGAACCGCGCCATGAGCGCCTGCGCGAGGCGCTTGTTCGGCGTGACGACCGTGATCCTCTCGGAATGGCCCTTCTCCAGGCGGGCGAAAAGATCGGAGGTGGAAAGCGCCGCCGGCATGCGGCGAGTTTAGTGCACTAACTGCCGTGACTACGGCCGGGATCTGCTGCGTTGCTTGGCGCGGCGCGCCTGATGGCCTTGGTACTATGCCCGGATTGCTAGACTAGCAGCCCGGAGGAGTTCAAATGGGCAAGCTGATTTTGGCGTCTTGCGTGGTGCTCGCCGCGAGCGCCGCCGGGGCCCAGGAATATCCCGCGCGCGAGATCCGCTCGATCTGCAACTTCGCGCCCGGCTCGGGCGCCGACATCATCGTGCGCTACTACAGCGAGCAGCTCGCCAAGCTCGCCGGCAAGCCGGTCGTGGTCGAGAACAAGCCCGGCGCGCAGGGCTCGATCGCGAGCGCGTTCGTGGCGAAGAGCGCGCCCGACGGCTACACCATCCACATCACCCCGGCGAGCTCGACGCTCGCCGCCGCGCCGCACATTTTCAAGCAGCTGCCGTTCGACCCGATCAAGGACTTCGCCTCGGTCACGACCATCAATTCGCTGACCTTCGTCGTGGCGGTGGACGCCGCGAAGCCGATCAAGTCGATTCAGGAATTGATACAGGCGCTAAGACAAAAACCAGGCCACGGTTTCTACGGCACGCAGTCGAACTCGGGCCAGATCGCGGCCGAGCTCCTCAAGGCGAACACCGGCCTGAATACGGTCTACGTCCCGTTCAAGGTGACCGGCGATGCGTTCACGAACCTCCTCTCGGGCCAGATCGACTTCATGTCGGTCGACTCGACCTGGGCGAAGAGCCAGCCGAAGGTGCGCATCCTGGCGGTGACCGCGGCCAAGCGCTCCTCCACGATGCCCGAGATCCCCACGCTCGCGGAAGCGGGCGTGCCGGGCGTGGACGTTGCGCCGTGGTGGGGCGTCGTGGTGCCGGCGGGCACGCCGCGGCCGATCGTCGACAAGCTCGCCGGCTGGTTCAACCAGATCACCGCAAGCGACGAGACCAGGCAATTCCTCGCGCGCGCCGCGCTCGATCCCTTCCCCGGCTCGCCCGAGCAGATGGCCGGGCTCCTCAAGAGCGAGGTCGAGCGCTGGGGCGGCTTCGTCAAGCTGGCGAAGATCCAGCCGCAATGACCAAGAATCGGGATCAGACCCCACCCGAGAAAATCGGGGTCTGACCCCGGTGACCCGGTGACTACAACGCGCCGGCTCTCCGCCATCCTGGCCGCCGACGTCGTCGGCTACAGCCGGCTGATGCAGCAGGACGACCAGGCGACGGTGCGCGCGCTTACCGAGCGGCGCGCCATCTTCGCCGAGCGAGTCGCCGCGCGCCGCGGGCGCATCGTCAACGCTCCGGGCGATTCGATCCTCGCCGAATTCCCCTCGGTGACTGATGCGGTCGATTGCGCGGTCGAGATCCAGACCGAGATCGCGGCGCACAACGCCGCGATCGCCGATCCGGACCGGCGCATGCAGTTCCGCATCGGCGTGAACCTCGGCGATGTCATCGTCGAGGGCGACGGAATCTACGGCGACGGCGTCAACATCGCGGCGCGGCTGGAGAGCCTCGCCGACTACGGCGGCATCGCGCTTTCCGTCAACGCGTACGAACAGGTGCGCGACAAGCTCCCGTACCGCTTCGTCGACCGCGGCGAGCAGCGGGTGAAGAACATCGCCCGGCCCGTGCGCGTCTACGCGGTGGACATGAGCGCGAGCGGCATCTCGGCGCGCAAGAAGCCCATGCCGCGCCGCCGCGTGCTGTGGGCAGCGGCCATCGCGGCGCTCGTCGTGGCGGCGCTGCTTGCATTTCCGAGGCTGGTCGAAAGGGAGCCGCCGACGCAGGCGGCGAGCATCGCGGTGCTGCCCTTCGCGAACCACAGCGCCGACGCGAAGCGCGAGTTCTTCAGCGATGGCCTTACCGAAGACGTGATTAATGCCCTCGGACGCTTCTCCGCCATCCGCGTGATCGCGCACAACACCGTGCAGGCGTACAAGTACCGCACCGTCGCTCCCGAGCAGATCAGCCGCGAGCTCGGCGTGCGCTACGTGGTGCAGGGCAGCGTGCGCCAGGCGGACGGGCGGCTGCGCGTCGGCGTCGAGCTCTCCGACGCGATGAAAGGAACGCTCCTCTGGTCGGAGCGCTACGACGGCGAGGGAAAGGAAGTATTCGAGATCCAGGACCGCATCGTGCGCAACATCGCCGGCTCGCTCGCCGTCAAGCTGAGCGCGCTCGAGCAGCAGCGCACGGCGGCGAAGCCGCCGGAAAGCCTGGAGGCGTACGAGCTCGTGCTGCGCGCCCGCGAGCCGATGCGCGCGGTGCAGCGCTCGGCAAACCGCGAAGCGCGCGCCCTCATTGCGCAGGCGATCAAGATGTCGCCAAACTATGCCGAAGCCCACGCCGCCCTGGCGTTCGCCGAGCTGCAGCGCGCCTTCTTCGGCTGGATGGAAGATCCTTCCGACGGGCTGCGCCGCGCGGAGCAGGCGGCGCGGCGCGCGCTCGCGATCGACGACCCGGGCGCCAACGCGCGTGCGCACGCCATCCTCGGAAACATCCACACCTTCACCGGCAACTACGAGGCGGCGCTCGCCGAGGCCGACCGCGCCATCGAGCTCAACCCGAGCGACGCCATCGCCCGCTCGCTGCGCGGCGGTATCCTGCTCTGGACCGGAAAGATCGAGGAATCGATCGCCGCCAGCGAGGCGGCGCGCCGCTACGACCCCCGGCTCCCGGCCGAAGGCATGTTCAACCTCGCCCTCGCGTATTACCTCGCCGGCCGCTACAGAGAGGCTGTCCAGACTGCGGCCGCGCTGCAGCCGAACGCCCGCACCGTGTTCCTCGAGGCCGTGCACGCCGGGGCGCTAGCGCAGCTCGGCGAGGGCGAAGCCGCACGGCGCGTGGCCGCGGACGTGCGGCGCCTCGACCCCTTCTTCGACGTCAAGCTTTTCGGCCGGCGCCTGGTCAACCCGGCGCACCGGGATAAGGCGCAGGAAGGCCTGCGCAAGGCAGGCCTTTAGCTTATTTGCGCTGTTGCCAGTTCTGCTGCGCCTTGGCGAGCATCGCAGGGTCGCTCTCGAACTTCTCGCGCGCCTGCGTGCTCGAGAACACGTAGAGCTTGCCGTCGACGATCTTCCACACCGTCGGATCGGCCTGCGCCTTCGCGCCGAGCGCCATCCCGGTGGCGCACAGCCCGCTGTACTGCGGCGTATAGCGATCCGGGCTGGAGGCGAAGAGCTCGCGGTTCTTCTGGCTCGAGAAGAGATAGCGAGCGTCGTCGAAGTCGTAATTGATGCCGGTCGATCCCTTTACCGGCCGGCCTTCGGTGAAATATGCGACCGGATCGTGGCCTTTCAGGCTGACGGACGGCGACTGGGCGAAGAGCGGGGTGCCGAAACACGCTGCGGCTAGGACCAGCATCAATCTTTTCATCCTGCCTCCTTGCAATGACTTCGCTATCTTACGCCCATGAGAATTGCGACGGAGGAAGCGTGGGCCCCGCCCGAGCTGCTCGCGCGCTACCGCAAGCTCCTCGAGGAGAAGCCCGCGTCGTGGGATCCCGGCTTCCTTAGCCTGTGGGGCTTTTTCCTCGGCCCGACGCCGCGCGCGACGCGGCTTGTCGAGCGCATCCAGGACCTCGGCGCGCGGCGCCTCGCCGACATGGACGCAGCCGGGATTGCGAAGCAGATCGTGTTCCTGACCGCTCCAGGCGTGCAGGTGTTCGACGCCGCCACGGCGGTGTCGCTCTCGAGCGACTTGAACGATCGGCTGCTTGAGGAAACACGAAAGCATCCGCAGCGCTACGCCGCGCTGGCCGCAATCGCCCCGCTGGATCCGTCCAAGGCCGTAAAGGAGCTGCAGCGCGCGATCCGGATGGGCTTCAAGGGAGCGGTGATCAATTCGCACACGCAGGGCGAGTATCTCGACCAACCGAAGTGCTGGGAGATCTTCGAAGCCGCAGAGGCGCTCGACGTGCCGCTCTACCTGCACCCGAACACGCCGCCGCCCGCGATGATCGGCCCGTTCCTGCCGCGCGGTCTCGACGGCGCGATCTACGGCTTCGCGGTCGAAACCGGCCTCCATTTACTACGCATCATCGTCGCCGGCGTGTTCGACCGCTTCCCGCGCCTCAAGATCGTCGTGGGCCACCTGGGCGAGGGCCTGCCCTTCTGGCTCTTCCGGCTGGACTTCATGCACCGCTCGATGGTCGCATCGAAGAGATACGAAGGAGCTGGGCCGCTCGACCATCCTCCCAGTCATTACCTGAAAAACAACGTCTGGGTGACCACGAGCGGCATGCAGTGGGCGCCCGCGATCCTCTTCTGCCAGCAGGTGCTCGGCGTCGATCGCGTGATGTACGCGATGGACTACCCCTACCAGTTCGTGCCCGAAGAAGTGAAAGTCACCGACGAGCTGCCGATCAGCGAAGACGACCGCAGGAAGCTCTACCAGTTGAACGCCGAGCGAGTGTTCCGGCTCTAGCGCTCGAGGATTGCGGTGACGCCCATCCCGCCGGCGGCGCAGATCGAGATCAGGCCGCGGCCCGAGCCGCGCTCGACGAGCTGCTTCGCGAGCGTGGCGACGATGCGCGCGCCGGTCGCGGCGAAGGGATGACCGAGCGCCACGCTGGAACCCTTGGGGTTGAGCTTTGATCGATTGATTCTTCCCAGGGCGTGATTGCGTTTGAGCCGGTTCTTGCAGTAGTCCTCGGACTCCCAAGCCTTCAGAGTGCACAGGACCTGAGCCGCGAATGCCTCGTGGACCTCGTAGATATCGAAGTCCTGCAGCTCCAGCCCGGCGCGATCGAGCATGCGCGGCACGGCGTACGCCGGCGCCATCAGCATGCCTTCCTTCGGGCCGGCCATGCCGACAAAGTCAACGGCCGCTGTTTCGGAATAAGAAATGAAGCATTGAATTTCAAGACCGCGTGAGCGAGCCCATTCTTCGGATGAGATGAGCACGGCGGCGGCGCCGTCGGTGAGCGGGGAGCTGTTGCCCGCGGTCAGGGTGCCGGCCGGGCTCGGGTCGAAGGCGCTCTTGAGCGAGGCGAGCTTCTCGAGAGATGTGTCGCCGCGCACGTTGTTGTCGCGCGTGAGGTCGTTGAACGGGACGACCAGGTCATCGAAGAAGCCGCCTTGCCACGCCGCCGCCGCGTTACGGTGGCTGGCGAGAGCGAGCTCGTCCTGCTCGCGTCGCCCGATCGCCCACTCCTTCGCCATCTCCTCGCAGTGCTGGCCCATCGAGAGCCCGGTGCGCGGCTCGGCGATCCCCGGGGCCTTGGGCGCGAGGTCGCGCGGGCGCAGGTGCCCAATGGTGGCGACCTTGCCGGTCCAAGACTTGTTCCTTGCAAGGCCGAGTACGGCGCGCTGCAGTCCTGGGCTGTAGGAAAGCGGGATGTCGCTCGCGCTGTCGGCGCCGCCCGCGATCGCCGAATCGATCTCGCCAGCCGCGATGCGGTTGGCGAGCTGCGCCACCGCGGAAAGGCTCGTGCCGCACGCGCGCTGCAGGTCGTACGCCGGCGTCGTCGGGTCAAGCCCGCTGCCGAGCGTGCATTCGCGCGCGAGGTTCCAGTCGTGCGAATGCTTGATCACGGCGCCGGCGGCCACCTCTCCGACCTTCTGGTCTTGCAGACCATATCTGTCGACCAGGGCTTCCATGACCGCCGTGAGCATGTCCTGGTTGCCGGCCTCCATGTAGGCGCCGTTCGCGCGCGCGAAGGGAATGCGCACGCCGCCCAGGATCGCGACGCGTCGGGGTGTCGGAGGCATGCAAAGACTCTAATGCAAGATAGGGTCTGGCCCCGATTTTCGGTACATTAGGACCGATGGACGAGGCCCTGCTACTGGCGAGGGTGCAGTTCGGGCTGAACATCGCCTTCCACATCCTGTTCCCGAGCATCACCATCGGCCTTGCCTGGATCCTGGTGGTGTTTCGCCTGCGCTACGAGCGCACCCGGGACTCGGCCTGGCTGGAGGCCTACAAGCTCTGGGTCAAGATATTCGCCCTTTCGTTCGCCATGGGGGTCGTCTCGGGCATCACCATGAGCTTCCAGTTCGGCACCAACTGGCCGGGCTACATGAACAAGGTCGGCAATGTGGCCGGGCCGCTCCTCGCCTACGAGGTCCTGACCGCGTTCTTTCTGGAGGCGACGTTCCTCGGCGTGATGCTTTTCGGCATGAACCGGGTATCGGGCCGCGTGCATCTTCTTTCCAGCATCATCGTATCCGCCGGGACCACGCTCTCGGCGTTCTGGATCCTCGCGCTCAACTCCTGGATGCAGACCCCCGCCGGCCACGTGGTGCAGGACGGTGTGCTGATCGCCGGGAACTGGCTCGAGGTGATCTTCAATCCGTCGTTCCCCTATCGGCTCGTGCACATGCTGCTCGCCTCGGCCCTCACCGCGGCGTTCCTCATTGCCGGGCTATCGGCCTGGCGCCTCCTCAAGGCGGCGGACGACGCCTCGGCGCGCAAGACCTTGCGCTTCGCGGTGCGCCTCGCCGCGCTGCTGGTGCCGGTGCAGATCGTGGTGGGCGACCTCCACGGACTGAACACGCTCAAGCATCAGCCGGCGAAGATCGCCGCGGTGGAGGCGCTCTGGGAAACGCAGCGCGGCGCGCCGCTCACGCTGTTCGCGATCATCGACGAGAGCGAGAAGCGCAACGACTACGCCATCGAGATTCCCATGGCCCTGTCGGTCATCCTCACACACGACCCGGATGGCGTGGTGCAGGGACTGGAGGAGTTCGGGGACGACTACCCGCCGGTCGCGCCGGTGTTCTGGTCTTTCCGCATCATGGTGGGCATCGGCGTGCTGATGCTCGCGCTTTCCTGGACCGGTCTTTTCTTCCTGGCCCGGAAAAGACAGACGCCGCGGTGGCTGCTCTGGGCGTTCGCCGCGTTCACGTTCTCGGGCTGGATCGCGACGCTCGCCGGCTGGATGGTGACCGAGATCGGGCGGCAGCCCTGGCTCGTCACCGGGATCCTGCGCACCGCGGAAGCGGTGGGCGAGGCGAGCGGCGCCGCGGTCGGCGCGAGCTTGACCGCCTACGCGCTGACCTATGCCGCGCTGCTTCTGTCGTACATGGTGGTCCTCACCCACCTCGCAGGGAAAGGGGGGACGTCGTGATCGACCTGCCGCTGGTGTTCACGGTCCTCATGGGCGTGGCGATCCTCGCCTATGTGGTGCTCGACGGCTACGACCTCGGCGTCGGCATGCTGATGCCGGCCGCAAGCCGGGACGAGCAGAACCGCATGGTGGCCTCGATCGGCCCCTTCTGGGACGCGAACGAGACCTGGCTCGTGCTCGGGATCGGGCTGCTCCTCGTCGCCTTCCCGCTCGCACACGGAGAGATCCTGGGAGCGCTCTACCTGCCGGTTGCGGCGATGCTGGTCGGGCTCATGCTGCGCGGCGTCGCTTTCGAGCTGCGCATCAAGGCGGAGGGCTGGCACCGGGAACTGTGGAACTGGCTGTTCTGGGCGGGCTCCGCGCTCGCCAGCCTGGCGCAGGGCTTCATGCTCGGGCGCTACATCACCGGCTTTGCCCCCGGCTTCGGTTA
Organism: Burkholderiales bacterium; assembly: GCA_035454685.1. GTDB lineage: Bacteria > Pseudomonadota > Gammaproteobacteria > Burkholderiales > SG8-39 > SCGC-AG-212-J23. Next base: position 6,172 of record DATIGN010000156.1, on the reverse strand, counting down.
TTGGCTCTTCGCGCTCATCGTCGCCGCCGGCCTGTGCGGGGGCTACGTTCTCCTCGGCGCCACCTGGCTCGTCCTGCGCACCGACGGCCCGCTGCAGGCCAAGGCGACGGCGTGGGCGCGCTGGGGCCTCGTTTGGGTCGCGCTTGGCGTCGCGCTCGTCAGCCTTGCCACCCCGCTCGTAAGCGAGACGGTGCGGGACAAGTGGTTCGATTTCCCGCGCACGGCCGCGCTCATGGTGCTTCCCGGCGGAACGGCGGCGATCTGGCTGTGGATATGGGCGAATCTCGGCAAATCCGAGTGGAAGCCGTTCGCCGGCGCGGTGGCGATCTACATCCTCGCGTTCATCGGCCTCGCCTACAGCCTGTTCCCGTTCGTGCTGATCGATCGCCTGACGATCTGGGAGGCGGCGGCGCACCCGAGCGCCCTCGTCTTCGTGCTGGTGGGGACGCTCATCGTGCTGCCATTCATCATCGGCTACACGATCTATGCCTACCGCGTGTTCCGCGGCAAGGCGCGCGCCGACGACTACGGGCACGGCAAGTTCACGTAGCCGAGCTCCTTCAGCCGCGCGAGCACGCCGGGGCAGTGCGCGACGCCTATGACCACGCATGCCTGGCCGCGCTCGAGTTCCCGCGCCATGCGCTCGGCAAGCAGCGGATCGCGCCGCTCGATGATCGGCTCGCAGTAGGTGGGAAACGCCTGCGCGGCGGCCACGAGCGCGTCCAGCTCGCCGGCGAGGTAATGCCGTTCATACGCCGCGCAGTACGCGGACCAATCTACGTTCATGAAGCCCAGTATCCGCTCGAGCGGCACGGCTTCGAGCGCGGCAATCTGCTCCTCGATGGTCTCGAGGTAGAGGGTCTGCTTGCCGAGCGCGGCGGCGATGCGCGCCGCGTCGAGATCGAGCGAATGAGTCCAGCCCTCGCGCGCGCGGTAACGCGTCCAGACGCCAAAGAACGCGGCCCAGGGCTTGAGCGCGCGCATTTCCTCTCCCAGCCACTCGTCCTGTCGCCCGAAGACGAGGTCCTTAAGCAATTGGTGCAAGTCGAGCGGCGGGCGCACGATGCCGAGCTGCGCATTGATCTTTTCTCCTGCAGCTTCGTACAACATGGAGCCGCCGGATCCGCGCCCGGCGGCGAGCACCTTGCGCGTGGCCTCCTCGTCGAGAGGCCCTTCGAGCAGGACGATGCGCGCTTCGCCGAGCAGCCGGCGCAGGCTGCGGCGAAAATGGCGCGGGAAGAAATGCGCCGCCCCGATGAGAGTCGAGCGGCAGCCATGCCGCTCGAGCTCCCACACCATCCTCAGGTCACTTGATATCGGGTAGCGGGAAGATGACGCCGCCGAACAGCAGATAGGCAAGCAGCAGCGTCCACACGATGTTGACCGCCTGCGCACCGAGGAACGCTACCGCTGGGCGCCCGCCTTCCATGGTCGCGAGGTCGACGAACTTGGTCTCCAGGCCGATGCACACGAAAGCAAGCGCAAACCACCAGGTGCGCAGCTCCCCGAGCACCGAGCGCGTGCCCTCCACCATCGGCGCCGGCAGGAAGAAGGAGAACAGCGCGGAAGCGACCAGGAAGCCGAGCACGAACTTCGGGAAGCGCTCCCAGATGATGCCCGCGCTCGGCTGCTGGCCGCCTGCGGCGGCACCTGCCTTGTACGTCCACCAGACCACGAGGATGAACGCGGCGACGCCGATGAGCGCGTTCTGCGAAAACTTGACGATAACACCCGTCTTCATCGCAACGTCGCTGATCAGCGCGCCCGCGGCGACCACCGAGGCGCTGGTGTCGAGCGTGCCGCCGAGCCAAGCACCGGCCACCATGTCGGGAAAGTGGAACGCCTTCGCGATCCACGGCATGATGATCATCATCGGCACGGCGACGATCAGCACGAGCGAGGTGACATAGGACAGCTTCTTCTTGTCGCCCTGGATCGCCCCGCAGGTCGCGATCGCCGCGGACACGCCGCAGATCGCCACCGACGAGGAGAGCATGGCGGCGAAGTCGTCGTCGACGCGGAGCTTCCGCGCCATCCAGAAGCAGATGTACCAGATCACCACCACCACGAGCACCGCCTGCAGGATGCCAAGCACGCCGGCCTGAATCACCTCCAGGAAGAGCAGGCCCGCGCCGAGGATGACGAGGCCGGTCTTGATGAAGTATTCGGTCTGCACCGCGGGCATGAGCCATTTTGGCGTGCCGACGGTGTTGCTGATCAGGAGCCCCATCAGCAGCGCGAAGATGACGTACTCCACGCCGTAGTCCACGAAAAACCCGTTGCCGGCGATCACGCGCGCGAGCCAGGCGAGGACGAACACCACCGGGAAGCCGATCATGAACGCGCCTACGCTGCCGCCGATCAGCGCAAAGCCGACCGCGCCGATTACCAGCCCGGCGATGCCGATATAGAGCACCTTGAGCAGGTTCTGCCCGGCGAATACCTTGCCGGTGCTCGACGATGCGTGGCCCCGGATCTCCGAGCCAAGCGTGCCCGGCACGGTGTTGCGGCCGCCGACCTTGGCCAGCGCGCCGGCCGCCTTCTCGAGCGCCGCGCGGTCGCCCTTGTCGAGCGCGCTCTTCACGCCGTTCGCGGCGGCGGCGAGGTCTTTCCTGCCCTTGGTGTCGGCGTCGGCGGCAATGTTGTCGAGCGCCGCGCGCCAGCCGGGCGCCGCAGACGCGATCTGCGCGTCCGCGGTCCAGCGGAAGGTCGGTCGCAGTTGCCCGAAGTCGAACCACTTGCCGCTATACGCGGCGAGGATGAGAACGATGATGAAGAAACCCAGATAGACGGCAACCCAGTCTTCGGTGCGCCAGTTCCTGGCAGCCATGCGTTGCTCCCTCCCTTTAGTGAGTTTCCCTCCTTGGTCCCTCCTTGCATGCCTATCCTACGCCGCAAACGAAAAGAGCGCCCGCAGGCGCCCTTTCACCGATCGGGAATAAGCTTAGTTCGCGCGCGGAAGCGGCACGAAGAACGATTCGCGCACCACATCTTTGCCCGCGATCAGCTCCTCGGCTTCGCGGCGCTCCTCATCGAATACCACCGCGGCGAGCTTCTGCAGCGTCTCGCGCGCTTCGTCGAGCGTGCGGCCGTGCGAATTCACGCCGGGCAATTCCTCGATGAAGCCGATGTAGCCGTGATTCGACTTCAAGTACACAGCGGTAAAGGCGAGCCTTCCTTGATCCATTCGTAAACCTCCTGCCTGAGCAGAAGACAGGTTACGCGATCAAGCTTTCAAAAGTATGACTTAGCGCAAAGAAACTTCGCGAAAGTGATACTTCAAAATTCATGTGGTCGTTACGACGACAACAAATTTTTTGCGATGCGCAATCTCTCGCAGTGCGATTGCTGCACTGCGTGCGAGCTCATCGCTCGAGCAGATTTTTTTTCTCTTTCGCTTTCGCCCACTGGTCTGCATCCGGCGGCGCAGGCTTGCGCTCGATGATCGGCTGCCAGATCTTCGAGAGCTCGGCGTTCAGTGCGGTGAACTCTCTTTGCGCGTCCGGCACGTCGTCTTCGGCAAAGATCGCTTCCACCGGGCACTCGGGAACGCAGAGCGTGCAGTCGATGCACTCGTCGGGATCGATCACCAGCATGTTCGGTCCCTCGCGGAAGCAATCGACCGGGCACACGTCCACGCAGTCGGTGTACTTGCACTTGATGCACGCCTCGGTGACTACGTACGTCATTAGAATCAACAGTTTACCATCCACTTGGGAACTGTCCGGGGCGACCCCATAATAGAGTCCTTCCCCCGTACCAATTCCCGAGGACCCATGGCGAGCACCACCAGTTCCATCCAGCGCGTGACCGACGACACATTCGAGCCCGAGGTGCTGAAAGCCGACACCCCGGTGCTCGTCGACTACTGGGCCGAGTGGTGCGGCCCGTGCAAGTCGATCGCGCCCATCCTCGACGAAGTGGCGAAGGAGTACGAGGGCCGCCTGAAGATCGCGAAGATCAACGTCGACGAGAACCTGCTCACGCCGGCGAAATTTGGCATTCGCGGCATCCCGACGCTGATGCTCTTCAAGAACGGCAACGTCGAGGCGACCCGCGTCGGCGCGCTGTCCAAGTCCCAGCTCACCGCGTTTCTTGACAGCAACATCTGAAGCTCTTAGGCTTTGTTGCCGTAGGTAGGCCCCGCCTGTAGCGGGGCCTGATTCAAACAGGTTGTCCAGCGCCCAAGACAAAATCCGGGGCGCACTTCCCGAGAATGAGTAGCAGACCCCAGGCAGTTCAGCCGGAAGCAGTCCGTTCATCATCCCCTCGCCCTGAGTCGCAGGCGCCCGCGGGCGCCGCGTCTTCTTCGCCGATCCCTATCCCTATGCATCTTTCCGAACTAAAAACGAATCACGTCTCCCAGCTCGTCGAGATGGCGGCCTCCAACGGCATCGAAAACGCGAGCCGCATGCGCAAGCAGGACCTGATCTTCGCGCTGCTCAAGAACCAGGCGAAGAAAGGCGAGTCGATCTACGGCGACGGCACGCTCGAAGTGCTGCCCGACGGCTTCGGCTTCCTGCGCTCGCCCGATACCTCCTACCTCGCGAGCACCGACGACATCTACGTCTCGCCCTCGCAGATCCGGCGCTTCAACCTGCACACCGGCGACTCGATCGAGGGCGAGATCCGCACGCCCAAGGACGGCGAGCGCTATTTCGCGCTGGTCAAGGTCGACAAGGTCAACAGCGAGCCCCCCGAGGCGGCCAAGAACAAGATCCTGTTCGAGAACCTCACGCCGCTGCATCCGGACGAGGCGTTCAAGCTCGAGCGCGACATCAAAGCCGAAGAGAACCTGACGGGCCGGGTGCTGGACATCGTGGCGCCGATCGGCAAGGGGCAGCGCGGCCTGATCGTCAGTCCGCCCAAGGCGGGCAAGACAGTGATGCTGCAGCACATCGCGCACGCCCTGGTCGCCAACCACCCGGAAATCACGCTGATCGTGCTGCTGATCGACGAGCGGCCCGAGGAAGTGACCGAGATGTCGCGCTCGGTGCGCGGCGAGGTGGTGGCCTCGACCTTCGACGAGCCCGCCTCGCGCCACGTGCAGGTCGCCGAGATGGTGATCGAGAAGGCGAAGCGCCTGGTCGAGCACAAGAAGGACGTGGTGATTCTCCTCGACTCGATTACCCGCCTCGCCCGCGCGTACAACACCGTCGTGCCGGCGTCGGGCAAGGTGCTCACCGGCGGCGTCGACGCCAACGCCCTGCAGAAGCCCAAGCGCTTCTTCGGCGCCGCGCGCAACATCGAGGAAGGCGGCTCCCTCACCATCATCGCCACGGCGCTGATCGACACCGGCAGCCGCATGGACGACGTGATCTACGAGGAATTCAAGGGCACCGGCAACATGGAGATCCACCTCGACCGCCGGATGCACGAGAAGCGCATCTACCCCGCCATCAACGTCAACCGCTCCGGCACGCGGCGCGAGGAGCTGCTCATCGAGGCGCCGATCCTGCAGAAGGTCTGGGTGCTGAGGAAGCTGCTCTTCCCCATGGACGAGCTCGAGGCGGCCGAATTCCTCATCGACAAGCTGAAGGCCACCAAGTCGAACGCGGAATTCTTCGACTCGATGAGAAGGGGTTGATTCAGGTTTTTTAGTAGACTTCCCTGGTTTTCCTGGAGGGGAGGGAAACCAGCCTTGCTCGCCACGACGCCACGCGTCGTCCTTGATACAACGCGTCGAGTAGCAACACCCGAAGGAATCGAACTCACGCTGCATCTCGCCGGCCCGGTGCCGCGCGCGCTCGCCTGGGCGATCGATTTCGCCCTGCGCATCGCGGTGGTGCTGGTGGTGTCGATGTTCGCGCCGCTCATCGGCCGGGCGGGCATCGGCGTGGTGCTGCTCACCGCGTTCTTCGTCGAGTGGCTGCTGCCGGCGTGGTTCGAGGCGAGCTGGCGCGGCCAGACCCCGGGCAAGCGCGCCATGGGCATCGCGGTGCTGAACGACGACGGCACGCCGCTGCGCTGGGGGGCGGCGCTGACGCGCAACCTGCTGCGCGCCGCCGACTTCTTGCCGCTCTTCTACGGCGTGGGGCTGATCGCGATGCTCGCGAACCGCGACTTCAAGCGCCTCGGCGACCTCGCCGCCGGCACCGTCGTGGTCTATCAATCGATTGAAGCTGCGACGGCTCGAAAGATCCCGGACGCCGCGCCGCTGGCGCCGCCGCTC
>DATIGN010000155.1:0-4878 GCA_035454685.1 Burkholderiales bacterium | reverse complement strand
TGATGCTCGAATGGGCGGCGCGGCTAGCGGAGACGGGCCTGTCAATCGCGCACGCGGCCTACCACAAGCACTCGGCCTACGTGCTTTCCAACGCCGACATGCCGGGATTCTCGCGCATGGAGCAGGCGCGCCTCGCGCGCATCGTGCTCGCGCACCGCGGGAAGCTACGCAAGGTTCAGGATGCGGGTTTCGAGTCGAGCGACTGGAGGCTCGTGTTCGCGCTGCGGCTCGCATCGCTCATCCTTCGCAGCCGCACCGACGCCAAGCTGCCCTTCCTGCGCGTCGACGCCGATCCCGGCGGCTTCGCCATCGATCTGCCTCAGTCGTGGCTGGACGAGAACCCGCTTTCCGCCGACGCGCTCGACGCCGAAGCCGGCCATTGGAAATCTGTCGATATGAAGCTGGAGGTCAGCGGCTTGAGCGACAAGAAGGTTTCTGTACTAAAGCAGGTCCGGTGACACGACGGCGCGGACTACCACCTGATCCTTCTCGTCGCGCACACGGTTGCTGATCCACCACAGGGCGCCCTTCTTGATGCTGAGGCCCGCCTGCGCGCCAAGCAGCTCGGCAAGCGCGCGGCCGAGGTCGGGCTGGTGACCGACCACCACCGCCGCACCCTTGTAGCCTGGCCAGCCGCAGGCCTTGACGATCGCCGCCGGTGTTGCGCCCGGCGCGAGCGAGCGGTCGGTCTTCACCGGAACGCCGAGCGCCTCCGCGGTCTGCTGGGCGCGCGCCGCCGGGCTCGCAATTACGGCGAAGCGCGCCGGCAGCCGCTGCAGCAGCCACTGCGCGACGCGCTCGGCCTGCTTTCGTCCCTTTGCAGTGAGCCGCCGCTCGAGATCCGGCACGCCGTCCTCGGCCTCGGCGTGTCGCCACACGATCAGATCCACGCCGGGCGAGTCTAAGGTAAATGAGCGCTAAAATTATGACCGCTAGGCGCGTAGCTCAGCTGGTTAGAGCACTACCTTGACATGGTAGGGGTCGTTGGTTCGAGTCCAATCGCGCCTACCAGGATAACCGGGATGGGGATGATAGGGGGCAGAGAGACATGACCCTGCGCGCGCTTCTCTTCATCCTTCTCGCCTTGCCGGCTGCGGCAGCTGCGCAGTTTCCATCGCGGCAGATCACCCTCATCGTGCCCATCCCGCCGGGCGGCGCGCCCGACATCGCAGCGCGGCTGATCGGCCAGAAGCTTGCCGAAAGCCTCGGCCAACCGGTAGTGGTCGAGAACCGGACCGGTGCGAACGGCAACATCGCCTCCGATCTGGTGGCAAAGGCGCAGCCCGACGGCTACACCCTCGGCCTCCTCGCGGACAGCCAGATCACGATCAACCCGCATCTTTACAAGATGCCGCTCGACACGCTGCGCGATCTCACGCCAGTGGCGACGGTCGCGGCCAACCAGTTCGTGCTCACGGTGCATCCCTCGCTACCGGTCAGGACCTTCCCGGAGTTCATCGAGCTGGCACGCAAGAGCAATCCACCGCTTCCCTACGCTTCGGGCGGCAACGGCAGCCAGCACCATCTCACGATGGAGATGCTGAAGCAACGCGCCGGCATCAACCTGCTTCACGTCCCTTTCAAGGGCGGCGCGCCTGCGGCGACCGCCACGGTCGCGGGCGACACTGTCGCGATGTGGTCGGGCAGCTCGAACGCGCCGCAGATCAAGGCCGGTCGGCTGCGGCCGCTCGCGGTGTCCGGCGCGCAGCGCTCGCCGCAGTACCCGGACCTGCCGACGATCGGCGAGTTCTATCCCGGGTTCGAGAACTCGATCTGGCTCGGACTGTTCGGCCCGGCCGGCATCCCGGAGAGTGCTTTGTCGAGGATGCGCACCGAGGTCAGGCGCGTGCTCGAATCCGACGACGTCAAGCAGAAAATGAATGCCGCAGGCGGCCTCGATCCTCTTGTCACCACGCCGCAGGAGTTTGGCGCTCTGATCCGGCGCGACTTTGAAAAGTACGCCAAGATCGTCAAGGACCTCGGCCTCAAGCTCGACTAGATCTTCGCGCGCTCCAGCGTCTCGGGCGCGAACAGCTCCTCCACTCGCAGCCGGCGCAGCGCGACGCCCTGCTCGTGGGCGTATTGAAGAAACGCTTCCAGCGTCGGCCGGTTCGCCCCGATGCCATAGGGCCACAGATCATCGCCAGCGATCTCGCGCCAGCGCCGCGCATGCTCCGCGAGCCATGGCATGGGGACGTGCGAAAGGCCGATCTCGGTGATGCGCGCCTGGGCCGCGCGCTTCGCCTGCTCGAATGCACTGAAGAGGTTCATCGCGATCCAGCGATCGCGCTCATAGACCTCGCGCCGCAGCACGATGACGTGCATGATGGGGAAAATGCGGGTTTTCTTGAAGTATTCCAGCTCAAGCGCCGCGTAGTCGGGAAAGAGCCGCGAGCCTCCGGGGTCGCGCGCCGAGATCACGGCGTCGAGCTCGCCACTCGCGAGCATTCCGGCGAGCGTTTTGTCCGGAGCCGGCGTGATGCGCACGCCGGGCGGCAGCCTGAGCGCCACCTTTTCCACTCGTCCGGGCTCGCGCACGCCGGCCTGCACCCAGTCGATGCGGGCGAGATCGACGCCGTACTCGTGCTGCAGCAGGCCGCGCACATAGATGCCCGCGGTCTGCGCCCATTCCGGAATTCCAACGCGCTTTCCTTCGAGCTCCTTCGGCGTTCCGAGCTTGCTCGTGTAGATCGCCGAATGGCGGAAGACGCGCGAAGGAAACACCGGAATCGCCACGACGTCCGGCGCCGGCTGCGACAGCAGGGCGACGACCTTGCCAAACGACATCTCGGACGCTTCCCATTCACGGAAGCGCGTGAAGCGGTAGAAGATCTCTTCGATCGGGAGCTCGAGAACGGTGAGATCGATTGCCTGCGGACGCAGAGCGCGCACGTGATCGTATGCATTGATCGCAAGAGTCAGCGGCAATCTCACCGTGATAGTATGCACGCTCGTCCGCGATGCCCAATTTCCGTCTGCCTGACGGCTCGTCGAAGTCGTTGCCAGCACCCGTCACCGTAGCCGACATCGCCGCTTCGATCGGTCCGGGACTCGCGCGCGCCGCGCTTGCCGGGAAAGTGAACGGCAAGCTGGTCGACACCCGCTATCGCATCGAGTCCGATGCAGACGTGCAGATCGTCACCGAACGCGATGCCGAAGGTCTTGAGATCCTGCGTCACTCGACTGCCCACCTCCTTGCGCAGGCGGTGAAAGAGCTTTTCCCGGAAGCGCAGGTGACGATCGGTCCGGTGATCGAGAATGGCTTCTACTACGACTTCGCCTACAAGCGACCTTTCACTCCGGAAGACCTGTTGCTGATCGAGAAGAAAATGCAGGAGATCGCGCGCAAGGACCTCCCGATAGAGCGGCGCGAGCTGTCGCGCGACGAGGCGGTCAAGTACTTTTCCTCCATCGGAGAGAAATACAAGGCCGAGATCATCGCCTCGATTCCGGAGAAGGAGACGATCTCACTCTACGGCCAGGGCGACTGGATCGACCTCTGCCGCGGGCCGCACGTGCCCTCCACTGGCAAGCTGAAGACCTTCAAGCTGATGCGCGTCGCGGGGGCGTACTGGCGCGGCGACTCCCGCAACGAGATGCTCCAGCGCATCTACGGCACCGCCTGGGCGAGGAAGGAAGACCAGGACGCGTATCTCAGGATGCTCGAGGAGGCGGAGAAGCGCGACCACCGGCGGCTCGGCACGCAGCTCGATCTGTTCCACATGCAGGAGGAGGCGCCGGGGCTCGTTTTCTGGCATCCGAAGGGCTGGACGATCTGGCAGCAGGTCGAGCAATACATGCGCCGCGTCTACCGCGACAACGGCTACCTCGAGGTGCGCGCCCCGCAGATCCTGGACCGGAGCCTGTGGGAGCGCACCGGGCACTGGGAGAATTTTCGCGAGAACATGTTTACCACCTCGTCGGAGAACCGCGACTACGCGGTGAAGCCGATGAACTGCCCCGGCCACATCCTCATCTACAACAAGGGCGTGAGGAGCTATCGCGATTTGCCGCTACGCTACGGCGAGTTCGGTTCCTGCCACCGCAACGAGCCCTCCGGCGCGCTGCACGGACTGATGCGCGTGCGCGGCTTCGTGCAGGACGACGGTCACATCTTTTGCACAGAGGCGCAGATCCTCGGCGAGTGCGTCGCGTATACGGCGCTGCTGCAGAAGGTGTATCGCGACTTCGGGTTTACCGACATCATCTACAAGGTGGCGACCCGGCCCGCCAAGCGCATCGGATCCGATGAAGCGTGGGACAAGGCTGAGCTTGCTTTAGGAACGGCCCTGGAAAAGTCCGGCGTCAAGTTTTCCGTCTCTCCCGGCGAAGGCGCGTTCTACGGCCCGAAGATCGAGTACTCGCTAAAGGACGGCATCGGGCGCGTCTGGCAGTGCGGCACGATGCAGGTGGACTTCAGCATGCCGGCCAGGCTGGGCGCCGAATACGTCGCAGAAGACAACACGCGGCGCACGCCAGTGATGTTGCACCGCGCGATCGTGGGCTCCTTCGAGCGCTTCATCGGCATCCTGATCGAGCATTACGCCGGCGCTTTTCCGCTGTGGCTCGCGCCGCACCAGGCGGTGGTGATGACGATCACCGAGCGACAGAACGAATACGCGCAGTCGGTCGCGAATCGGCTTGTCAATCAAGGCCTTAGGGTAATTCTGGATTTGCGGAACGAGAAAATTTCTTATAAGATCCGCGAGCATAGCCTGCAGAAGCTGCCCTACCATGTGGTGGTCGGCGACAAGGAGATGCAGGCTGGGACGGTGGCCGTGCGCACGCGCAGCGGCGAGGACCTTGGGGCGATGGCCCTCGAGGCCTTTACCGCACGCCTTCAAGCCGAGGCGAAAGCGCAGTAAGCACGGCCGATTT
>DATIGN010000154.1:0-3733 GCA_035454685.1 Burkholderiales bacterium | reverse complement strand
GCCGTCATTCACGCCAAGGTGGACCCGGACGCGGTGCTGAGCTTCCGGACGGACTCGATCGTCAAGCGCGCCTAGCAGCGCGCTCTAGTGCAGGTGCTTGCCCCGCGGATGTAGAGGAATAACGGTAGAAGAGCCGGTCGTGTGCTCGCCGGTGACCTTGCGCGCCGCCCAGTCCTGCTCGAAGAGCTGATTGACGAGCGCCGCGACCTGGTCCACATCGGCCTTGCCGAGATGGCGGGCCAGCATGGCCGAGACATCCTCGGTCACGCACTGGCGGCGGAATTCGTGGATCGCCTCGGGCGTGGGGCCGACGAACAGCTGGTAGAACTCGTCCTCGCCGTTCTCCGGGTAGTAGGTGGCCTCGACCTCGGAGGCGTACTCCGTGAGCGGCCCGAGGTTCTGAAACGCTTCCGTCAGGCGCGCGTGGAAGCTGCGGCCGACTTCCCCGGTCCAGCAGAAATTCACCGTGCGCTCGCGCGTGTCGAACTGGATGCCGGGCTCCTCGCGCTCGATGCTGTGCGCCTCGGCGATCGTGTCCACGTCGAGGTACTCGAGCCACGGCCGCAGCGCGTGCTCGACCTGCGACAGGCGCACGCCGCGCCCGAGGAAGACGTTGCCGTGGACATGAACTTCCATTCTCATCGTAGATCCCGTCCTTGGCGCAAAAGCGAGGGCGACAAGAATAGCACAACTCATCCCTTCAGGAGCCCTTGCTCCGCGAACACCTCCACGGCGAGACGCACGGCGCCGTTGGAGGCCGGGAAGCCGCAATAGCCGGCCGCCTGCACGAATACCTCGATGATTTCATCCGGGGTCGCGCCGTTGTTCAGCGCGCCGGCGATGTGCCCTTTGATTTCATCGGGGCGATTGAGGGCCGTCAGCATGCCGAGCGTCACGAGGCTCCGCACCTTGAGCGGCAAGCCCGGCCGCGACCAGATCGTGCCCCAGGCGATCGAGGTGACCAGCTCGTTCTGCTGCTTGGTGAACCGGTCGGGGCTCGCGGCGCGCTTCGCAATATGCTTCTCACCCATTACCTTGCGGCGCAGGGCCATGCCTCTTTCGTGCGCTTCCTGATTCATGTTGACCTCCGTGGGAAACCGGCGAAATCCCTTGCCGCGAAAGCGATGTGACGGCCTTACGCGGAGAATTATGCTTCGCGAAACAGCCGGCCTGCTCCGGGCACCACGCGCGAATCGCCCATCAGGCGCAGCATTTTCCACATCGAGGCCTGGTTGCTCGCGACGATCGGTTTCCCGAGCTTTCGCTCCATCGACTCGATGATGCCGAGCGTGGGAAAATTCGAGCAGCTGACGAAGATCGCCTGCGACTGCGGCCGGTCCACTTCGGTGATCAGCGCCTCGATGCGCTCCGTCGTCACGGCCGAATGGTTCTGCGTGTCGAGGCCCTGCATGGCCATCACTTCGAAGCCCGCCGCCGTAAGGTACTGGCGCAGCCGTTCGTTCAACCACGGCGCATACGGCGACGCCAGGCTCAGGCGCGTTGCACCGAGCGCGCGCAACGCTTCCGCCACTGCCGCCGATGAGACTGCAACCGGAATTCCCGTTTCCTTGGCGATTTTCTCGCCGAGCGCCCGGTCCTCGATGGGGCCCTTGAGGAATCCCCCCGCCGCGCAGCCGTAGCAGATGACGTTAACCTTGGCGTGGGCCAGCAGGCCCGCCGCTGCCGGTGCCTGCGTGCCCAGCCACAGCAGCTTCTCCTCGGTGTCCGCCGTGTGCGGAATGCGCATGGAATGGACCGACATTGCTCCGCCGGCCATGCGCTGGACCTCGTATTCCATGACAGTGTTCCACGACGGGACGATCAGCCCGAGCTTGCGCTCCCAGGTTCCCATCACGGCCTCGGTCAGGCGGCGGCCTTCGCGCGCGCCTTCTGCTCGCTGGGCATGAAGACGATCAGCAGGTTGGCGAAGAGTATGGTGCCGGCAAGGAAGTAGAACGCGGTGTAGAGATCGTAGGCATCGGCGATCATCCCGAAGAGCGCCGGCGAGATGCTCGCTCCGATGTGCTGGATGCCGAATTGCAGCCCCACGCCGCTGCCGGCAAGCTCCCGCGGGGTCGCTTCCACCGCCCACGCCTGCAGCACCGGGCGCATCGCGTAGAGGAAGAAGCCGACCAGCGCGATGAACAGCACGAAGGTGAAGCTCTTCCCGGCGAGCGCCATGAACACGATCATCACGCAGGTGAGCACCATGCTCGACATGACGATGCGCTTGCGGCCGAGCTTGTCGGAGAGGTGTCCGCCGATCGGGCTCGCGGCGAAGCCGGCGACCTGCATCGCCGACATGCAGACGCCGACGACGAACGGCGAGTAGTCGAGCTCGTAGGCGAGATAGACCGGGAGGAAGGTGAGCAGCCCCGTCTGGGTCATCGTGCGGAACGCGGAGCCGATCGACACCAGCATCAGCGCGCGGTTGCCGAGCAGGCTCACGAAGTCCTTAAGATAAGCCTTCACTCCGCGCGACCGGGCGGCGGCGTTGACGTGGTCGTGCGAGGAGCCCATGGTGAACGCGCCCAGCATGACGAGGATCATCACCGCCATCACGAGTCCCGGCACGACATTGATCACCACCACCGTGCGCCAGGTGAACCAGGCGAGGAGGGCCCCCACCACGAGGGGAGCGAGCCCGTCGGCCACGTTTCCCCCCATCCCGTGGATCGAGATCACCAGGCCCTTGCGATCGGGATAGCGGTAGGCGAGCGTCGTGATTGCGGCGGGGTGCCACAGGTTGTTGCCGATGCCGACCAGCGTCACGCACACGAGCAGCATCCAGTAGTCGTGCGTGAGGCTCATGAGCGCGTAGGGGAAGCCGACCCAGAAGAGCGACGTCGCCATCAGGTAGCCCTTCTTGCCGACCATGTCCACGACCATCCCGCCCGGCAGGTTGGAGAGCGCGCCCACGACGTGCTGCGTGGTCATGATGAGGCCGATCTCGGTGTAGGAGAGGCCGAGCTCCCTGCCGATCAGCGGCAGCAGCAGGTAGAAAGTCGCGGTGTACCAGTGCGTGAAGGCGTGGCCGGCGGAAATCAGCCAGATGTCCTTGAACGAGCGCGGCGCGGCGGCGGCGGTGGCGGTAGCGACAGTGTTCACGATGCGGTCTCGGGGTTTTTCGCAGCACGCGCATGATAGCATCCGCGCCCCGGGCCCCCAAGGGCGGGCGTCGTATAATTTCCCGTTGAATCCGGGCGCTTCGCGCCGGTTCAACTCCGCGCGCTCGAGCCGACGAATGGGTCGCGGCTCAACGCACGGGGTTCCACGATAAGAACTTTCCGGGCAGCGCGGCCATGCGCAGCGACCTCGAGCGTTTCTTCAATCCGCGCGCCATCGCGATCATCGGCGCGTCGCAGGACCTCGACACCATCAGCGGCCAGCCGCTGAAATTCCTGAAGAGCCACGGCTACAGGGGACGGCTCTACCCGGTGAACCCGCGCTACCGGGAAGTCGCGGGCGTCAAGTGTTATCCCTCGATCGCGGACGTGCCGGAAGTCCCGGACCTCGTGCTGATCCTGGTCAACGCCGCACGCGTTGCCGACATCCTGCGCGAGTGCGGGGTGAAAGGCGTGCCGTACGTGATCATCTTCACCTCGGGCTTTTCCGAGATGGGCGGCGAGGGCGTCAGGCTCCAGCGGCAGCTGACCCACATCGCTCAGGACCACGGCATCGGCGTCATCGGTCCCAACTGCCAGGGCATGATCAATGTCGCGGACAGCGTCTT
>DATIGN010000153.1:0-25530 GCA_035454685.1 Burkholderiales bacterium | reverse complement strand
GACGCCGTAGTCCGCTTCCGCCTTTTTCGAGGACAACAGCTCGTTGCGCACATCCTTCAGCACCGCCGCCGGGTCGCGCTCGAGCGGGTCGCCCCAGCCGCCGGCGCCGGCGAGGACGTGGCGGAACACGTCGCCGCGCTTGATGGTCATGGTGAGCTTGGAGGGCAGCACGCGGTTCTCGCCCTCCGGGTTGAGGTAGTTTTCCGAAGGCATCCCCGGGCTGCCGCCGTAGAGGCCGAAGGGCCGGTGCGTGCGCCGGTCGGAACGCACCTGGAGCACCGCTTCTTCCTCGAGGAACTTATAGTCGCGCTTGAACGGCACCCCGCCGCGGTACTTGCCCGCGCCGGCCTTGTCCGGCACGAACTCGTAGGCGAGGAACTGGATCGGCTGCTCGGCTTCGGTGATCTCGATCGAATGCGACGCCATGTTGGCGAACATGTGCGAGTTGCCGTCTAGGCCGTCCGCCCACGGCCGCGCACCCCACGCGCCGCAGGTGAAGTCGACATAGATGAAGGGCTTGCGCTCGGCGTAGTAGCCGCCGATCGAGACGCCGGTGTTGCCGCCGTCGCCCGCGGCCTTGACCCTCTCAGGCAGCAT
This sequence comes from Burkholderiales bacterium, assembly GCA_035454685.1. Taxonomy (GTDB): domain Bacteria; phylum Pseudomonadota; class Gammaproteobacteria; order Burkholderiales; family SG8-39; genus SCGC-AG-212-J23. The sequence continues at coordinate 24,933 of DATIGN010000153.1, read as the reverse complement.
CATCGCGAGCGCGCCGAACATGCAATCGGTCATGCGAAAGCCGGTAAGGCCGCGCGCCGCGCACGCTGCTGGCAGCACGCCGTTGCCGACCGTGCCCGGCGGGCAGATCACCTCGATGGCGCGGAAAACGCCCTCGTTGTTCGGGATGCCCGGCGGCAGCACCGAGCGCACGCCGGTATAGGAAGCGGCCTTGGTGAAGGAGAGCGTGTTGTTGATCGCGCCTTTCACCTGCGGATGCGTGCCGGTCCAGTCGACTACCATGTGGCCGCCCTTCTTCCGCAGGGTCACGAAAAGGCGGATCGGCTTGCCGTAGTCGACGCCGTCGTCGTCGATCCAGTCCTCGAAGCTCCACTCGCCGTCGGGCAGCTTCTCCAACGCGGCGCGGGTCAGCCGCTCGGCGTAATCGATGGTCTCGCGCATCAATGCCTTTGTTTCTTCAGGACCATACCTACCTACTAACTCTGCGAATTGCTTCTCGGCGATGTGGCAGGCGGCGAGCTGCGCGCGCAGGTCGCCGAACACCTTCACCGGCATGCGCACGTTGCGCTCGATGAAGGTCATGAGTGTCTTGTTGAGCACGCCCGCTTCGTACATCTTGAGCGGCGCGATGCGCAGCCCCTCGGCGTAGATCTCGGTCGAGTCGGAAGCGTTGGAGCCCGCGACGCGCCCGCCTACGTCGGTGTGGTGGCATACGGTGCAGGCGAACGCCAGCCGCTCGCCCTCGTGATACAGCGGCTTGAAGACGAAGATGTCCGGCAGGTGCATGCCGCCGTCGAACGGGTCGTTCATGATGAAGACGTCGCCCGGCCGGATATCGTCGCGGTAGTGCCGCATGATGGAGGCCATCGCGGTCGGCACCGAGCCGAGATGCCCGGGGAGCGTGAGGCCCTGCGCGACCAGTTTGCCGTCGGCGTCGGCGAAGCCGGTCGAATAGTCCATGTTGTCCTTGAGCACGCCCGAGTACGTCGTGCGCATGACGGTGAGCGCCATCTCGTCGGCGATCGAAAAGATCGCGTTCTTGAACAGCTCGAAGCTGATGGGGTCGATGCGGGGATCCATGCCTTATTATCCTTGGGTGGAGGATATCTATGCGGCGCTTGGTGTAAAGCGCCGGATCAACGCCGCGGGGACACTGACGCGCCTCGGCGGCGCCCTGATGGACGAGGAGGTGGTGGCGGCGATGGCGGCCGCGGCGCGCGCGTCGGTGGACATCGGGGAATTGCAGGCGGCGGCCAGCCGAGTGATTTCGAAACTGACGGGTGCAGAAGCGGGCATCGTTACGACCGGCGCCGCCGCCGCCCTGACTCTTGCCGCCGCGGCAGCGATGACGCGCTGGGATGTCGCGCGCATGGCGGCGCTGCCGCATGCCGACGGTTTCCCGCACGAGATCCTGCTGCCGCGCACTCAGTACACGAGCTACGCGCACGCGCTGCGCGCCTCCGGCGCCCGCCTCGTCGATATCGGCCACAACGATCGCGGCACCGGCGCTGGCGTGCGTGGGCTCGAGTCGTGGGAGATCGAAGCTGCGATCACGCCGCGCACCGCCGCTTTCGCCTTTGCCGCAAACCCGGGGAATATTCTTGATCTGAAAACCGTGACTGACGTGTGCAAAGCGCGTGATACTCCGGTGATCGTGGACGCCGCGGCGCAGCTGCCCCCCAAGGCGAATCTCAAGCGGTTCTTCGAGCTCGGCGCGGATCTCGTGGTGTTCTCCGGCGGCAAGGCGATCGGCGGCCCGCAGGCCTCGGGCATCCTCGCCGGGCGCCGCGACCTCGTCGGCGCGGCGCTCGTGCAGCAGCTCGACATGGATGTGTCTCCCGCGACCTGGGCACCCCCCGACTTGATCGATACGCAAAAAATGAAGGGCATTCCACACCACGGCCTCGGCCGTGGCTTCAAGGCGGGCAAGGAAGAGATCATCGGGCTGCTGGCGGCGCTGGAGCGCTTCGCCGCTGCGGACGACGAGGCGGCGAACGCCGCTCTGGAGGAGAGATTGCAGCGCATCGCGCGCGCTCTTGGCGATGTTTGCCACAAACGCATCCTGTCGGCGCGCGAAACCGGGCGCGTGCCGCAGCTGCATCTCGCGGTAAAGGAGCCGTACGCGGTCAGCCGTCGGCTGCAGGTGGGCGATCCGCCGGTTCATCTCTCCGAGCGCTTCGCCGGGCAAGGCATCCTGGTCGTCGATCCGCAGGCGCTGCGCCCCGACGACGATGCCGCGCTTGCCGCGGTCGTGCGCGATGCTATCGTCGGCTGAAGCTGGGTCCTGGAAAGCGCAGCTCGCGCTGCGCTTCGCAAGCGAAAACGGCAGAACCGTGCTTGCCGAGCGCAGCCAGGAGGGCCCGCTTGTCGTGCAGAAGATGCTCTACCCCGAAGGCCCCGGCGTTTGCCACGCGATCGTGGTCCATCCGCCGGGCGGCATCGCCGGGGGCGACGAGCTGTCGCTTGAGGTGAAATCGGACGGTCATACGCTGCTCACGACGCCGGGCGCCGCCAAGTGGTACCGCTCGGCCGGGCCGTGGGCGAGGCAGACGCTTTCGTTCGAAGTCAGCGGGACGCTCGAGTGGCTGCCGCGCGAGACCATCGTGTTCGACGGCGCGCTCGGTGCCCTCGACTGCGAGGTGCGGCTCGGAGACGGGGCGCGCTACATCGGCTGGGACATCGTCTGCCTCGGCCGCACCGGCTCGGGCGAGCGCTTCACCCGGGGCACGGTCCGGCTCGAGACGAAGATCCTGAGAGAGCAAAAGCTCTTATGGCTCGAGCGCGGGGCGATCGAAGGCGGCGGCGCGCTGCTCGCGTCGCCCGCGGGTCTCGGCGGCAGGACGGTGTTCGGAACGCTGGTGGCGACCTGCGATTCGCCTTCCATCCTGAGGCAGTGCAGAGAAATAGCGCCGGCGAGCGTGCTGGACGGCCTGCTGGTCGCGCGCTATCTCGGCGACTCGACGGAAGAAGCGTTCAGTCGCTTTACGGAGCTGTGGGCCCAGCTGCGTCCCGCGCTGACCGGCCGCGAACCCGTGCCGCCGCGCATCTGGCGTGCCTAGCGCACTGTTGGAGTGCAACCCGAGCGTGTTTGAAAACTGGGCCGACTGTTCCGCGAGCTGAAGTAAACTTTCTCGGTGGAGCTCACCCCGCGCGAGAAAGACAAGCTTCTAATATTCGCCGCCGGATTGCTCGCAGAGCGGCGCAAGGCGAAGGGGCTCAAGCTCAACTATCCGGAGGCCGTCGCCTACATTAGCGCTGCGCTTCTCGAGGCTGCGCGGGAGGGCCGCACCGTGCAGGAGCTCATGAGCTGGGGCGTAACGCTCCTCAGGCGCGACGACGTCATGGAGGGTGTCCCGGAGATGATTCCCGAGATCCAGGTCGAGGCCACATTCCCCGACGGCACCAAGCTCGTCACCGTTCACAACCCTATCTCGTAAGGAAGCCGATGAGGAGATTTTTCTCTGCCGTTCCGATATTCCTTGCCGCAACCCATGCTTTTGCTCATCCCGGGCACGGCAGGCCAGGTTTGCTCCACTTTCACGAGTTCTCCGACGGGCTGCTCATTGTGGTCGGCCTTGCGGTCGCCGGGCTGCTCTACTGGGCGTGGAAAAAATGATTCCGGGCGAGGTGAAGCTCGCCGCGGGCGAGCTCGAGCTCAACGCCAGGCGAAAGACTCTTGCCATCGCGGTCACCAACACCGGCGATCGGCCCATTCAGGTCGGCTCGCATTATCACTTCTTCGAGACCAACGCGGCGCTGCAGTTCGAGCGTAAGAAGGCCTACGGCTGCCGCCTCAACATCGCCGCCGGCACGGCGGTGCGCTTCGAGCCGGGGCAAACGCGGACGGTCGAACTGGTCGCGCTGGTCGGAGACCGGAAGGTGTTCGGCTTTACGGGCAAGGTCATGGGGAAACTGAAGTGAAGGTCACGCGGCAGGGGTACGCGGAGATGTATGGCCCGACCGTCGGCGACCGCGTGCGCCTCGCCGACACGGAGCTCTGGATCGAGGTGGAAAAGGACTTCACCGTGTATGGCGAGGAGGTGAAGTTCGGCGGCGGCAAGGTGATCCGTGACGGCATGGGCCAGAGCCAGCGCGTTTCGAAGTACACGGCCGACACCGTGGTCACCAACGCGCTTATCGTGGATCACTGGGGAATCGTGAAGGCGGACATCGGGCTCAAGAACGGCCGCATCTGGAAGATCGGCAAGGCGGGCAACCCGGATGTGCAGCCGGCGATCACCATCCCGATCGGGCCGGGCACCGAGATCATTGCCGGCGAAGGCATGATCGCCACCGCCGGCGGCATCGATAGCCATATCCACTTCATCTGCCCGCAGCAGATCGAGGAGGCGCTGATGTCCGGCGTCACCACCATGATCGGCGGCGGCACCGGGCCCGCGACCGGCACGTTCGCCACCACCTGCACACCAGGGCCCTGGCATATCCAGTCCATGCTCGAGGCCGCGGATGCTTTTCCTGTGAACCTCGGTTTTTTGGGCAAAGGGAACTCGTCGCTTCCGGAAGGATTGGTTGAACAAGTTCGCGCCGGCGCGATTGGGCTCAAGTTGCACGAGGACTGGGGCACGACCCCGGCGGCGATCGATAACTGCCTTGCCGTAGCGGACAAGATGGACGTGCAGGTCGCGATCCACACCGACACGTTGAACGAGTCGGGCTTCGTCGAAGCTTCGGTGGCCGCGTTCAAGGGCCGCACGATCCACACCTACCACACCGAAGGCGCGGGCGGCGGACATGCGCCGGACATCATCAAAGTGTGTGGCCAACGCAACGTGCTACCGTCCTCGACCAATCCGACGCGGCCGTACACCGTCAACACCATCGCCGAGCATCTCGACATGCTGATGGTATGCCACCACCTCGACCCGGCGATCGCGGAGGACGTCGCGTTTGCCGAGTCGCGCATCCGCCGCGAGACCATCGCGGCGGAGGACATCCTGCATGACCTGGGCGCGTTCTCGATGATGTCGTCGGACTCGCAGGCGATGGGGCGCGTGGGCGAAGTCATCATCCGCACCTGGCAGACGGCTCACAAGATGAAAGCCCAAAGAGGAACTTTGGGCAGCGGCGCCGCGGACAACTTTCGCGTGAAACGCTATATCGCGAAGTACACGATCAATCCGGCGATCGCGCACGGTATCTCGCACGAAGTGGGATCGCTCGAGGAAGGCAAGCTCGCCGATCTCGTCCTCTGGAAGCCGGCGCTCTTCGGCGCGAAGCCGTTCCTCATCGTGAAGGGCGGCATGATCGCCGCTGCTGCGATGGGCGATCCAAACGCGTCGATCCCGACGCCCCAGCCGGTCCACTATCGCCCGATGTTCGGCGCGAAGGCGTTGACGTTCGTTTCCAAGGCCTCTTTGAGAAACAGGAAGCTTGAAAAGCTCCGCCGTCCGTTGGTGGCAGTGAAGAATACGCGCAGGATCGGCAAGAAGAATATGGTGCACAACAACTACATGCCCGCGATGAGCGTCGACCCGGAAACCTACGAAGTGCGCGCCGACGGCGAGCTGCTCGTGTGCGAGCCGGCGAAGGTTCTGCCGATGGCCCAGAGGTACTTCCTGTTCTGAAGCTGACCCTGCCCTTTGAGCTAAGACAGAAGAGCCGTCTGCGCGCGAGGCTCGACAGCGGCGAGGAGATCGCGCTCATCCTGCCGCGCGGCCGGGTGCTGCGTGGCGGCGACCGCGTCACCGCGGCCGACGGGCGCGAGCTCGAGATCGTGGCGGCGCCGGAGAAATTGCTCCATATCGAGTGCGAGGAGCTCGCTCGCGTCGCCTACCACCTCGGCAACCGCCACGTACCGCTCGAGGTTGGACCGGGCTTTTTGCGCATCGCCGAAGACCACGTGCTCGAAGAGATGGTGCGCGGGCTCGGTGCGCGCGTGTTGCGCATCGAGGCGCCTTTCGAGCCGGAGTCCGGCGCCTACGGCCACCGGCACGACGAGATGGGTCACGGCGGAAAGATCCACGACCCTCCCCACCCCTGATGAGCCTCGCGCGCCTTCTTCAGCTCGCAAGCCCGACGCTTCCGGTCGGTGCCTACAGCTACTCGCAAGGGCTCGAGGCCGCCATCGAAGCGGGAATTGTTTCTGATTTCTCTTCAGCAAGAACCTGGATTGGCGACGTGCTGGAGCTCTCGGTGGCGCGCATGGAGGCTCCGGTGCTGCGCGCCCAGATCGCCGAGCCGACGCAGGAGCGCAACGACTTCTTCGTCGCCACGCGCGAGAGCGCCGAGCTGCGCGCGGAGACGCTGCAGATGGGGCAGGCCCTGGCCAAGCTAATGCGCGAGCTCGGTGCCGAAGTTCTTATTGAGCACCCGGCCTACCCGACAGCCTATGCGTTGGCCGTGCGCCACTGGAACATCGAGCCGGCCCGCGCGGTGCTCGCTTATCTCTGGTCCTGGCTCGAAAACCAGGTGATGGCGGCGGTGAAGGCGGTGCCGCTCGGGCAGACCGCCGGCCAGAAGATTCTCGTCGAACTCGGGTCGCGCCTCGAGAATTTGGTCGAAACCGAATTGCAGGAAGATTGCTGGACCAACTTCACACCCGGGCTCGCGGCTCTGTCAGCCAGGCACGAAACCCAGTACTCGAGGCTCTTCCGTTCATGACCCTTCGCGTGGGCATCGGCGGCCCGGTCGGCTCGGGCAAGACGGCGCTGACGCTCGCGCTGTGCCGCGCGCTGCGCAGCCGCTACGAAATCGCGGTGGTGACGAACGACATCTACACCGAGGAGGACGCGCAATTCCTGGTGCGCAACGAAGCGCTTGCGCCCGAGCGCATCATTGGCGTCGAGACCGGCGGCTGCCCGCATACCGCGATTCGCGAGGACGCCTCGATCAACCTGGAGGCGGTAGAGCGCCTGGTGCGCCGCTTTCCCGGGCTCGACGCGGTGTTCGTCGAGTCTGGCGGCGACAATCTCGCCGCAACCTTCAGCCCGGAATTGTCCGACTTGACGCTCTACGTGATCGACGTGGCCGCGGGCGACAAGATCCCGCGCAAGGGCGGGCCGGGCATTACGAAGTCGGACCTGCTGGTGATCAACAAGATCGACCTCGCGCCCATGGTCGGAGCGTCGCTCGAGGTCATGGGCCGCGACGCGAGGAAAATGCGCGGCGAGCGGCCGTTCGTCTTCACCAACCTGAAGAGCGGCCAGGGCCTCGACGCCGTGATCCGGTTCATCGAGCGCCAGGGCATGCTGCAGGCCGAAAAAAAGCCCGGGGGCGGATAGCTCCGCCCCGGGCCGGACTAGCACCTCCTTCAGGGTAGGAGGCGCGAGAGAGAAACCGGTCTACGTCTGGCGCGGGATGGGGAGGAAGAAGGACTCGCGCACGACGTCCTTGCCGGCGATCAGTTCTTCGGATTCACGCCGCTCTTCGTCGAACATCACCTCGGCGAGCTTGCGCAGCGTCTCGCGCGCCTCGGGCAGCGTGCGCCCATGGGAATGCACCCCAGGCAGCTCTTCGATGAAGCCGACGTAGCCGTGGCTCGACTTGAGATACACCGCCGTAAACGCGAGCTTTCCTTGTTCCATTCGCGCGCTCGAGCGGCTCTACGCGTTAGCGACGCGCTTGCCCAGGGCGGCCGCAGACTTGTCCATCACGGCGAGGTCGCCAGCGAGCTCGGCGCCTTCCTCGACCTTGATCCGGGCGTAGCGGATCTTGCCCGAGACCTTGCCGGTGCCCTGAATCACGAGCATCTTGCGAACCGTAATCTCGCCTTCGAAGCGGCCGCGGATCTCGGCCTGGTCGACGGCGATGGTGCCTTGAAACACGCCGTGCTCGGCGATCTCTAGGACGCGCGAGTCGAGGGTCGCTTCGACGCGCCCCTCGACGACCAGCGTGTCGCAGTCGGTGATTTCGACGCCCTTCATCTTGATGTCGGGGCCGACAACCAGCTTGGATTCCTTGCGCTGATCGGCTTTCTGCTCCGGCGCGGTGGAGGGCGCGGGTGCCGTGCTCGCGGGCGTTGTCGTTGTCGTCGGCGCGGCCGGTTGATTCTGGCGGAATGGCTCGTCGCGCCTGTTTCGGAAGAACCCGTCTTTCTGTAGCACTTGAACTCCCCTCTCTGTAGTAGTGGGTAGGACAACCAATGCTCGTATGCACGATCCATACCTGCATGCAAGCCTTTGAAAGCATAGCACTTAAAATGCAAGCGCAGTGTCGAGGCTGTCGCCTGACGGCGACGTCGGGGTGCGGTGACGTCTGAAGCCTTTTGTTTAAACAGGGTTTTTCTTGTCGCCGAAGGGCTACGCAGAAAACTCTCGCAGCACTCGGCCCGGAAGCTCCTTCGCGTCGCAGGGCCCGTCCTTGCCGGCGACCCGGACGCCGTTGACCCAGACGCCGTGTACGCCGAGCGCGGATGTAGTGAGACGCGGGTGGCCGCCCGGCAGGTCGAACAGGCGCCGCTTCGGCCCGCGGTCCACCACCGCCGGATCGAAGAGCAGCAGGTCGGCATGGCAGCCGGGCTTGAGCGCGCCGCGCTCCTTCACGCCGAAAAGCTGCGCTGGCTGCCCGCACAGGCGCCACGCCGCCTCGGCTAGCGTCAGCACGCCGCGCTCGCGCACCCAATGGCCGAGAAGGTGCAGGCCGAAGCCGGCGTCGTTGAAGAATGTGAGATGGGCGCCGGCGTCCGACAGCGAGACCAGGCTGCACGGATGCTTGAGCATGCGGCCGACCGCCGCTTCGTCGGCGTTGAGCAGCAGCGCGCTGAAGACCGTGTCGAGCTTCTCCTCGAGCGCGAGATCCAGCATGAAGTCGAGCGGGTCTGCGCCCGCCGCGACGGCGAGCTCGGCCACCGATCGCTGCTCGAGCCCGGCGCGCGTCGACTGGATGACGTGCACCCGCTGCCATTCGCCGTTGAAGAGCCGGAAGTGCGCCGGCTTCGACAGTTCCGCGCGCAGCGCGTCGCGGAATTGCGGCTCGTGCAGCTTGGCCTTGAAGCGCTCTCCCTTCAACGCCAGCGCCGGCCGCCAAGCATCCAGACCCTCGAATACGTAGGGCGAATGCAGCGTGAAGTCCATGGCGAGCGGGCAGCACGAAACCGCACCGAGCAGTCGCCGGCCGCGCTCGTTCGCTTCTTGGATCTTCTGCAGATCCTGGAATACGGCCTCGGGGTTCGTGCTGCTATGAAAGAGCGCGGCAATCACCACCGGGCGCTGCGACTCGGCGGCGAGCTCCTCGAGGAAGCCGATCGCCGTCTGCCCGCCTTTCGTCAGCATGAATACGCCGCGCCCGGCCTCGCGCAAGCAGCCGACCAGCGCGCGCAGCTCGGCGGCGTCGGCGAGGCGCGAGGGCATCGGCCTGCCACCTTCGCCGTTGTGCGCCGGGGAGGTGCTGGTGGAGAAGCCGATGGCGCCGGCGTGCATGCCCTGCAGCACGAGAGCCCGCATTTGCGAAATCTCTTCGTCCGTCGCCGGGCGTTCGGTGGCTGCATCGCCCATTACATACGTGCGGATCGACGAATGGCCGACGAATGCCGCCACGTTGAGGGCAGCTCCCCGGCGCTCGAGCATGTCGAGGTACTGCGGCACGGTCTCGAAGTCCCACCGTATTCCGGTGCGCAGCACTTCCAGCGACATGCCCTCGACCTGGGTGAGATTCTTCATCACCAGGTCACGGTCGCGCGCGCGGCAGGGCGCGATGGTGAACCCGCAGTTGCCGATGATCGCGGTGGTGACGCCGAGCGCGGGCGAAGGCGACGCCCACGGATCCCACGTGAGCTGTGCGTCGTAGTGGGTATGGTTGTCGATGATCCCGGGCATGAGGGCAAGGCCGTCGGCTACGATGGTTTCTCTTGCACCATCCAAGATCTTGCCCACTTCAACGATGCGTCCATCCTTCACCGCGACCCCGGCGCGGCGCGGCGGCGAGCCCAGCCCGTCGACGAGCAGCGCGTCCCGGATCACCAGGTCGAACATCGCGCCTCAGTATACTTCGCGAAAGTGTTTGATCTGAAGGACAAGACCGCCGTGGTGACAGGCGGCGCGAAGGGCATCGGCGCCGCGACCGCGAAGCTCCTGCGCGAGGCGGGCGCGCGCGTCGAGGTGCTCGATCTCTCGACCGGCTGCGACGTCACCGACGAGGCCCAGGTCAATAACGCCTTCGCGGGTATCGGCGGCCTGGACATCCTGGTGAACAATGCCGGCCGCGCGATCCGCAAGAGGGCAGTGGAAGTGGCGAAGGAGGACTGGGACGCGGTCATCGAGCTGAACCTCACCGCGCTTTTCCTGTGCTCGCGGCTCGCGCATCCTCACATGAAGAAGCGCGGCGGCGGTGCGATCGTCAACCTCGCCTCGATCATGGGCCTTTCCGGCGGCATCTACCCCAACGCCTCGTACCAGGCGTCGAAGGGCGGGGTGGTTAACCTCACGCGCGCGCTCGCGCTCGAATGGGCGAGCGACAACATCCGCGTCAACGCGGTGGCTCCAACCTACGTGCGCACCGACTTCACCATGCCCATCTTCTCGAATCCGGACGTCCTGAAGACCGTGATGGCGCACACGCCGCTCGGCCGGTTCCCCGAGCCCGAGGACGTCGCGGCGGCGATCCTGTTCCTCGCGAGCAACGCGGCGCGCTGCATCACCGGCGTCACGCTGCCGGTGGACTCCGGCTACCTCGCGCGCTAAAGCGAGCGTCCGTCGAAGTGCTGTATTCCCTCCTTCAGGTCTTCAGCCTGTAGCCGGTCTTGAAGATCCACGCGACAATTCCCAGGAACATGAGAAGGAACGCGGCCGTGACGGCGAGGCTCACGCCGACCGGCACGTCCTCCGTGCCGTAGAAGCTCCAGCGAAACCCGCTGATGAGATACACGAGCGGGTTGAACAGGCTGAAGGTGCGCCAAGCCTGCGGCAGCATGTCGATCGAGTAGAACGCGCCGCCGAGGAAGGTGAGCGGCGTGATCACGAGCATCGGCACGAACTGGAGCTGGTCGAAGCCGTCGGCCCATATGCCGAGGATGAAGCCGAAGAGGCAGAAGGTGGTCGCGGTGAGCACGAGGAAGGCGATCATCCAGAGGGGATGCGCGATGCTTACCGGCACGAAGAGATTCGCGGTCGCGAGGATCACCAGGCCGACGAGAACCGACTTGGTCGCCGCCGCGCCGACGTACGCGAGCACCAGCTCAAACGCCGACACCGGCGCCGACAGCACCTCGAAGATCGTGCCGGTGAACTTGGGCAGGTAGATGCCGAACGAGGCGTTCGACAGGCTCTCGGTGAAGATCGCAAGCATGATGAGGCCGGGAACGATGAAAGCGCCGTAGGGCACGCCCTCCAGGTTGCCCATGCGCGCGCCGATGGCGGCGCCGAATACCACGAAGTAGAGCGAGGTCGTGATCACCGGCGTCGCCAGGCTCTGCCACAGCGTGCGCCGGAATCGCGCCATCTCGAACTTGTAGAGCGCGATGACCGCGTGACGGTTCATTTGCGCCCCACGAGGTCGATGAAGATGTCCTCGAGCGAGCTCTGGCGCGTCTGCAGGTCCTTGTAGGCGATGCCGAGCGCGCCCAGCCGGCCGAGGAGGGCGGGAATCCCGGTGCTCTCGTCCCGGGCATCGAAGCTGTACTCGAGCTCGCCGCCGCCCTCCTTGAGGTGGACATTCCAGCCCGCCAACCCGGCCGGGATGCCGGCCAGCGGCTCGAGCAGGTGCAGCGTGAGCTGCTTCTTGCCGAGCTTCTTCATGAGCGCGGCCTTCTCCTCTACGACTACCAGCTCGCCCTTGTTGATGACGCCGATGCGGTCGGCCATCTCCTCGGCCTCGTCGATGTAGTGGGTGGTGAGGATGATGGTGACGCCGGCGTCGCGCAGCGCGCGCACCAGCGCCCACATGTCGCGCCGCAGCTCTACGTCGACGCCCGCGGTCGGCTCGTCGAGGAACAGGATCTCGGGCTCGTGCGCGAGCGCCTTGGCGATCAGCACGCGTCGCTTCATCCCGCCCGAAAGCGTGCGGATCCTGTCGCGGCGCCGGTCCCACAGCGACAGCTCGCGCAGCACCTTCTCCAGGTGCGCGCGATCCGGCGCGCGGCCGAACAGCCCGCGGCTGAGGCTCACCGTCGTCCAAACCGTCTCGAACGTGTCGGTGGTGAGCTCCTGCGGCACCAGGCCGATCTTCGAGCGTGTGATTCGGTAGTTGCGTACGATGTCGTAGCCGTCGACGCGCACGCTGCCTGAGCTCGGCGTGACGATGCCGCAGACGATGTTGATGAGCGTGGTCTTGCCGGCGCCGTTCGGGCCGAGCAGCGCGAAGATCTCGCTCTTGCGGATCTCGAGGCTCACGTCCTTCAGCGCCAGCAGCCCCGTGGCGTAGGTCTTGGTGAGATGCGAGATCTCGATCACTTGCCGCAGCCGGGAACGCATCCTCGATACTACGCCGCCGCCCTTACCGGCTGCGCGCCGGCGTTTCAGATGAAATTCAGCGGGTGTCTTCGAGCAACCGCTTGGCGGCCTGCAGGTCGCGCAGCACCCATTCGGCGTCGGCGGCGAACTGCGCGTCGGTCATCTCGGGCCGGCGAAAGAGGGTTAGGACGAGATCGCAGCCCGCGTCATTCCCGACCACGCGCAGCGGCACGTAAACCGCGCCGCTCCGCGGCAGCCTGACCTGGTGATCGAGCACGCCGTAGGCGTTGCGCTCCGAGAAGCGCACGATCGCCGGGCCTTCCGGGGTTTCGGTGACCCAGTCGTCACCATTGCGGCACAGCGACGCGCCCAGCCCGGACGCCCACTTCGGGAAGTTCTCGGGCAGCGCGAGGAATTCATACGCCTCGGCGGCGGGGCGGTTGATCCGCACGCTGAGGGCGCGGGCTTCACGGGTCGGCGCGGCAGGCTTCATTTCATCTTGGCCTTCCACAGTCCCATCATGCGGCCCTCGGGGTCGGTGAAGAGCGAGAACTTGCCCATGCCGGGCACTTTCTGCTCCTCGATGTGAATCTTGCCGCCGGCGGCGACGATCTTCTTGCGGTACTTCGCGAGGTCATCGACGAGGATGTAGAACAGCATGTTGCCCGGCCACGGCCCGTCGCGTTCGGGCTTTACGATGCCGCCGTTGATTCCGCCTTGTCCTCCCGTTTCCACGACGCGGTAGTTCAGCTCGGGACTGTGCTGCACCTTCCAGCCGAAGATGCCGGCGTAGAAGTCCGACACCTTCGCGGGGTCCTTCGACATCAGTTCCCAATGCACCACGGGGTTGCCCATCACGATCTCCTTTCCACTACGGCTTTCATCTGCGCGAGCCCCTGCTCGAATTGGCCGCCGACCATCTCGTCCATGTTCACGAAAACGCAGATCGCGCGCGCGAGGAAATTGTTCTGCCCGCTCATGCTCCAGGTGACCGCCGTGCCGTCGCCCGCCGGCTTGAAGGTGAATTCGGCGGTGTTCGTGGCGGCGAAGGGCTTGAAGAACTCGAGCTTGATGCGCACGAGCTCGCCCGGACGGCTTTCGAGGATCGTCATGCGGCCTTCGCCGACGTCCTTGTTGCCCTGCCAGGCATACGTCGCGCCGGCGCCGGCCTGGGGACCCTCGTAGCTGCGCTTGAGCGCCGGGTCTATCTTCTCCCACGGCGACCATGCGCGCCAGTTATGGAAATCGTTGACCTGGGCGAACGCCGCAGCCGCGGGAGCGCGCATGGTCGCGCCGCGCTCGATGCGGAAGTCCGAGGGCTGCAGCGCGATGACGATTGCGAAGACTGCCCCGACTGCTGCAACGCCCATGAGTATCCATTTGAGCATCTTCATTTCCTCAGAAGTGTGTCGAGGCGCTCGACGGTCTGCGCCCACCCCTTGTCCATTCCCTTCAGCATCTTCGCGGCTTCGTCGCTCGGCCCGCGCGCCACTGCGGTGAGCGCGACCGTGGTTCTGCCGCGCGACTCGCTGAGCGTGACCTCGATCAGCTCGTGCAGCCGCTCGATCCCCTTGTCGTCGTCGGCCGAGCACGCGATGACCAGGCGCTCCGGCGGCACAACTTCCCGGTACTCGCCGCGTACCCAGTAATCTTTGCCGTCCGGTGCGCGCATGCACAGCTTGAAGATGCCGCCCGGGCGCGGATCGGCCTCGCACGAGTGGAGGGTGAAGCCTTTCGGCCCGAACCAGTGCACAAGGTGCTCGGCGCGGGTCCAGCACTCGAAGACCCGGCTGCGCGGCGCGTCGAACACGCGAGTGAGTCTGACCGTGTGTTCGTTCATCCCGCTGGCGACCTCAAAGGTCGACCACCACCTTGAAGCCGCCCCAGAAGAAGCGCTTGCCGTCGAACGGCAGCTTCTTCGGATCCATCATGGGCGCGATGCGCTTGTCCTTCATCACTTTCTTGTTCACGCTGTCGCGGTGCTTGCGGTTCCGGTAGAGGATCCAGGAGAAGAACACCACCTCCCCGGGCTTGAGCTTCACCGCCTGCGGGAAGGACGTGAGCTTTCCCTTCTTCACGTCATCGGCGACGCACTCCTTGTAGTCGAGCGCGCCGTACTCGCGCCACACTTTCCCGGCCTTGGTCGCCATGCGGCGGTAGGCCTGCAGATTTTTCTTCGGCACCGGGCAAACGAACCCGTCAACGTAAGCCATGTCGTACCTCCATAGTTAGATGCTCTGGATCACGGCGAGGATGTTGCCCTCGCTGTCCTTGAACCATGCGGCCCTCGCGCCGCCGCCGGTATAGATGCTGTTCTCGCCTTTCATGTCCGGCATGTCGTATTCCTCGAAATTCACGCCGCGTGTCTTCAGCTCGGCCACCTCGCGCTCGATGTCATCGACCTGCCAGAACGCCTGGCTCGCGCGCGAGGTGCCTGCGTTCGGCGTCGGGTAGAGGAAGCAAGCCGTGCCCTTGCCAAACTCGTAAACGACGCCGTCGGCGACCTGCTGCCCGGCCTTGAAGCCGAGCTTGTCTTCATAGAACTTGCGCGCGCGGTCGACGTCCCGAGCAGGGATATAGGCGTAAAGCGGTGAGTCCTGCAGCATGGTGTCCTCCTTAAGCAAGGGTGTCATACCCAATAGTCGAGCCGGCCCGGCCAAATTCGACAGCGAAGCTAAGTGCTTGATCGGAGGAAGGCCGCAAGCTTCTCGAGCGACCCGGTCCAGCCCTGCTTGTGTCCGTTGCGCGCCGTTTCGTCGAAGAACTCCTCGTGCCGCAGGACGAGCTCGGTCTCGTGCCCGGCTTGCTTGAAGATGAGAGTCACAAGCGAGATGCGCTCCGGCGTGGTGCGCGGCCAGTGCCAGGTGAAAGCGAGCCTTCGGTTCGGCACGATCTCCTTGTAGACGCCGGCGCATTCGTTGGCGTTGCCGTCGGCGCCGCCGAACACGATGCGGAAGCGCCCGCCGACGCGCAAGCCGACCTCGGCGACGGATACTGGATCGCCCGGCCCCGGCCCAAACCAGCGCTTTATCGCTTCCGGGTCGGTCCACGCACGCCAGACTTTCTCCGGCGCGGCCGCGTAGCGGCGGGTGAGGGTGAGCGAGGGCTTCTGGGCGAGCTTTTCCATGTCTGCAATTCCTCCTGCTGATAAAGATAGCGGGCGAGCGAATCGAGCTTGTCAGTCCAGAACTTTTCGTAGCGCGAAATCCATGCCGCCGCAGCTTGCATCGGCGCGGCGGAGAGCTCGCAGCTCACCACGCGCCCTTCTTTGGTGCGCTCGACGAGCCCCGCGTCTTCGAGGACGCGCAAATGTTTCATGAAACCGGGCAGCGACATGTCGTGCGGCGCCGCCAGCTCGCTCACCGCCGCCTCGCCGCCGCTCAGCGACTCGAGGATGCCGCGGCGCGTGGAGTCGGCGAGCGCGGCGAACACCGCGTCGAGCTGCGGGTCTGCATACTTAACCATATGGTTTAGTATCATTTCACGCGCCCTGCCTGTCAAGACGCGCGCAGTTACAGCTGAAACTGACCTGCCTGCAAGACGCGTGCGCGCCACCATTTACTGAAACTGAAAATCGGGGTCAGACCGGGGTCAGACCCCGATCTTTCAGTACCCGGCGTCGATGTCGACGAGGTTGAGCGGCGGCTGGCCGCGGCGCAGGCGCTCGACGTTCTCGACGACCTTCGGGATCGCGGTGCGCGGCTCGGTGAGCGCCGCGGTGTGCGGCGTGATCGTGATGGCGGGATGGCGCCAGAGCGGGTGCTCGGGCGGCAGCGGCTCGTGCTCGAACACGTCGAGGTAGGCATGGGCGAGATGGCCCGATTCGAGCACCTTGATCAGATCTTCAGCGACGAGGTGGCCGCCGCGCGCGACGTTGATCACCGCGCCGCCCAGCCTGATCTTGCGCAGCGTCCGGAAGTTCAGGATGCCTTGCGTATGCGCGGTGAGCGGGAGCAAACAGACGACGACGTCACTCCGCTCGAGCACCGCGTCGAGGTCGGTGAAACAGGTGACGCCGGGGAGCTCTTTCGGCCGGCGGCTCCACCCGGCGATGTTGAAGCCGAGCGCGGCGAGCTTGCGCGCGACGTCGCTGCCGAGTTCGCCGAGGCCGAGCAGCCCGATGGTGCGGTCCGACGCGAGGTACTGGTTGAGACGGTGCCAGCGCCGCGCCTGCTGCTGCAGGCGGTAGACGTAGTGATGATGGTGCCAGTCGAGCACGTGCGCGAGCACCGTCTCGGACATCGCCGCCACCATCCCCGGGTCCACCAGGCGCGCGAGCGGCACCCCCTTAGGAAAGGCGGGATCGGCGAGCAGCCGCTCAACACCCATCCACAGCGACTGCACGAGCTTCAGGCGCTTGAGCGGCTCGAAGGTGCCCGGTGGCGGCGTCGCGACCAGCGCGACATCGGTGCCCGGTTCGGGACCGGTGAAAAAGCGATCCTCGGGTAGCGCATGGCGCAGGCGCGGCAGCCAGACCGCCGGGTCTTCGGTCTGCGAGGCGAAGAGGATGTTCAGTTTTCTGCCTTGAAGCCCGACGCCTTGATCACCGGGCCCCAGCGGTCGTAGTCGCGCTTCATGATAGCGGCAAGCTCGCGCGGACCGAGGCCGGTCGGCTCGACGCCGAGGCTCTCGAGGCGGCTGCGCACGGTCGCCGCGCGCATCGCGTCGATCGCCGCTGTGGAAAGGCGCGCCACGATCGCGCCGGGCGTGGCCGCGGGCGCGAACAGGCCGTACCAGCCGGAGCCCTCGATGTCATACCCGGCTTCGCGGAAAGTCGGCACATCGGGAAACGCCGGCGAGCGCTTTGCGCCCGTCGTGGCAAGAATGCGCGCCTTACCGGCGCGGGCGAGGGCACCGATGTCCGCCGCGAGCGTGGTTGCGGCGGCGATTTCGCCGGCGGCGAGCGCCTGCAGGACCTGCGCGGTGCCTTTGTACGGCACGTGGGTCAGCGTGATGTCTGCGGCGCGCGCGAACATCACGCCAAAGAAGTGCGGGATGCTGCCCGCCGCGGCCGAGGCGTAGTAGCCCGCGTTGGGGTCCTTCTTCACCAGCGCTACGTAATCGGCGACCGTAGCCGCCTGCAGCTTCGTGCTGACGCCGAGCGCAAGCTGGAAATTTGCGAGGTGCGCGAGCGGCTCGAAGTCGTTGAATGGGTCGTAGCGCAGCTTGGCATACGAATGCGGATAGATCGACATCGTCGCGACCGGGGTCATTAGCAGCGTGAGGCCGTCGGGCGCGGCGCTCTTCACCGCCTCGTTCGCGATCTGCCCGCCCGCGCCGGTGCGGTTCTCGACGATCACGGCCTGGCCGAGCGCCGCGCGCATCTGATCCGCGAGCAGGCGGGTGAGAAGATCGCTCGACGCACCGGCGGGGAAGCCGAGCACGATGCGGATCGTTCCTTCCTGCGCCGCCCCGGGCTGTGAAACACTCAGGCAGCAGGCGAGGAGCACCGCGCGCCACATGCGCGCGATGGTAGCATCGCCGCCAGAGGATGAGACCCCCGTTCCGCGCCGACCACGTCGGCAGCCTGCTTCGCCCCGCCGGGCTGAACCCCGCGAACCTGAAGGAGAAAATCCGCGAGGTGGTGGCGAAGCAGGCCGCGATCGGCCTGCAGTCGATTACCGACGGGGAGTTCAGCCGCAAGTGGTGGCACCTCGATTTCCTGTCGCAGCTCGACGGCGTGACGGTGACTCAGAACCCGGGGCCAAAATTCGGCGGCACCGAGGAGCAGCCGCCGATTCCGAAAGTCACGGGCAAGCTGCGCTATTCGAAGCCCGTCATGGTCGAGGATTTTGCGTTCCTCAAGTCGGTGACGAGCCAGACCGCGAAGTTCACCATTCCCTCTCCGTCAATGCTGCATCTTCGCGCCGGGCGCGCCGGCGTTGCGTACGCCGACATGGAGGAATTCTGGAGCGACGCCGCCGCGGCCTACCGCGCTGCGATAGCGGCGTTCGCGAAAGCAGGGTGCACCTACCTGCAGCTCGATGACGTCTCGTTCGCCTACCTCTGCGACCCGAAAATCCGCGACGCCTGCCGCCGCAACGGTGATGATCCGGGAGAATTGCCGGCCACTTATGCCAGCACTGTCAGGAAAGCGGTTGAAGCCAAACCTGCGGGAATGACGATCACGATGCATACCTGCCGCGGCAACTTCAAGAGCGCGTGGGTCGCCGAGGGCGGCTACGAACCGGTCGCCGAGCAGATGTTCTCCAGCGGCGTCGACGGCTTTTTCATGGAGTTCGACACCGAGCGCGCCGGCGGCTTCGAGCCGCTGCGCTTCGTGCCGAAGGGCAAGAAAGTCGTGCTCGGGCTGGTCTCGAGCAAGACGGGCGCGCTCGAAGACAAGGACTATCTCAAGCGCCAGATCGGCGCGGCGGCCAGGTTCGTGCCGATCGAGAACCTGTGCCTGTCGCCCCAGTGCGGGTTCTCGAGCACGCACCATGGCAACCGGCTCAGCGAGGCCGAGCAGTGGCGCAAGCTCGAGCGTGTGGTCGAAGTCGCGACGGAGGTGTGGGCATGAACGAGAAAGAGATCCTGGGGCTGGAAGACAAGCGCTTCGCCGCGATGGTAGCGCGCGACTTTGTCGCTTTGGAAAAGGCCGTGCACGAAGACCTCCTCTATACCCACTCCTCGGGGCTCACCGACACCAAGGCGAGCTGGCTCGAGTCGATGACCTCCGGCAAGGTGAAGTACAAGAGCGCAAGCTGCAGCGAGCGGCAGGTGCGCTTTTTCGGTGACGTGGTCCTGGTGCGCGGCAAGGCGTCGATCGAGGCCGAGATCAACGGCCAGCCGCGCTCGCTCGAGCTTCTTTTTCTGAATGCCTGGGTCCGCACTCCGCAGGGCTGGAAGTTTGCCGCCTGGCAGTCCTGCCCGCAGCCTGCGTGAAGGAGTTCAAGGGTCGCCGCGAGGACGACCGCTTGCTCACCGGGAAGGGGAGGTACACCGCGGACTGGAACCTGCCAGGGCAGCTCTACGGCTGCTTCCTGCGTTCCGACCGCGCTCACGCAGAAATATTGAATTTGAAGAAAGACTTTGCGCTCTCTCTTCCTGGCGTGAAAGCCATATTTACGGGGGAAGACGCGGCCAGTTTCAAGACGCCGCCGCCGATGGTCAGTTACCCCGGCCGGGGTGGCGCAATGATCAAGGTGCCGCACCGCGATGTCATCGCGCGCCGGCGCGTGCGCTACGTCGGGCAGGAAATCGCGCTCGTCGTGGCGACTTCGGCCGCGGCGGCGCAGGACGCGGCCGAGGCGATAGAGCTCGAGTATGGCGACCTCCCCGCCGTCGTCGACGCCGACGCGGCGCGCGCGCCCGGCGCACCGCAACTGCACGACGATATCCCGGGCAACCTCGCCTTCGACTACGAGTACGGCGACGAAAAGGCGGCGGACGAGGCGTTCGCACGCGCGGCGCACATCACGCGCGTGGAGCTCGAGTCGACGCGCGTCTCGGGGACGCCCATGGAGCCGAAGGCTTGTGTCGCCGCTTACGACGCCGCGAGCGACACCTTCGATGTCTACGCGCCGTCGCAGGGCTTGGCGATGATGCTGCCGAACTTCGTGGCGATCACGGGCGCGCCCGCGGAGCGCATGCGCATCCACGCGCAGGACGTCGGCGGCGGCTTCGGCATCCGCTCGCAGGCCTACCCGGAGTACTGCGCGCTCATGCTCGCCGCGCAGCGGCTGGGGAAGCCGGTAAAGTGGGTCGGCTCTCGCTTCGAGACCATCGTGGGTGACCATCACGGACGCGCCGCCCGGCTCGCGGGCGAGCTCGCGCTGGATCGCGAGGGACGTTTCCTCGGCTTGAAAATCAAATGGATCGTCAATGCCGGCGCGTTCCTTTCCCAGCCCGGGCCACTCATCAACACGCGCAATCCGGCGACGCACGCGATCAATGTCTACCGCATCCCGGCGCTCTACGGCCGCCATCTCCTCGTGCTCACCAACACCACATCCACAACCGCGTATCGGGGCGCCGGCCGGCCGAATGTTTCATACCTCGTCGAGCGCCTGGTCGACGAGGCGGCGCGCGAGCTTGGCATCGACCGCGCCGAGATCCGGCGGCGCAACTTCATCCCGCGCGACGCCTACCCGTACAAGACGCCTTCAGGCTCAACCTACGACAGCGGCGACCCGGCGGGCGAGCTCGAGGAAGCTCTGGCACGCTCGGCATGGTCAACCTTCGAGGAACGCAGACAAGAATCCCTTCGTAATGGAAAGCTGCGCGGCATCGGCTGTGCGGTGTTCTGCGAGCCCTCGGGGGCGGGCGCGGCACCGAAAGAGGAGGCCGTGATCAAGTTCGGCGAGTCGGGTAACGCGACGCTGCATGTGCTCGCCGGCCCCTCGGGACAGGGGCATGAAACCGTCCTGCCGGAAGTCGTCGGGGAGATTCTTGGGCTTAACCCGAACAAGATTCAACTGAAAGCGAGCGATCCTGCCGGCCCCGCGCTCGTCGGCGGCGGCACAGTGGGCTCGCGCACCATGATGTCGCACGGCGGCGCGCTCGCGGCAACAGCGAAGGAGGTTATCAAAAAAGGAACGGTGCTCGCGGCGCGGGCGCTGGAAGCCGGCCCGCACGACGTGGAGTTTGAACAGGGCAAATACCGCGTGAAAGGTACGGATCTCTCGATCACGTTCGCGGAAGTGGCGCGGCGCTTCGGCGCCGAACTCGACACGCGCGCGAGCATTCCCACGCCGACCGCGTTTCCCGGCGGCGCGCATGTCGTGGAGGTCGAGATCGACCGCGACACGGGCGAGGTGGAAGTGCTGCGCTACGTCGCGGTCGACGACTGCGGCCGCGTACTGAACCATGTGCTGCTCGACGGTCAGTTGCACGGTGGCATCGTCCAGGGGCTGGGTCAGGCGCTCGCCGAGCACTGCATCTATGACGCAGCGAGCGGGCAGCTCCTCACCGGCTCGTTCATGGACTATGCGATGCCGCGGTCCGACATCCTGAAGCGGGTCGAGCTTTATGACCACTCGGTGCTGTCACCGTCCAACCCGCTGGGCGTAAAAGGCGCAGGCGAGGCCGGGACGACCGGCGCGCTGCCCGCTGTAGCGAATGCCGTCATCGATGCGCTGCGTCCGCTCGGTATCCATCGACTCGATTTCCCTTTCTCTCCGGCTCGTGTTTGGTCGGCCACGCAAGGTCTTAAACTCGCAAGATGAACCGCTACGGCATAGGACAAGCTGTTACGCGCGTCGAAGATCAGCGCTTTCTCACCGGCCGCTCGCGCTACGTCGACGATATTCAGCTCCCCCACATGCTGCATGGCGCGGTAGTAATGTCCGCGCATGCCCATGCGCTCATAAGAAGCATAGACGCGAGCAAAGCTCTCGAAACTCCGGGCGTGCACCTCGTGCTCACCGGCGAGGACGCGAAGAAGGAGGGCCTGGGCGGTATCCCGCCGCTCTTCATGCCCGAGGACATGGGCGGGCCGAAGGGCTATCGCACGTTCCGGCCGCTGCTCGAGCCTGCGAAGGCACGTTACGTCGGCGATCGCATCGCCTTCGTGGTTGCCGAAACGCCGGAGCTCGCGCGCATCGCTGCTGAGGCGGTCGAGGTCGACTACGAGCCGCTGCCGGCAGCGGTGAGCGTCGAGGACGCAGCGAAGGAGGGCGCGCCCAGGGTGTGGGACGACAACACGATGGGCAACCTCGCCTTTCCGCTCATGATGGGGAACAAGGAGGCGACGGAGGCGGCGTTCGCGAAAGCGAAGCACACGGTTTCCGTGCGGCTCTACAACAACCGGATCACGGCAAACGCCATGGAGCCGCGCGCGGCCATCGGCGATTTTGCGAACGATTCTTTCACCCTCTATACGAGCTCGCAGAACCCGCACGGCGCGCGCTCGATCCTTGCCAACGCGATTTTCAGGATCCCGGAAACGAAGCTCAGGGTGATCTCCCCCGACGTCGGCGGCGGCTTCGGCATGAAGGGCGACGTGTACCCGGAAGACGGGCTCGTGCTCTGGGCATCGCGGCGGCTGGGACGGCCGGTGAAATGGGTCGCGACGCGCACCGAATCGCTGCTCGGCGACAACCACGGCCGCGACCAGCTGATCAGCGCCGAGATGGCGCTCGACGAGAACGGCAAGATCCTCGGCATTCGCGCCCAGGCGCTGCACGCGGTGGGCGCGTATGTCACCAACGCCGGCGTAGTGCCGGTGCTCTGCGGACTGCGCAATATCCCGAACGTCTATGTGGTGCCGGCGATGCTGGTCGCGGCCAAGGCGACTTTCACCCACACCACGCCGCTTGGACCCTACCGCGGTGCCGGCCGCCCGGAAGCGTCGTACGTGACCGAACGGCTGATGGACGAGGCGGCGCGCAAGCTCGACATGGATCCGGTGGAGATCCGCCGGCGCAACTACATTCCGCCGAGCGCCATGCCGCACAACACGACGGCTAACTGGACTGTTGGAGCGGCCGTGGGATGGACCTACGACTCGGGCGAATTCGACCGGCTGACGGACCGTTGTCTCGAGCTTGCCGATTGGTCCAGCTATTCTTCCCGAAAAAGAGAATCGGAAAAGAAGGGAAAGCTTCGCGGCCGCGCCTTCATCTATTACCTGGAGGACTCGGGCGTGTTCAATGAGCGCATGGAGCTGCGCTTCGATCCGAGCGGCATGGTGACGATCGTGGCCGGCACGCACAGCCACGGCCAGGGGCACGCCACCACCTACGCGCAGCTCGTGTCCGACTGGCTCGGCGTTGCGTTCGAGAACATCCGCCTTGTCCAGGGCGACACCGACGCGGTGTCGTTCGGCCGCGGCACGTACGCCTCTCGCAGCGCGATGCTCGGCGGTTCGGCGCTCAGGGCCGCGGCCGACGGCATCATCGAGAAGGCGAAGCCGCTTGCAGCGCATCTCATGGAAGCTTCTCCGAAGGATCTAGAATTCCAGGCGGGCAAGTTCACCGTGGTCGGCACCGACCGCTCGATCGCGCTCGCCGACGTGGCGAAGGCCTCCTATCGCCCGGTCGGGCCGACGACGAAGTTCGGCATCGGCCTCGACGCGAGCGGGTCATCGGTCGCGCCGCCGACCTTCCCGAACGGCTGCCACGCCTGCGAGGTCGAGATCGACCCCGAAACCGGAGTGGTCGAGGTGGACCGCTACGCGGTGGTGGACGACGTCGGAAGAGTGATCAACCCGATGATCTGCCACGGCCAGATCGAGGGCGCGCTTGCGCAAGGGATCGGCCAGGCGCTGATGGAGAACGTGGTGTTCGACCGTCAATCGGGACAGATGCTGTCGGCGAGCTTCACCGACTACGCGATGCCGCGTGCAGCGGACCTGCCGCACCACTACGAGCTCGACTTCATCGACGTTCCGGCAAAGACCAACCCGCTCGGCGTGAAAGGCATCGGCGAAGCGGGCTGCGTCGGCGCGCCGCCCGCGGTGATGAACGCCATCCTGGATGCGTTGCGTTCGCGGGGCGTCACGCATCTCGACATGCCGGCGACCCCGCGCCGGGTTTGGGAAGCTTTACAGAACGCGAAGCACTAGCTTTCCACGCAGATGGCGCGCCTCGCTTAGGCGGTGGGCTTCGGCTGCTTTGGCGAGCGGATACTCGACGATCTCCGGCAGCGGCACCGCGCCCGAGGTGACCAGCTCGGTGACTCGCTGAAGAGAGCGCCGCTCGCGTTTCACGTTCGGACGCAGCGAAGTTACGTCGGGCCTCGGCGAAGCGGGCGCGCTCGCGCCGGCAGCCACCGTGGCGAGCCGGCCGCCGGAGCGCAGCACCGCGAAACTCCTCGTGGTGACGTCGCCGCCGGCCGTGTCGAACACCGCATCCACATCGGCAACCCGCCTGGTGAAATCCTGGGCGCGGTAATCGATAACCTCGTTTGCGCCGAGCGAGCGAACATAGTCATGATTTGCCGCGCTCGCGGTTGCGATGACGCGCGCGCCAAGGTGCTTCGCGAGGCCGACGGCGAAGCCGCCGACCCCACCCGCGCCGCCGTGGATAAGGATCGTTTCACCGCGCTTTAGCTTCAGGGTTTCTTCGAGCGACACCATCGCCGTCAAGCCGGCGAGCGCGACGGCCGCGCATTGCACATGCGTGAGCTTCTCCGGCTTGCGCGCGACGATGCTTTCGCGAATGGCGATCCTCTCGGCGTACGCGCCTTCGCGCGGCACCTCGCACACCGCGAACACCGCATCGCCTGCTTTTAGATCTCCGAATCCTTGCAAGACCACACCGGAAAAGTCGCGGCCCGGCACGTGGGGAAAGGAGATCGAGGCGCCGTACTGCCCGGCGCGCATCTTCCAGTCGGCGGCGTTCACGCTCGCCGCACGAACCGCGACGAGCACCTCGCCCGCGCCGGGCACCGGGTCCGGCAGCTCGCCGTACTCCAGGACTTCCGGGCCGCCGTAGCGGCGGAAGAAGGAAGCGTTCACGTCTCGCTAGTCGAAGAGGCGCGAGAGATCGACATCGAAACTGGAGCGGTCCAGAAGGCCCTGCCTGCCGTAGAACTCGCAGCGCTTGGATTGCGGATAAACGATCCAGACCTCCTCGGCTCCCGTCGCAAGGTAAGCCTCGATCTTTTCGCGCATTTCCTGACGTGAGTTCGAGGGCGACACGACCTCGATGCAAAGCTCGGGCGCGTG
>DATIGN010000152.1:0-28343 GCA_035454685.1 Burkholderiales bacterium | reverse complement strand
TGGGGCGATGCGAGAGAACTTTTCGCCCGCGATGGCGATGTCGGCCTCCTCGGCCGAAATCGCGCCAGGTCGGACTACGCGGACGTTCTTGATGAGAAGGTCCCAGTTCATAGCGGTGTGATCTTGCTTCCGAGCACCTCGGCCATGTCGTTCCATACCTGCTGGTCGACCAGCTTGCCGTCCCGCACGGTGAAGCGGTCGATGAAGCGTATGCCGGAGTAGGGCGTGCCGTCGAGGAGCTCGCCGTGCAGCGTCCCGTAGCAGTAGACCTCGCTTGCGCTGCAGTCGAAGCGCTCGTAGATCTTCTTCGCGCTCCGATACCGGCCTTTGGCGGAAGCAACAAGCTCCTCGAGGGTGTCGAACCGCCGGTTTCCCGGAAATACCATGTAGAACCCGGACGCGAGCCAGCGCTTCGCCTCCGCGAGATCGCGTCGCTCCATCGCTTCGAGGTATCGCCGCACTATCTCTTCCGGTGTCAGGAGGCGCGCTCCTTTCGTGCCAGTCGCTTCTCGAGATGCGGCAGCAGCCCGCCATCGCGCACCATCTCCATAAGGTGGGCCGGGATCGGCTCGAAGGGTATTCGCTCATCCGAGGTGACGTCGAACACCTCGTTCCTCGCGTAGTCGATGCTGATGCGGTCGCCATTGCGGATGCGCTTCGCGCCGCTGCACGCGAGCGCCGGCAGGCCGAGGTTGAGCGCATTACGGTAGAAGAGCCCCGCGAAAGACTCGGCGACGAGCGCCGCGACGCCCAGGTGCTTGAGCGCCGCGGGCGCCTGCTCGCGCGAGGAGCCACAGCCGAAGTTGCGGCCGGCGACGATGATGTCGCCTTTCGTGACTTGCCTGGAGAAATCCGGGTTGACGGCTTCGAGGCAATGCTGGGCGATCTTTTCGATCCCGAACTTCATATAGCGTCCGGGCGCGATGACGTCGGTGTCGATGTTGTCGCCGAAGACCCAGGCCTTCATTGCAGGAACTCGCGCGGGTCGCACACCCGCCCGGCCACCGCGGTAGCCGCCACGGTGTACGGCGAGGCGAGGTAAACCTGCGACGAGGCGGCGCCCATGCGGCCCTTGAAATTGCGCGCAGTGCTCGAGATAGCAACCATGTCTTCTGGCAGCACAGGGTCGCCGTAGCCCGCGCAGATCCCGCAGGCATTCGGCAGCAGCTCGGCGCCGGCGTCGAGCAGGACTTGGAGCGTACCTTCGTCAGCGGCGGTTTTCTGGTCGCGCGCGCTGGCAGGAGCGACGAGCAGCCGCATCTTCGACTTCCGACCCCCGAGGATCTGCGATGCCATGCGAAGGTCTTCGAGCTTCGCTCCGGTGCAGGCGCCGATGTAGGCAAGCGTCGGCTTGACGTCCCGGAACTGCTCGACCGGCTTCGCGTTCGCCGGCGAGTGGGGCGCGGCGACTTGTGGGGCGATCTCGGCGGCGTTGAAGCGATGATGCGCGAGGACAGACGCGCCCGCGTCGCTATCCCACGTTTCGAGCTCACTTGCGAGGAACGCGTTAGTGATTGCATCTGAAGCGATCAACCCGGTCTGCCCGCCGAGCTCGGCGGTCATGTTGCAGAGGGTCATGCGCTCCTGCATCGGCAGCCTGCGGACGGCGGCACCGCGGTACTCGACTGCCTGGTACTGGCCGCCATCGAGGCCGAAGCGGCCGATAAGAAAGAGCATCACATCCTTCGCCGAAACGCCCAGCTGCAACGCGCCGTCGAACTCCATGACGATGGTGTGCGGCACCTTGAGCCAGATCTCGCCGGTTACGAGGACGCCGAGCATCTCGGTTGCGCCAACCCCGAACATGTAAGCGGCGAAGGCGCCGCCGGTGGGGGAGTGGCTGTCGCCGCCGGCCACGAACATGCCCGGGCGCAAGTGGCCGCGCTCGGGCAGAACGACGTGGCAGATCCCCTGCGCGTCGTAGAAGTTCTCGATTCCGGCCTCGCGCACCCAATCGCGCGCGATGCGGATGATATTGCGGCTTTCCTCGTCGTAGGCGGGCAGGTAGTGATCGGTGATCACCACGACCTTGGAGGGGTCCCAGACCTTTGCGCCGAGGCGCTCGAGCATCGGCTTCACGCGCCGCGGCCCGCCCGAGTCGTGCATCATGGCGAGGTCCACTTTGCAGGTGACGATCTCGCCGGGCGCGACGGTGCTGCGTCCCGCGGCGCGAGCGACCAGTTTCTGCGCCAGAGTCTGCTTCATCACCCCTGCTCGAGAAACTCCTTGAGCGCTTTCTCGGGCGGCTTCACGAAGTTCGACCGGCGGCTGACCCGGCCCGCGCCGAGCTTGCGCAGCTTGATCGCCATCTCGGCGCTCTTCGCGATCAGCGTGATGCCATTCACCACAGGCGCGCCGTCCATCTCGCTGCCGCCGAAGAGCATCATCGGCAGCCCGCCCGCCGGCACGATCACGTCCGCGCCGGCATCGAGCAGCGCTTTGCACTCGCGCTCCCAGAGCGGCCGCAGCTTCCTCAAGGCCTCTTCGCTCGCGAAGGAGTCGATGAAGTCCTTGACGGTGGCATTGACCGCGCGAACCCCGACAACGCGCTGTTGCAGCCCGTAGCGGATGACCTGCTCTTCGTGCCAGGGGATGAACACCGGATTGATTGTGACAAGGCCCAGCTTGCGGCCGAGCGTGCACGCGTTAAAGAGCGTGGTTTCGCCGAGCCCCAACACCGGGATGTCGACCACCGACTTCACCTCCATGAGGCCGGCGTCCTGAAAATGGGTGATCGCCATGGCGGCGTAGCCCTGACGCTCGGCCTCGAGCGCGTTGCGGATCAGGTTGCGCGCGATGCGAAACTCGGTGATGGCGTGCGTGGTCGTCGCGGGCGGCGTGGTGGTGTGGAAGCTCGCCGCGAACTCCGGGTCCAGGATGGTGCGCAGGTGCGCCTCGACCTTGGAGATGTAAGGCGCCATGTGGACTCGGTCGGTCGCCCCTTGAAACCAGATTTTGAATTTTTCAGTCATGGACCAGGGCAAGGACCCTTAGTGGCGAACCGCTTCCGTTGCGGATCTTGAGGGGTGCGGCGATGACTACCGAGCCGGTGGGCGGAAGCTGTTCAAGGTTGGTGAGGCATTGAAGGCCGCAACGGCCGGCACCGTGCATGTAATAGTGGCAAGGGTAGGGCGGGCGCAGGTGGTACGCCTGCCCGGCGTCGGTACCGATCGACTCGGTGCCGAAACCGAGCACATCGCGTTCGCCAACCAGGAATTTCACCGCTCCGACATCCGGCCCCGGCGTGTGCTGGCCTTCTTCGTCGTAATTCTGGTATTCGACCGGGTCGCGGCGTTTCGACCAGTCCGTGCGCATCAGCACCCACGACTTGGGCGCTATGCGGGCGTGCTTCTTCTCCCAATCGAGGATGAAGTCTTTCGTCAGCAGGAAGTCCGGGTCCTTCGCCGCCTCCCTGCTGCAGTCGATCACGAACGCCGGGCCGATGAAGCGCTCGGGCGGGATGCTGTCGGTGGCGTTATTCGGCAGGTCCTTGCCCGAGATCCAGTGCACTGGCGCGTCGAAATGCGTGCCGGTGTGCTCGCCGCAGGAGAAGTTGTTCCAGTACCAGGCCGGCCCGCGCTCGTCGTAGCGCGACACCTCCTCGATGCGAAACGGCCATGCCTGGCCCATCTCCGGTGGCAGCGAGATGCTCGGGAATTCGGGGGACAGGGTCTGGGTCAGGTCGACGACCCGTATCTTGCCTTTCGAAAAAGCATCTACGAATTGCAGTAATGCGGTCATGCCGAAAGCTCTCTCTCCAGTGCCTTCGGATTATCGCGCCAGCGGGCCAGCCATTCCTGGGCCACGTCGCCCGGATAGACATCCTCCACGCCGTCGCGAAGAGCGTCCACGATCGCCTTGGCGAGCGCTGCCGGGGCGAGCTTGGGCGGCGGCAGGAGCTGGTTCCACTCGTCGTCGATCGGCCCGGGAAAAACGTTGACTACGCGCACCCCGGCTGGGCGCATCTCGGCACGCAGGCATTGCGCGAGCGAGTGCGCCGCGGCCTTGGACGCAGAGAACGTCCCGTGCGGCGGGAAATTGGCGAGCGCGTAGATCGAGAGCACGTTGACCCAGGCCACCGCGCTCGCGCGGCCGTCGGCGCCGCGGGAGCGCATCGCCGGCGCGAACTCCTGCGCAAGCCGCAGCAGGCCGAAGTAGTTTACGTCCATCTCGGCGCGGGCGGTCTCGACGCCCTGGCGGTTGCCGATGCCGAAGCTGCGATGGCATTCGGCGTTATTCACCACGATATCCACCTTGCCGGCGATTTCGGCGGCGAGCTCGCGCACGTTCTTCGAGTCGCTGACATCCAGCGGCACGAGCGTCACTTGCGGGATCTTCTCCAGCTCGTCGAACCCGGCGAACTTCTTCCAGGGCTCGGCGTAGCCCACCCAGATGATTTCCGCTTTTGCAGCAGCCATTTCCCGGACCAGCGCTTGGCCGAGCGTTGTTTTCCCATCGGTGATGAGCAACTTGCGCTGCTCGGGGTCGCAGGTGAACTCGCGCAACTGCCGGTCTTCAGCCATGTCTGCGTTCTCCTTGTCGGGCAGGGCGACGATCACCGCCTGCCCCGCGCGGTCGAGCATCGCCCGCACGCGTACCCGCTGCGTAACGGCTTCATGAAGATGAGCGACGACCGTCGGTCCGCAGTCGAGCTTGACCAGCCCCAGGCGCCAGGGCAGCCGCTCGCGAAAGAAAAGGTCGTTGCTGTGATGTAAAACTGTTTGCGCGAGAAGCTCGCCCTCCGCGCGTTGCGACTTCCAGTCCAGGCGAATTGACAGGCATTTCTGACAGGCCTCGCGCGGCGGGTACTGCACGGTGCCGCAGTCGCGGCACTGCTGGAGCTCGAAGCGCCCAAGCGCGGCGGCGGCGGTGAGGCCGAGCGCGATGCGGCTGCGTGCCGCCGGCGGCAGGGTGGGCAGCCGCGTGCGAAGAACCGGATTCTTGCGCTTAGGCTTTTGCAAGGATCGCCGCACCGGAGCCGAGGCCGCGGTCGTAGTTGATCATGCCGAACCCGCTCACTAGACCAAGCTGCGCGCCTTTGACCGAGCGCTCGCCCGCTTCTCCCGTGAGCTGGCGGATCGCTTCTACCATGCCGAGAAAGCCGCCGGCGGCTCCCGCCTGGCCGACGGAGAGCTGGCCGCCGGACGTATTGAGCGGGAAGCTGCCGTCGTGCGTGAAGCTATGGCAGCGCACGAAAGCCGGTCCTTCGCCCTTGCCGCAGAAGCCGAGGTCCTCGAGCTGCATGAGCGAGATTACCGGGTAGTCGTCGTAGGTTTCGACAAAGTCGATATCTTTCGGCGCCACGCCCGCCTGGCCATAGAGCTCGTCGCGATCGAGCGCCCAGCCGGCGCGCATCTGCACCGGATCCGAGGCGAAGGCATTGTGCCGCTCAATCGTGCCCTTCAAGAGTACGTAAGGCAATCGAAGGCGTTGCGCGCGTTCTTCGCGCATGACAAGAAACGCCTCGGCGCCGGCGCAGGGCATCACGCAGTCGAAGAGATGCAGCGGCTCGGCGATCGGCCGCGCCGCGAGGTATTCCCCCAGGGTGAGGGGCTTTTTGAACAGAGCGTGGGGAAACTTCAGGGCATTTGCGCGCTGCGCAATGCAGAGCTTGCCAAAATCCTCGCGCGTCGCGCCGTGACGCCGCATGTAGTGCGCGGTGAGGAAGGCGAAGCTGGCATTCGGGCCGCCGGCGCCGTACGGATAGACCGCGTCGCGCGCGAACTGGCTGAAGTTGGCGAGCGTGAGACGGAACGAATCGACGTGGTTAGTATCGCCGCCAATGCACGCGACGATGTCGGCATCGCCCGCCTGCACCGCGCGTGCTGCGCGCCGCAGCGCCACCACTCCGCTAGCTCCGCCGAACGGGATGTGATCCAGCCAGCGTGGCGAAACCCCCAGGTGCTGAGTGAGGCCGATGGCCGTATCCGGGGCCAGGGTGAAGCTCGACACGGTGAGGCCGTCGACGTCTTGCTTTTGCAAGCGCGCCGTGTCGAGAAGCTTTGAAAAGACCCGTGCCAACCACCAATGCGCGGCGCGGATGGAATAGCGCACGTACGGCACCGTGACCGGCGCCGCGAGCGCTACGCCGTCATAGGCTTTTCGCCGCGGTTCTCTTCTTTCGCTCACGCAGGTCGAAGGTATCGGCCGCATTGAAGGCGAAATCGGCGAGCTTGGCCTTTTGCACCTTGTTGGTCGCGGTGGTGGGCAAGGAATCGACGAAGGCGACGTGTCCGGGAGCCTTGAAGTAGGCCAGGCGCTCGAGGCACCAGTCCTGGATCGAGATCGCAATATCGCGGCTGGCGGACTGCTCCGGCTGCAGGACTACGCACGCCATGACCTCTTCGTCGCGGAGCGGGTCGGGAACCGCGATGACGGCGGCCTGCGCGATCGCGGGATGGCCGGCGAGCGCCGCCTCGACTTCCAGGGCGGCGATGTTCTCGCCGGCGCGGCGGATGATGTTCTTCAGGCGGTCGACGAAGTGCAGCGCTCCGTCGGGTCCGCGACGCACCGAGTCCCCGGTGTGGAACCAGCCGTCGCGCCACGCATGCTCGCTCGCCGCGTCGTCCTTGAGGTAGCCGGAAAAGAACCCGCGCCGCGGATCGGCGCCAGCCTGGCGCACCAGCAGCTCGCCGCTCTCATCGATCTTCAAGTCCATGTCTTTACCCGGAAAACCTATGCACCGCGTTCCCACATGGCGCGGCTCGCGGCTCGCCGCGATCATCGCGCCGCCACCGGTCTCGGTCATCGCCCAGGCTTCGATGAGCGGGAAGCCGAAGCGCGCTTCGAACGCCGCATGGTCCTTGGGATTGGCGTTGGCGCCGAAGCCGAACCGCACGCGATGGGCCGGATGCTTTTCGGCGAAGCTCAACAACACTGCCGGCATTACGCCCAGGTAATGAACGATCGTAGCGCCCGAGATAGCGACATCGCGCCACCACGTGCGCGGATGGAAGCGATCGAGCTGCACCAGGCAGCCGCCGGAGAGCATCATCGCCGTGGTCGACACGGCAAGCGCGTTCATGTGGAAGAACGGAAGCGGCGTGATGAGTCGCTCCTCTCCGGGGCGCACCGCGCAAAGACCGCCTTCGTCGAGATAGCGCTGTCCGACGTTGAGGAAATAGAAATTACTGAGCAGGCAACCCTTCGGCTTACCGGTGGTTCCCGAGGTGTAGAGCAGCGCGCATTCGGTGGCGCCGACCGGCCTTCCGGGCTTCGGCAAGCTCTCAAGCGTGTGCGCGGTGATGACCGCCGATGCCTCGCTGTGCTCGAGGATATAGCGCAGCTCGGATTCGCGGTAGTCGGGGTTCAGGGGCACCACCGATACGCCGAGGGAATTCAGGGCGAGGAAATGAAGCAGGAACTCGGGCCGGTTCTCGAGCTGGAGCGCGACCCGGTGGCCGGGGCCGTAGCCGAGCGCCCGGTAGCGCGCTGCCGCGCTCGCGGCGCGCTCGAGCGCCTGCATGTAGGTGAGTTCCACCTTCCACGATGGCATCGCGAGGAAGGGCTTCGCCCCGTGCACCGCCGCGGCGCGCTCGAAGGCGGAAAAGACCGTGCGCACTGGACGCGATGGTAAGATGCCGCGCGTAATCAGGACAATGGAGGAGGAGAACATGAAAGCAAGGGGCCTGGCGGCGCTCGCGTGCGCCCTGGCGGCGCTTCCCGCCGCCGCGCAAGACACGATCTCGGCGACCCACGTGTTTCCCGCGTCGCAGATCTACTCGCGCAGCTTCCTCGAGTACGTGAAGAAGGCGAACGAGGCCGGCAAGGGCGTGCTCACCATCCAGGTGCGCGGCGGGCCGGAAGCGATTCCCATGATGCAGCAGCCCGGCGCTGCACGCGACGGCGTAGTCGACATGGTTTATACGCCCTGCGCATTCTACGCCGCTCAGGTTCCGGAATGCGATGCCGTGTCCGCGTCGACCATCGACGGCCCGACCGCGCGCAAGAACGGCGGTATGGAGCTTTTGAACCAGATCCACCAGAAGCGCATCGGCATCTACAACCTCGGCTGGGTGGACAGCGGCATCCGCTTCAACCTGTGGTCGACCAAGGAGCCGAAGCTCGATTCGAGCGGCCACATCGACATCAAGGGCTTCAAGGTGCGCGGTCACCCGATCTACAACGCATTCCTGACGAACTACCTCGGCGCGCAAGTGATCAATGTCAATTCGCCTGACCTGTACACCGCGCTCGAGCGTGGCACGGTGGAAATGAGCGCCTGGACCCAGATCGGCTTGATGGACCTCAACTGGGACCGCTACCTCAAGTACCGCATCCTGCCCGACTTCTTCTCCACCGATCTGCATATCCTGGTCAACCTGAAGAAATGGCAGGCGCTCTCGTCCAAGTCGCGCGAGATCCTGCAGAGCGTGGCGATCCGGCACGAGACGGAAAGCCTGCAGGCGCTGCAGAAGCTCTGGAAGGAAGAAGAGGTCGAGCTAAAAAAGCGCGGCCTCCGCACCGTGGCGCAGTCGCCCGAGGCCTCCAAGCGCTTTTCCGACGGCGCGCGCGCCGCGAGCCTCGCGCGCATGAAGGAGCGCATGGAGAAGGCGGGCGGGATGGAGAACTACGAGCGCGTGATCAATCTCTTCACCCCCGGGCCGCTTCCCAAGTAGCGCTATAGAAGAAAAATAAGAATGAATCGGGGTCTGACCCCGATTTCCCGGGCCTATGACGCCGTGCTCTATGGCATGGCGTGGCTGGCCGGCGTGCTGATGGTGGCGATGATGGCGATGATCGTCGTCGACGTCGCCCTGCGCAATCTCGGCTACCAGAGCTCGGCGCACTTCTTCACCTTCACGGAGTACTTTCTGCTGCTGATTCCGCTGCTCGGCGCGCCGTGGCTGGTGCGCGAGAAAGGACATATCTACATCGAGCTGCTGGTCGTCGCGCTGCCGGGCGTGGCGCAGCGCGTGTTGGTGTTCTGGGTCGTCGTTGCGTGCGTCGCGGTTGCCGCGATTCTCGCCTGCTTCGGCGGCGCCATCACGCTGCAGGATTACGCCGCCAACGAGAAGGACGTGCGCTCTTTCGACATGCCGCGCTGGATGCTGATGGCGTCGATGCCGCTGTCCTTCGGCATGATGGCGATCGAGTTCGCCCGGCTGCTTGTGCGCCGCGAGAGCCCGTACGGCGCCGGGCTGACCCAGCGCGAAGAGTAGCGGCCCGATGGAATGGTACTGGGCGGTCGCGCTGCTCTTCGGGTTGATCGTCGCGCTGATGCTGCTCGGCATGCCGATCGCGATGGCTTTCCTAGCCTCCAATATCATCGCCGCCATGCTCTTCATGGGCGGCGCGAAGGGCATCGGGCAGGTGCTGAACAATGGCTTCGGCGCCATGACGAGCTTTGCGCTCGTGCCGATCCCGATGTTCCTGCTCATGGGCGAGCTCTTCTACTACACCGGGCTCGCCGCGCGCATGTTCAATGCGATCGACAAGCTCCTCGGCAACATTCGCGGACGCCTCGCCTACGTTACGGTGATCGGCGGCACCGGATTCGCCGCGCTCTCCGGCTCGAGCATGGGATCGACGGCACTGCTCGGCTCGCTGATGGTGCCGGAGATGATGAAGCGCGGCTACAGCAAGTACCTGTCGATGGGGCCGATCATGGGGACCGGAGGGCTGGCGGTCATCATCCCGCCTTCGGCGCTCGCCGTGCTGCTCGCCACGCTCGGCCGAAGCGACGTGGGAGCGCTGCTCCTCGCGGGAGTGATCCCGGGCGTAGTGCTGGCGACGCTGTATGCGCTGCTCATCTTCTTCTGGACGTCGATCGCGCCCCACGCAGCGCCGCCCTACCGCGTGCAGGCCGTGCCTCTCGGCGAGAAGCTGCGCCTGGTGGTCCTCGACATCGTGCCCATGATTCTCGTCATCGTGCTCGTGATCGGCATCATGGTCGCCGGCTACGCGACCCCGACCGAAGCGGCGGCCGTCGGCTGCCTCGCCGTGATGGTGCTTGCCGCCTGCTACCGCGCGCTCACCTGGAACAGCTTCCGCAAGTCGGTGGACGCGGCTTTGCGCGTCACGGTGATGGCATTTCTCATCATCTTCGGCTCCGCCACCTTCAGCCAGATCCTCGCGTTCTCGGGCGCCTCGAGCGGGCTCATTTCATGGGCGACGCAGTTCGACGTCTCCAAGCTCGGCATGCTGCTCATCATGATGGCCATCATCTTCTTCCTCGGCTGCTTCATGGACCAGCTATCGATGATGCTGCTCACCGCGCCCATCTTCTTTCCGCTCGCCAAGACGCTCGGCTTCGACCTCACCTGGTTCGGGCTCATCATGCTGCTCGCGCTCGAGGTGGGCTACACCACGCCGCCGTTCGGGCTGCTGCTCTTTGTGATGAAGGGGGTCGCGCCCGCCGGTACGACGATGCGAGAGATCTATTTCGCTGCGGTGCCCTTCATCGCTTGCGTGCTCGTGCTGATCGGGCTGATCATCGCCTTCCCGCCGCTCGCCACCTGGCTGCCCGGCATCAGCCGTTGAGGAGGAATCTTTGGCCAGCAACGTCGGAATGAGGTCCGGCACCGAGCTTGCCGGAAGGGTCGCCCTGGTCACCGGGGCGGCACGCAACATCGGCCGCGCCATCGCACGCTCGCTCGCGGCCGGCGGCGCGGGCGTCATGGTCAACGCCAGGACTTCGCGCGCGGAAGCGGAGAAAACGGTCGAGATAATCGGCTCGAATGCCGCGTTGCACATCGCGGACGTGACCAAGCCCGACGAAGTTAGGGCGCTCGTCGATGCCACGGTGAAACGTTTCGGCCGGCTCGATTTCCTCGTCAACAACGCGGCCGTGCGCTACGAGACGGCTTTCTCCGCCATGAGCTTTCAGGAATGGAAGGAAGTGCTGTCGATCGTGCTGGACGGCGCGTTCCTTTGCGCCCAGGCAGCGCTGCCGCACCTCATCAATGCGGGCGGTGGAACGATCGTGAACATCGGGGGCCAGACCGCGCACAAGGGCGCTTCCGAGCGCGCGCACGTCATCACGGCGAAGGCGGGCCTCGCGGGCCTGACCAAAGCGCTGGCGCTCGACCTTGCGCCGCACCAGATCACGGTCAACTGCGTGGTGCCGGGCACGATCGAGAGCCAGCGCGGGCTGCCGGGTGCGCCGGAGCGGCCAGCGCACCGGCGCGCGCCGCCGCCGATCGGCCGGCGCGGCGAACCGGAGGAGATCGCCGCCATGGTGCGCATGCTGTGCGGTCCGGATGCGCGCTACATCACGGGGCAGGCCATCCATGTCAACGGCGGCGGCTACCTCCCGTGAAGCAAGACGTGATTTCTCCGGTCATGCGGAGGTTGAGCGCGTACATCGCCTCCGCGCCTCGTCGCTCGCTTCCCGGGAATGTTCTTGAAAAGACAAAGCACCATGTGCTGGACACGATTGCCGCTATGGTGTCCGGCTCTCGGCTGCTTCCCGGACGCAAAGGGATTTCCTTCGTCAAGAAGCTGGGCGGGACTAAAGAAGCATGCGTGATCGGGAGTCGGATCGTCACCAGCGCCGTCAATGCGGCGCTCGCGAACGGCATGTCGGCGCACGCCGACGAGACCGACGATTCGCACGCGCCGTCGCTCACGCACCCCGGCTGCGGCATCGTGCCGGCGGCGCTTGCCGTTGCAGAGCGAGAACGCGGAAGCGGTGAAGCGCTGCTGCGCTCGGTGGCGCTCGGCTATGACGTCTGCGCCCGCCTGACACAGTCGCTGAATGCCTACGAGTTTCGCGAGGACGGGCATTCGACTCACAGCTTCGGGCCGATGTTCGGCGCGGCCGCGGCGGCGGGAGCGTTGCTTCGCCTGGACGAGAACCAAACCCGATACCTGCTTTCATACACGGCGCAACAAGCCTCGGGCATCTCGTGCTGGATGCGCGACGAGGAGCACATCGAGAAGGCGTTCGACTTCGGCGGCATGCCGGCACGCAACGGCGTCGCCGCGGCGTCCATGGCGGCGCACGGCTTCAGCGGCGTCGAGGACGTGTTTTCGGGCGAGCGCAGCTTCTTCGTCGCCTACGGGCGTGCGCCCAAGCCCGAGATCCTGGTGCGAGGACTGGGCGAGGATTACGAGATCCTGCGCACGAACATCAAGCGCTGGTCGGTCGGCTCGCCCATCCAGGCGCCGCTCGACGCTCTTTCCTCGCTGATGAAGGAGCACGGCCTGAAAGCCGATCAGGTGGAGAAAGTAATAGTGCGGGTCGCGCACCAGGGCGCGAACACCACCGACAACCGCAACATGCCCGACATCTGCATGCAGCACATGTGCGCAGTCATGCTGCTCGACGGCACGGTGAGCTTCCGCTCCGCGCACGACGAGCAGCGCATGCGGCAGCCCAAGGTGCTGGAGCTACGGAAGAAGATCCATCTGCAAGGCGATGACGCGCTCACCCGCGCGATGCCGAGCCGGCAGGGGATCGTGGAGATCACCTTGCGAGACGGCCGCACGCTGCGAAACCACGTGAGCGCAGTTCGCGGCACTGCGGAAAACCCGATGAGCCGCGCCGAGGTCGACGCCAAGAGTTACGATCTGATGGCGCCGGTGCTTGGCAAGGCACGCTCGCGCAAGCTGTGCGAAACGGTCTGGAATCTGGAGACGGTTTCCGACATTCGCAGGCTGAGACCTTTGCTACAGGAGAAATCATGAATCGCATCGTGCATCTCGCGCTGAAGGTCGAGGACCTCGAGCGCACTACCGAGTTCTATCAGAAGGTTTTCGGCTTCGTGGAGACGAACACCGAGAAGGTACGCGACCACACCTCGCGCCATCTGAGCGACGGTGTGCTCGACATCGCGCTCATCAAATACGACGCCGGCACGCAGTCGGCGGAGTCCAGGGCGGCGGGCGAGGGGCCTTGCATCCACCATTTCGCGGTCGAGGTCGAAGACGTGGACAAGGCGACCGAGCAGGTGAAGAGCTATGGCTGCGAGGTCATCAGCGACCCCGGCGTGATCCCGGTGAAATTTCGCGCCCCTGGCGGAACGGTGTGTGAGCTAGTGCCGAAAGGCCGCTACAAGAAGCCCAAAGCGAAGCCATGAAGCGCTACGGCGGTGATTTCTGGTCCGGCCTCGCGCTCGGCGGGCTCGGCGCGTACATCATTGTGCATTCCGCGCGCTGGGAATACCTTGGCAGCGATGGCCCCGGGCCGGGATTCTTTCCGCTGTGGTACGGCATCGCCATCGCGGCGCTGTCGCTGGCGCTGGTGATTTCGAGTCTCAGGACCAAAGACTCCGAGAGCGTCGAATGGGCTGGCGCCTCGCGCGCGCTTGCCGCGTGGGCGGCGTTCGCCACCTGCGTCGGCCTGCTCAAGGTCGTGGGGTTCTTTGTGTCGCTCGCTGCGCTGACCTTTTTCATCGTCGCCGTCATGTACCGCCGGCCGCTGAGAGTGGCTGTCGCGGTGACGGCTGCGATCGCAGTTGCGTTCTACGTAGTGTTCCCGTTGGCGCTCGGCGTGGAGCTCCCTTAGGTCATGGAGGTGCTGTCCGGCCTGATGCAGGGCTTCGCGGTGGCGCTGCAGCCGGTCAACCTGCTGTGGTGCCTGGTCGGCGTCGCGCTCGGCACGGTGGTCGGCATCCTGCCCGGCCTCGGCCCTCCCGCGACCGTCGCGATGCTGCTGCCGCTCACCATGCTCATGAATCCGGCGAGCGCGATGATCATGCTCGCGGGTATCTACTACGGTGCGAAGTACGGAGGCTCGACCACCTCCATCCTGCTCAACGTGCCAGGGGAGTCGGCCTCGGTGGTGACCTGCCTCGACGGCTACCAGATGGCGCGGAAGGGTCGGGCCGGCGCGGCGCTCGGAATCGCGGCGATCGCCTCGTTCATCGCGGGCACCGTGGGCGTTTTGGGCCTCATGCTGGTCGCGCCGCCGCTCGCGCGCATGGCGCTCGCGTTCAGCTCGCCCGAGTATTTCGGCCTGATGGCGCTCGGGCTGACCATGGTGGTGCTGCTCGCCGGGCGCTCGATGGTCAAGGCGCTGCTCGCCATGCTGGTCGGCCTCTGGCTCGCCGGCATCGGCACGGATCTCTTCACGCAGACCTCCCGCTTCACTTTCGGGCAGCTGGAGCTCCTTTCCGGCATCGATTTCGTAGTGGTGGCCATCGGGGTGTTTGCGGTGGGCGAGGTGCTCGCGAACATGGGACGGCGCGACGGCACCGAATCGCTCCCGGTTCCCAGAGGATGGCGCAACCTCCTGCCTACCGGGCAGGACCTGAAGGACTCGCGCTTCGCCTTCGCCAACGGCTCGATCGTCGGCTTCCTGATCGGCGTCCTCCCTGGCGCCGGCTCGACCATCGCCTCGTTCATCTCCTACGGGCTGGAGAAGGCGGTGTCTCGCCGCCCGCAGGAGTTCGGCACGGGCGTGGTCGAAGGCGTCGCCGCGCCCGAAGGGGCGAACAACGCCGAGACCGGAGGCGCGCTCATCCCGATGCTGACGCTGGGGATCCCCGGCTCGTCGACCACCGCGATCCTGCTCGCCGCGCTGGTGCTGTGGGGATTCAAGCCGGGGCCGCTTTTCATCCCGGAAAACCCGACGCTGTTCTGGGGTCTGGTTGCGAGCATGTACATGGGCAACCTGATGCTGCTCGTCCTGAACCTCCCGCTTGTGCCGCTTTTCGCCCAGGCCCTGCGCGCCCCGATCTACGTCCTGTTCCCGGTGATCCTCGGAATTTCGCTGGTCGGTGTCTACAGCGCCTCCGGGAGCCTGTTTGACGTCTGGCTGCTGGCTGCCTTCGGGCTTGGCGGGTACCTAATGCGCAAGCTCGACTACCCGTCGGCGCCGCTGATCCTGGGCTTCGTCCTCGGAGCGCCGCTCGAGCGGGCGCTGCGTCAGTCGCTCATGATGTCCGACGGCAGTCTTTCGATCCTGGTGTCTAGGCCAGTGCCGGCGCTGATGCTATCGTTGGCTGTGCTGATTCTGCTTATTCCGCTGATTGGCAAAGTGAACTCCTGGCGCCTGCGCGCTTTGGAGTAGTCAAAAACGACGAGGAGGACTTGATGGGCAAGAAGCTTGTGTTGTCAGCTGTTCTCGCGGTGGCGAACGCGGCGTTCGCGCAAGGGTTCACCCCCACGCGGCCGGTGGAGACGGTTGTGCACACTGGCCCGGGCGGCGGCAGTGATGTGCTCGCCCGCGCGGTCGCGCTCATGATGGAGAAAGAAAAGCTGCTGCCGGTGCGATTGCAGGTGGTCAACAAGACCGGAGGCGGTGGCGCGGTGGCGGCCGCGTACCTCGCGGAGAAGAAGGGCGACACCCATACGATCGGCTTCTTCACCGGCGTGTGGCTCACGAACCCGCTCACGAGCGCCGAGGCCAAGGTCACGCTCAAGGACCTCACGCCGGTCGCGCGCCTGGTGCTCGAGCCGGCGGTCATCGCAGTGAAGGCGGATGCGCCCTACAAGACGCTCGCCGATTTCGTCAACGCCGCCAAGCAGAAGCCGGGCGAGCTCAAACAGTCCGGCGGCTCGGTCACGAGCCGCGACAACGTCGTGCGCCAGCAGCTGCAGAAGGCGAGCGGCGCGCGCTGGCAGTTCATCTCCTTTCCCGGCGGCGGCGAGCGCATTGCGGCGCTGCTTGGCGGGCACGTCAACATGATGGTGATCGAGCCCGCCGAGGCCGGCGAGCACATCCGTGCCGGCAACATGCGAGTGCTTGCGCAGGTGACGGAGAAGCGCCTTGCTGTGTTCTCGGATGTGCCGACCCTCAAGGAAGCGGGCTTCAACGTCACGCCGGTGCCGCAGGTGCGCGGCATCGTGGCGCCGCCCGGAATTCCGCCCGAGAACGTTGCGTACTGGGAAGGCGTGTTCAGGAAGCTCACGCAGACGGAGTCGTGGAAGAAATTCCTCGCGGATAACCAGTTCGAGGACGGCTTTCAGGGCGCCGCCGACCTGGTGAAGTTCTACGACGAGTTTTCGATGCAGATGCGCGACATCCTGAAGGAGGCGGGAATCAAGGTCGTACGCTAGGTTCGAAGCCGCAGTTTCGTATCGTTTTATCCATTGCTGCGCCGCGTTCGAGAAAAAAGTCTCGAACGCGGTGCCAGATCTGTCGCGCCCCAACGCATTAATTCACGTGAAGAATTTCTTCTAAGAGCTAGAGTTCAAACGCTTTCTTGAAAGCGGGGGCCGGGCAGGTCGTGTGACCTGCAAAGAATGCCGATCAAGGCGTGAGCTCCCGGGCATTCACAAGGTGCGGTTGCTGACTCGGAGAAGAAGGGGGAGCTCCACGTGAGCGGCGTAGTGGCGGCAGGCGCTGTCAAGGTGCTGGTCATCGACGACAGCAACACCATTCGTCGCAGCGCCGAGCTCTTCCTGCGCCAGGCCGGATACGAGGTCATCCTCGCCGAGGATGGCTTCGACGCGCTCGCCAAGATCAGCGACCACCAGCCGCAAGTCATCTTCGTCGACATCATGATGCCGAGGCTCGACGGATATCAAACCTGCGCGCTCATCAAGCAGCATCCGCAGCTCAAATCCACGCCGGTGATCATGCTGTCCAGCAAGGACGGCGTGTTCGACCGCGCGCGCGGTCGCCTCGCCGGCTCCGACCGCTATCTCACCAAGCCCTTCACCCAGGAAGGGCTGGTCGAAGCGGTCGCCCAGCACCTCAAGACCCAGAGCCTCTCCTAGAAAGGCAAAAAGCAATGCCCATCAAGAGCATCCTCATCGTCGACGACTCCGCCACTGACCGCCATTACCTGAGCAACCTGCTGGCGAAGAACGGCTACAAGGTCTCGACCGCGGAAAGCGCGGAAGAGGCATTCGCGAAGGCAAAGGAGCTGCGCCCCGACCTCGTCCTGATGGACGTGGTGATGCCCGGCCAGAACGGCTTCCAGGCGACGCGCACGCTGACCAAGGACGAGGCGACGAAGCAGATCCCCATCATCCTCTGCACCAGCAAGGGCCAGGAGACCGACAGGATCTGGGGTATCCGTCAGGGCGCGCGCGACTACATCGTCAAGCCGGTAAGCGGGCCCGAGCTGCTCGCGAAAATCTCCGCGCTCGGCTGATGGCCCAGAGGATTTCTCTTCGAGATTACCAGCGCGAGCTCGCGGAGCGGCTGCGCCAGGCCGATAGCGCCCGTGCCGCCTCCAAGCTCGGCGTGCAGGCCGGCGACCAGAACTGGCTTATCGACCTCGCCGAGGCCGGCGAGGTGCTGCCCGCGCCGCCGATTACTCCCGTACCGCTCACCCGCGCATGGTTCCGGGGCGTGGCGAACGTGCGCGGCAACCTCTACAGCGTCGTCGATTTCGCCGCGTTCCTCGGTAGTGGCGCGTCGCGCGGCGGCGAGCAGACGCGCCTCGTGCTTCTCGGCGAGCGCTTCCGCAGCGCTGCTGCGCTGCTCGTGGACCGCTCCCTCGGGTTGCGCAACCCGGCGCAGCTGCGCGCGCGCGAGCCGGTCGCTGGAGCCGCCAACTGGCTGCGTGCCGAGTACGAGGACGATGTCGGCGCTCGCTGGTGCGAGCTCGATGTCGGCGCGCTGGTGCGCGATACCACATTTCTTGCCGTCGGCAACTAAGGGGACCACCATGTTGCGAATCGCTGCTGTCTTAATCTCCATCACCGCGCTCCTGCCGCCTCCGGCGGGCGCCGAGCCCGGCGTCACCTACGACCGTATCGTTCTCGGGCAGGCCGCCGTGTTCTCGGGGCCTGCAGCCCAGCTTGGGATCCAGATGCGCAACGGCATCAGGGCCTACCTCGATCACGTAAACGCCAAAGGCGGGGTGCACGGCCGCAAGCTCGAGCTCATCACCGAGGATGACCGCTACGAGCAGTCGGTGGCGCCCAGCGCGAGCAAGAAGCTGATCGAGGAACACCGCGTGTTTGCTCTTCTCGGGTATGTCGGAACGCCGACCGGGGTTGCGCACCTGCCTGTGGTCACCCAGGCGAAGGTGCCGCTGGTGGGCATGTTCACGGGCGCGGAAGTGCTGCGCGTGCCATTTAACCGCTACGTATTTCACGTACGCGCCAGCTACTACGACGAGACGGAAAAGATCGTCGAGCAGGTGCTGTCAACCGGCGGACAGAAGATTGCGGTGTTCTACCAGGACGATGCATACGGCGAGGCTGGGCGCAAAGGCACCGAGCTCGCGCTCGAGCGGCGCAAGATGAAGATCCACTCGACGGGCACGGTCGAGCGCAATACCGTAAAAGTGGAGCAGGCGGCGAAAACGATCCACACCTCGCAGCCCGACGCAGTGGTCATGGTCAGCGCCTACACGTCCATCGCGGCCTTCGTGCGCGAGATGCAGAAGCTGGGCAGCGGGGCCACCTTCTACAACGTGTCGTTCGTCGGCAGCAAGGCGCTCGCCGACGCGCTCGGCAAGGACGGCGTCGGCGTAGCAATCTCGCAGGTTGTGCCGTTCCCGTGGGGCACGGCGGTGCCGGTGGTCAAGGAATACCAGCAGCTTGCCAAGAAGGCCGGCTACACCGACTACAACTTCAGCGCTTTGGAGGGCTTCCTCTGCGCGAAGGTCATGGTCGAGGGCCTGCGGCGCGCGGGCAAGTCCCCCACGCGCGACGGCCTGGTCGAGGCGCTCGAGAAGATGAACGACGTCGACCTCGGCGGCTTCTACATCAGCTATTCGCCGATGAACCGCGCCGGCTCCAAGTTCGTCGACCTGACGATCATCTCCCGTGACGGCAAATTCCTGCGCTAGGACGAGGCTCCCATGAAACTCAACATCCTTGGCAAACTCCCCGCCGCCGGCCGGCGCCTGCCGGTGCTCATCGGCCTGCTCCTGGCGCTGCTCGCCGTTGACCTCGGCGTGGCGTGGCACGACGCCCGCCAGGCGACGTTCGGCACGATCTACATCGCTACGGTCGGCAAGATCCGCATGCTTTCGCAGCGCCTCGCAAAGGCGGCGCAGCAGGCCTCGCAGGGCAACCTGGAGGCGTTCAAGCAGCTGCGCGAGAGTCGCGAGGTCTTCGCGGCGCAGATGAGCCTGCTCCTGAACGGCGGCTCGGTGGGGAGCGAAACGCTCCCCCCGACTTCGGCCAAAACGCGCCCGGTGCTCGAGGCGCTGGACGTGCAATGGAAGAAGAACGAGCGCAACGCGGCGCTGGTGATCGCCGAGCAGGCGAACCTCGCCAACCTCGGCCGGGCGGTGCGCGCCATCAACGAGCGTAACCCTGCGCTGCAAGAACTCGCCGACGAGATCGCCGCGCTCAGCGTGCAGAGCGGCGGCTCGGCGCGCCAGAACGCGCACGCCGCGCAGCTCATGATGCTCACTCAGCGCATGGCGAAGAACGCGAACACCATGCTCGCCGAGGCGGTGGTCGATCCCGAGGTGTCGTTCCTTCTCGGCAAGGACACCAATAGCTTCCGCGACATTCTGCGCGGCCTGCTCCAGGGCAGCGAAGCCTTGCGCATCCAGCGCGTCGCCGATCCCGAGCTGCGCGGCAAGCTGGGCGAGATGGAAGCGGCGTTCAAGGAATACCAGGCGGCGGTGAGCGGCATCCTCGGCAACCAGCAGCGGCTGGTGAACGCCAAGCGCGCAAGCTTTGAGCTGTTCAAGGACAGCGAGGCGCTGCTCGGCGCTGCGGAAACCCTGAACGCCGCCTACGAAGCCGAGCTTGGCGCACGGCGTATCAACTTCATCGCCATCGCTGTCGTGTCGTTCCTGGCGTTCGTCGTTCTGCTGCTCATCGGCAAGACGTACCTGGACGACACTCGCCGCCGGGCCGACGAAAACGAGCGCCAGAACCGCGAGAACCAGGCGGCCATTCGGCGCCTGCTCGACGAGATCAGCAATCTGGCCAACGGCGACCTCACGGTGCGCGCCCAGGTGACCGAGCACATGACCGGCGC
The DNA here is from genome assembly GCA_035454685.1 of Burkholderiales bacterium. Classification (GTDB taxonomy): domain Bacteria; phylum Pseudomonadota; class Gammaproteobacteria; order Burkholderiales; family SG8-39; genus SCGC-AG-212-J23. Next base: position 8,554 of record DATIGN010000152.1, on the reverse strand, counting down.
CATCGCCGACTCCATCAATTACGCGATCGACGAGCTACGCCGCCTGGTCGCCGGCATCAACAGCGCGTCGCAGCAGGTGACGAGCGCCACGCAGGAAGCCGAGAACGTGACCGGCAAGCTGCTGCAGGCGGCGAGCAAGCAGGCCGCCGAGATCCAGGGCGCCGGCCAGTCGATCGCGCAGATGGCGCAGTCGATGGTCGAGGTCTCGAAGAAGGCGAACGACTCCTCGAAGGTCGCCACGAGCTCGCTGCACGCCGCGCAGAAGGGCGCGCAGGCGGTGCAGAACGCAATTCGCGGCATGAACGACATCCGGGTGCAGATCCAGGAGACTTCGAAGCGGATCAAGCGGCTCGGCGAGAGCTCGCAGGAGATCGGCGAGATCGTCCAGCTGATCTCGGACATCACCGAGCAGACGAACGTGCTGGCGCTGAATGCCGCGATCCAGGCGGCTTCGGCAGGCGAGGCCGGGCGCGGCTTTACCGTGGTGGCAGAGGAGGTGCAGCGACTTGCCGAGCGCTCCGCCGAGGCGACCAAGCACATCGGCGCGATCGTCAAGAGCATTCAGCGCGACACCCTGGAAGCGGTCGAGGCGATGGAGCGCAGCACCCAGGGCGTGGTGCAGGGGACGAAGACCGCCGACCAGGCGGAGCAGGCGCTGCGCGAGATCGGCGCGGTGTCGACGCAGCTTGCGCAGCTCATCGAATCGATCTCGCAGGCGACGCAGCAGCAGGCGACATCGGCCGGCAGGGTGGCAGCCAACATGAGGGTGATCCTGGGCATTACCCAGCTCACCACCGACGGTACCAAGCAGACGGCGACATCCGCCGCCAGGCTCACGGCGCTCGCTGACGGCCTGAAGAGCTCGGTGGCCGGATTCAAGCTCGCGGCATGATGGCGGATACCACCGTCCTGTCTTGGATCAACGCGGAGGTTGAGCGGGCGCTGACGCTCGTTCAGGAATCGATCGCGAAATTCTCCGCCGCGCCCGAGAACGAGGCGGCGCTCAAGCCGTGTCCCGAGCATCTGCATCAGGTGAGCGGGGCGCTGCGCATGGTCGGCCTCGCGGGAGCGACGCGCGTATGCGAGGCGATCGAGAACACTTTCAACGGCATGGGCGGGGCGCGGCCGACGCCGGCGGCGATCGGAGTGATCGACCGCGCGGTGGTCGCGCTCAAGAATTTCATCGGCGAGCTCGCCCGGGGGCATGCCGACGTGCCGCTGCGCCTGTTTCCGGTCTATCGCGACATCTGCGGGCTGCTCGGCAAGACGGCGGTCTCCGAGAAGGATCTGTTCTTCCCCGACCTCAACCTCTCGGCGCCCGCGCACGCGAGCCCGCGGACGGTGCCGCAGGAAGAGCGCACAGCGTTCCTGCAGGCCGAGCGTGCTCGTTTCCAGCGCGGACTGCTTGCCTGGCTGCGCGGCGCGCCGGTCGGATTAAGGGACATGCGCCAGACGGTCGACGCCCTGCACCAGGCCGCAACCGACCTGCCTGAGCCGCGGGCGCTGTGGTGGGCGGCAGGCGCGCTCGTCGATTCGCTCAAGAGCGATGCCGGAGACGATCCGCAGTGGCTCGCTTCCGCCAAGGTCGTGTGCAACCGCATCGATTTTCACATCCGCGATTTGGGGGCCGGAACGGCGAAGAACGGCGATGCGCTGCTGCGCGAAGTGCTGTATTCGCTCGCCCGACGCGAGGCGGCGACCCCATGCATCAGGGAGGTCAAGCAGCTTTACCAGCTCGAGACCCTGTTCCCGCGCCCGGAGAGGAGCGTGCCAGTGCTCGAGCTCGATGCCGAGCGCCTGGAGGCATCGCTCTTCGACATGCATTCGCGACTCGAGGCGCTCAAGCGCTCGTGGGAGCAGTACGGCGCCGGCGAGCGCGACCAGGCGCGCGTGTTCCGCGAGCGCGTCGCCGACTTCAAGCTGAGGACCCGGGATCTCGGCAACGCGCACCTGATCAAGCTGCTCGATGCGATCGCCCTGGCTGCGGCGAAGCTGCCCGACCCCTATTCCCCCGACCGGCAGGCGATGGTCATCGAGATGGCCTCGGCTTTCCTGCTCGTCGAGCACGTCATCGACCATTTCAGCAACCCGTCGGACGACCTCGAGCTCCAGATCGTCATCATGGGAAACTGGCTGCTCGACGCCGCCAACGGCAAGTCGAACGGCGAGCCGCCGCCCGGCCTGCGCACCGACCTCACCGAGCGGATCGGGGCGCTGCAGTTGCGCGCACAGGTCGCCAAGGAGATCCTGGCGAACCTCCAGCATGTCGAGCAGGTCATTGACGCGTTTGCCCGCGACCCCGGGAAGCGTCCGACGCTGGCCGGGCTGCAGCCCTATCTGCGGCAGATGCACGGAGCGCTGTCGGTGCTCGGCTTTCCGGGCGCGGCGCAGGCGGTGTCCATATGCGAGGGCCTGGTCAAGGCGCAGGCAAGCACCGACGCGTCGGCCGAAGACGTCGACTGGATCGCCGAAGCGCTGAGCAGCGTTGGATTCTTCCTCGAGCCGTGCCGCCACGGCCGCGAGCCCGGCGAGGAAGCGATTGCGCTGTTTTTCCGGCGCTACGAGAAGCGCAATCAGCCGCGCACACCGGACAGCACCTTGAGGATCGAATTCCCTTCGACCGGCGCTACGGCTGCTCCACCACCGCCCGCGCGCGCAGGAGTCGATGCCGAGCTCCTTCAGGTCTTCCTGGACGAAGCGGACGAGGTCCTGCAGACCATCGCCCGCCTCGTGCCTGAATGCCGGGAAAAGCCCCACGATCAGGAGGCGCTGACGACGGTGCGGCGCGCCTTCCATACGCTCAAGGGCAGCGGCCGCATGGTCGGCCTGATGGACCTCGGCGAAGCGGCCTGGCGAGTGGAGCAGGTCCTGAACATCTGGCTCGAGCAAAAGCGCCCGGTCAACGCGCCGCTTCTGGAACTTGTCGAGGCGGCGTCGGCCTCGTTTGCCGGGTGGATCGAAAGGCTGCGCGGGCCCGGGCTCGACGGCTTGGTCGACGACAGCACGATTGTCGAGCTGGCGGCGCGGGCGAAAGCGGATCCATCGGACGTATCCGCTGCCGGCATGGTCACGATCGGAACCGTGAGCATCCCGCGCGGGCTCTACAGCATCTACACCAACGAAGCCGCAGAGCATGTGAAGGTGCTGAAAGCGGAATGCGTGAAGTGGCGCCAAGCCATGCCGGCCGAGGCTTCGCAGGATTTCATGCGTGCGGCGCACACGCTCGCAAGCACGTCGCGCACCGCGGGGTTCATCCCGCTCGCCGAGTTGGCAGGCGCGCTCGAGCAATGGACGCAGTTCGCGAAAGAAACCGTGGACGCCGCCGACGCCAACACGGTCCAAGACGCGGTCGCCGAGCTGGGCAAAATGGTCGACGCCGTCAGCAAGTCGGACGCGCCGGCGATTGAGGGCGCGCCGCGCGCTGCGCTGCCGGTGCTCCTCACGCGCCTGCAGGCGGCAAGGCTGGCGCACCGGCCGGCGCCCGCTCCGCAGCCGCGCGGCGGGCGCGACAAGCGCAGCATGCGCGACGACCTCGACGGGCAGCTGCTGCCCGTCTTCATCGAGGAAGCGCAGCAGCTCGTGCCCGCGATCGGTGCGGACCTGCGCGAATGGAAGGCGAACCCCTCGGACGCGCAGATTTCGCAGTCGCTGCGACGCTCGCTGCACACGCTGAAAGGCAGCGCCCGCATGGCGGGCGCGATCCGCCTGGGCGAGCTCTGCCACCTGATGGAAAGCCGTATCGAATCGGCGCTTGAGTCCGGCGCGCTTACCCCCGAGCTCTTCCAGGAGCTGGAAGAGCGCATGGACCGCCTGAGCGCCGACGTGGAGCGCATCGGCGCGCCGCTGGCGGCGGCGCCGGTGGCGGCCGAGGCGAAGGCCGAGGCGCCGCTACCCAGCCCCGCGGCGATGCTGCGGGTCAACGCCGACACGCTGGACCACCTGATCAACGAGGCAGGCGAGATCGCCATCGCCCGCACCCGCGTGGAAGCCGAGGTGCGCGCCATGAGGCAGTCGCTCGCCGATCTCGCCGAGAGCGTCGCGCGGCTGCGTAACCAGCTGCGCGAAGTGGAGCTTCAGGCCGACAGCCAGATGCAGTCGCGCCTGTCGGTGCTGGACGAGAAGAAGAGCGAGTTCGACCCGCTGGAGTTCGACCGCTACACGCGGCTGCAGGAGCTGACGCGGCTGATGGCCGAGAGCTTGAACGACGTGCTCTCGACCCAGCAGGGCCTGCACAAGTACATCGGGGACACCGACGCCGCCTTGGCGGAGCAAGCGCGCATCAGCCGCGAGGTGCAGCAGGACCTGATGTACGTGCGCGCAGTGCCGTTTGCGACCCTGAGCGAGCGCCTATACCGCCTCGTGCGCCAGACCGCGCGCGAGCTCGGGAAGAAGGCGGAGCTCGAAATCAGCGGAGCCGAGGTCGAGCTCGATCGCGGCGTGCTCGAACGCATCGCCGCTCCCCTTGAGCACATTCTGCGCAACGCCCTGGTGCACGGGATCGAGGACGCGGCGACGCGCCTCGCGGCCGGCAAACCGGAGAGCGGCCGCATCATCATCGCGCTGCGCCAGGAAAGCAACGAGCTTGCGCTTGCCGTGTCGGACGACGGCGCCGGGCTCAATCTCGACGCGCTGCGCCTCAAGGCGGCCGGGATGGGTCTGTTGCCGAGCGGGCGTGAGCCGACCGAGGGAGAGCTCGCCCAGCTCGTGTTCGCCACCGGCGTCTCCACGGCGGATACGGTGACCGAGCTCGCCGGCCGCGGCGTCGGCATGGACGTCGTGCGCAACGACATCTCCTCGATCGGCGGGCGGGTCGAGATCGCCACTGCGCCGGGAAGCGGCACGACGTTCACGTCGTATCTGCCGCTCACGCTCGCAGTGAGCCAGTCGGTGCTGGTGCGGGCGGGGGAGAACGTGCTCGCGCTTGCCACCGGCATGGTGGAGCAGGTTCTGCGAATCAAGGCCGAGGCGCTGGCCGAGCATTTCGAAGCCAAGGCGGTAGAGTTCCAGGGCCGTTCCTACCCGCTGCATTCCATGCGCGCGCTGCTCGGCAAGGCGCCGGCGGCCGAGCTGCTGCCGTACAACTCGGTGCTCCTGCTGCGCAGCGGCTTGCAGCGCATCGCGATTCACGTGGACGAGCTGATCGGCAATCAGGAAATCGTGGTGAAGAGCATCGGCGTGCAACTCGCGCGCGTTCCCGGTGTCTCGGGCGCTACGGTGCTTCCCGACGGCCGCATCGCACTGATCATGAACCCGGTGCAGCTCGCGCAGCGCCAGGCCGCGGCGCCCGGCATGCCGCACGCGGTTCACACCCCTGCGGCCAGGACCGCGGCCGCCGCGGTCGTAATGGTAGTGGACGATTCGCTTACCGTGCGCAAGGTGACCTCGCGCCTGCTCGAGCGCGAAGGCTACCGCGTCGTCACCGCCAAGGATGGCGTCGACGCCCTCGAGCAGATGGCCGAATCGCTGCCCGCGGTGATGCTCGTCGACATCGAGATGCCGCGCATGGACGGCTTCGATCTCGCGCGCCATGTGCGCGGCGACGTGCGCACCCGCGACCTGCCGATCATCTTCATCTCGTCTCGCACCGCCGAGAAGCACCGCAACCAGGCGGCGCAGCTCGGGGTCAATGCGTTCCTCGGCAAGCCCTATCCCGAAGCCGAGCTGCTCGCGCTGGTCGCGAAGTATTCCGCCGCGTGAAGGCGAACTACCTGACCGGGTCTCCGGTCATGCGCCAGGACGTTACGCGCCGCTTGCCGTTTTCGTCTGTGAATCGCTATTGCCAGAGATGAAGTTCGCCGCCCGCAAGTCCTGAACTAGTGCCGTCGGGGTGCGCGCGGCTTTCGCTTCAAACCCGGGAATCGAATAGCGTCCCGGATGAAATGTCGCCATCGTCAAATTGTGCGCGGCGCGCGTGTTTTTCGGCCTTCCCGCGCCCGCCATTCAACGCTACGCACCGAGGATAGGGTAGGGTAGCACCGCGAGCTCGAGCGGCGCGGGCGATTGTGGCGAGGGAAGGCCCCGCAAGATTGGCGGACTAATTGACGGATAAATGGACTACTCCAAGGGCAATTACCGCCTCGTGAAGGCGCAACAGCCCGAGCCCCAGCAGGTCATCGGCAAGTACCCGGTGATCCGGGAGATCGGAAGCGGCGCCACCAGCAGGGTGTACCTCGCGCGCGATCCGTTCGCCGAGCGCGATGTCGCGATCAAGGTGCTGCAGTTCGCCAGGGACGCCGACCCGGACAACGAGCTCATGGTCCATAAGGCGTTCATCGCCGAGGCCTCGCTCGCGGGCAAGCTGAACCACCCGCACATCGTGAGTATCTACGACGCGGTGGTCGAGCCCGATCGCAGCTACTTGGTAATGGAATACGTTCACGGCGGAGCGCTCGATACGCACGCCGCTCCGGGGAAGCTGCTTCCGCTCCTCAAGGTGGTGGAGATCGTCTTCAAGTGCATCCGCGCCCTCGACTACGCGTTCCAGCACGGCGTGATCCACCGCGACATCAAGCCGGGCAACGTGCTGCTGTCCCAGCAGGGCGATACAAAGGTGGGGGATTTCGGCGCCTCGTTCCAGAGCCGCCTGGTGGAGACCACCCAGCTCAAGGGCGTCGGCTCGCCGGCGTATATGTCGCCGGAGCAGCTGCGCATGGAGAAGCTCTCGCACCAGGCCGACATCTACTCGCTCGGCGTCACGATGTTTCGCCTCCTCACCGGGCGCATGCCCTACGAGGCGGGCAGCCACGTGGCGCTGACCCACGCGATCCTTCACTCGCCGCCGGAGCGCCCGTCGACCTTCCGGCCCGACCTGCCGCCGCTGCTCGACGAGATCGTGATGAAGGCGATCGCCAAGGACCCGGCCGAGCGCTACCGCTCCTGGCTCGACTTTGGACGGGACCTGACCCGCGCCTTCATGAGCCTCCGGGTCGAGACAACCTCGCCCGCACCGGCGTCCGACTCGGAGAAGTTCGGCAAGCTGCGCGACATGGCGTTCTTCAAGGACTTCGGCGAGGTCGAGCTCTGGGAAGTGGTGCGCATCGGCACGTGGCAATCGATCGATGACGGAACGGTGCTGATGCGCGAGAACGACCAGGGCGATTGCTTCTACATCCTGCTCGAGGGCGAGGTCGAGGTGTCGCTGCTCGGTAAGCGGCTCGCGCTGCTCAAGCCCGGCAGCTGCTTCGGCGAGATCCTGTACTTCTCCGACAGGGTCGAGCGCCGCACCACCACGGTCAGCGCGCGCGGCCGCATCACGGTGATTCAGATCCCGGCCGGCGCGCTGCGCGTTGCCACCCCCGGCTGCCAGGTCGGCTTCAACAAGGCGTTCATGCGCGTGCTGGTTGAGCGGCTGGCGCAGGCGAACCGCCAGCTCGCGCAACGCCCGGTCTAGAACGAGCGCGGCAGGCCGAGCACGTGCTCGGCGAGGTACGAGAGGATCAGGTTCGTCGAGATCGGCGCCACCAGGTAGAGGCGGCTTTCCCTGAACTTCCTTTCCACGTCGTATTCCGCGGCGAAGCCGAAGCCGCCGTGGGTCTGCATGCACACGTTTGCTGCCTCCCATGACGACTTGGCGGCGAGGTGCTTGGCCATGTTCGCTTCCGCTCCGCAAGAGCTGCGGGAATCAAACAAGGCGGCGGCTTTGTACCGCATGAGATTCGCCGCCTCGATCTCCATGTACGCCTCGGCGATGGGGAACTGGATGCCCTGGTTCTGGCCGATCGGCCGGTCGAAGACCACGCGCTCCTGGGAGTAGGAGCAGGCCTTGTCCACGAACCAGTAACCATCGCCGATGCATTCCGCCGCGATGAGGATGCGTTCGGCATTGAGCCCGTCCAGGATGTACCTGAAGCCCTTGCCTTCCTCGCCGATCAGGTTCTCGGCCGGGATCTCGAGGTTGTCGATGAACACCGAGTTGGTTTCGTGGTTGACCATGTTCCGGATCGGGCGCACGTCGAGGCCTTTGCTCTTGGTGTCGACCAGGAAGATGGACATGCCGTCCGATTTCTTTCTCACTTCAGAAAGAGGGGTAGTGCGCGCAAGCAGGATCATCAGCTCCGAATGCTGCAGGCGCGAGGTCCATACCTTCTGACCGTTGACCACGTAATGGTTGCTTTTCCTCATCGCGACCGTCTTGATCTTGGTCGTGTCGGTGCCGGCGCCCGGTTCGGTCACACCCATCGCCTGCAACCGCAGCTCGCCGGAGGCGATCTTCGGCAGGTATTTCGTTTTCTGCTCGGGTGAGCCATGCCGCAGGAGCGTGTTCATGTTGTACATCTGGCCGTGGCAGGAGCCCGCGTTGCCGCCTGAGCGGCTGACTTCCTCCATGATCACCGTGGCTTCTGTGAGCGAGAGTCCGGAGCCGCCGTATTCCTCCGGAATGAGCGCCGACATCCAGCCGGCTTTGGTCAGAGCATCGACGAAAGCTTCCGGGTAGGCGCGCTGCTCGTCGATCTTCTGCCAGTACGCTGAATCGAACTGTGCGCACAGCTCGCGCACCGCATCGCGCAGCTCCGGATGATTTTCGCGTCCGAGATTCATGGCTTGAGATGGCGTG
>DATIGN010000151.1:0-20395 GCA_035454685.1 Burkholderiales bacterium | reverse complement strand
GAAGGGCACCGAGATGGTGATGCCCGGGGACAACGTGAAGATGGTGGTGACGCTGATCACGCCGATCGCGATGGAGCAGGGGCTTCGCTTCGCCATCCGCGAGGGCGGCAAGACCGTCGGCGCCGGCGTGGTGGCAAAGATCATTGAGTAGAAATGCAAAGCCAAAGAATCAGAATCCGGCTCAAAGCCTTCGACTACCGACTCATCGATCAGTCGGCGCTTGAGATTGTCGATACGGCGAAGCGCACTGGCGCGGTGGTGCGCGGTCCGGTGCCGTTGCCGACGCGCAAGCAGCGCTTCGACCTGCTGCGCTCGCCGCATATCGACAAAGCTTCGCGCGATCAGCTCGAGATCCGCACGCATTTGCGGTTGATGGACATCATCGACCCGACGGACAAGACGGTCGACGCGCTGATGAAGCTCGACTTGCCGGCGGGCGTGGACGTCGAGATCAAGGTTCAGTAGTAGTAGTACGAGGTGCATTGCCGGCCAATTGCAGCCGGCGTCCCCGCCCAAGCGGGGATCAATTAGACGAGGGACGTATGACGATCGGATTGGTCGGCCGCAAGGTCGGCATGACGCGTATCTTCACCGAGGACGGCGTGACGTTGCCGGTCACGGTGCTCGACGTCTCCGACAACCGGGTGACGCAGATCAAGACCGCGGAGAAGGACGGCTACGCCGCTGTGCAGGTGGCATTCGGCAAACGCCGCGCAACGCGCGTCAACAAGCCACTCGCCGGGCACCTCGCCAAGGCGGCGGTCGAAGCCGGACATGTGCTCAAGGAATTCAAGCTTGCGAAGCCCGATGAGCTCGGTGAGCTCAAGCCCGGCTCGAAGATTCCGCTGCAGCAACTGTTCAAGGTGGGGCAGCTCGTCGATGTGCAAGGAGTGACGATCGGCAAGGGATTTGCCGGCGTGATCAAGCGCCATCATTTCCACTCCCAGGGCGCAAGCCACGGCAACTCGATCTCGCACAGGACCCCCGGCTCAACCGGCCAGAATCAGAGCCCGGCGCGCGTCTTCCCCGGCAAGCGCATGCCAGGGCACCTCGGCGACGTGCGGCGCACCATCTCCAACCTGGAGATCGTACGCATTGATGCCGACCGGCAGCTTCTGCTCGTGAAGGGGTCCGTGCCGGGTTCAAGCGGGCGCGATGTGGTAGTGCGTCTGGCCGCAAAGGGGCAAAGGGCTCCGCTCAAGGGCCAGGCGGCGAAGGCCGCGCCCAAGGCAGAGCCGAAGGCGGAGGCGAAACCGGCCGCGAAGCCCGCCGCCAAGCAACCCGCGCCGAAGGCCTGACATGGAACTCAAGAGGATCGCGGAGAAGGGCACGAGCGGCGCCGACACCTTGATCGCGAAGGACGAAGTTTTCGCGCGCGATTTCAACGAAGCGCTGGTCCACCAGCTGGTCGTCGCCTACCAGGCGAACGCGCGCATCGGCTCACGCGCACAGAAGGACCGCGGCGCGGTGAACCACTCCACGAAGAAGCCCTGGCGGCAGAAAGGCACCGGGCGTGCGCGTGCCGGCATGACGTCCAGCCCGCTGTGGCGCGGCGGCGGCAAGATCTTTCCGAACTCACCGGACGAGAACTTCTCGCACAAGGTGAACCGAAAGATGTACCGCGCCGGCATGGCGTCCATCCTTTCGCAGCTCGCCCGCGAGGACCGCATTCGCGTGGTCGACGAATTCAAGCTCGACGCGCCCAAGACCAAGCTCCTCGCCCAGAAGGTCAAGGCGATGGGCTTCGACGAAGTGCTCGTGCTCACCGAGGAAGTCGACCAGAACCTGCTGCTGTCGTCGCGTAATCTCGAGAACGTGCAGGTGATGTCCGTGCGCAACGCGAATCCGGCGGCCCTCGTGCGCTGCGCAAAGGTGCTGCTCACCAAGGGGGCGGTGGCTCGGCTCGAGGAGCTGCTCAAGTGAAGAAATACAACATCGATCAGCTGATGAACATAGTGCTTGCGCCGGTGGTATCGGAGAAGAGCACCTTTGTTGCCGACAAGAACCGCCAGTACGTGTTCCGCGTCGCCGACGATGCGACCAAGCCCGAGATCAAGGCGGCGGTCGAGCTCATGTTCAAGACCAAGGTCGACTCGGTCACCGTGTCGAACGTCAAGGGCAAGCAACGACGCTTCGGCCGCACCATCGGGCGTAAGCGCAACTGGAAAAAGGCCTACGTGCGCCTGGTCGAAGGTCAGGAAATCAACTTCGCCGCCACGGAGTAACGCGAATGCCTCTCGTAAAAGTCAAGCCTACTTCGCCCGGCCGGCGCGCTCTCGTCAAGGTAGTGACGCCCGACCTGCACAAGGGCGACCCGTTCTGGCCGCTTACGCGCAAGCAGTCGAAGACCGTCGGCCGTAACCACCACGGCACGATCACCATGCGTCATAAGGGCGGCGGCAACAAGCAGCACTACCGCGTGATCGATTTCCGGCGCGACAAGGACGGCATCAATGCCCGCGTCGAGCGGCTCGAGTACGACCCGAACCGCAGCGCGCACCTCGCGCTGCTGCTCTACGCCGATGGCGAGCGTCGCTACGTGATCGCACCCAAAGGCCTGCAGGTTGGCGCCCAGGTCGTGTCGGGTGCCGAGGCGCCGATCAAGACCGGCAACGCACTGCCGCTGCGCAACGTTCCGGTCGGCACGATCGTGCATTGCGTGGAGATGCTGCCGGGCAAGGGCGCGCAGCTTGCGCGCTCGGCTGGCACGGGCGTGCAGGTGCTCGCGCGCGAGGGGTCGTACGCGCAGCTCAGGTTGCGCTCGGGCGAGATCCGCAAGGTGCACATCGACTGCCGCGCCACGATCGGCGAAGCGGGTAACGCCGAGCATAATCTCGAATCGATTGGCAAGGCGGGCCGCAAGCGCTGGCGCGGCGTTCGCCCGACGGTGCGCGGCGTCGCCATGAACCCGATCGACCATCCGCACGGCGGCGGCGAAGGCCGCACGGCAGCGGCCGGCCCGCCTCAATCGCCGTGGGGCACGCAGAGCAAGGGATTCAAGACGCGGCGCAACAAGCGCACGCAGGCGATGATCGTTCGAGACCGACGGGTGAAATAGGAGCGCTAGAACCCGCGCCTAAAAAATAGGAGCGCTAGAACCCGCGCCTAAACCTAGGAACCAGCCATGGCACGTTCAATCAAGAAGGGTCCGTTCGTGGACCACCACCTGATGAAGAAGGTGGAAAGCGCCCGCAGCAAGAATGACAAGCGCCCGATCAAGACCTGGTCGCGGCGCTCGACGATCGTGCCCGAGTTCGTCGGGTTGACCATCGCCGTGCACAACGGAAAGACGCACATGCCGGTATACGTGACCGAGAACATGGTCGGCCACAAGCTCGGCGAGTTCGCGCTCACGCGCATCTTCAAGAGCCACTCGGCCGTGGGCAAGCGTACCGCGGAGGCGGTCGGCGACGAGCGCCGGCGTCCGGTCGGCGCCCCCGGCGCCGCGGCCCCGGCGGCCGCCGCTCCTGCGGCGCCTGCGGCCGCTCCGGCGGCGCCCGCAGGCGGGAAGAAATAAATGGAAACCAGAGCAAGCCTGCGCGGCGCGCGGCTCTCGGCGCAGAAAGGCCGGCTGGTCGCCGACCTGATTCGCGGCAAGCCGGTCGACCAGGCGATCAACATCCTGACCTATACGCCGAAAAAGGGCGCGCTGCTGGTCCGCAAGCTGCTCGAGTCGGCCATCGCCAACGCAGAGCACAACGACGGCGCCGACATCGATGCGCTCAAGGTAAAGTCGATCACGGTCGAGCGCGGCATGTTCCTCAAGCGCTTCCAGGCCCGCGCCAAGGGGCGGGGCAACCGCATACTCAAGCACACGTGCCATATCTACATTACGGTGGGTGACTGATGGGCCAAAAGATCAACCCCGTGGGCTTTCGCCTCGCGGTCAACCGCAACTGGAGCTCGCGCTGGTACGCGAACAGCCGCTCGTTCGCGCCAATGCTCGCCGAGGACATCAAGGTGCGCGACTTCCTGAAGAAGAAGCTCGCCCACGCTTCGGTCGGCCGCGTGCTGATCGAGCGCCCGGCGAAGGACGCCCGCATCACCATCTTCTCGGCGCGCCCGGGCGTGGTGATCGGTAAGAAGGGCGAGGAGATCGAGTCGCTGAAGGCGGAACTGCGCCGCATCATGGGCGTACAGCAGGTGCACGTGAACATCGAGGAAATCCGCAAGCCCGAGATCGACGCGCAGCTGATCGCCGATTCCATCGCGCAGCAGCTCGAGAAGCGCATCATGTTCCGCCGCGCGATGAAGCGCGCCATGCAGAACGCCATGCGCCTGGGCGCGCAGGGCATCAAGATCATGAGCGCCGGCCGCCTGAACGGCATCGAGATCGCGCGCACCGAGTGGTACCGCGAGGGTCGCGTGCCGCTGCACACGCTGCGCGCCGACATCGATTACGGCCTCGGCGAGGCGAAGACCACCTACGGCGTGATCGGCATCAAGGTCTGGGTCTACAAGGGCGAGGTGATGCCCAAGGGCGACGCCGCCGCGGCGCTGCTCGCTGCCACCACCGCCCCGCTGCCGCAGCCCGAAGCGCCGGTCGAGCCCAAGCGCGCGAAGAAGCCCGCGCCGCGCGCGGGCGCAAGGCGCGGCGGCCCGGCGCGGCCGAAGAAAGAGGGTGCTCCCGTCGCACCCGCGCCCAAGACGGTGGTCAAGAAGCCGAAGAAGATCCTGAAAGACGAAGGCGAAAAGAAGGAATAGCCGATGTTGCAACCCGCCAGAACCAAATACCGCAAGCAGCAGAAGGGCCGCAACACCGGCAACGCCACGCGCGGCGCCAAAGTCTCGTTCGGCGAGTTCGGCCTCAAGGCTACGACGCGCGGCCGGCTGACGGCGCGCCAGCTCGAGGCCGGGCGCCGCGCCATGTCGCGCCACATCAAGCGCGGCGGCCGGATTTGGATCCGCGTGTTTCCCGACAAGCCGGTGTCGCAGAAGCCCGCCGAAGTGCGCATGGGCAACGGCAAGGGCAACCCGGAGTACTTCGTGTGCGAGATCCAGCCCGGCAAGATCATCTTCGAGATGGATGGCGTCACCGACGCGCTGGCGAAGGAGGCGTTCGCACTCGCCTCGGCCAAGTTGCCGTTCCGCACTATCGTCGTGCAACGCATGCTCGGACAGTAGCCATGAAAGCAAACGAGCTCCGAGGCAAGAGCGGTGCAGAGCTGCAGAAGGAGCTGGAAGGCCTGCTGCGCGCGCAGTTCGGCCTGCGCATGCAGCTCGCGACCCAGCAGCTTTCGAACACCAGCCAGCTCAAGAAGGTGAAACGGGATATCGCTCGAGTCCGCACGATCATGAAGGAGAAAGCCGCGAAATGAGCAATCAAAGGACCCTGATCGGGCGCGTGACGAGCAATAAGATGCAGAAAACGGTCGTCGTGCGCGTCGAGCGGCGCGTGCGCGACGTCTTCATGGGCAAGACCATTACGCGCTCCCGGAAATACCACGCGCACGTCGAGGAAGGCCAGTTCGGCGAGGGCGATCTGGTCGAGATCGCCGAGTGCCGGCCGATCTCCCGGACCAAATCCTGGCGTGTCACGCGCCTTGTGGAGAAGTCCAAGGCCGTTTAGAATCGCGCTCCCCTTCGGGGTCCAAAACTGCACTGCCGGGCAGTGCAAGTTGGAATGGAGACATGAAATGATTCAGATGCAGACCGTGCTGGACGTCGCCGATAACACCGGCGCGCGGGCAGTCATGTGCATCAAGGTTATGGGCGGCTCGAAGCGGCGCTATGCCTCGATTGGCGACCTGATCAAGGTCAGTGTGAAGGACGCGGCGCCGCGCGGCCGGGTGAAGAAGGGCGAGATCTACGACGCGGTGGTGGTGCGCACCGCCAAGGGCGTGCGCCGCGCGGACGGCTCGCTGATCCGCTTCGACCGCAACGCTGCGGTGCTGCTGACGCCGAAGATGGAGCCGATCGGCACGCGCATTTTCGGGCCGGTGACGCGCGAGCTGCGCACCGAGCAATTCATGAAGATTGTTTCGCTGGCGCCCGAGGTTCTTTGATGAATCGCATCAGGAAAGGCGACGAGGTCGTCGTGCTCGCCGGGCGCGACAAGGGCAAGCGCGGCACGGTTCTGCGGCGCGTCGACGCCCAGCACGTGGTCGTCGAAGGCGTCAACCGGGTGAAGAAGAATCAGCGCCCCAACCCGATGAAGGGCGTGAGCGGCGGCATCGTGGACAAGGACTTGCCGATCCACGTTTCCAACCTTGCCGTGTTCAACCCGGCCACCAAGAAGGGCGACCGGATTGCGATGAAGGTACTGCCGGACGGGCGAAAGGTGCGCATCTTCAAGGCCAACGACGAGCAGGTGGACGCGTAATGGCGAAGCAAGAGAAGGACAAGGCAAAACAGGAGAAAGGCGCGGACCGGCCGGAGAAAAAGCCCGCGCCCCAGCAAGCGCAGCAGCAGGCGCAGAAGCCGAAGAAGGAAGCGCAGCAGCAGCCCAGGAAGGAGGCCGCCAAGCCCGCCGCGCCGGAAGTTCCTCCGCCCCCTGCGCGCCTTGCCGTGCAATACCGCGAAAAGATCGTGCCCGAGCTGATGCAGAAACACGGCTACAAGACGGTGATGCAGGTACCGCGCATCCGCAAGATCACCGTCAACATGGGCGTGGGCGAGACCACCACCGACAAGAAGGTGCTCGACGCCGCGGTCGCGGACATGGCCAAGATCACCGGGCAGAAGCCGGTGGTTACCAAGTCGCGCAAGTCGATCGCCAACTTCAAGATCCGCGCCAACTTTCCGGTGGGTTGCATGGTCACCCTGCGCGGCGCGCGCATGTACGAGTTCCTCGACCGCCTGGTGAACGTGGCGATGCCGCGCATCCGGGACTTCCGCGGCGTCTCCAACCGCGCGTTCGACGGCCGCGGCAACTACAACCTCGGCTTCAAGGAGCAGATCATCTTCCCCGAGATCGACTACGACAAGATCGACATGCTGCGGGGGATGAACATCGCCATTACCACCACGGCGAAGACCGACGACGAGGCGAGATCGCTGCTCGCCGCGTTCCGCTTCCCGTTCAAGCACTGAGAGAACCGCATGGCCAAGCTCGCAGTCAAGCTCCGCGATCAGAAGCGCCGCAAGACGGTGGAGAAGTTCAAGGCCAAGCGCGCGCAGCTGCTCGACATCCTCCGCGACTCGCGCGCTTCCGACGAAGCCAGGGCCGAGGCGCGCGACAAGCTGCAGAGGCTGCCGCGCGACGCCTCGCCGGTGCGGCTGCGCAACCGCTGCGCGCTGACCGGGCGGCCGCGCGGCGTGTACCGCAAGTTCGGCCTTGGGCGCAACAAGCTGCGCGACCTGGCGCTCAAGGGCGAGGTGCCGGGCATCATCAAGGCAAGTTGGTAGAAAGGGTAAGGAGACACGCATGAGCATGAGCGATCCGATCGCGGACATGCTGATTCGCATCCGCAACGCCCAGCTGGTGGGGCACGCGGAGGTCGCGATGCCGGCCTCCAAGCTGAAGGCCTCGATCGCCCAGGTGCTGAAGGACGAGGGCTACATCGAGGACTTTGCGCTGCGCGCCGAGGGCGCGAAGACGGAGCTGCGCATCGGCCTCAAGTACTACGCCGGCCGGCCGGTGATCGAGCGCCTCGAGCGCGTCTCCAAGCCAGGACTGCGCGTCTACCGCGGCCGCAACGACATCCCGCGCGTCATGAACGGGCTGGGCGTGGCGATCCTCTCGACCTCGCGCGGCGTGATGACCGATCGCAGGGCCCGCGCCGACGGCGTGGGCGGCGAAGTGCTTTGCATTGTGGCCTAGCGCTATGTCCCGAATCGCCAAGTACCCCGTGCCGCTACCCAAAGGCGTGGAAGTGAACATCGCCGGCGGCAACATCTCCGTGAAGGGCCCGCTCGGTACCATCGCGCGCGCGGCCGATCCCAACGTAGCGATGGAGAAGAAGGGCGAGCAGATCGAGTTCAAGGCGCTCGGCAACTCCAACCACGCTAACGCGATGTCGGGCACGATGCGCGCCCTGGTGGAGGGCATGGTGACCGGCGTCACCAAGGGCTTCGAGAAGCGCCTTGCGCTCGTCGGCGTCGGCTTCCGCGCCCAAGCGCAGGGCGACAAGCTGCAGCTCTCGCTCGGCTTTTCGCACCCGGTGGTGCACCAGATGCCGAAGGGCATCAAGGTCGCGACCCCGACCCAGACCGAGATCGTGATCAGCGGAATCGACAAGCAGCTCGTCGGCCAGGTTGCCGCCGAGATGCGCGCGGTGCGTCCGCCCGAGCCCTACAAGGGCAAGGGCGTGCGCTACCGCGATGAGGTCATCGTGCTGAAAGAGACGAAGAAGAAGTAGCCGCCACCATGAGCAAAAAGAATCTTGCCCGCTTGCGCCGTGCGCGCCAGACGCGCCTCAAGATCCGCGAGGTTGGCGCCGCGCGTCTCACCGTGCACCGCACCAACGCGCACATCTACGCGCAGATCACTTCGCCCGCCGGGGACAAGGTGCTCGCCACCGCGTCCACCACCGAGAAGGACGTGCGCGGCCAGCTCAAGAACGGCGGCAACCGCAAGGCAGCCGAGATGGTCGGCCAGCGTATCGCGGCAAAAGCCAAGCAGGCCGGTATCGCCGCGGTGGCGTTCGACCGCGCCGGCTACCGGTACCACGGGCGCGTCAAGGCGCTTGCCGACGCGGCGCGCGCCGGGGGATTGAAGTTCTAGCGAGGAACCATGGCGAAGATCCAACCCAGGATGCAGCACGAGGAGCGCGGCGACGGCTTGCGCGAGAAGATGATCGCGGTCAACCGCGTCACCAAGGTGGTGAAGGGTGGCCGCGTGCTCGGCTTCGCCGCGCTCACCGTGGTCGGCGACGGCGACGGCGGCATCGGCATGGGCAAGGGCAAGGCGCGCGAAGTGCCGGTCGCGGTGCAGAAAGCCATGGAAGAGGCGCGCCGCAAGCTCTTCAAGGTGAAGCTGAAGAACGGCACCCTGCATCACGTCGTCACCGGCCGCCACGGCGCCGCCAAGGTGCTGATGCAGCCGGCGCACGAAGGCACCGGCATCATCGCCGGCGGCCCGATGCGCGCGGTGTTCGAAGTGATGGGCGTCACCAACGTGCTCGCCAAGTGCTTCGGCTCGACCAATCCCTACAACGTGGTGCGCGCGACGCTGAACGGCTTGCGCTCGATGAGCACTCCCGCCGAGATCGCAGCGCGCCGGGGCAAAAAGGTGGAGGAAATCACCGCATGAAGAAAATCAGGGTGCGGCTGCTCAAGAGCGTCGCCGGTTGCAAGCAGAGCCATCGCGATACGGTACGCGGCTTGGGGTTGAAGAAGATCAACCAGACCGTCGAGCTCGCCGACACGCCGGCGGTGCGCGGCATGATCGACAAGGTGGCTTTCCTGGTGCGCATCGATGCGGCTTAACACTCTGAAACCGGCGCCTGGCGCCAAGAAGGACCGTCATCGTGTCGGCCGCGGCGTCGGCTCCGGCTGGGGCAAGACCGCCGGGCGCGGCCACAAGGGGCAGAAGGCGCGCTCGGGCGGCTTCCACAAGCTCGGCTTCGAGGGCGGCCAGATGCCGCTGCACCGGCGGCTTCCGAAGCGCGGCTTCAACTCGCCCACGCGCGACGACATCGCCGAAGTGCGCCTTTCCGAGCTGGAGGCGCTTCAGGTGGCCGAGGTGGATCTCGCCGCGCTGCAGGCGGCGTCGATCGTGTCGAAAAAGGCGCTCGGTGCGAAGATCATCCTGTCGGGCAAGCTGACGAAGAAGCTGAACGTGAAGGGCGACGTCAAAGCTTCCAAGGGCGCACGCGCGGCGATCGAGGCTGCAGGCGGAACGATCGAGGTAATCGAGAAGCCGCAGAAGGAAAAGAAGGAAAAGAAGGAAAAGAAGGCGAACAAGCCCAAGCCGGAGGCTGAAGCGAAGGCCTGATGGCGACCGCACTTCCCAACGTCGGCAAGGGTGCGCGCTACGGCGACCTCAAGCGGCGGCTTCTGTTCCTGCTCGCAGCGCTCGTGGTGTTCCGCATCGGCGCGCATGTCCCGGTGCCGGGAATCGACCCCAACGTACTCGCCGATCTGTTCCAGGGCCAGCAGGGCGGGATCCTGGGCATGTTCAACATGTTCTCCGGCGGGGCGCTGTCGCGCTTCACGATCTTCGCTCTCGGCATCATGCCGTACATCTCGGCCTCGATCATCATGCAGCTCATGACCGCGGTGAGCCCGCAGCTCGACCAGCTGAGGAAGGAGGGCGAAGCCGGGCGGCGCAAGATCACGCAGTACACGCGCTACGGCACGGTGTTCCTTGCCCTTTTCCAGGCGACGGGCATCTCGATCGCGCTCGAATCCCAGCCAGGGCTCGTGCTCGACCCGGGCTTGATGTTCCGCATTACCACGGTCACTTCGCTCGTCACCGGCACCATGTTCCTGATGTGGCTCGGCGAACAGATCACCGAGCGCGGCCTCGGCAACGGTATCTCGATCATCATCTTTGCGGGCATCGCCGTGGGCCTGCCTCAGGCAATCGCCGGCACTCTCGAGCTCGTGCGCACAGGCGCGATGCACCCGCTCACTGCGCTGCTGATCGCCGTCGCGGTGCTGGTGGTCACCGCGTTCGTGTGCTTCGTCGAGCGCGGTCAGCGCAAGATCCTGGTCAATTACGCCAAGCGGCAGGTCGGCAACCGCGTGTACGGCGGCCAGAGCTCGCACCTGCCGTTCAAGCTCAACATGTCGGGCGTGATCCCGCCGATCTTCGCCAGCTCGCTCATCCTGTTTCCGGCCACGCTGCTTGGCTGGTTCGGCTCGGCCGAAGGCATGTTCTGGCTGCGCGACATCGCCGGCACCCTGACCCCCGGTCAGCCGATCTACGTGCTGGCCTATGGCGCGCTGATCGTGTTCTTCTGTTTCTTCTACACCGCGCTGCAGTACAACCCGAAGGAAACCGCCGACAACCTCAAGAAATCGGGCGCGTTCGTGCCGGGGATCCGGCCGGGCGACCAGACCGCCAGGTACCTCGAGAAGATCCTCACCCGCCTGACGCTGGCGGGCGCGATCTACGTGACCGCGGTGTGCCTGCTGCCCGAGTTCCTGATCCTGCGCTGGAACGTGCCGTTCTATTTCGGCGGCACCTCGCTGCTTATCCTCGTGGTGGTAACGATGGACTTCATGGCGCAGGTACAGGCCTACATCATGACGCACCAGTACGAAAGCCTGCTGCGCAAGGCGAACTTCAAAGGAGGCCTGCCGGTCCGCTGATGCCGAAGGAAGACGTCATCGAGATGCAGGGAGAGGTGGTGGAGAACCTGCCGAACGCGACGTTTCGGGTGAAGCTGGAAAACGGCCACACCATCCACGCTTTCATCTCGGGGAAAATGCGCATGAACTACATCCGCATCCTGCCCGGCGACAAGGTGACGGTGCAGATGACGCCGTATGACCTGACCAAGGGTCGCATAACGTTCAGAGCAAAGTGAGGCAGCTATGAAAGTGATGGCTTCGGTAAAGAGAATCTGCCGCAAGTGCAAGATCGTGCGGCGCAAGGGAGTGGTGCGGGTCATCTGCTCGGATCCGCGCCACAAACAGCGACAAGGTTGATAAGGCCTTGTTAAACCAGCTATAATTTCAAGTTCTCCATGGCACGAATCGCAGGGATCAACATCCCCAACCACCAGCACGCCGAGATCGCGCTCACCGCGATCTACGGCATCGGCCGCGCACGCGCGCAGGCCATCTGCCAGGCCGCCGGCGTGCCGGGCAACCGCAAGCTCAAGGACCTGAACGACGCCGAGCTCGAGCGGCTGCGCGAGAACGTGCAGAAGCTCACCGTCGAGGGCGATTTGCGCCGCGAGGTGCAGATGTCGATCAAGCGCCTCATCGACCTCAGCTGCTATCGCGGCTCGCGTCATCGCAAGGGCCTGCCGGTGCGCGGACAGCGCACCCGCACGAATGCGCGCACACGCAAGGGGCCTCGTAAGGCAGCCATCAAACTCAACGTACCGGCAGGGAAGGCCGCATAACCCATGGCAAGCAGAAACCAGCCCACGCGCCAGGAGCTGCAGCAGACCGCTTCGGCCCGCGCGCGCAAGAAGGTCAAGAAGAACGTCGCCGAAGGCATTGCCCACATCCACGCGTCGTTCAACAACACCATCGTCACCATCACCGATCGCCAGGGCAATACGCTCGCGTGGGCGACCTCCGGGCACGCCGGGTTCAAAGGCTCGCGCAAGTCGACGCCGTTCGCTGCGCAGGTCGCGGCCGAGCGCTGCGGCCGCGCAGCGCAGGAGTGCGGCGTGAAGAACATCGAAGTGCGCATCAAGGGGCCCGGGCCCGGGCGCGAATCCGCGGTGCGCGCGCTGAACGCGATCGGCCTCAAGATCGGCAGCATCGCCGACGTGACTCCCATTCCTCACAACGGTTGCCGGCCGCCCAAGCGGCGGCGGGTTTAGTTAGTAATGGCCAGAAACCTCGACAAGTGCCGGCATTGCCGGCGGGAGGGCGAGAAGCTCTTCCTCAAAGGAGAGAAGTGCTTCACCGACAAGTGCCCGGTCGAGCGCCGCGCCTACGCGCCCGGCCAGCACGGCCAGAAGAGCGGCGCGCGGCTATCCGACTACGGCAAGCAGCTGCGCGAGAAGCAGAAGGTGCGACACATCTACGGCCTGCTCGAGCGCCAGTTCCGCAAGACCTACGCCGAGGCGGCGCGCTCCAAGGGCGTGACCGGCGAGCGGCTGCTGCAGCTTCTCGAATCGCGCCTGGACACCGTGGTGTACCGCATGGGCTTCGGTGCCTCGCGCACCGAGGCCCGCCAGATCGTGCGCCATAACGGCATCCTGGTGAACGGCAAGCGGGTCAATATCCCGTCCTACCAGGTGCGCGCGGGCGACGTGATCGAGGTCGCTGGAGGTGCGAAAGAACAGCTGCGCATCAAGGCCGCCGCCGAAGCAGCAGCCTCGCGCGGCATTCCGGAATGGATGGAGGTGGACTCCAAGGGGCTCAAGGGCACGTTCAAGAACCTGCCCGCGCGCAGCGACCTGCCCCAGACGATTAACGAAAGCCTCATCATCGAGTTGTACTCGAAGTAGAGAAGGACTTACATGCCGCAATCGGGATTCCTAAAGCCGCGTATCGTTGACGTTCAGAATCTGTCGCCCAACCACGCACGCGTGACGATGGAGCCTTTCGAGCGTGGGTACGGCCACACCCTTGGCAACGCTTTGCGCCGCGTGCTGCTCTCGTCGATGCCTGGCCACGCGCCGACCGAAGTGCAGATCGCGGGTGTGGTGCACGAGTACTCGACGCTCGACGGCGTGCGCGAGGATGTGGTGGACATCCTGCTCAACCTCAAGGGCGTGGTGTTCCGGCTGCACAACCGCGCCGAGGCGATCCTGTCGCTCAAGAAGCGCGGCGGCGAGGGCAACGGCGCGGTGACGGCCGCCGACATCGAGCCGGCGCACGACGTGGAGATCGTGAATCCCGATCACGTGATCGCGCATCTCGCCGCCGGCGGCAAGCTCGAGATGCAGATCAAAGTCGAGTCGGGCCGCGGCTATGTCCCCGGTAACATGCGCTATCTGCCCGAAGAGACCAAGGGCATCGGCCGGATTATTCTGGACGCCTCGTTCAGCCCCGTGCGCCGCGTGTCCTACGCGGTCGAATCGGCGCGCGTCGAGCAGCGCACGGACCTCGACAAGCTGATCATGGATATCGAGACCAATGGCGCGATCGAGCCCGAGGAAGCGATCCGCTATTCGGCGCGCGTGCTCGTCGACCAGCTCTCGGTGTTCGCACAGCTCGAAGGCACGGCGCTCCCGGCCGAGCAGCCGAAGTCGCCCGCAGTCGATCCGATCCTGCTCAGGCCGGTGGACGACCTCGAGCTCACGGTGCGCTCGGCGAACTGCCTCAAGGCCGAGAACATCTACTACATCGGCGACCTCATCCAGCGCACCGAGACCGAGCTCCTCAAGACGCCCAACCTCGGCCGCAAGTCGCTCAACGAGATCAAGGAGGTCCTCGCCTCGCGCGGCCTGACGCTCGGCATGAAACTCGAAAACTGGCCTCCCGCCGGCCTGGAACATCGCCCGTAAGCCATGCGGCACGCACACGGGCTGAGGAAACTCAACCGCACCTCGAGCCACCGGCTCGCGATGCTGCGCAACATGACCGTGTCGCTGCTGCGGCACGAGGAGGTCCGCACCACGCTGCCGAAAGCCAAGGAGCTGCGACGCGTGGTCGAGCCGATGATCACGCTGGGCAAGAAGCCCTCGCTCGCCAACCGTCGCCTCGCCTTCGATCGCCTGCGCGACCGCGGCATCGTCGAGAAGCTCTTTGACGACCTCGGTCCGCGCTACGCCAAGCGCAACGGCGGCTACCTCCGCATCCTGAAGATTGGCTTCCGCAACGGCGACAACGCGCCCATGGCGCTCGTCACGCTGATGGACCGCCCCGAGGAATCAGCGCAGCCCAAGCCCGAGGAAAAAAAGAAGAAAGGCGAGCAGAAGACGACCGACGAGACCAAAGCGGCCAAAGCCGCCTGATTGTTCGGTAGCCTGATTGTCCTATTTACTGATTTCGGTTCCCGCGACCTCTACGTAGGTCAACTCAAGGCGGTCCTTGCCGCGCGCGCGCCGCGCGTGCCGGTCATCGACGCGCTGCACGACGCTGCGGATTTCGCCATCAGGCCGGCAGCTCACCTGCTTTTCTCAGTCGCTTCCGAATATCCTATCGGCAGCGTATTTCTTGCCGTGGTGGACCCCGGCGTCGGCGGAAGGCGCGAAGCCATAGTGGTGCAAGCCGACGGCCGGCGCTTCGTCGGCCCGGACAATGGGCTGCTTTCCATCCTGTGGGCTCGCAGCCGGTCCCGAAAGTGCTGGCGGATCGCCTGGCGCCCAAAGCGGCTGACGTCTTCTTTTCACGGACGCGACCTGTTCGCGCCGGTTGCCGCCGCGCTCGCAACCAAGCGCATTCCAAAAACCTGGCTGACAAGAAAAACGCAACCCGAGGTGCGGCTGGAAGGAGAGGATCTCGCCCAGATCATCTATATCGACCACTATGGCAACGCCGTCACCGGCCTGAGAGAATTCAGAACAGCTTGGCGCCTGCGCGCGGGCGGCAGGACGTTAACGTACGCGCGCACGTTCGAGGCCGCGCGCGGTGCGTTCTGGTATGAGAACAGCATGGGCCTCGTCGAAATAGCGGCGCCGCGCCGCAGCGCCGCCAAGCTGCTCCGGCTCTCCATCGGAAGCCGCGTCGCATGGCAGCGATCTACCCGGTAGGGTACGGAGCATGCTCGCAATCCCCAGGAGGAGCTATGGCGGGACGTCTGAAGGACAAGGTGGCGATCGTCACCGGAGCCGGCTCACGAGGGCCGGGGCTCGGCAACGGAAAAGCGACCGCGATTCTTTTCGCGCGCGAAGGCGCCAACGTTCTCTGTGTTGATAACGACATCACGCGCGCGAAAGAAACCGTCAAGACAATTACTGGTGAAGGCAACCACGCCCGGGCCTTCGCTGCCGACGTCACGCGCGCATCCGACTGTGCAGCGATGGTGCAGGAGGCGGTGTCGAGCTGGGGTGGGCTCGATATCTTGCACAACAACGTCGGCATCGAATCGCGCCTCGATCTGATGGAGACCACCGAGCAGGAATGGGACCGGATCATGGCGGTCGATCTCAAGACGATGTTCCTCGCGACGCAGGCCGCGGTGCCGGCGATGGAGAAGCGCGGCCGCGGCGCCATCACGTGCATTTCTTCGATCGCGGCGATGGTGGGCCACGGCCGCACCGCCTACGCCGCGGCCAAGGCCGGCGTCATCGGCCTGGTCACAAGCCTCGCGGTGCAGCTCGGCCCCAAGGGCATCCGCGTGAACGGCATCGCGCCCGGGCAGGTCTGGACGCCGATGGTCGAGCGCCTCGGCGCCGAGGCGCGCGAGCGCCGCAAGAAAGCTTCGCCGCTCGGCACCGAGGGCACGGGCTGGGACGTGGGCTGGGGCGCGGTGTACCTCGCGAGCGACGAGGCGCGCTGGGTCACCGGCCACGTCCTCGTCATCGACGCCGGCCTCACCGCCACCACGCGCTGAGGGCTGGCTTCACTCGGGCCGCTCGGGCGCTTGATCCAACCGGTCGAGCGGGCTCCTCTTGACGCGCAGCCGAAGCCCTTCGAGCAGCCGCATGCCGGTCGCGTAGAGCAGGCTCGAAGCGAGCCAGAGCGTGCCGTCGAGCTGGGCGAGCAGCGCCCGCACTTCGTTCTCCGTGAGCACCACCGGAACGCGCGCCGGGCGCTTCGCGCGCACCATGCCGTCCATCCACGGGAGCTCCTTTTCCAGGACTTCGCGATAAAGAAAAAGGAGGGCCGCCAGCGCCTGGTTCTGCGTCGAAGGCGAGACCCGCCCCTCGGTCGCGAGATGCGACAGGAACGCCTCGACCTCGGACCCGCCCATCTCTTGCGGATGGCGCTTGCCGTGAAAGTAGATGTAGCGGCGCACCCAGTGCAGGTACGCGTCCTCGGTGCGCAGGCTGTAGTGCTTCACCCGCAGTCGCTCGCGATACTTCTCGAGCAGCTTCGGCTGCGGCATGCTCAGTTCCTTCTGGTGTGCCTATACTGAATGAACGTACAGATCGCGATTCCCGTTGACCGAGTAAGGAATCAGGGGGTTGGGAGTAGCCTTTCTTTGCCTCAGCCCCAGTTCGGGGCAAAACAATTCCCCCACTTATGGGGTCGATTTCTCGTTAGAGCGCAAAGCAAGAACGGAGCGACAAATGGAAAACAAACGCCACGCGCCGCGGAAGTTCTTTGCGGAAACGCGTGAGCATTGGCCGATCATGTCCGTTTACGAGCGCTTCGAGCAGATTGTTGCGATCGTTCTGAGTCTCGTGATCGCAGTGGTCATCGCCCTGGCACTCGTGCAGCTGGTCATCCGCGTCGTGCCGCTGTTGCTCAGCGGCGCTATAGATCCACTGGAACATGACGTCTTTCAGGCGCTCTTTGGCACGATCATGACGCTGCTCATCGCCATGGAATTCAAGCATTCGATTGTTCGCGTTGCTCTTCGGCGCTCGAGCATCATCCAGGTCAAGACCGTAGTGCTCATCGCGCTCATTGCGTTGAGTCGCAAGTTCGTCATTCTCGATTCCAGCGCCACCGCCGCGAGCACCATTGCGGCGCTGGCTGGAGCCACCCTTGTGCTCGGCGTGGTCTACTGGCTGCTGCGCGAGCGTGATGACCGCCTCGCTAAGGAGGCGCATTGAGCCTTTTGCGCTCTAACCTCGGGTTGCAGGGGACGCAGGCCAGCAAGCGGAGCGCTGCTGGCCTGCGCCCCTGAACCCGGTCGTTAGGTCTCAACCTACAATGAGCGCCACGCCACAACTCCTACTGGTCGCGCTCTGCCTCGCGCTCGCCGACGTGGCGCGTGCGGACGACTGGTCGGCGTGGCAGCGAGCCTATGATCCGGCGACGCGCACGCGCTTCATTCCCGTCGAGCTATGGACCGGCGCTCCTTGGGACGGCACTCAGGAGATTCGCATGGCGCCCGCGGCACTCGAGTTTGGGCAGCGGGGAGATAAGAGCATCAAGGGGCCGACGACCTGGAACGGCATCCAAGTCTACGAGCGCTTGAACCGCGACAAGCTCCAGCGATTTGCCATCCGCGATGACTGGACGGGCCTCGGCCGCGTATTCGACTCGCGCTATCCGACCTGCCACGGCGAGGTGAAATTCCCGCTCGGCCGCTGGAAGCAGGGCGAGGTGCGCGAGTACCAGCTCGACTGCGCGCGCAGCAAGTGGCCGCAGCCGCTCAAAGTGACGATCGAGGAGATCGACTTCGTCTACGACAGCGTGCCGCACTCCCTGCGCTTTCACTGGCTCTTTAGGGAAGGGCGCGGCCGCGGCACCGATATGCGCTACGTGTACAGCCCGTTGCGCGGGCTGGTCCACGTTCAGGGGAACGAGTAGAGAGTTTCAGAGAAAACGAAAAGGTGGGGCGACGTATGAGGTTGAAACCGAACTGCGCGTTGTTGTCCGACACTTACGCCTCGCCGCTGCGCGCTCAGCCCAGTGCGCCAAGACGTGGACTATTAGCTGACTCCAAATGACCATCCGACTAATCAGCGCAAAAGGTGTGGTCGACGATCTGGCAGCCGGTCGCATTACAGCGCGGGAACAATCGCTGTATCTCATAGCGAGCTTTCTTATCTGGATAATTCCGGCCTATTTGTTTCTCTTTCCGACTCCACGAACAGATGATCCCCACTTTTTTTGGTTGGTATGGCTTATCGAGCTAGCCTGTCTGGTTCTGTTTTGCGTGGTGGGAATTGGATTCTGCCTTGGGAAGTGCCGCGTTGACCCAACGATGCATTTCCTGGTGGATTTCTCCTGTCTCAACGCACCCGTCTCGCTTACTACGCTCACCCTTGTATGGGGCGGCTTCTACATTCTTACGGAACCTGCCCTTGCGCTGGTAAGCGGAACGTTTCCGTGGCTTACGTCCTCGCGCGCATACGACGTAGTTCGCATGTTTGCTTCCGCTGGCGCAGTATTCATTGTCTTCCTAAGAATCGGGAAGCATATGGATCGTGTGTCGCTGATAAGGGAGTCAGCTAACAACACAGTCGAGAGGGACGCGCGCAAGAGCGGCGCGCGCCCCTCAATGTGAGCGTTCGCCGCACAGAGGGAGCTGCTAGCCGTTGAGGGCTCAGGGCTCGTGGCCAGCGTCGCCCGTCGGGGCGGGAATGTAACCGGGCTCTCACTCCTCGCCCCGAGATCACGGCGAGACAATTACAGCCCTTTAGGAAGCCGTGCCCAAGGCCTTCCGCGTGGCCGTGCTCTCGAACCCGACCAATGCCTACACCGCCCGTCTTGTCAAGGAGACTGAGGCGGCGGCTCGATCGCTGGCGGTGCGGCTTCAACTGCTGGCGGTGCGAGAGGCGGGCGCCCTCGATCGCGCCTTTTCAGAGATCAGGCGAGAACGTCCGGACGCGCCGCTGACGCAGGTCGGTTACCGCACGATGATCGCACGGTAGTCGTTGACGTTGGTGCGCGTCGGCCCGGTGACCAGCAAGTCGCCGAGCGACGCAAAGAAGCCGTAGCTGTCGTTTTCCGCAAGCAGCGCTCCGGGGTCGAGGGTTTTCGCGCGCGCGCGCGCGAGGCTGTCGGGGAAAAGGAACGCGCCGGCGTTGTCCTCCGAGCCGTCGATGCCGTCGGTATCGGCTGCGATCGCCCATACGTCGCCGAGCTCGATGCCGAGCGAAAGGAGAAATTCCGAGCAGCGCCCGCCGCGGCCGCCCGCGCCGCGCACGGTCACCGTGCATTCGCCGCCGGAGATGAGGGCGACCGGCGGTTTGAAAGGTCTCGAGTACGTTCTGATCTCGCGCACCAATGCGGCCATGACCTTGGCCACTTCGCGCGCCTCGCCGGTGATCGTATCGCCCAGGATCACCGGCTCGATGTTGTTCTTGCGGAACACTTCCGCCGCCGCCTCGAGCGAGCGGTGCGCGGTCGCGATGACGCGATTTTCTACTTTTGAAAAAACCGCATCCCCGGGCTTGGGCGTTTCGGAGAAAAGCCAGCGCGATTCGATGTCGTATTTCGCGAGGACGGCTTTCGCATCTCCGATGATCGTCGGGTCGGGGGCGCACGGCCCGGAAGCGATATGCGTCGGGTCGTCTCCGACTACGTCGGAGATGATGAGCGCCACCACCGGCGCGTGCGAGGCGGCGGCGAGGCGCCCCCCGGCGATCGCCGAAAGATGCTTGCGCACCGTGTTCATCTCGCGGATGTCGGCGCCGCTTCGCAGCAGGCGGGTCGTGAGGCTTTTCAAATCGGCCATGGACACCCCGGGAGCCGGCAGCGATAGCAGGCTCGAGCCGCCGCCGGAGACAAGCGCGAGCAGCAGGTCGTTCTCGCCCAAAGAACGAATCGCGGCGAGGATCTCTCGCGAGGCCTGCTCGCCGGCCTCGTCCGGGATCGGGTGGCCGGCCTCCACCACGCGGATGCGCTTCGTCGGCAGTCCGTGCTTGTACCGCGTCACGGCGATGCCTTCCAGTGAGGCAGACCAATTGTTTTCTACTGCAAGAGCCATTGAGGCGGCGGCCTTGCCTGCGGCGGCGACGAAAGTGCGGCCCTGCGGCGGCTTCGGGAGGTGAGGCGCGAGGATTGCGAGCGGGTCGGCCGCGGCGACCGCGGCACGGAAGCTCTCTTCGAGGAGTTCCCTCAGCCGAACGTTTCCTTGGCCGCGTCCTTGCCCAGACCGTAGAACCGGGGATAGGCCTCGCGGAAGGCCTGCTGGATCTCGTCGACCGGGACGTCGGCATAGACGCCGCGCTCGCGCAGGTACTCCATGTGGCGGCGATCGTCCTCGTCGAACGGGTGGAAGATCGAGTCCTCGCGGCCGTCGAACTCGAGCGGCTTCACGCGAAAGCGCGTGCACAGCGCGAGGTTGAACGCCGGCGTGGCCTTCACCCAG
>DATIGN010000150.1:0-15974 GCA_035454685.1 Burkholderiales bacterium | reverse complement strand
CTGGCGCAGGGCGATGTCGATCTTGGCGATGAGGCGGCGCACGTCTTCGAGCCGGCTTGGCGTGTCCTGCACGAAAAGCGTATTGGTGCGCGCGTCGACCACCGCGCTGCCGCGCTTCGAGAGGATGCGCTGCGTCGGGTCCGAAAGCAGCTTCTGCACGTCGGCCGCCTTCTGGTAGTTCATCTGGAACGATTCCGTGCGCGTCTGCTCGAGGTCCGAGATCTGGTTCGCCGACTCGAGCGCGAGCTTCTCGCGCGTGGCGATCTCGTCGCGCGGCGCGATCCAGATCACGTTGCCGCTACGGCGGCTGTCCAGACCGCGCGTCTGCAGGATGATCTCGAGCGCCTGGTCCCACGGCACGTCCTTAAGGCGCAGCGTGAGGTTTCCGGTCACCGTGTCGCTCGTGATGATGTTCAGATCGGTGAAGTCTGCGATCACGTTCAGCACGGCGCGCACCTCGACGTTCTGGAAGTTGAGCGAGAGCCGCTCGCCCGTATAGCGGCCTTTCTGCGCGCCGGCGCGTGACGGATCGGCGACCACGGGCTTCACTTCCAGCACGAACAGCGTGTCCGACTGGTAGGCGTTGTGCTCCCACTGCCCGCGCGGCTCGATCACCATGCGCACGTTGTCACCCTGCTGGAACGTGCTGACGATGTTGACCGGCGTGCCGAAGTCCATCACGTCGAGCCGCCGGCGCAAGTTCTCCGGAAGCGAAGTCTTGAGGAAATCCACCACGATGTTCTGCCCCTGCACCCGGATGTCGATACCTGTGGTGCTATCCGAGAGGTCCACGGCCACCCGGCCCTCGCCCGCGCGGCCGCGGCGGAAATCGATGTCGCGCACCGCATGCTTGATGTCTTGACGGCCCTCGGCAAACTGGGCGACGGATGCGCCGGAGGCCTTCGCCACGGGCGCCTCCGCGAGCGTGACGACAAGCGTGTTGCCGTCGAGGACCGCCTCGTGGCCGAGCGGGCGGCGCAGATTGAGAACGAGGCGCGTGCGATCGGCGCCCTGCACGACGTTCATGCTGCGCAGCTCGCCCTGACCGATGTCCTCGTTGGCACGGCCAAGCGCGTTCACGGTGTTTGGGAAGTCGAATGCGATGCGTGCCGGCGACGCGACCGAGAAGTTCGGCGGCACGCTTTTCAGCGGTGCCTTGGTGGTGATACGCACGACCGTGCGCCCGCCCTCCTGGCCGACCTGGAACTTGTCGATGCTGTTGGTCTGCGCGGCACACAGTCCCAAACCTGCCAACCAGAGTAGCAGCGCGTGGATGATGGTCGTGGCTTTGGTATTCATCGTTTTGCCTCCACCAGTTGCAGCGAGCTCATGCGCTCTACCCAGTCTCCGGTCGAGTCCTGGACCAGCTCTTTCAGGGCGATCTGGGCCTCGTCGATCTCGGTGATAACGCCGAAGTTCTGGCCCATGTAGTTGCCCTTCCTCACCCGGTACAGGTGCGGGCCGGCTTTCACCAGCGCAAAAGTCTCCTTCTTCTGCGTGATCGTGCCGAGCATCTGGATCGACTCCAGCGGGAACGCCTCGAGCGGCTCGGGCGGACGCTTGCGCTGCTCCTCGATCAGGCTCGATGTGGCGCCCGGGGTGGCGCGACCGGCCTGCACGACCTCGAGGCGCTGCGGCCGGAACGGGTCTATCTGCCCCTCGGCGGTGTACGGCACCGGCTCGTAGGGCTTGACCTGCGGCAGCGGATCGACGCGCCCGCGCAGGTCCTTGGTGAGCTGGTTGAGCTCCTCCTTCAGGTCGCTGTGTTCCTCGCCGCCGCAGCCGGCCGCGAGCGCGACGGCGAGCGCCGCGAGCGTGCTTCCCAATCTGGCCCGGATGCTCATTTCTTGCCCGGGCCTTTCTTCGTAGCCTTGCGCTGCTCGGCGATCTCGTCGTCGTCGAGATAGCGGAAAGTGCGCGCAATCGCGTCCATGGTCAGGACGCCGTCCTTGCTGGCGACGATGCTGACGTCCTTCAGCGTAACGATGCGCGAGAGCTGGCCGACGTCGCTCGCGAATGCGCCCATGTCGTGGTAGGTGCCGGTCACCCGCACGTCGATCGGCAACTCGGCGTAGAACTCGCGCCTGATCTCGGCTCCCGCCGGCTTGAACAACTCGAATTGCAAGCCGCGGCCGAGCCCCGCCTGGTTGATGTCGACGAGCAGCGCGTCCATCTGCGACTTGTTGGGCAGTTGTTTCAGCAGCGCGCCGAACTGAGTGTCGATCTCGCGCAACTGCTGCCGGTGCAGGTCAAGGTTGATCGCCTGCTTCTTCTTTTGCACGTACTCCTGCTTCAGTTTCGTTTCCTTGAGCCGCCCGGCTTCAAGCTCCTCGATCTGCCCCTGGTTGAACATGAAAAACCCGGCGACCGGGACGCCAACCAGGATCGCGAGCAGGACCAGTATCTTGGGCCCTGCGCCCCAGGTACCCGCGTCTCGCCAGTTCGTGCGCCTGAATTCCTCGACCAGTGCGTTGAAGCTCATTGCCATGGCCTACCCCTTTGTCGCCGCCGGCTTGGCGGCGTCCTTGGCCGCATCCTTGGCCGGGTCCTTGGCCTCGGCGCGCTTGAGATTCAGGTACAGGTTGAAATCCGAGATCCGCCGCCTGTCGACGACGGCCGATTTCACCTCGACGAGCGTCGGTTGCTCGAGCCAAGGGGAAGCTTCGATATTTCGCATCAGCGTCGAGACCCGAGCGTTGGACTGCGCGAAGCCGGCGACGTGGACCTTCCCGCCGCTCTGCTTCATCGAACGCAGGTACACGCCCTCGGGCATCTGGCGCACCATCTGCTCGAGAAGGTGCACGGTCTGCGCGCGATCGGCCTGTAGCGTCTCGATGATCTGCTTGCGCGCTAGCAGCGCCTGGATCTGATTGCGCAGCTCGTTGATATCAGCGATGTCCTTGTCGAGCTTCTTGATCTCGCTGGTGAGGAAAGCATTGCGATCGTTCTGCACCTCGATCTGGCTGGCGTAAAACTCGTAGATGAGGCCCGCGAGCGCGGCGCCTACCACGAAGGTGCCCAACGCGACCGTGACGAAGTGCTGCCGTGCACGCTTGCGCCGGTCGGCGCGGTGAGGCAGCAGGTTGATGCGTGGGTTCATTGGGGGTCGAACCTCCTCATCGCCAGACCGCACGCGACGATCAGCGAAGGCGCGTCCGACATCAGGCGCTTGAGCTGGATCTTCGGCGATGCCTGCATCAACGCGAACGGATTGGCGACGCTCGTCGGCACCTGTGTGCGCGTATGCACGACCTCATCGAGCCCGGGGATCACGGCCGAGCCGCCGGCGAGCAGGATGTGGTCCACGGCGTGGTACTGCGTCGAGGTGAAGAAAAACTGCAGCGCCCGCTGCACCTCCATCGACAGATTCTCCATGAAGGGCTTCATGACTTCGGTCTCGAAGTCATCGGGCAGCTCGCCCGAGCGCTTTGCGCTCTCCGCCTCCTCCGGGGCCATGCCGTAGCGGCTGACGATGTCCTGCGTGAGCTGGTTGCCGCCGAAGGCCTGCTCGCGCGTATAGATGGACTGCTCGTTGCGCAGCACGGCCACGTTCATGACGTTTGCCCCGACGTCGACGACCGCGACGTTCTGGTCCCTGCCGCCTCCGGGCAGCGCCTGCACCACGAGCGACAGCGCGGTCTGCTGGGCGAACGACTCGACGTCCATTACGAGAGCCTTCAATCCGGCTGAATCGGCCACGGCCACGCGGTCCTCGACCTTCTCCTTGCGCGTGGCAGCGATCAGGACTTCCTGTTCATCCGGGCTGTTGGGCGAGGGGCCGAGGACCTGAAAGTCAAGATTCACTTCCTCCAGGGCGAACGGGATGTACTGATTGGCCTCGCTTTCTACCTGCGCCTCGAGCTCTTCCTCCCGCAAGGCCGCCGCAACGATAATCTTCTTGCTGATTACCGCGCCGCTCGGCACGGCCATCGCCACATGCTTGGTGCGTGTGCCCATGCGCGCGTGGCAGCGCTTGACCGAGTCCGTGACCGCTTCGAGGTTGCTGATGTTGCCGTCGACCACGCAGTCGCGCGGCAAAGGCTCGATCGCGTAGCGCTCGACGCGATAGCCGCTCTTGCCGCCGTCGACCAGCTCGACCATCTTCACCGCTGAAGAGCTGAGGTCCAGCCCGAACAGCGGTGGCGCCTTCGCCGTAAAAAGGTCGAATTTCATCTTATCCTTCCCCGATATTTCCCTTTTCGCGTCGCATCTTAGGCGCGATTCGCAGAAATGGCGTGAAATGCTAGCAACAAGCCCTACGGCTGTCTACTTAATTTTCCACAGGGGTAGGGCGTATGATCGCGCCGTCCCCGGCACCGGTTGCAACAACGCCTGCTCCGAACTGCTCTAAGTCCGAAGAACATGTGGATCCGGTACGCAGCCATACCCCTAGCCATCGTGGCCGGTCTAGCGCTCGCAACGGTGCTGGCGGTAGGGCTGGTGATGGTGCTCGCCTACCCCCAACTGCCCGCTCTTGAAGACCTGGGTTCGCAACCGAAAATCCCGCTGCGCATCTATACCGCCGACGGCGTGCTGATCGGCGAGTTCGGCGAAGAGCGCCGCGCGGTGATCTCCATCACTGACGTTCCACAGCAGCTCAAGAACGCGGTCATCGCCGCCGAGGACGAGCGTTTCTACGAGCACCCGGGCATCGACTACCTGGGCGTCCTGCGTGCGGCCTGGGCCAACCTGGTCGCCGGCGGTCGGCGCCAGGGAGCGAGCACGATCACGATGCAGGTAGCCCGCAACTTCTTCCTGTCCTCCGAGAAAACCCTGACGCGCAAGCTCTACGAAGCCCTGCTCGCCTTCAAGATCGAGCACAGCTTCTCCAAGGAGCAGATCCTCGAGTTGTACGTCAATCAGATCTACCTGGGCCAGCGCGCCTACGGCTTCGCTGCTGCTTCGCAAACGTATTTCGGCAAGGCGCTGGGTGAGCTTTCGCTAGGCGAGGTAGCGATGCTTGCCGGGCTGCCCAAGGCGCCCTCGCTTTACAACCCGGTCGCAAACCCGCAACGCGCCAAGCAACGCCAACAGTACGTGCTGCGGCGCATGAACGAGCTCGGCTACATCGATGCAACACAATACGAGGACGCGCTAAAGGCGCCGCTGCGCGCGCGCGGCCGTGAGATGGCGGAGTACTCGGTGCATGCGCAATACGCCGCTGAGATGGTGCGGCAGGCGCTCGCGGAGCACTACCCGGAAGAGGTCTACACGCGCGGCTTTCGCGTCTATACAACCCTGCGCAAAGCCGACCAGGAAGCCGCCTATCGCGCCCTGCGTCAGGGGGTCCTCGACTATGACCGGCGGGCGGGTTATCGCGGACCCGAAGCCTATGTCGAGCTCTCGGCGAACCCGACCGACGAGGATGTGGAAGACGCGCTCGACGGCCACCCGGACAACGATGACCTGCTTGCCGCGGTCGTGCTCGCATACGACGGCAAGCAGGTGCAGGCCGGCTTGCGCAGCGGCGAGCGCATCGTCATCGCCGGAGCTGGGCTGCAGTTCGCCCAGCGCGCGCTCGACGCGAAGGCAGCGCAGCAGCGGCGCATCCGCAAAGGCGCCATCATCCGCTTGCAGCGCGAAGGCAAGGGATGGCAGATCGTGCAGCTGCCCGAGGTGGAAGCGGCGTTCATTTCGCTCGATCCACAGGATGGCGCGATCAGGGCCTTGGTCGGCGGCTTTGATTTCGGCCGCAACAAGTTCAACCATGTCACCCAGGCGTGGCGCCAACCCGGCTCCTCGTTCAAGCCCTTCATCTATTCCGCGGCCCTGGAGAAGGGTTTCACCGCCGCAACCGTCATCGCCGATGAGCCTGTCGTGCTGGAAGCCGAGCAGACGGGCAGCCAGCGGTGGGAACCGAAGAACTACGACGGCAAGTTTGAGGGCCCGATGCGCATGCGAACCGCGCTCGCCAAGTCCAAGAACATGGTGTCGATCCGCATCCTCGACGCGATCGGGCCCAAGTACGCACAGGACTACGTGACTCGCTTCGGTTTCGAGGCCGAGCGCCACCCGGCGTATCTCACCATGGCGCTCGGCGCCGGCTCGGTAACCGCGTGGCAGATGGCGCGCGCCTATTCGGTGTTCGCGAATGGCGGCTTCCTTATCCAGCCGTACTTCATTCATAAAATCGTGGACGATCGCGGTAACCCGCTCGTACTGGCCGAGCCGCGGCGCGCGGGCAACGAGGCGTTGCGTGTCCTCGACCCGCGCAACGCCTTCATCATGGACCACATGATGCAGGACGTGACCCGCTACGGCACCGCGGCGCGCGCGGCGCGGCTCGGCCGCGCAGACCTTGCCGGCAAGACGGGCACGACAAACGAGTTCGTCGACGCCTGGTTCGCCGGCTATCAGCCCGCGCTGGTCGCCGTGTCATGGGTCGGCTTCGACCAACCGAAGAGCCTTGGCCGGAACCAGACCGGCGGTGTCGTTGCACTGCCAATCTGGCTCGGCTACATGGAGCACGTACTCGCCGACTATCCCGAGATGTTGCGCAGCGTGCCCGACGGGATCGTCGCCGTGCCAACCAGCCCGCTCGCCGGCGAATCTACCAAGATGGTGCGGGAGTTTTTCTACCGAGAGGCGGTGCCCCCGCCGGAGGTGCTGCAGCCGCTGCCGGCCCCCGCGCCGGTCCAGCCGGTGTCACCTGAGCAAGCGAACCCGCCTGCCTAGCTGGCGGGAAAGAAGCTCCGAGAGCGCCGCGAGTAGCTCTTCGCCGCTGCGCGTGTCGCGCCATGCCTCCCCGTCCCAGCGGTAGTGGAATCCGCCGCTGCGTGCCGCCACCCAGATCTCGCGCGCGGCGCCGTGCCGGTTGACGATCATCTTGGAGTCGTCGTCGAACTCGATCTCGAGGATGCCGCCACCTTTGAGCTCGAAGTCGGCTTCCACTCCAGCCCCCTCCAGCGCGCGCTCGATGGCTTCCAGCGCGGCCGCCGCGCGCGCTTCGAATTCGCTCTCATCCATGGGGTAGCATCAGGATTCTATGCGCAAGCTTTCCCTGATTGTGCTCATTGCAGCTTTGGCGCTCGCCGCCGGCTGCGGCAGGAAGGGGCCGCTGTACCTGCGCGACAGCCCGCCGCCCGGCGTAAAGCCGCTCAAGCCCTATAAGCCGGTCCCCTACCCCGAGCCCACCGAAGAAGAAAAGAAGTAGGCCGCGCTTGCCTTTTACTTACCGCCACGGGGTACTGTGCGCTGACGAAGCGCCGCTAGACGAGATCGCGCGGCGCTTCGGCACGCCGTGCTTCGTCTATTCTCGAGCGGCGATAGAGGAGGCCTACCACGAATTCAGCCGCGGCCTCGCGGGCCGCAGCGCCATGGTGTGCTATTCGGTGAAGGCGAACTCCAACCTCGCCGTGCTCGCGCTGCTCGCACGCCTCGGCGCCGGATTTGACATCGTCTCGGGGGGCGAGCTCGCGCGGGTGCTCGCCGCGGGCGGCGACACGCGCAGGACGCTTTTCTCAGGCGTGGGCAAGACCGAAGCGGAGATTCGCTTCGCGCTGCAGAAGCGCATCGGCTGCATCAACCTCGAGTCCGAATCGGAGCTCAAGCGGGTGAGTTCGATTGCCCAGGGCTTGGGGACCAAAGCGCCGGTCGCCTTCCGTGTCAACCCGGAGATCGACGCCCGGACGCACGAGTACATCTCGACCGGGCTGCGGGAGAGCAAGTTCGGGGTGGCGCACGCCGAGGCCGAGCGGCTTTACGCGGCCGCCGCCGCCATGCCGGGAATCGAAGTCGTCGGCATCGGTTGCCACATCGGTTCGCAGCTCACGCAAGCGGCTCCGTTCGCCGAAGCTGCCGCCCGGGTCGCGACGCTCGTGGAGCGGCTGGAGCGCTCCGGGATTCACCTGCAACATATCGACATCGGCGGGGGCATCGGCATCCGCTACCGCGACGAGAGCCAGGAACCGGTCAGTGGCTTCCTCGCGGCCGCCCTGGGGATGCTCGCCCGCCGAAAGGAGACCGTGATCGTCGATCCCGGCCGTTCGATCGTTGGTAATGCGGGTGTGCTGCTCACGCGCGTGGAGTACGTCAAGCCCGGTCCTGCAAAGAGTTTCCTCATAGTGGACGCAGGAATGAACGATCTGATTCGGCCCGCCCTTTACGGTGCCTGGCACGACGTGCGACCCGTGAAGGAATCCAGCGCGGCGGGCGTTGTTTATGACGTGGTGGGCCCGGTATGCGAGAGCGCGGATTTCCTGGCCAAGGAGCGCCGGCTCGCCGCAGCCCAGGGCGATCTCCTGGCGATCATGTCGTGCGGCGCCTATGCCATGGCGATGAGCTCCAACTACAACAGCCGGCCGCGCGCGGCCGAAGTCCTGGTCAACGGGGCGGAGGCTCATTTGGTGCGCCGCCGCGAAGCGGTCGAGGAGCTGTTTGCCCTGGAGAGCGTTCAGGGCTGAGAATCCCCCGTTTCGATGACCACCGCCAGCCGCCGCATCGCAATCCTCGGACTTGCCGTCGCCCTCGTTGCGGGGGCCGTCATCGCCGCCTACTTCTATGCGGCGGACGGGCGCGCCGCGCGCAAGTCGGAGAAAGGCACCACCAAGGGCCCGCAAGCGGTGCTCATCACCACTGCGGTGGTGCAGCCGCGCACCCTGGAAATTTACGAGGAGGTCGTGGGCACGATCGAGAATGTGATCGATCCCACGGTCGGTGCGGAGGTCGCCGGGCGGGTGACGCGCGTGGCCGGCTTCACAGGCAAGAAGGTCGCGAAGGGCGAGGTGATCGCTGAGATCGACGCCGTCGACTTCCAAATCCAGGGGCGCGCGGACCAGGCTGAGATAGGACGCCTGACCAGCCTGCTCGAGCAGCAGGAGAAAGTGGTCGAACGCCAAACCAAGCTCGTCGGCCAGGGGTTCATCTCCCAAAACGTGGTCGACGACACCATCGCGCAGCGCAACGCCCTGCGCCAGCAGCTCGCCGCCGCGCGGGCGCGCGCCGAGGCCACCGCACGCAGCCTGTCGAAATCGCGGGTCCTGGCACCGGTCCAGGGCGAAATCGAGACCCAGATCGTCGCGGTCGGCGACTACGTCAAGGTCGGCGATCCACTTTTCCGCATGGTCGGCGTGCAGGAGCTGCGCGTGCACCTGCTGCTTCCCGAGGCTGCGGCGACCCGCATCAAGCCCGGCCTCAAGGTTCGGCTGTCGGCGCCCGCGGCGCCCGAGCAGGTGGTTGAGGCGCGCATCGACGAGATCAAGCCCACGCTGGGAACGGCCAACCGCGCGCTCGACGCCATCGTCAAGATCAGCGGCGTCGGCACGCAGTTCCGAGGCGGCGGCACGGTGAACGCGCGCATCGTGACGAGCTCACTCGACGCAGCGCTGATGGTGCCCGAGCAGAGCGTAGTGCTGCGCCCGGCAGGCAAGGTCGTCTATGCGCTCGAGGGCAACTTCGCTCGGCAGCGCGTGGTCGAGACCGGGCTGCGCCAGGACGGGCTGCAGCAGATCCTCAAAGGCGTGAGCGCTGGCGAAATGGTCGCGGCCGACGGCGCAGGCTTCCTGACCGACGGCGCCGCAGTCACGGTCCGTGGCGCGCGCGGCACCGACAAGGGCACGGCCGAGAAAAGCGGCAAGGGCGCCCGTAAGGGCTGAGGGACCAGGAACTTCCGGCAATGAACTGGCGATGACCCTCTCCGAGCTCTCGATCCGGCGCCACGTTTTCGCGTTCATGCTGAGTGCGGTGCTCGTGTTGTTCGGGGCGATCGCCTACCAGCGCATGGGCGTCGACAAGCTCCCCTACATCGAGTTTCCGGTGATCTCGATCACCACCGTACAGCGCGGCGCGAACCCCGACATCATCGATGCCTCGATCACCAACCTGATCGAGACCGCGATAAACAGCGTGCCGGGGATCGAGCATATCCAGTCGACTTCGTCGCCGGGCACCTCGCAGGTCGTCATCACTTTCAACCTGGAGAAGCGCATCGATGTCGCGTTCCAGGAAGTGCAGGCGAAAGTGAACCAGGTGGTACGGAGGCTTCCCAAGGACGCCGACCCGCCGGTGGTGGCCAAGGTCGAGACCAACACCCAGCCCATCCTGTGGACCGCGCTGCAGGGCGATCGCACGCAGCAGCAGCTGAACCAGTACGCGATCAACGTGATCAAGAAGCAGCTCGAGACCATCGACGGGGTCGGCGAGATCCGCATCGGCGGCCGGCGCGACCGCGTGATCCGGGTGAACCTGATCGCGGCCAAGATGGCGGCGTTCGGCATCGCGGCCCAGGATATCACCGACGCCTTCGGCCGCGAGCACATGCAGCTTGCGGGCGGATTCCTGGTCGGCCGCTCGACCGAGCACCTGCTCAAGCTCGACCTCGAATTCCACAAGCTCGACGATCTGGCCGCGATGATCGTGGGCTACAAGGACGGCGCGCCCGTGCGGCTGCGCGACATCGCCGCGATCGAGGACGGGCTCGCGGATTTCCGCCAGCTCGCGCGCTTCAACGGCAAGCCCGCTGTCGGGATCGGGGTCGTCAAGGTGCCGAACACAAACACGGTCGCGATCATAGACAAGGTGCTCGAGCGCATCGAAAACGACGTGCGCCCGCAACTGCCGCCGGGCCTCGAGCTGCACTACGTCCAGAACGACAAGCTGTTCATCGGCGCGATGGTGGACGCGCTCAAGCAGCACCTGGTCGAAGGCACGATCCTCGCCGCGCTGATCGTGTGGCTGTTCCTGAAGAGTTTCCGCTCCACGGTGATCATCGCCTGCTCGATTCCGGTCTCCCTGATGGGCGCGATCGCGGTGATGTACTTCTTCGGCTACACGTTCAATTCCGTGACCCTGCTCGCGCTCCTTCTCCTCGTGGGCGTGGTGGTCGACGATTCCATCGTGGTGCTCGAGAACATCTACCGCCACCGCGAAGAGGACCGCGGCACGACCGCCATGGCCGCGGCCGTCACCGGCAGCCGCGAAGTGACTTTCGCCGTCATCGCGGCGAGCTTCTCGCTCGTGGCGATTTTCGCTCCGGTGGTGTTCGTGAGCGGCATCCTCGGCCAGTTCCTGCGTTCTTTCGCGGTGGTCGTCACCTTCGGCGTGCTGGTGTCGCTTTTCGTCTCGCTCACGCTCACGCCGATGCTGTGCTCGCGCTACCTGGACGTGAAGGACAAGCACGGCCGGATCTACTGGGCGCTCGAGCGCTTCTTCGAAGGCGTCGACCGCTCGTACCGGCGCCTTCTGGCGTGGTCGCTGCATAACCGCGGCCTCGTCCTCGGGGCAGCGGTGCTCTCCTTCGCGGCCGCGATTCCCATCTTCCAGCAACTCCCGCGCGAGCTGGCGCCGCAGGCCGACGAGGGCCGCTTCCTGGTCGGCATCCGCACGCCGCTCGGATCCTCGATCGCCTACACCGAGTCGAAGCTGCGCGAGGTCGAGGAAATCGCGTTTCGCTATCCCGAGATCGTGACCGAGTTCGGAGTCATCGGGCTCGGACAGGCGTCCCAGGTGAACCAGGCGACGCTGGTGGCGCGCATGAAACCGCGCGCCGAGCGCGATCGCTCCCAGGCCGAGGTGATCAACCTGCTGCGCCGCGACCTAGCGCAAGTCGCCGGCGCGCGCGCCTTCCCCCGCGCTTTCGGGCTCGTGCAGGGTCAGCGCTCCGAGCCCTTGCAGTTCGTGGTCAAAGGCCCGAATCTGCAGGAGATGGGGCGGCTAGCCGCGGAGCTGCAGCGCACGCTGCAGGCGGACAGCGCGATCGGTCGCATGGACACCGACCTGCAGCTCGACCTGCCGCAGCTCGTGCTGGAACCCGACCGCCTGCGCGCGGCCGACGTGGGCCTGAGCTCCGCCGACGTCGCGCTCGCGGTGAGCATGCTCACCGGAGGCATCGATATCGCGAAGTACAACGACTATCCGGGCGACGGCGAGCGCTACGATATCCGCGTGAAGGCGAAGGAAGGCGAGTTCCAGCAGCAGGTGGACCTGTCGAAGATCTATCTGCGCAACCGCCAGGGCCAGCTCGTGCGCCTCGATTCGGTCGCGCGCTTCCGCGAGGCGCTCGGGCCGGCCGTGATCGCGCGCTTCGACCTGCAGTATTCCGCGACCTTCTATGCCACGCCCACGATCCCGCTCGGCGCGGCGATCGAGAAGGTGCGCGCGGCGGCGCAGAACCTGCCGATTGGCTACCGTGTGGTGTTCGTGGGAGAGGCCGAGCAGCTCGAAAAGACCGCCACCGCGACCCAGTTCACGTTCATCCTGGCGCTCGCGCTGCTCTTCATGGTGCTCGCGAGCCAGTTCAACAGCTTCATGCAACCGTTCTACATCATGCTCGCAGTGCCGCTCGGCATCGTCGGCGGCATCGCCGCGCTCTGGCTCTCCGGCAGCACGCTGAACATCTACTCCGGCATCGGCCTCGTCCTGCTCATCGGCCTGGTCGCGAAGAACTCGATCCTGCTCGTCGATCTCACGAACCAGCGGCGCGACCAGGGCATGGGCATCGACGATGCGCTGCGCAACGCCTGTCCGATCCGGATGCGCCCGGTGCTCATGACCTCGCTCACCATCATCCTCGCGCTCGCGCCGGCTGCGATCGGCCTCGGCGCCGGCGCGGAGACCAACGCGCCGCTCGCGATCGCGGTGATCGGCGGCATGATCACCTCCACGCTCCTTACGCTCATCGTCGTGCCGGCGGGCTACTCGGCGGTCGAGGGCTGGCGCGCGCGCCGGCGTTCGGCCGCGCTCGGCGCCGGCGCAGTCCAGGCGCCGCACGCGCCGCGGCGGGAACCTTAGGTGGCCGACGCCCGCAGCCTGGCGGTGTTCTGCGACTTCGAGAACATCGCGCTCGGCGTGCGCGAGGCCCGCTATTCCCAGTTCGACATGGAGAAAGTGCTCGAGCGCCTGCTCGCCAAGGGCTCGATCGTGGTGAAAAAGGCGTATTGCGACTGGGACCGGTACAAGGAGTTCAAGGCCGCGATGCACGCCGCGTCCTTCGAGCTGATCGAGATCCCGCACGTGCGCCAGTCGGGCAAGAACTCGGCCGACATCCGGATGGTGGTCGACGCGCTGGATCTCTGCTACACCAAAGCGCATGTCGACACCTTCGTCATCGTGAGCGGGGACTCGGACTTCTCGCCGCTCGTATCGAAGCTGCGCGAGAACGCGAAGACGGTGATCGGAGTCGGCGTCAAGAACTCGAGCTCCGATCTGCTCATCAACAACTGCGACGAGTTCATCTACTACGACGATCTCGTGCGCGCCGAGGATCAGAAGCGGCGCGCGGCGAAGAAGCGCCGCGACGCGGCGCCGGCGAGCGGCGGCCACGACAAGAAGCAGGAAGCCTTCGATCAGATGCTTTCCACGCTCGAAGCGCTCGCCGCCGAGCGCGGGCCGGAAGAGAAGATCTGGGGCTCGATGGTCAAGCAGGCGCTCAAGCGCCGCAACCCGGGCTTCAACGAGACGTACTACGGTTTTCGCGCCTTCTCCGA
Organism: Burkholderiales bacterium; assembly: GCA_035454685.1. Classification (GTDB taxonomy): domain Bacteria; phylum Pseudomonadota; class Gammaproteobacteria; order Burkholderiales; family SG8-39; genus SCGC-AG-212-J23. Next base: position 2,553 of record DATIGN010000150.1, on the reverse strand, counting down.
CCTGCTCGAGGAGGCGGGCGAGAAGGGTCTGATCAGGATTGAGCCGGACGAGAAGTCGGGCGGCTACATCATCCGTCCGGCCCAGTAAGGACGAGCTCGCCGGCGCGGCCGGCCGCGGCATCCGGGACGTGCTCGCACCCGGGCTTAAGGTGATGTTCGTCGGAATCAACCCGGGGCTTTATTCGGGCGCGACGGGGCACCACTTCGCCCGACCCGGGAACCGCTTCTGGCCGGCGCTCCACCACGCCGGATTTACCCCGTTCTTGCTGCATCCGTCGGCGCAGGATGAGTTGCTAAAGCATGGCTACGGCATCACCAACCTCGTGAACCGCGCTACGGCAACCGCGGCAGAGCTCTCTCCTGAAGAGTTCGTGCGAGGCCGTCGCCGCCTCGCCGCGAAAGTGAGGCGCTACCGGCCCCAGATCGTGGCCTTCCTCGGCGTCGGGGCTTACTGCCAGGCCTTTAGGCTGCGCAATGCGCCGGTCGGACCGCAGCCGGGTAGGTTCGAAGGCGCCGGTGTGTGGGTGCTGCCCAATCCAAGCGGTCTCAACGCGAACTACCAGCTTCCTGCGCTCATCCAACTCTTCAGGCAGCTATGGCAACAAAGCTCGAAAAGCCGCTGAAGCGCGAGATCGAGATCGAGGGCAAGCCCTATACGCTGACGATCAGCCCGCAGGGGATGAAGCTCGTACCCAAGGGCCGGCGCAAGGGGCACGAGATCGCCTGGAAAGACCTCGTCAGCGGGGATGCCGCGCTCGCGACCGCGCTCAATGCCTCGCTCAAGATCTAAAGTCGCCCTGCTCCCCATCGACTGGATCAACGACCTCGAGTTCGACGAGGGGGAAAAGCTGTTTCCGCAAGCCCTCGCTGCAGCCAAGGCCACCGCGGCGCTGCGGCGCCGCGCAAAGCAGGCTGAGGTGCCAGTGATCTATTGCAACGACAACTTCGGCAGATGGCGGTCGGATTTCCGCGCGCTGCTCGCACATGTGCTTGAAGACGGAGTGCGCGGCCAACCGCTCGCCGAGCTACTCGCTCCCGACGAGGACGATTACTTTGTGCTCAAGCCCAAGCATTCCGGCTTCCACTCGACGACGCTCGATGTGCTACTTGCGCACCTCGGCGCGAACACCCTGATCCTCACCGGAATCGCCGGGAACTTCTGCGTGCTCTTCACTGCGCAGGATGCCTACATGCGCGATTTCCGTCTGCTCGTGCCGCGCGACTGCGTAGCGTCCGAGGAACAACGCGACAACAACCACGCGCTCCAGCACATGGAAAAGGTGTGCAAAGCCGATACCCGTCCTTCATCCGGCGTCAATTTCGCGCAGTTGCAGAAAGCTGGCAGCTAGGCCTCGGGAGGCTTGCCGAAATACTGGGCCAGTGCCGTCAGGCGATATTGAGACTCCGGGCGAGCCTGGACGACCAAGGCCTCCCGAGACCCGCTGCCGTCGGCAGGCGCATCCGGCAGGCGCGGCAAGTCTTTGAAAGAATTTGCTAAAACACGGCGGGAGCCACGCAAGGCTGGTACCTTAGTGTGCCCAGGGAAGCTTCCTGGCACCTAAGAGAGTTCAGTCGGAATGAATGCTCGCTGTGGAACCGTCGCGCTAGGGCACGCGACCAAGTCAGACCCAAAGTTCGAGCCGCTCGCCCCTTCGATCCGGGCGATAGCCGAGATGCTTCGAGCATGCGTTGACGCGGATGTCTGCCTCGTTGCCGTCGAGGGGTCGGGCGGGCAAGTCGGACAGCTTTACGGGACGGGCGAACTCCCATTAGACCGGGGAACCGTCGCCAGCCAGGCAACTCAGGCTCTTCTTGAGCTACCCGCCGAGCCGGTGCTACTCAACGGCCAGGCGGTTCCTCCCGCCACGCGCCGCGCCGCGGCTGCCGTGGCAGCGGCGGCCGATCTGGCCCAGGTCAGCTCATTCATCTGCCTGCCAGTGCGCGTCTCGGCAGTCAACGCGCGGATATGCATTGCGCGCGAGCAAGGTTGCTTCACGTCGGTGGATCTCCTCGATGTCGCCCCTCTCGCCGAGCAGGTTCGGACGGTCATGGAGTCGGTCTACTTCGGTGAGCGGCTCGCCATGGATCTCGCACGCCATGAGCGCCGCCAGATCTCGCGCGACTTGCATGACAGTGCTATTCAGCCATTCATCGGATTGAAGCTCGGGCTGGAGGCAATGCGACGGCGCGTCGCCGAAAAATACCATCTGGTCAAAGACCTGGACGATCTGATCGCCATAGCGGGAGCCGGTATCGAAGAGTTGCGTGAGTACGTCGGCGCCTTGAGAGCTGCTTCGGCGCACCGCGTTGCGGACGATCTGGCCTCCGCAGTGCGCTGCCAAGCCAAGAAGTTCAGCGCTCTCTACGGCATAGAGTCAACGGTCATCGCATCGGGCGAGCTTTCCATTTCAGGGCCGATGCAGCACGAAGTGATCCAGATCATTCGGGAAGGCCTGTCCAATATCCGACGGCATACCGAAGCCAATCGAGCGGCGATCCACATCCGTCAACGCGACGGCAGACTGTTGCTTGAGATCCGTAACGACCATGGCG
>DATIGN010000149.1:0-40341 GCA_035454685.1 Burkholderiales bacterium | reverse complement strand
AATACCCAGAGCTTCCAACGAAAGCTCCCTAATGGAAGAGCCGAATGATCCGAGGTAGCTGTCTTTGTGGCGCAGTCCGGTACGAGATCCGCGGACCGGTGACTCACGTTACCCATTGTCACTGCTCCATGTGCAGAAAGGCTCTTGGAGCGGCGTTTGGAACGTATGGTCGAGTAGAACGAAGAGACTTCGTTTTCTTATCGGACACCAATGACGTCTCGTCTTACCGATCGTCACCCGAGGTCATCCGCACATTTTGCAGGCGCTGCGGTTCGACCCTTCAGTTCATTAGCGAGAAACGTCCAAGCACACTTTCAGTGGCCCTTGGGACCCTTGACGACGACTTGAGCGTTGAGACTTCGTCACACATCTTCGTCGGTTCAAAGGCGCCATGGTTCCGGATAACCGATGACCTGCCTCAACATGCCGCACGCCCCTGATCGCGATGCTTCACGATGACGGAACGTTTGCACCGCATAACGTGAAGCACCCAGGAGGTCCGTGAAGCACACGCGCGTCATCGTCACCCACTACGGCGGGCCCGATGCACTTCAAGTGCTCGAAGAAGAGTGCCCCGAGCCGAAGGATGGTGAGGTGCGGGTAAGGGTGCTGGCCGCCGGGGTCTCCTTGCCCGACCTGATGATGCGCGAGGGCGTACATCCGGAGACGCCGCCGCTGCCGTTCACGCCCGGGTGGGATCTGGTTGGCGTGGTGGATCGGCTCGGCGACCGTGTCTCTGGAATCGAACCAGGCGAGATAGTTGCCGCACTGCCGATCTACGGCGCGTACGCGGAGTTCGTCTGCCTGCGGCAATCTGAACTGGTCCCGGTGCCATCCGGGTTGGACGCCGCCGAGGCTGTCAGCCTCATTCTGAACTACGTCACGGCTTACCAGATGTTGCATCGCTCCGCCAAGGTGAGAGCGAGCCAGCGCGTGTTGATTCACGGCGCGGCAGGCGGAGTCGGTACGGCACTGTTGCAGCTCGGGCGCCTCGCCGGGCTGGAGATGTACGGCACGTGTTCATCGCACGGGGCATCGACCGTTTCCGGCCTGGGAGCTCTTCCGATTGACTACCAGCATCACGACTTCGTGCAAGAGATACACCGCCTTACGAGCGAAGGCGTAGACGTTGTCTTTGACGGCATCGGCAGTACCCACATCTGGCGTTCCCGCAAGGCGCTCCGTCCTGGTGGGGTGGTAGTAGCCTACGGCCTTACCTCGTCGCTACGCGGGGGACGATTGGCCTCAGGTCGTTCGGGTGGTCGGCACCGGTTCCGTGCAATCGCCATCTTCGGGTTATACATCGCTGGCGGGCGGCTTTTTCCGGGCCGGAAACGGGTGGTCCCCTACAGCATCCAGTGGCTCAAACGGCTGAAGCCCGCTTTGTTTCGCCAGGATTTGATCGCCCTGTTCGACCTCCTTCAACAGCGAAAGATCAAGCCGCTCATCGCGCAGCGATTTCCTCTTGCCGAGGCAAGACGCGCGCACGAGTTGCTCGGGAAGGGAGGCATAACAGGCAAGATCGTGCTCGTAGGCAACGCTTCGAGATAAGACATGACCGGCGTCCCTCTAGTCACGAACTATGGCTGAAATCCAGCAGGCTGATCCGCGCAGCCGGCGACTCGCGCTGATGTGCGTCGCGGTTGCCGCAGTTCTCGGCAGTGCGGCCTTGATCTTGCTTGAAAGCCACCGTCAATCGCTCTTATCCTGGTTCCAGGGCAGTTCGTCTCGCGCACAGGTCAGCGTCATCGTCGCCGCGCTCGTTCTGCTCCTCGCGCCCCTCTTCCTGATGGCCGCATGGGTTTGGAACTTCGGTGTCCGGGTGCTCCGCGGGAACCGTCATCCGCCCGAGGGAATCAGGGTTATCCGCGACACACCGGTCTGCCGCGGCGCTGCAGCCCGGCTGTACGGTCGGCTCTACCAGGCGCTTGCCGCGCTGTTTGTGCTCGCAGCCTTCTCGGTTCTGTGGCTTTCCTGGATGCTCTGGCGCCTTGAGTAGGCTGATGAAGCGCCTTTCCGCACTCATTGCTGGAATAACGACCGTCGCTGCACTCGCGGCCGCAGAACCCTTGGTTGCACCAGTTAGCAAAATTCGACCCGGAGGTAAATCATGTCGAATGTCGCAGAGGCAATCGCCACCTTGACGAAGGTGTTAAGCGAACAGCCTGAAAAGGCTCAGACAAAGAATGTACCTGCTGTGGCAGTGCTCCACGAAGGTCTGAAGTTTCAAGTTACCGGACCTCGTGGTGAAAAGATGCTCACCGATATGCCTCCCCCGATGGGCGGCACGGGTTCGGGCGTCAATCCCGGCTGGTTGCTAAGAGCGGGGTTGGCTTCCTGCAACGCGACTGTTATCGCGATGAGGGCAGCCCAGTTGGGTGTGCAGCTCAAGTCCCTCGAGGTCATCGTCGAGAGTGAGTCCGACAATCGGGGATTGCTGGGCTTGGATGACAGCGTGTCCGCCGGACTGCGCAACCTACGCACGAAGGTGAAGATCGCTGCGGAAGCGGCTACGCCGGCGCAACTACGAGAAATCGTGGCATGGGCAGAAGCGCATTCCCCAGTCGGCTGCACAATCCGCCAAGCGCCCAAGGTGACAACTGAAGTGGAAATCGTTTGACACGCGCGTTGCTCGCGTTTCTCGCATGCCCAGGCATCGTCGCGATCGCCATCCCCTTCATCTGGCTCGCGGTCACGTCGGGCAGGCAGCTCGCGCACCCGTTGGGCCTGGTGCCGCTCGCGCTCGGGTTCGTCGCGCTGCTCTGGTGCGTGCGCGACTTCTACGTTTCGGGCAGGGGTACGCTCGCGCCATGGGCGCCTCCGCGCAAGCTGGTCGTGGTCGGTCTTTATCGCTACACGCGAAATCCGATGTACGTTGCGGTGACGATTGTCCTGTTCGGCTGGGCGTGGGCGTTCGGCTCGCTCGGGTTGTTCCTCTACGCAACGGTCGTCGCCATAGCGTTTCATCTCAGAGTCGTGCTCGGCGAAGAGCCATGGCTCGCTCGCGCGTTCGGCAGCGACTGGCAACAATATGCCGGGCGGGTGCCGCGCTGGTTCTGGTAGCGCTGCCCCGGAATCAGCCCAGCCGCGCTGGACCGCGTGCGGCAGGGGTAACGTCTCCGAGGGAAACCTATGAGTAAATCTCGACGCAGCCTGCATTACGTCGCGCCGGTATTCAGAGTTGCCGACTTATCCCGCTCGCTCGAGTACTATCGAGCCCGGCTCGGCTTCGAGGTCGAATTTAACCACGAGGGATTCTATGCGGGCGTTTTGCGAGAAGGCTGCCGCGTGCACCTGGAGTGCTCGCCACCGCGGCCGCACCGAGACCAGGCGGTGTTCGAGGCAGCGGAGCATCTCGACGCTTGCTTCGGCGTCCAAGGCAGAGCAAGGCGGCTGAGCGAGCTTTGATGGAGAAGCAGGGCATCGTCAAGCGCGAGATCAAGGCGCTGGCGTTCGACCAGTACGGGACCATCGTCGACATGCAGAAGGGCCTCACCGAGGCGGTGACGCCCTTTCTGAAGAAGAAAGGCTGGGACGGCGAGCCGAGCAGCTTCGTCACCTGGTGGCGGCGAACGCATTTCGAAAACTCGATGATCGATGCGCTTTGCGATCGCGGCCATACGCCCTACCGGCAGATCGGGCAGCGCGCGGTTTCCTACGTCATGGATCGCTGCCGCATCGCCTATACGCAGGACGAGGTGCGCTGGCTGGTAGGCGAAATCGAGAAGCTGAAGCCCTTTTCCGATGTTGTCGCGGCGCTGCAGAGGCTGCGCGCCGCGGGATACAAGCTCGCCATCCTCTCGAACGGCGACCGCGACATGCTGAAGGCCGCCGGGCCGCACATCGGCTTCAAGTTCGATCACGTGATCTCGGTCCAGGAAGCGGGCTATTTCAAGCCGCACTGGAAGACTTACGCGAAGGCCGAGGAAATCATCGGCGAGGATCGTTCGAGCATCCTCTTCGTCGCCAACCATGCATTCGACTGCATCGGCGCAAAGTCCTACGGCATGCGCACGGCATTCATCGACCGGCGCAAGCGCCCGTTCGGAGAGACGCCGCACCAGCCCGATCTCGTCGTGGCCGATTTTGCCGAGCTGGCCGCGACGCTCGCGTGAAGCTGTACATCACCCCCGGCTCTCCTTATGCGCGCATGGCGCGGATTGTTGTTTGGGAGAAGGGACTGGAGCAGCGCGTCGAGACGATCGTCGCCAGGACACGCGTTTCGGATAGTCCCTACTACGCCGTCAATCCATCGGGGCGAGTGCCCTATCTGCTTTGCGACGACGGTGTTGCGTTCGAGGAATCCGCTGTCGTCTGCGCTTACCTCGATCACCTGGACGGCAAACCGGCGTTCCACCTGCCGCGGGATGGCGACTCGTGGGAGGCGCTGCGCCTCGAGGCGCTGGCGAGGAGCATGCTCGACGGCCTTTCGGTCTGGGGACGCGAGATCCTGCGGCCCGGGAACGAACGCTCGCCGGGTGTGATTCGCCATGAAACCGATCGTGCCCGACGCATGGCCGACGTTTGGGAGCGTGAAATCGACCATCCGCTGATGCGCGGCGCGCTCAACATGATCCAGATCACGCTCGCATGCGCTCTCGGCCTCGAGGGGCGCAACCCGGGCTTCCGCTGGCGACCCGGGCGCGCGAAGCTCGTGGAATGGTTCGACCGCATCGCCGAGCGGCCATCGTTCACGGCGACTGCGCCTCCCAGCGTGTAGGCTGTGCGGCAAAGGGAGGTTGTCCTATGCGCAGGACCACCGGATGGCTGCTGCTGTTGCTTGTTACGCTGTGGGGATGCTCCAACACGGTGCTCGTGCCGGTGCCGCCCCGCATGGAGCTGAAGGAGTACGGGACGCTCGGCGTCGCCGAGTTTTCTTCGAACTACACCCCCGCCGTCAACGCACGCGCGATGCGCGAGCTTCAGGCGCGCATCCATGCGGCACAGCCGGGGACGCGCCTGGTGGAGCTGGGCAGCCGCGAGGTCTTGCTTGCCACGGTCGGCAGCCGCCAGCTCGATCCGGAAGCACTGAAAAAGATCGGCGCCAAGTACGGCGTGGACGCCATCTTCCTCGGCGAGATCACGTACTCCGAGCCGAAGACCAACATCAATATCAACAGCACGTCCAAGCTTGAGGGCAGCGCGCGCACCGACGTCCGGGGCGACATCTCGGCGAGGCTGGTGGAAACTCGCACCGGCGCGGCGGTGTGGAGCAGCTCGGCCTGGGCGACCAGGCAGGTAGGGCGAGTCGACGTCTCCGGCTACCAGGGCGTAAGCACGACAGTGCGCAATTCGGATGTCCGCGACGACATGGTGCAGACGCTCGTCCTCCACCTCACGGAGGACTTCCGCTCAAGCACGGTGCGTCAGAAAGTGAAATAGCGGAAGAAGGGGAAAAAGGGGTCAGGACCCTTTCGTTGGAAAAGGGTCCTGACCCCTTTCATTGGCGATAATCGCGTTCATGCTCTCAGGGGCGCGATGATCATCCTTGGCGGCTGCCACTGCGGGAACATCCGGTTCGCGCTCACCTGGGAGCCCGATCCGGTCGAGATCCCGGCACGCGCCTGCACCTGCTCGTTCTGCGCCAAGCACGGCGGGGTGTGGACGTCCAATCCGCGCGGCAAGCTGGAAGTGGCTATCGAGGACCAAGAGCGCGTAAGCAACTACGCGTTCGGCACGCGAACCGCCGAATTCCACATCTGCTCGCGCTGCGGCATAGTGCCGGTGGTTACATGCCGCATCGATGGACGCCTCTACGCCGTGGTTAGCGTCAATGCATTCGAAGGCATCGCCGAATCGCTCCTGCGAAGCGCGCCGGCAAGCTTCGATCGCGAGGATACGGCGACCCGACTCGCACGGCGCAAGCGCAACTGGATTGGCGACGTCACCTTCCGGTGAATCTCGACTACGTCCACGGCTACGACCGGCGCGCCAACGTTCGTCTGCAGGACCAGGCCGACGCGCTGGTGGACCTGCTGCACTCGGACACCGGCTACCCCGACGGAGCCTCGGTGCTCGAGGCGGGCTGCGGCGTCGGCGCGCAGACCGTGACGCTCGCGCGCCGCAGCCCGGGCGCGCGCATCGTCTCGGTGGACATTGCAGCCGCATCGCTCGCCGCAGCTAAAGCCAAGGTCGACGCGGCCGGCCTCGGCAACGTGCGCTTCGAGCAGGCCGATATCTTCGCCCTGCCCTTCGAGCGCGCATCCTTCGACCATGTGTTTGTCTGCTTCGTGCTCGAGCACCTGTCCCGACCGCTCGAGGCGCTCGAGCGGCTGAAAGCAGTGCTGAAGCCAGGTGGAACGATGACCGTCATCGAGGGCGACCACGGCTCTACCTACTTCCACCCCGAGAGCGATGCCGCTCACGACGCGATTCGCTGCCAGGTCGAGCTTCAGCGCGCCGCCGGCGGCAACGCCAACATCGGCCGCGAGCTCTACCCGCTGATGCTGCGGGCGGGGCTGCGCGAGGTGAGCGTCTCGCCCCGCATGGTGTACGTCGACTCGAGCCGTCCGCACCTCGTCGACGGCTTCACGCGCAAGACCTTCACCGCGATGATCGAGGGCGTGCGCGAGAACGCGATCCGGGCTGGCATGATCTCGCCCGAGCGCTTCGATGAAGGGATTCGCGCGCTCTACCGGACCGCCGAAGCGGACGGCGTTTTCTGCTACACGTTTTTCAAGGGGGTAGGCGAGCTATGATCGAGGCCGTGGAGGACGACCGCCCGCTGTACGAAGTCGAGCGCCGCGCCGAGCATGCCGCGCGCCCCGGCTTCCGCATCACCGAGCTGCAGATCTCGAAGTCCCAGAAGGTGCCCTGGCACTATCACAGCAACGTGCAGGACACGTTCTACGTCCTCGAGGGCGAGCTCAGGATCTTCCTGCAGGACCCGAAGGAGGAAGTGCGCTTGAAGCCGGGACAGACCTACACCGCGCGCGCACGCCGTCCGCACCTTGTGACAAACGGCGGCGAGAAATCGGCGACATTCCTCGTCCTCCAGGGCATCGGCGAATACGACTTCGTGCCGCTCGTGGAGCCGCGCAAGTGAACGAGGCGAGAAAAGAGCTCGCTCCGAGCGGCAAGCTGCGCATCGGCTTGAACTACGGCAACTTCCTCCTCGTCCTCAAGGACGCGCCCGACGGCGCCCCGCGCGGCATCGCGCCCGACCTCGGCCGCGAGCTGGGCAGGCGGCTCGGCGTTCCGGTCGAGTTCGTGAAGTTCGCGCAGGCCGGCCAGCTCGCCGACGCCGTGCGCGACGGCAAGTGCGACGTCGGCTTCCTGGGCGCCGAGCCGCAGCGCGCGGCGGAGATTGCGTTCACCAAGGCCTATCTCGAAATCCCGGTCACCTTCCTCGTGCCCGCCGGCTCTCCGGTCCGCAGCATCGCCGATGTCGACCGCGCAGGCGTGCGCATCGCGGTGTCGGCGCGCAGCGCCTACGACCTCTATCTCAGTCGCACGCTCAAGCAAGCCAAGCTCGTTCGCGCCGAGGGCATTGATGCTTCATATCAACTGTTCATCCGGGAGCGCCTTGAAGTTCTGGCAGGTCTGAAACCCCGGCTGGTCTCCGACGCCGAGAAGCTGGCGGGCTCGCGCGTGCTCGCGGGCCAGGTCACCGGCGTGCAGCAGGCCGCGGGCACGAGCAAGTCCCGCTCGACGGGTGCAAATTACCTGCGGGACTTTATCGAGGACATCAAGGGCTCTGGGCTGGTCGCAAGCACGATCGAAAGGCACGGCGTGAAAGGAGTGACGGTCGCCCCATGAATCCCGACCTCAAGGTGTACTGGCGTCCCGGCTGCTCAAGCTGCGTCAAGGTAAAGGAGTACCTCGCGCGCGAGGGCGTGCCGTTCGAGTCGATCGACGTGTCGGCGCGGCCCGAGGCGATGCGCGAGCTTCTCGCCTTCGGCGTGAAGACCGTGCCGGTCGTGGTGCGCGGCGGCGAGTTCGTGTTCGCGCAAGCGCTCGAAGACGTATCGCGCTTCATCGGCCGCAGGTTCGACCAGGCGCGCCTGTCCCCAGAAGCGCTGATGCGGAAATGGCTCCACGTCCTGCGCGCGGCGCAGAAGCACGCGCGCCAGCTTCCCGCCTCGAGGCTCGGCGAGCGTGCGGTCGAGAGCCGCGACCGCAGCATTCGCGACCTCGCATATCACATCTACCAGGTGCCCGACGCCTTCCTCCAGGCGGTTGAGGACGGCGTCGGCGACCTCACGGCCATCTATAACGCGCCCCCGCCCGCCGACGTGGTGTCGACCGAAAAGATCCGCGAATACGGAAAGCGGGTCGAGCACCGGCTCGAGCGCTGGTGGGCGGGCCTCTCCGACAAGTCCTGTCGCCAGACCGTGAACACCTATTACGGCGTGCGTCCGCTGCACGAGCTGCTCGAGCGCTGCACCTGGCATTCGGCGCAGCACGCGCGCCAGATCATCGCCGTGCTCGAGCGTCTCGGGATCGAGCCCGACGGCCCTCTGACCGACGCCGACTACGCGGGCTTGCCCATGCCGAAAGGGCTATGGGAATAGACAAAGAGAAGGCAAAGCAGGCGCTGGACAAGGTGTTCCGCGACATGGCGGGCGCCATGACGGCGGGCATGGTTTACCTCGGGGTGAAGACCGGCCTCTGGCGCACCTTCGATGGGAAAGGACCTTTGACGGCGGCCGACGTCATTTCCGCCTCCAAACTCCAACCTCGGTATGTCCAAGAATGGCTGAAGGGGATGGTGGCCGCCGGCTACCTCGACTACGACCCGGCGCGCGAGACCTACGCGCTCCCCGAGGAGCACGCCTACTTTCTCGCTTCGGACGACACCGACCACTTCCTCGGCGGCCTGTTCGCCATGGTGCCGCCGCTCATGCGCGTCGCCCCGGACGTTGCGCGCGCGTTCGCCGAGGGCGGCGGCGTGCCTTTCGAGAAGTTCGGCCCGGAATGCGTCGAAGCCATCGAGCGCATCAACGGCGGCCAGTACGACGCCCGCTTTGCCGACTATTGGATGAAGGCGCTGCCGCAGGCCGCGGAGCGTCTGCGCGCGGGCGGCCGCGCGCTCGACGTGGGTTGCGGCTCGGGCCGCGTGTGCATGGCGCTCGCCAAGGCGTTTCCGAAGGCCGAGATCATAGGCATCGACCCCGACGCCGAGTCCATCCGTCGCGCGACGGCTGCCGCACCCGGGATCAAGTTCCACGCAAAAACAACTGCCGACATGGAAAGAGGTTCGGGTTTCGACTTCATCACGTTGTGCGACGCGCTGCACGACCTGGCCGAGCCGGTGAAGACGCTGGAGGAAATCCGCGCGCTGCTCAAGCCCGACGGGACGCTCTTCATCGTCGAGCCGAAGGCCGCCGACCAGCTCGAGGACAACTGCAATCCGGTGGCGGCGACGTTCTACGGCTTCAGCGTGTTCCACTGCATGACGCAGTCGCTCGCGCGCGGCGGGCCGGGACTCGGCACTTGCCTCGGCCCGGCGGCGACCGAGGCGCTGGTGCGCAGCTCGGGCTACACGCGCTTCCAGCGGCTCGATATCAAGAGCCTGACGAACCTGTTCTACTCCGCGCAGCCGTGATCCTCAGGCTCCTCCTCGTCTGGCTGATCAACGCCGTTGCGTTGATCGCGGTGGCCTACCTCATGCCGTCGATCAGCGTCTCGGGCTTCGGCGCCGCGCTGGTGGCGGCGCTCGTCCTCGGCCTCGTGAACGCGGTAGTGCGCCCGGTGCTCGTGCTGCTCACGCTTCCGGTGACGATCCTGACGCTCGGGCTTTTCATCTTCGTGCTGAACGGGTTCCTCTTCTGGATGGTGGCAAGCTGGCTCGAGGGGTTCAATGTCGGCGGCTTCTGGGCCGGCGTGCTCGGCGCCATCGTCTTCAGCCTGGTGTCGTGGGCGCTGTCGGCACTCGTCCTGCGCGACTGAGCTTCCGCGACAGAGTCATCATCATGCCGTACCTCGGGTACGGCACGCGCGAGCGGCTCATCGTTTGCGGCCGGGTGCTCGAGGACGAGGGCTTCACGCCGGCCACGGACGCCGATGGCCGCTGGCGCAACGTCGTGCGCTTCTGGAAGCGGCTGGAATCCGACGAAGTTCCGCTCGCGCGGCTGCGCGCGCGCTTTTTCGGCCGCGAGAGCGAGGGCATCACCGACCGCGAGGGCTACTTCAGGCTCTTCATCGCACCGCGCGGGCGCCTCGGTCCCGGGGTGTGGCAGGAAGTAGAGCTCGAGTTGCAGGGAGAAGAAGCTGTGCGAGCTACTGCGCGGGTGCTCGTTCCTTCCAGGCGCGCACGCTTCGGCGTGATCAGCGACATCGACGACACCATCGTCGCGAGCCATGTCGGCAACAAGGTGAGGATGATCCTCACCGCCGTGCTATCCAACGCGCGCACGCGCAAGCCCTTCCCAGGCGTGGCGGCCTTCTACCGCGCGCTGCACGCGGGCATGAACCCGTTCTTCTACATCTCGAAGAGCCCGTGGAACCTTTATGCGCCGCTGCTCGAGTACCTGGAGATCCAGGAGCTTCCGCTCGGCCCCCTGCTCCTCCGCGACTTCGGCCTGCGCCCGGAAAAGGAGCACAAGCGCAAGGCGATCGAGGACATCCTCGCCACCTATCCGAAGCTCAAGTTCATCCTTATCGGCGACAGCGGCGAGGAGGACCCCGAGATCTACAGCGCGGTGGTGCACCGCCACCCGGACCGCATACGGGCCGTCTACATAAGGTCAGTGAACCAGAAAAGAATTTCTCAAATCGAAAAACTTGCAGGGGAAGTGGCGAAAACCGGCTGCCAGCTGGTGCTCGCCAAGGAAGCCGAGCAGGCCGCAGCGCACGCCGCGGCCGAGGGACTGATTCAGGCTTCCGAGCTGCGCGCGGTGCGCGCCGACAGCGACTCGGACAGGAGCTCCTCGAAGCCCGCGGTGTCGAGCGGCGCGCTGAAGTAGTGCCCCTGCCATTCCTCGCAGCCGAGCCCGAGCAGGCGCTCGAGCTGCGGCGCGGTTTCCACGCCTTCGGCGGCGACCGAGATCCCGAGCGTGGCGGCGAGCGCGGTGATCGCGCGCACGATCGCCTCGTCGGCGGACTGAGCATCGATCGCACGCAGGAAAGAGCGGTCGATCTTCAGCTTGTCGATCGGGAGGCTGCGCAGATACGCGAGGCTCGAATAGCCGGTGCCGAAGTCGTCGATCGCGAAGCGTACTCCGAGCTTGCCGATGGCCTCCAGCGTGGCCACGTTCTCGGCGACGCCCGACATGATCACGCGCTCGGTGACTTCGAGCTCCACCGTCTCGCCGTTGATGCCGTTGGCGACGAGCGCGTGCTCGAGCCTCTGCAGGTACTCGACGCCCTGCGCAAGGCCGGGCGCGGAGACGTTGACGGCGTACCACAGGCGCCGCCCGTAGCGCCGCTGCCAGGCGCCGGCTTGCGACAGCGCGCGCTCTAGCGCCCACTCGTCGATCGCGCGGATCAGCCCGCATTCCTCGGCGAGCGGCACGAAGTGCTCGGGCCCGAGCAGCCCCCGCTCGGGGTGCTGCCAACGCACCAGCGCCTCAGCCCCCACCACCCGCCCGCGCCAGTGCGCGGGGCTTGTGCGCCGCTCGGGCGGCCAGCCGCGCACCACCGGCTGCCAGTGCAGCGCAAGCTCGCCGCGCGCGAGCGCCGAGCGCAGCTCGTTCTCCAGGCGCAGCCGCTCGGCGGCACGCGCGTTCAGCGCCGGCGCGAACATGCGCCAGGTCCCTTTGCCGGTCGCCTTAGCGTGGTTCAGAGCCGCGTCGGCGTTCTTCAGCAGCTCGACGAAGTCGCGCCCGTCGTTCGGGTAGATGCTGATGCCGATCGACGCGGCGACGTTGAGCGTCTTGCCCTGCACGGTGAAGGGACGCGCGAGCACGCCAAGGATACGCTGCGCCGCCGCCGCGGCTTCCGCAGCCGGGTCCCCCTTCGAGCGGATCGCTTGCACGAGCACGAAGTGGTCGCCGCCCAGGCGCGCGAGGGTGTCCTCGCCGTGCACCACGTTCGCCAGGCGCTCGGCCACGGAGCGCAGCAACGCGTCGCCCGCGCGGTGCCCCAGCGAGTCGTTCACCAGCGTGAAACGGTCGAGATCGATGCAGAGCAACGCGAACTGTGAGCGGCTGCGCGCCGCGGTCAGGATCGCCTGACTTGCCCGGTCCGCGAGCAGCGTGGAATTCGGCAGGCCGGTGAGCGCGTCGCGCGTGGTGAGCTGCTCGATGCGCGCCTCCGCATGCTTGCGCGCGGTGACGTCGGCGCCGGTGCCGCGCCAGCCGGTAAGGCGGCCCTCGGTGTCGCGCACCGGCACCCCGCTCACCGAGAGCCAGATTACGCCGCCCGATTTCGTGATCATCCGGTGCAGCAGATCGCGGAACGGCTGGCCTTCGGCTGCCCGACCGGCGAACCACTCGTCGACCGCCTTCGGCTCCCCGAGCGGCATGAAATCGGCAGGCTTCCTCCCGAGGAGCTCGGCGCGCGCATAGCCGAGCACCGCTTCGACCCGCTCGGAGAGGTAGGTGTAGCGCCACTGCGCGTCGGTCTCCCAGACGTACTCGCCCGAAGCCTCGACCACGTCGCGGAAGCGCTGCTCGCGCTCGGCGAGCGCCGCCTCGGCGCGTTTGCGCTCGTCGATGTCGGCGACCGTGCCGGAAACGTGGTTCGCTCGGCCGCTGGCGGCATGCACGGTGACGCGCCCGCGCGCGTGCAGCCACTTCCACTCGCCTCTGCGCGTGCGGATACGGAACTCGGTGTCGAACACCGGCGCCTCGCCCTTCAGCGTGCGCACTAGCGCCTCGGTGTAGCCGACCCGGTCGTCGGGATGCATCATCGCGATGAGCTCGGCTCCCAAGGTGATCGCCGGCGAGCGCGTGTGGCCGAGGAAGCGCACCCAGCCGTCGCCGGCGGAGAGCTCGTTGCGCTCGGCGTCGTAGTGAAACTCGGCGAGGTTGCCGCCGTCGAGCGCAAGCTCGAGGCGCTCCTTGGCGCGAAAGAGCGCCCGCTCGGCGCTCCTTTGCTCGGTCACGTCGCGCCCCACTCCGCGGTAGCCGAGGAAGTTGTCTTCGGCGTCGTAGCGCGACTGCCCGGAGATGATGTGGACCTGTCGCGCGCCGCGCTCGTCGATGCGGGAGATCTCGAGATCGAAGAACGATTGGCGCGCCTCCAGGCTCTCGAGATGCGCTTCCAGCGCACGCGGCTCGACCTCGATGCCGGGGATCTCCCAGATACGCTTGCCGTAGGTAGGCGTGTGGCCGAAGAACGTCGCCACCGGCGCCCCGCCCGAGAGCCACACGATGCGGTGCTCGGAGTCGGTCTCCCAGAACCAGTCGGCCGAGAGCTCGGTCAGGCCGCGGAAGCGCGCCGAGTCGTTCCGTGCTTGCGCCAGTTCGTTCTCGCGCTTGCGGGCGAGGTATTGCATCGCGAGATAGACCGCGCCCCCCGAGACCGCCACCAGCAGCAGCAGGTCGATCATGCGCGCGCCGCCGGATCGCGCACCGGAGGCGCGACCTTGAGCACCTCGTCCATCGTGGTCCGGCCGGCGCCGACGTTCATTGCGCCCGCGATGCGCAGCGGCTTCATTCCTTCCTTGAACGCCTGCTCGCGCAGCGTCGCGAGATCGGCGTTCTCCGAGACAAGGTTCTTGAGCGAAGTCGTATACAGGAGCGTTTCGTAGATCCCCAGCCGGCCCATGTACCCGGTCATGCGGCACTCCAGGCAGCCGAGCGGCTTGTAGAGCCGCGCCGGATGCCGGGACCTCCACGGTGCCACGAGCGCGTCCCAGGCCTCCTTGTCCTCGGCGCGGTGCGGCTCAAACGCCTGCTTGCAGTGCGGGCAAAGCGTGCGCACCAGGCGCTGCGCCATAACACCGTTCAGCGTCGCGTTCAGGAGATACGCAGGCACACCGAGCTCCAGCAGCCGCGCGATCGCGCTCGGCGCGTCGTTCGTGTGCAGGGTGGAGAGCACGAGATGCCCGGTGAGCGCGGCCTGCACGGCCATCTCGGCGGTCTCGAGGTCGCGGATCTCGCCCACCATGATGATGTCCGGGTCCTGACGCATCAGCGCGCGCACGCCCTCGGCGAAGCCCAAGTCGATCGCGCTCACCACCTGCATCTGGTTGAAGGCGGACTCGATCATCTCGATCGGGTCCTCGATCGTGCACACGTTGACCTCGCTCGTGGCGAGGCTCTTCAGCGTCGAGTAGAGCGTCGTGGTCTTGCCCGAGCCGGTCGGCCCGGTGACGAGCACGATGCCGTTCGGCCGGCCGGTCATCTCCTTCCAGCGGCGCTGGTCCTCCTGCGAGAAGCCGAGCTCGGAGAAGTCGCGCACCAGCACTTCGGGGTCGAAGATGCGCATCACGAGCTTCTCGCCAAACGCGGTCGGCAGCGTCGAGATGCGCAGCTCCACGTCCTGCTCGCCCGAGCGCGTCTTGATGCGCCCGTCCTGCGGGCGGCGCTTCTCGACCACGTCCATGCGCGCGAGGATCTTGATGCGGCTCGTCATCGCCGCCAGCACCGGGGCCGGGAACTGGTACACCTGGTGCAGCACGCCGTCGATCCGGAAGCGTACGATGCCCTGCTCGCGTCGCGGCTCGATGTGGATGTCGCTCGCGCGTTGCTCGAAGGCGTACTGCCACAGCCAGTCGACCACGCGCACCACGTGCGCGTCGTTGGCGTCGAGCGGTTGCCCCTTGTCGCCCGCGGTCTTGCCAAGCTCGACCAGCTGCTCGAAGTTCGACAGGCCCGTGAGCGAGCTGGTCTTGCTCGCGCCCTTGATCGACTTGGCGAGGTTGTAGAACTCGACCTGGTAGCGCTCGATGTCGAACGGGTTCGCGATCACACGCTTGATCTCGCGCTTGATGATGCGCGAGAGCTCAGGCTCCCAGTCGCGCACGCCCGGCTCGGCGGTGGCAATCACCACTTCCCTCGCCGTGAGCGCGACCGGCAGGATGCGGAAGCGGGTCGCGTACGCCGAGGACATGATCTCGGTGACGCCGGCGAAGTCGATCTTCAGCGGATCGATGTGCAGGTATTCCATGCCCACGCGCTTCGCCAGCCACTCGCTCAGCACGCCGAGCGTGAGGAGAGTCGAACCTTTCTTCCATTTCTGCTGCGCGACGATCTCCAGCGGATGCGTCGTGCCACGGTAGTAGCGCCGCTCCTTCTTGAGCTGCTCCGCGGCCTCGGCGGCCACCATCGCATCCGCGACCAGCCAGTCGAGCACCTGCGCCAGTGTGAGGCGCCCGTCGTGCTTTTGACCTCCCTCCAGCGTCTTAACTGCTTGTTGCATAGGCGAAAGACTATACCGCAAAGCCCACCATCGCTTTTCGGCACGTTTGTTGCGGCCGCCGGCTGCATGCGGGCGAAGCTCATCAATCAGCACGACCAGCGCGTCTTTGCCGTGATCTTCGACGCCGGCGAGGACCCGATGAAGGGGCTCGAGCGCTTCGCCGCCGAACAGAACCTCAGCGCGTCGAGCTTCACCGCCATTGGCGCCTTCAGCGAGGCAATGCTCGGCTACTTCGACTGGGAAAAAAAGGACTACGAGCGCATCCCGGTGCGCGAGCAGACCGAGGTCCTCGCTCTGGTCGGGGACATCACGCTCGACGACGCTGGCGGCAGGAAAGTGCACGCGCACGTGGTGCTGGGCAAGCGTGACGGCGCCGCGTGCGGCGGCCACCTGCTGGCCGCGAAGGTGCGCCCGACCCTGGAGCTCATCCTCACCGAGTCGCCCGGCTACCTCAGGCGCCGGCACGATCCGGCCAGCGGGCTCGCGCTTATCCGAACGCGCGATTAGTCCCGAAATAGATTCCCTCAACCGGGCGCAATGACGGGTCTCGGGTTGAGCGAGCGCGACGCGCGCGATATCGCCGCCTACCTCGCCAGTTTGAAATAGACTGCCATTCCCCATTCCGGGGACAGAGGAGGCAGTCATGGCGCATTACATGTTGCAGGCGTCCTTTACGTCCGAAGCGTGGGCGAAGATGCTCAACGAGCCGCAGAACCGAGAGCAGGCGATCCGGCCGGTGATCGAGAAGCTCGGCGGCAAGCTCCTCGGCTACTGGTTTGCGTTCGGCGAATCGGATGCAGTCGTCATCGTGCAGATGCCCGACAACGTGTCGGCGGCGGCCGCGTCGCTCGCTGCAGCTGCCGGCGGCGCGGTCAAGTCGGTGAAGACAACGCCGCTCATGTCGGTCGAAGAGGGCATGCAGGCGATGCGCAAGGCGGGCGGAGCCGGCTACCGCGCGCCCGGCTGAGCACCGCGGCTTCCTGGCCGTTCCGTTCGCGATGCTCCGCGCCCTGGCCCCCGAAGTGCGTGTGCGCGAGGTCTGGGCGTGGAGCATGTACGACTTCGCGAACTCGGCCTACACCACGGTCGTCATCACCGCGGTGTTCAGCGCCTATTTCGTCGGGGCCGTAGCCGAGAACGAGCCCTGGGCGACATTCGCCTGGACCGCCGCGCTCTCGGTGTCCTACGCGGCGATTCTCTTCACCGGGCCGCTCATCGGCGCGTGGGCCGATGCGCATGCGGCGAAGAAGCGGCTGCTCTTCGCCACGACCGTCGGCTGCGTGCTCTTCACCGCGGCTCTCTACTTCGCGCAGCCCGGTGCGATCGCGCTCGCGTTGGTTTTCCTGATTTTTTCCAATTATTTCTTCGGTGCGGGCGAGAACCTCATCGCCGCCTTCCTGCCCGAGCTCGCAGACTCGCGCGCGATGGGCCGAGTCTCAGGCTGGGGGTGGAGCTTCGGCTACCTCGGCGGCCTGACCGCGCTTGGCATCTGCCTGTACTACATCACCCTCAGCAGCTCGGCGGGGAAACCCGCCTCGCACTTCGTGCCGGTGACGATGCTGATTACCGCCGCATTTTTCGCGGCTGCCGCGGTGCCGACGTTTCTTTTTCTGCGCGAGCGCGCCGTCCCGCAGCCGCGCATGGAGAACCCGTGGGTGCGGGTAAAGGAGACCTTGCAGCACGCGCAGCAGTACCAGGACCTCCGGCGCTTTCTGCTCTGCCTGCTTTTCTACCAGGCGGGAATCACCGCGGTGGTCTCGCTCGCGGCGATCTACGCCGAGCAGGCGATGAAGTTCACCACCCAGCAGACCATCACCCTCATTCTCGTCGTCAACGTCACCGCGGCGGTCGGTGCATTCGGCTTCGGCTACCTGCAGGACGCGGTCGGCCACGTGCGCGCAGTGGCGATTACGCTCCTGGGATGGATCGTGATGGTCGTCATAGCGGGTTTTTCGCAAAGCCATTCTTCATTCTGGCTTGCCGCGAACCTTGCCGGGCTCTGCATGGGATCGTCCCAGGCAGCGGGCCGGGCACTCGTCGGCTACCTTGCGCCGCCGGCGCGCCTGGCGGAGTTCTTCGGGCTTTGGGGGCTGGCAGTGAAGGCGGCTTCAATTTTCGGCCCACTCACCTATGGCGCGGTGACGCTTGTCTTCGCCGGCAACCACCGCCTCGGCATCTTCGTCACCGGGCTCTATTTCGTGATCGGGCTGTTTCTGCTGCGCAGGATCGACGTCGAGCGCGGCCGCGTGGCGGCGCTCGCGTAGGCGCGAAGCTTGCAGAGCGGGTCTCACCATGAGACCGCTCGCCCTCATAGTCTTATTGACTGCCTTTACGACTGCGGCCCCGGGTCAGACCGCCCGGAACCTGCCCGACTTTACCTCGCTCATGAAGCAGCAGGGCCCCGCGGTGGTGAACGTGATTACAAAGCGCGAGGCAGCGCGCAGCGGGCGCGGCGGAGCGCAGGGACAGCCGCCGGAGGACCCGCTGCTCGAATTCTTCCGGCGCTTCATGCCCGACGCTCCGGAGCGCATGCCGGGCCCGGGGCTCGGCCTTGGCTCGGGCTTCATCGTCAGCCAGGACGGCTACGTGCTTACCAACGCCCACGTAGTTGCCGGCGACGGCGAAGTCACCGTGCGCCTCGCCGATGCGAAGCGTGAGTTCAAAGCGAGGGTGATCGGTGCGGACGAGCGCACCGACATCGCGCTTCTCAAGATCGAAGCCACCGGGCTGCCCACCGTGAAGCTCGGCAAATCGGAGAAGCTGCAGCCCGGCGAGTGGGTGGCGGCGATCGGCTCTCCGTTCGGCTTCGAGAACACGATCACCGCCGGGATCGTGAGCGCCACCGGGCGCTCGCTGCCCGCGGAGACCTACGTCCCCTTCATCCAGACCGACGTCGCCGTGAACCCCGGCAACTCCGGCGGGCCGCTCATGAACCTTGCGGGTGAGGTGGTCGGCGTCAATTCGATGATCTACAGCCAGACCGGCGGCTACATGGGCGTGTCGTTCGCCATTCCGATCGAGGTTGCGCTCGACGTGATGAAACAACTGCGTGCCGAGGGCAAGGTGACGCGCGGCCGGCTCGGCGTGCGCATCCAGCCGATGACCAAGGAGCTCGCGCAGTCGTTCCGGCTCAAGGAGCCGAATGGCGCGCTGATCGCGTCGGTCGAGCCGGGAAGCCCGGCCGACAAAGCGGGCCTCCAGCCCGGCGACGTGGTACTGGCGTACAACGGCCAACCGCTCGAGGATGCCAACAAGCTGCCGCGCCTGGTCGCCGCGACCAAACCCGGACAAAGCGCGACGCTGCGCATCTGGCGCGACGGTAAGGCCGAGGACGTGAAGTTCACCGCTGCCGAGCTCGTGGCGGACGCGAAGCCGGCCAAGCCCGCCGCCGAGAAGCCGACCAAGCCGAACCGCCTCGGCTTAGTGGTGAGCGAGCTGCCTGCGGCGCAGCGCAAGGCACTTGGCATCGACTACGGGCTTGTGGTCGAGAGCGCAGACGCCTCACGCAGCCCGCTGCGCCCCGGCGACGTCATCGTCGGAGTGGGCCGCGAGACGATCAAGAGCCTCGAAGACTTCGATCGTCTGATCGCCGAGCACAAGCAGGGCGATACTGTCGCCCTCCTTGTACGCCGCGGCGAAGCGACGGTCTACGTGCCGATCGAAGTAGGATAGCCAGCAAGAAGACGCTACTGCTTCTTCGGTGCTTCCGGCGCCGTGGCGCCTGCGCCGGCCTTATCGCCAGCCGCGCCCGCTGACCGAATAACCACCTCGACCCGCCGGTTCTGCTGCCGGCCCGCTTCGCTGTCGTTCGAGGCGACCGGGAAGTTCGGCCCCATGCCACGCGCGTCGATGCGCTGCGGCTCCACGCCGCGCTGGACCAGCGCGAACTTCACTGCCTCGGCTCGGCGCGCTGAGAGCCGCTCGGCGGCCTGCACCGACCCCGTGCCATCGGTGAATCCTTCGATCGCAATGCTGCGCTCGGGATGCTTGCGCAGGAACTGCGCGAGCGTGTCGAGCGTGCGTTCGGCTCCGGCCCGCAGCGTCGTGCCGCTCTCGAACAGAAGATCGTCGTTGGCCGTCAGGACCCAGCCGCGCTCGGTCTGCCGCGCGCGCACGCCGGCGCTCTCAAGTCGCCGCACCTCCGCGGCCAACTCCTCGGCGGCGGCAGTCTCGCGGTCCTGCTTCGCTTTTGCATCCGCGAGCTGAGTGGCGCGCGCCTCAGCCTCCTGGCGTGCTTTTTCCGCCTGCTCCGCGCGTGCGCGCTCCGCTTGCAGAAGGCGCCTGCTGCGCTCCTCGTGTGCCGCAACGAGGTCGAGTTGGGCTTGGCGCCCCTGCGCGGTGCTTAGCGCGGTGCGCGCCGAGCGGTCGGCGATGTAGGCGTTTTGCTCGACGAGCTCGGAGGACCCGTCCTTGGCGGCCCGCCCCGCCTCGGCAAGGGCGTTGGCCGCACGCTGGAGCTCGGGTTGCGCATGGCGCTGGACCAGTGGATCGGCCGCGGCGCGCTGATAGCTTGCTCGCGCCTCCTCGAGCCTCTGATTGGCGACCGGCGAGACGGTGCTGCAGCCGGCGACGAGCGCGGCTGCGAGCACCGTGAGCTTGAGCGGCTTGTTCATCGGGCACTCCTTTCTTCCTGCAAAGCGCGCTGCACGCGCGCGTTTTCCGCCATCGTCCATGCGAGTCTCGCGTCGGCTTCAGCCCGCAAGGCAAGCAGGCGCGCATCCTCGTATTGGCCGTGCTGCATCGCAATTTCCGCGCGCGCGAGCGTCGCCTGTGCATTCGCGAGCTCGGCGGCGGCGGCCGCCTCGGCCACCGGTTGCGCCTGCGCCACCATGGCGCGCGCCGCCTCCAGCTCGGACTGGGGCGGATCGCTGGTAGCGCACGCCGCGAGCGCGGCGAACGCGAGGTAGATAATTCTCTTCACGTCGAACATGGTCTTCACTTCTTCCTCCTTCTGTAGAACTTATATGCGCCGGAAGCTGTTACACGGCGCTCGCTAGACTGGATGTAGCAAGCGCCGCACCTGCCGGGATGCATTCGATGCGTGGCGCTGTGTTGCTGCTCTTAGCCTGCCTCGGTGCCTGCTCTCCCGCACCGGACGCGGATCTTCGGCTGGTGACGATTCACAACGCCGAAACAGGCTTCAGCCTGCGGGAGCTGCCGCCGCAGACCTTGCGCTCTCTCGGTCTACCCTACGGCCTGGCGGTGGTGCGGATGGGTGGGATCGCCGAGCGCGCGGGGCTGAGGATCGGCGACGTGGTCTACGGGTTGAACCACAAGCAGGTGCGCAGCCTCGAGGAGTTCAATCGGCTTCTCGCGCAACGGGCGGGCGGCAGCATCGGACTGCTGGTGCGCCGCGGGCAAAGCGACTTCTACGTGTCGATGGATTTCGCGGCGGGGGCGCCAGACAGAGCACCGAAAGGCGTGCCGCCTAGAGATACTCTTCTGCGCACTTGATGATCTCGGTGTTGGTCGGGAGCTCGAGGCAATGACGCGCGTCCTCGTGCCAGCGCCGCTTGCGCGGAATGACAATCGCCTGCTTCCCCGGCTCAGGCTTGGCGGCTTCCTTCTTCGGCGCGGGAATCGCCGCCTCTTTCGCCGGCTCCTGCGCCCATGTCTGGACTGCGCAAGACATGATCAACAGAAAGATCAATTGTTTCATGTACCTACCCAAGTTTCATGAAACGATACCTTAAGAATACCCCTTTTACGAGCCGGAAGCCAATCTCGCGTCGCCGCCGCGAAAAAATTCCGGATTCGGCTACAGGCGCACCTCGGGCGCCTGGAGGATATCCGCGCGCGCGAGGCTGACGTGCATCGTCTTCTCCCGCCAGTCGATGCGCTCGATCACCTCCGGCGAGATGAGGAGCATGCTGCCCCGAAGCCAGTCGTGCGAATTGACGAGCACATCGGTAATGTCCCAAGTCTCGTCGTCGACCACGAGATCGAAGGCGGTGCCGATCACGCCGTCGCGCGCCTCGATGCCGCAGCCGAGCACTTCCGTGCTCGAGCGCAGGTTCGCCTGCGGCGCCGTGGGACAGCGGCTGATCTGATCGCGTGTGAGCTCGATACGGATGTCGCCGCCCGCGGCGAACCGGCGACTGTGGCCGATGGCGATCGGCGAGATGAAGTACTTGCGCCCCGGTATCGAGCGGCGCGCGTCGACAGCGAGGTAGCGCACATCCCAGGCTTCGTCGTCGAAGTAGAGCTCATCGACCGAGCCCACCTCACCGTCCTCGGCGTGGATCCGGTCACCCCGCAGATCCCTCATTCTGAGCAGCATCGCACCGTGTCGGAGCAAGCGCTGCGCCCGCGTGGCTATGCGACGATCCAGCGTAGCAATGCGTACGTAAGCGCGACCGGGACCGCGGCAGTGGCGAGAAGCGCGAGACCGAGTCCGATCACGAAAAGTGCGCTCGAGCGCTCTGCGCGCGCCGGGTGCTCTAACCAAGCGCCGAGGAGCCGCACGTTGCGCTGGTTCGCCTTCCATGCGGCGTCGAACACGTCGCCCGCGAGGGGCACGAGGCCCGTCAGCCCTTCGACCGCGACGTTGAAAACCATGCGCGCGAGCACGCTACGGCTCGCCCCGAGCCGCGCCGCTTCGCCCACGATGTAGGACGACAACAGCACGCCGACCAGGTCACCGAGGAAAGGCACGAGCCCGATCAGGGCGTCGAGGCCGATCGAAAAGCGCGTGCCCGGGATCGGGATCGAGCTGTCGAGCAGCCATGCGAGCCGCTCGAGCTTCCTGCGGTCAGGAATCTTTCCGTTCAAGGGCGCGGCGCAGGGCGCTCAGCTCCCGCAGCACGCAGCCGCCGACCAGGAGCACCGCCGCGATCAGCACGAGGACGAAGCCCTTGATCTCGTTCGCCACGCCGCGCTCGGTGACGAAGATGCCCATCCCGAGGGCGCCGACCGCCGCCGCAATGACGATCAGCCCTGTGCCGACATGTCGCATGCGCCTGTACCAAAGGTATCATTTCGCTTCCCCCAAAGACGACCTACAGGAGACCGCTATGGCGATCAAAGTCGGCGACCGTCTGCCCGACGGCAAGCTGATGGAATCCACCGAGTTCGACTCCGCGACCCAGTGCGCGATGGCGCCCAAGGAAGTGAACGTCGCCGAGGCTGCGAAGGGCAAGAAGATCGCGGTGTTCGGGCTCCCGGGAGCGTATACGCCGACGTGCTCCGCCAAGCACGTGCCGAGCTACGTGCAGAATTTCGACCAGCTGAAGAAGAAAGGCGTGAGCGAGATATGGTGCGTGGCGACCAACGATGCGTTCGTCATGGCCCACTGGGGCCGCGACCAGAAGGCGCTCGGAAAGATCCGCTTCCTCGGCGACGGCAGCGGGCAGTGGACCAAGGCGCTAGGGCTCGAGCTCGACCTGAACGCGCGCGGCATGGGTACGCGCATGCAGCGCTTCTCGATGCTGGTCGACAACGGCGTGGTGAAGCAGGTGAACGTCGAAGCCCCCGGCAAGTTCGAGGTCTCCGATGCCGGCACGATGCTCAAGCAGCTTTGATACAAAGGGTTACAAAAGAATCCGACGACATCTGTAGGCGAAGGGGACCGGAAGCGCGTTTCTTGGGCGGGAAATGTTCCCCAAGGAGACCTCATGAGACCGTCACTGCTGATCGGGGCTGTGCTCGTCGCGGCCAGCGCTTTCGCTCAAGCCCAGGCGCCGCAGGGCGATGCGCCCAAGGCGCGGCGCTTCGACTGCTCGCAGGCCAAGGATCCCAAGGCCTGCGAAGAGCGGCTCGCCAAAGCGAAGGCAATGCACGCCCAGGCCGCCAAGGCGTGCGAGGCGAGCAAGGGCAAGCAAGCCGAGTACCGCGACTGCATGCGGCGCGAGCTGTGCGCGCAGACAAAGGATCCGGCCAAATGCGAAGCGCAGGCCAAGGAGCGCATGGCGCAACGCGGGCGGATCCGCGAAGCGTGCAAGGACAAGACGGGCGACGAGCTCAGGGCCTGTATCCGCCGCGAGCGCGGCAAGACGTAACCGCTACAATGGCCTCTCTCGCATGGAGAGGCCATGGACGATAGCCGCGGACTGACGATCACCTTCATGGACGGCAGCAAGATCTCGTTCGGCTTTCCGCAGCAAGGGCTGAACGCGGCCGCGAAGCAGCTCAAGATCGAGGAATTCATGAAGAGCCCGTTCCTGATGGTCGTCGCGGACGGGACACTGATGATGTTCCCGGTGGTGAACATCAAGTCGATCCAGATCCCGGTGTCCAAGGAAGAGGCCGAGCAGGTGCGGCTCCCTGCCCACGCCATCCGCGATGCGACGCTGAAGCGCGGCGAGGCGTAGCGACCACCTGGAACATCTGGCCGCCGAAGGTGGCTGGCGCAGAATCACAGCTCCCAGCCGGCGCCGCGCGGTGGCGTGGCGCTGGCGCATGGCGTTCGTTACGATAATCGCCGCGCTCGCCGCACTGTACTTTATCGCATGGTTCACCTAAGAAATCTTTTCGCCGTACTCCTCGTCCTCTGGTTCGGAAGCGCTCTCGCCGTCGAGCTTCCGCAAAAAAGCGTCTCGATCGAAGGCATCACCGAGTGGCGTTTCGCCAACGGGATGAAGCTCCTCACCCTGCCCGACCCGGGCGCGGACACGATCACGGTGCACATCACCTACCTCGTCGGCTCCCGCCACGAGAGCTACGGCGAGAAGGGCATGGCACACCTGCTCGAGCATTTGCTCTTCAAGGGGTCGAAGCGCCATCCCAACCTGAAGGAGGAGTTCACCCGCCGCGGCGCGCGCTGGAACGGCACCACGTCCAACGACCGCACGAACTATTTCGAGACCTTGGCCGCCACCGACGACAACCTGGAGTGGGCGATCGCGATGGAGGCCGACCGCATGGTCAACTCGTTCGTTTCCAAGCAGGACCTGGACAGCGAGATGACCGTGGTGCGCAACGAGTTCGAGATGGGCGAGAACAACCCGGGCGGGGTGCTCGTCCAGCGCATGCAGCAGCTCGCTTTCCCTTGGCACAACTACGGCAACCCGATCATCGGCAGCCGCTCCGACATCGAGAACGTGCCGATCGACAAGCTGCAGGCCTTCTACCGCACCTGGTACCAGCCCGACAACGCGGTACTGATCATTGCCGGGCGCTTCGATGAGCCGAAATCGGTTTCTCTGGTGCAAAAACATCTCGGCGCGCTCCCGCGGCCCACGCGGGTGCTGCCTACCCACTACACCGCCGAGCCGACGCAGGACGGAGAGCGCCGGGTGCGCCTGGAGCGCGTCGGCGATAACCCGGTCGTGTCCACGCTTTATCGCGTGCCCGCCGGCAGCCATCCCGACTACCCGGCAATTGACCTGCTGGTCAACGTCCTCGGCGACGTCCCGGCCGGCCGGCTACATCGCGCGCTCGTACAGAAAGGCCTCGCGTCCCACGCCTGGGGCGGCGAGCGCGCGCTGCACGATCCGGGCTACGTGCTCTTCGGAGCTTACCTCGGCAGGGAGCAAAGCGTGGCCGATGCGCGCGAGCGGCTGCTCGAAGTGATCGAGGGGGTGGCGCGCGAGAAGGTGACGGCCGAAGAGCTCGAGCGCGCGCGTACGACGCTCCTTAACGAGTTCGAGAAGGTGCAGCGGGACGCCTCGGCGCTCGTGCACTCGCTCACCGAGTTCATCGCCACCGGCGACTGGAGGCTTTTCTTCCTGTACCGCGACCGCCTGCGCAAGGTGACGCTCGAGGATGTGCAGCGCGTCGCCGCGCAGTACCTGAAACCCGCCAATCGGGTGCTCGGCGAGTTCATCCCCACGGAGCGCCCCGACCGTGCCGAGATCCCACCGACACCGGATCTGCAGTCCGTGCTCGCCGGCTACACGGGCGGTGCGACCGTGCAGCTCGGCGAAGCCTTCGATCCCTCACCGCAAAACATCGAAAAGCGGACCCTCAAGCGGGAGCTGTCCAACAGGATCCGGGCGGCGTTCCTCCCCAAGCAGACACGCGGCGCCCGGGTGGTCGCTACGCTCACGCTGCACTGGGGCGACGAGAAGAGCCTCATGCACCGTGAGACGGCGTGCAATTTCGCCGGCGCCATGCTCATGCGCGGCACGCGCACGCGCAGCCGCGCCGAGCTCAAGGAGGCGTTCGAGCGCCTGAACGCGAGCGTGCAGCTCAGCGGAGAAGGGGCACACATCGAAGTACGCGGCGAAAACCTGGTGCCGACTCTCGAGCTCGTCGCGGAGGCTCTGCGCGAGCCGGCGTTCTCGCCCGCGGAGTTCGACGAGATGAAGCGCGCGGCGCTCACCGGCGCGGAAGCGCAGCGGCACGAGCCGGCCTCGCTCGCGAGCGTGCGGCTCGCGCGGCATCTGCACGAGTACGCGCCCGGGCACCCGCACTACACCCCGACGCTCGAGGAGCGCATCGATCTCATGCGCAAGACCACCCTCGAGGATGCGATCGCCTGCTACCGGGAGCTCTACGGCGCGACCGGCGCCGATTTGGTCGCCGTGGGCGACTTCGATCCCGAGGTGGTGGCAGGCGCGGTGGACCGGCTTCTCGGCCCATGGCGCACGCCGCACCCGTTTCAGCGCGTGCCGTCGCGCTACTTCGATCGCCCCGGGTTCGAGGATTCGCTCGTCACGCCCGACAAGGCGAACGCCGCGTTGCGCGCCGGCATCAACGTGCGCATGCGCGACGACCACCCCGACTTCCCGGCGCTCGTACTCGCTAACCACCTCCTGGGCGGCAGCTCCACCGCGCGCGTGCCGGCGCGCGTACGCGAGAAGGAAGGGCTCTCCTACAGTACTTACACCACCTTCAGCTCGAGCGCGCTCGACGAAGCCGCCTCTTTCCGCGTCGGCTCGATCTTCGCGCCGCAGAACCGCGCGCGCGTCGAGCGCGCGATCCGCGAGGAGATCGAGCGCGCCGTGCGCGAAGGATTCAGCGCCCCAGAGGTCGAGGCCGGCAAGCGCTCGGTGCTCGAGGCGCGGCGCCTCGCGCGCTCGCAGGACCGCACGCTCGCCGGCCGGCTCGGGCACTACCTCTTCGTCAAACGCACTTTTGCCTGGGATATCGAGTTCGAGAAGAAGATCGCCGCGCTGACGCCCGAGCAGGTCAACGCGGCGCTTCGCCGCCACATCGACCCGGCGCGGCTCGCCGTCGTTGTCGCCGGCGACCTAAAGAAACCCTGAAAACGGGGACCGATCACGCGGAGGTCCTTCGGCGAATTGCGGGCTGAACAGAGAAATTGCTAGCGCCTTTGCTTCAGTAGATCTCGGATTTCTTCCAGGAGCACCTCCTGCCGCGGCGGCGCGGTGGGCGCTGCCTCCTCCTTGCGCTTGAGCCGATTGATCACCTTTACGGCAAGGAAGATCGCCCAGGCGATGATGATGAAGTCGAGGCAGGTCTGGATGAACTTGCCGTACTGGATCTTCGCTTGGCCGATCTGCACCGCGAGTCCGGTGAAGTCGAGGCCCCCGAGCAGCGTGCCGAGCAACGGCATGACTATGTCGCCGACCAGCGAGGCGACGATCTTGCCGAACGCGGCGCCGATGATGACGCCGACCGCCAGGTCGACGGCGTTTCCCTTGATTGCGAACTCGCGGAACTCCTTGACGATGCTCATCGGTAGCTCACCTCCAAGATTTCGAGTTGTTCTTCCCCCGCCGGGCTGCGCAGCGTCACGACGTCGCCCCCGCGCGCCTTGAGCAGCGCCTTCGCCATCGGCGAGATCCACGAGACCTGGCCGCGCGCCGGGTCGGCCTCGTCCACGCCGACGATGGTGATCTCTTTCGTTTCCGCCTGCGTACGGATCTTCACTGTCGCGCCGAAGAATACCTGGTCAGTCTCGCGTCCGGCCGAATGCACGACCTGCGCGCTTTCGAGCCGCTTGATGAGGAAGCGCACGCGCCGGTCGATCTCGCGCAGCCGCCGCTTGCCGTAGATATAGTCGGCGTTCTCCGAGCGGTCGCCGAGCGACGCGGCCCACGCCACGGTTTTTACCACTTCGGGCCGCTCGAGCTCCACCAGCTTGCGCAGCTCCGCTTCGAGCCGAGCATAGCCGGCTGGCGTAATGTAATTCTTTCCGCCCGGCGCGAGCTTCGGCGTCGCCGCGTCTTCGTCATCGGCGGCACCGCATTCTTCCTTGACGAACGCCTTGGACATCCTGCCGGTATTATCGCTTGCCAGCGCGCCGGGTTGCTTTCAAAATCGCGCTGCACAAGGGGAAAGGGATGGCGGACACAAAAAAAGAAGGCCTGGATCTCCTGACACGGCTCCGCATCCGCGAGCTGATCCTGATGGGCCTCCTCCTGATCGCCGCGGTCACGGCCAATCTGCCCGAGGAATACGTCGAGCAAACCCTGGGCGTGAACCGCGGAGTGCTGGTCGCGTGCCTCGGCATCGCGGTGATCATCGGCCTCTTTCTCTACCTCAAGACCGGGCTTTTCATCGCCGTGGTGCTGCTCATCGCGGGCGCCAACATGCCCGACCAGATTGCCGAGGGCCTGAACATCTCCAAGGTCGCGATCCTGCTCGCACTGGTCGCGCTGGTGGGCGTCGGGCTCATCAACTATGTGGTCAAGGTCGTGCCGACCGGCCTTGAGCCCAAGCCCAAGGAGAAAAGCGCCGAAGGCATCCGGGCGCTCTTCTACGCAATCGAAAAAAACAACCTGGTGTACGCGCAGAAGGTGCTCGCCATGAACTTCGATCCCAGCCTGCACCATGACAACGGCTATACCCCGCTCTGCTATGCCGCGATGCGCGGGAACGTGCCGATGATCGAGCTCTTGCTGCGAAACGGTGCCAATCCGACCCAGACTACGCTCGAGGGCGACAGCCCGGTGGAGCTTGCGTTGCGCTTCGGCCATGACGAGGCGGCCGATCTTCTCAAGGGGGCCCGGCGCGCCGTCGGCCCGCAGTCCGAGGACGAGACCGAGGCCGCCGCCGCCCGCGGCTAGTTACTGTATACTTTTCCAGTAATGGAAATCCAGCTTCCACCTCCCGTCTCCGAGCAGGAAATCAGTCGTGACACGCTGATCGAGAAGTACGCCAAGGGAACAGAGCAGTCAGTCACCGAGGTCAGGCGCCGCGTGGCGCGCGCGCTTGCCCAGGTCGAGCGCGAGGCCGATCGCGCGCACTGGGAACGGCGCTTCTTCCAGGCGCAGGAGGAAGGCTTTATCCCCGCCGGCCGCATCAACTCGGCCGCTGGGGTGGCGCTGCAGGCAACGCTCATCAACTGTTTCGTGCAGCCCGTGGGCGACTCGATCTCGGAGCTGGTCGACGGCCGGCCGGGCATCTACACCGCGCTGCAGGAAGCAGCGGAGACCATGCGCCGCGGCGGCGGAGTCGGTTACGACTTTTCCGCGATCCGCCCGAAGGGCGCGGAAGTGAAGGGCACGCACTCGCGCGCGAGCGGCCCGGTGTCGTACATGCGCGTCTTCGATCGCTCCTGCGAGACGGTCGAGTCCGCCGGCTCGCGGCGCGGCGCCCAGATGGGCGTGCTGCGCTGCGACCATCCGGACATCGAGGAATTCATCCACGCCAAGGACCACGGCGACCTCGCGAACTTCAACATCTCGGTGGGCGTGACCGACGAGTTCATGGCGGCGGTGGAAAAGGATCTCTCTTTCGACCTGGTGCACAAGGCGAAGCCCTGGCAGACAAATGAGGAAGCGCGCCAGCGCGAAGACGGCGTTTGGGTCTACCGCACGGTGCGCGCGCGCGATCTTTGGGACCAGATCATGCGCTCCACGTACGACCACGCCGAGCCGGGCGTGGTTTTCCTCGACCGCATGAATCAGGACAACAACCTCTACTACTGCGAGTCGATCGAGGCGACGAACCCCTGCTCCGAGCAACCGCTTCCGCCCTACGGCTGTTGCTGCCTCGGATCGATCGATCTCACCAGGTTCGTAGGAAACGAATTCTCGGAGCGTTCCTTCTTTGATTTCGAGCGCTTCGGGAAAGTGGTCGCCGTCGCAGTCCGCATGCTGGACAACGTACTCGACGTCACCGCCTGGCCGCTCGAGCAGCAGCGCAAGGAGGCAATGGCCAAGCGCCGCGTCGGCCTCGGCTTCACCGGTCTGGGCGACGCGCTCATCATGCTGCGCCTCAGGTACGACGGCGCCGAAGCACGCGCCATGGCCGCGCGCATCTCCGAGACCATGCGCGACCATGCCTATCGCGCCTCGGCGGAGCTGGCGAAGGAGCGCGGCGCGTTCCCGCTCTTCAACGCCGATCTCTACCTTTCCGGAAGCAGCTTCGCCATGCGGCTCCCCGAGCCGGTGAAGGACCTGATCCGCAACAACGGGCTGCGCAATTCGCACCTGCTCTCGATCGCGCCTACCGGCACGATCAGCCTCGCCTTCGCCGATAACGCCTCCAACGGCATCGAGCCGCCCTTCTCCTGGACCTACACGCGCAAAAAACGCGTCGACGGCGGCTGGCAGGAATACTCGGTCGAGGACCATGCTTTCCGTCGATACCGCGCGATGGGCGGAGACGTGGACGCGCTTCCGCCGTACTTCGTGACCGCGCTCGAGCTCAGCGCCGGGGCGCACGAGGAAATGGTGGCTGCCGTAGCGCCGTTCATCGACAGCAGCATCTCGAAAACGGTGAACGTCCCCGAAGATTACCCGTACTCGGAATTCCAGGACCTCTACTTCCTCGCCTGGAAATCGGGCCTCAAGGGCCTCGCGACCTACCGTCCCAACAAAGTCCTCGGCTCCGTTCTTTCTGTCCAGAAGACGGAAGACTTCGTCCAGGACGATGTTAACCGCCGCATCCAGGTGAAGTCGGTCCCCGCGCCAGTGCTCGCCTCGCTGCGCTGGCCCGGCCGCCCGGATCTCTCCACCGGCAACCCGGCGTGGACCTACATGATCGAGCACCCGCCGTACCGCTTCGCGGTGTTCGTCGGCCATGTCGAGAACGGGCGTGCGCATGCCTTCGAAGTCTGGGTGAACGGCAGCGAGCAGCCGCGCGGCCTCGGCGCGCTCGCGAAAACGCTCTCGATGGACATGCGCGCAAACGACCGCGCGTGGCTCAAGCTCAAGCTCGACGCACTGGCCAAGGCGGGCGGCGACGAGCCCTTCGAAATGCCCTTCCCGCCGCGCGGCGAGAAGAAGCTCATGCTCTCGATCGTCTCCGCCTTCGCCCAGATCGTCCGCTATCGGGTCGAGCAGTTGCAGGCAGGACTCGAGGGCGAGTTCTCGCTGTCGCCGGAAGAAGCTTCGTCCCCGGTCCTCGACGCCATGTTCGCGCTCAAGGAGCCGAAGACCGGCACCGACGGCACCATGTCCTGGACGGTGGATGTCCTCAACCCGCGCACCGGCGACGACTTCGTCCTGGGCCTGAAGGAGATCACCCTGCCCGACGGCATCACGCGCCCCTATTCCGTCTGGCTCTCGGGCGAATACCCGCGCGCGCTCGATGGGCTGTGCAAGATCCTCTCGCTCGACATGCGCGTGATCGATCCGGCGTGGATCGGGATGAAGCTGAGGAAGCTCCTCGACTTCCCCGAGCCGCTCGGCGACTTCATGGCTTTCGTCCCGGGCAGCCGTAAGCAGCAGAACTTCCCCTCGACCGTCTCCTACGTGGCGCGCCTAATCCTGCACCGCTACGCCATGCTCGGCATGCTGGACGAGAACGGCGCGCCCAGGCAGCAGATGGGCATTCTCGAAAGCCCGGTTTCCAGGGAAGCCCCGCTGTTGGCCGGCGCGAAATGCCCCGAGTGCGGCAACAAAGCGCTGATCCGCAGGGACGGCTGCGACTACTGCACCGCCTGCGGCTATGTAGGTATCTGCGGATAGTGAAAATCCAGGCGAGCACGTCGCGGTAGTCGGGCGTCTTCTCGCACACCGAGCGGGCGAAAGGACAGAGCGGCATCAGCCGGCGGTTGCCGGCGCGCGCCCACTCGACCGCCGCTTTCACCAGTAGCGCTGCTCCTCGTGCGTCACGTCCATGGCTACGGCAGGTCGAAAACCAGCACTTCGGCGTTGCTTCCGTCCTTCAGCTCGATCGCTCCGCCGTCGGTCTTCAGCGCATCGCCGGCCTCGAGCACCTGGCCATTTACGGTGATCTCCCCGCGGGCTACGTGAACATAGCCTTTGCGGCCAGCACGCAAGGAATGGCTCGCCGACTCTTTACCGTCGAACAGGCCGGCGTAAAGCAGCGCATCCTGGTGGACGGTCACGGAGCCTTCGCTCCCATCGGGCGAGGCGATGAGGCGCAGGCGGCCACGCTTGTCCTCAGGCTCGAAGTGCTTCTGCTCGTAGGAAGGCGGTATGCCGACGACGTCGGGCTCGATCCAGATCTGCAGGAAGTGCGTCACCCCCGCCTTCTCATGGTTGAACTCGCTGTGGCGCACCCCCGTGCCGGCGCTCATGCGCTGCACGTCGCCCGGCACGATGGTGGAGCCGTTGCCCATCGAGTCCTTGTGGCCCAGCGCGCCTTCGAGCACGTAGCTGATGATCTCCATGTCCCGGTGGCCATGGGTGCCGAAACCAGAGCCGGGCTGCACGCGGTCCTCATTGATCACGCGCAGCGGGCCGAAGCCCATGTGGCGCGGGTCGTAGTAATCGGCAAAGGAAAAGCTGTGGTAGGAGTCGAGCCAGCCGTGGTTGGCGTGCCCGCGCTCGGCGCTGCGGCGAAGTTCGATCATCGCCCTAAGTTTGCGGCGGCTGCCGGGTTTTGCAAGCCCTAGCGCGCGGCCCACTTGTCGACCCAGAGCAGCCCGACCACGCTCTTCGAGTCGAGGATGCGGCCGTCGCGGATCATGGCGACCGCCTCGTCGAACGGGATCTTGAGCACCTCGAGAAATTCGCCGGCGTCAAGGCTTGCTTCCTTCTTCGTGAGTTTTTTTGCCAGAAAGAGCTCGATGGTCTCGTCGGCGTAGCCGATCGCGGTGTGGATGACGCCGAGGGGCGTCCACTCGGCGGCGACGTAGCCGGTCTCTTCGAGGAGCTCGCGCTTCGCGGTATCGAGGTGCGGCTCGCCCGGCTCGAGCTTGCCGGCCGGGATCTCGATGAACTCCCGCCGGGCGGGATAGCGGTACTGGCGCTCGAGAAGGACCGCGCCATCGTCGAACAACGCCACCACGGCGACCGCGCCGGGGTGGCGGATGTATTCGCGAATGCCGTGCGTGCCGTCGGGAAGCCGGACGGTATCGCGGTGGACCTTCAGCAGCTGGCCGTCGAATACCAGGCCGCCGCTGACGAACTGCTCGGTCAGGTCAGAGGGCTTTGATGGCTTCAAAACAGGCGTTCATCAGCGGCCAGGGCGCGAGGCCGAGGACAAGCAGCGCAAGGCCGTTGACCGAAAGCGCGACGCCGAAGCCGGTGCTGCCGACGGGGCGCGTCGCGTCCTTGGGATCATCGAAGTACATGAGCTTCACGACGCGCAGGTAGTAGAAGGCGCCAATGAGCGAAAAGATGACCGCCGCGACGGCGAGCCAGATATAGCCGGCGTTCACCGCCGCCGACAGCACCGCGAGCTTGGCGTAGAAGCCGGCCATCGGCGGGATGCCGGCGAGCGAGAACATAAGGAGCAGCATCAGAAACGCGACCCAGGGATGGGTGCGGTTCAAGCCCTTGACGTCGTCGAGATTCTCGCACTCGAACCCGGCGCGCGAGCAGTAGAGCAGCACGCCGAAGGCACCCAGCGACATCAGCACGTACACGATGATGTAGAAGAGCGCGCTCGAGTAGGCGTCGGGCGAGCTCAGCCGGTTGCCCTCGACCACGCCGGACAGCAGCCCGAGCAGCATGAACCCCATGTGCGCGATGGTGGAATAGGCGAGCATGCGCTTCAGGTTCGACTGTGCGATCGCGGTGATGTTGCCGAGCGCCATCGACAGCAGGGCAAGCAGCACAAGCATCTGCTGCCAATCCTGAGCGAGATCGATGAGCCCGTTCACCAGCAGCCGCATCGCCATGGCGAAGGCGGCGAGCTTGGGCGCCGAGCCGACGATCAGCGTCACCGCAGTCGGTGCGCCCTGGTAGACGTCCGGGATCCACATGTGGAACGGGACCACGCCCACCTTGAACGCAAGCCCCGCCACCACAAACACCAGCCCGAACACGAGGAAAGTGTGGTCGGCCGGCGTTTTCGCCAGCCGGGCGGCATGGCCCGCGACCTCGTAGATATTCAGCGTGCCGGTCGCGCCGTAGATCATCGACATGCCGTAGAGCAATAGCCCCGAGGACAGCGCGCCCAGGATGAAATACTTCATCGCCGCCTCGGTGGAAAGCGCCGAATCGCGGTTGAGCGCGACCAGCGCGTACAGGCAGAGCGACATCAGCTCGAGGCCGAGGAAGAGCGTGAGGAAGCTCGCCGCGCTGATCATGACCATCATGCCGAGCAGCGAGAACAGCAGCAGCGTCACGAACTCGCCGCGCAGCAGGCCGCGGTCGGCGAGGTACTGGCGCGAGTAAACGAGCGCCGCCGACACCGCGATGTAGGAGACGAGCTTGAGCAGGTGCCCCATCATGTCGGACACGAACAGGCCGTTGAAGATCACCCAGCGCGTGCCCTCCGACTCGTACGCCACGTAGGCCGTGAGCACGAAGCACACCGCCAGGGTGAACTGCGTGGCGTACAACGTGATGCGGCGCGCGGCGTCCTTGGAGTAAACGTCGATGATCATGATGGCGCACGTCGCCACGAGCAGCCAGATCTCGGGCGCCGCCCTTAGATGGCTGAGGACGTCCGGCGAGATCATGTCTTGGGTGTCCCTATGTGGCGCAGCAGCTCGTTCACCGAGCCGTGCATCACCTCGGTGAACGGCCGCGGGTACACGCCCATGAAGAGCACCGCCGACGCGAGCGCGCCGAGCACGATGAACTCACGGGGATTAAGATCTTTCAGGGCGCCCACGTGCGAGTTCGCCACCGCGCCGAAGATCACGCGCTTGTACATCCACAGCGTATACGCCGCGCCGAGCACGAGCGTGGTGGCCGCGACGAAGGCGAGCCAGAAATTCGCCTTCATCGCTCCCAGGATGACCATGAACTCGCCGACAAACCCGCTGGTCGCGGGCAGGCCCGCGTTCGCCATGGCAAAGAGCATCATGAACGAGGCGAATTTCGGCATCGTGTTCACCACCCCGCCGTAGTCGCCGATCATGCGGGTGTGCATGCGGTCGTACAGCACGCCGACGCAAAGGAACATGGCCGCCGAGACGAAGCCGTGCGAGATCATCTGCACGAGCCCGCCCTCGACCCCGTAGGCGTTGAAGATGAAGAAACCGAGCGTCACGAAGCCCATGTGCGAGACCGATGAATAGGCGATCAGGCGCTTCATGTCGGTCTGCACCAGGGTCACCAGACCGATATAGGTGATCGCGACGAGCGACAGCGCGATCATCAGCCAGGCGAGCTCGCGCGAGGCATCGGGCAGGATCGGCAACGTGAAGCGCACGAAGCCATAGGCGCCAAGCTTCAGCAGGATGGCGGCAAGCACCACCGAGCCGCCGGTCGGCGCCTCGGTGTGCGCGTCTGGAAGCCAGGTGTGCACCGGCCACATCGGCACCTTGACCGCGAAGGCGAGCAGGAACCCGAAGAACAGCACCGTCTGCACCGCGAGCGAGAGCGGCAGGCGGTGCCAGTCGGTGATCGCGAAACTCCCGCCCGACTTGTTGTAGAGGTACAGCATGGCGATCAGCATCAGCAGCGAGCCGAGCAGCGTGTAGAGGAAGAACTTGACCGCGGCGTAGACCCGGTTGGGCCCGCCCCACACGCCGATGATGATAAACATCGGGATCAGCGTGCCTTCGAAGAAGATGTAGAACAGCACCGCGTCGAGCGCCTCGAACACGCCGTTCAGCAGGCCCGACATGATGAGGAACGCGCCGTAATACTGGCCGACCCGGTTGTCGATCACCGACCAGCCCGCGATCACCACCAGGATGGTGATGAAGCTGTTGAGCAGCACGAACAGCACCGAGATGCCGTCCACGCCGAGGTGGTAGTAGATGTTGAAGCGCTCTATCCAGACCCACTTCTCCTCGAACTGGAACCCGGGGTTCTGCAGGTCGAACCCGGTGTAGAGCGGGATCGTGACGAGGAAGCCGAGGATCGCGCCGACGAGCGCGACCCAGCGCTGCCGCTGCGCGCGCTGATCGCCGCCGAGCGCGAACACCGCGAGGCCGGCGACGATGGGTATCCAGATCGCGAGGGACAGGAGCACTGAGGCGTTTCCCCTATCCTTTCAAGAACCAGAAGGCGAGGATCACGACCCCGATCAGCATGCTGAAGGCGTACTGGTAGACGAAGCCGCTCTGGAAGAGCCGCGCCACCCCGGAGAACCAGCCGACGACGCGCGCCGAGCCGTTCACCACCACGCCGTCGATCACCGCCTGGTCGCCGGCGCGCCAGAAGCCCCTGCCGAGCGCCCGCGCGCCGCCGGCGAAGAGCCAGGAATAAAGCTCGTCGAAGCCGTACTTGCGCGCGACGATCGCGTACAGCGGGCCGAGCCCCATGGCGATGCGCTTCGGCAGGTCGGTGCGCTGGAGATAGAGCCACCCCGCCGTGGCGATGCCGGCAAGCGCCAGCCAGAACGGAATCGAAGCCAAGCCATGGACGACGAACGACCACAGACCGTGGTAGTTCGGATCGGGCGGCGGCAGCGACTCGGCGAAGAAATTGCCGAACACCACTTCGCCGATCACCCAGCCCGAGAAGATCGACGGGATGGCGAGCAGGATCAGGGGCACCGTCACGACCAGGGGCGACTCGTGCGGCGGGTGGTGCTTGTCGAATCGCTCGGGCCCGTGGAATGCCATGAACACCAGCCGGAACGTGTAGGCCGCGGTGATGAACACCGTGACGAGCAGGCACGCGTAGCCGATCATCGCGCCCGGCGTCGCCGAATGGTGCACCGCCTCGATGATCGCGTCCTTGGAGAAGAAGCCGGCGAACCCCGGGATGCCGGCCGACGAGATCGCGCCGATCAGCATCGTCCAGTACGTGATCGGCATGTACTTCTTCAGTCCGCCCATGCGGCGCATGTCCTGCTCGTGGTGCAGCGCGATGATCACCGAGCCCGCGGCGAGGAAGAGCACGGCCTTGAAGAAGGCGTGCGTCATGAGATGGAAAATCGCCGCAGAATACGCCGAGGCGCCGAGCGCGGCGGTCATGTAGCCAAGCTGCGATAGGGTGGAGTACGCGACCACGCGCTTGATGTCGTATTGCGTGAGCGCCACCAGCGCCATCGAGATCGCGGTGATCGAGCCGATGATCAGCACCACGGAACGCGCCATGTCGGACAGCTCGTAGAGCGGCGACATGCGCGCCACCATGAAGATGCCCGCGGTCACCATGGTCGCAGCGTGAATCAGCGCGGAGATCGGCGTCGGGCCCTCCATCGAGTCGGGCAGCCAGACATGCAGCGGGAACTGCGCGCTTTTGCCCATGGCGCCGATGAAAAGCAGGATGCACACAAGGGTGATTTCACCGCCAAGGCCGGGCGCGGCCTTGAAGACCTCCTGGTAATGCAGCGTTCCGAAATGTGCAAGGAGCAGCGCGATGCCCAGGAGGAAGCCGAAGTCGCCAACGCGGTTGACGAGGAACGCCT
Organism: Burkholderiales bacterium; assembly: GCA_035454685.1. Classification (GTDB taxonomy): domain Bacteria; phylum Pseudomonadota; class Gammaproteobacteria; order Burkholderiales; family SG8-39; genus SCGC-AG-212-J23. The sequence goes on along the minus strand of DATIGN010000149.1, from coordinate 3,567 downwards.
TCAGGTTCGCGTACACCGCGCTCTCGCGCGTGTACCAGAAGCCGATCAGAAGATACGACACCAATCCGACCGCTTCCCAGCCGAAGAAGAGCTGCAGGAAGTTGTTCGCCATGACGAGCATCAGCATGGCAAAGGTGAAGAGCGAGATATACGAGAAGAAGCGCTGGTATCCCGGGTCCTCGGCCATGTAGCCGATGGTGTAGATGTGCACCATGAGCGACACGAAGGTCACCACCACCATCATCAGCGCGGTAAGCGGGTCGATCAGGAAGCCGATCTCGAAGCGCGCGCCGCCGGTCGTGAGCCAGGTGTAGACCGGGCCGTCGAAGCGCCCGCCGTGCATCACGTCGTAGAGCACCACGCACGAGCACAGGAACGACAGCAGCACGGCGAAGATCGTCACCGAGTGCGCGCCGACGCGGCCGATCTGCCGCCCGAACAGGCCCGCGACCATCGCCGCGACGAGCGGCGCAAACGCGACGATCAAGTAGAGGGTTTTCATCCCTTCAGCGCGTCCAGGTCTTCGACGTCGATCGTATTGAGGTTGCGGAAGAGCACTACGAGAATGGCGAGGCCGATCGCCGACTCCGCTGCCGCCACAGTGAGGATGAAGAACACGAATACCTGCCCGGCCAGATCGCCGAGGAAGTGCGAGAACGCGATGAAGTTGAGGTTCACCGCGAGCAACATGAGCTCGATCGCCATCAGCAGCACGATCAGGTTCCTGCGGTTGAGGAAGATGCCCACCACGCTGATCGCGAACAGGATCGCCGCGAGGACGAGGTAGTGCGACAGCGCCAGGGGGCCAGTCACTTTTCGACCTTCATGGACACGAGGCGCACGCGGTCGCGCCGGCGCACCCTGACCTGGATCGAGGGGTCCTGGTAGCGGCTGTCCTTGCGCTTCCGCAGCGTGAGCGCGATCGCGGCGATGATCGCTACCAGGAGCAGCACCGCGGCGACCTCGAAGGCGAAGGCGTACTGGGTGTACAGCACGCGCCCGAGCGCCTTCGTGTTGCTGTACCCGGCGGGAAGCTCGCGCGGGACCGCACCGTAGTAGCGGTTCGCGAGCACCGCGACCATCTCGATGACCATGATGCCGCCCACGACCAGGGCGAGCGGCAGGTTGCGCCAGAAGCCCTCGCGCACGCGTTCCAGGTTGATGTCGAGCATCATCACCACGAAGAGGAACAGCACCATCACCGCCCCGACGTAGACCACGACCAGCGCGATCGCGAGGAACTCGGCGCGCAGCAGCAGCCAGATCGCCGCCGCAGTGAAGAACGCGAGCACGAGGAACAGCACCCCGTGCACCGGATTGCGCGCGGTGATCACCAGAACCCCGGACGCGAGCAACACCGCGCCGAAAGCGTAGAAAACCCAGGTTTCGAACATTGTTGTTAGATGAGTTCTTGGCTAGCGGTAGCGGGCGTCTTGAGCCCGGTCGCGGGCTATCTTCTCCTCGTAGCGGTCGCCCACCGCAAGCAGCATGGTCTTGGTGTAATAGAGGTCCCCCCTCTTCTCGCCGTGGTACTCGAGGATGCTCGTCTCGACGATCGCGTCGACCGGGCACGCCTCCTCGCAGAAGCCGCAGAAAATGCATTTCGTGAGATCGATGTCGTAGCGCGTGGTGCGGCGCGTGCCGTCGGTCCGCTGCTCCGACTCGATGTGGATCGCGAGCGCGGGACACACCGCCTCGCATAGCTTGCACGCGATGCAGCGCTCCTCGCCGTTCGGGTAGCGGCGCAGCGCATGCAGTCCGCGGAAGCGCGGGCTGAGCGGGGTCTTCTCCTCGGGGAACTGCACCGTGATCTTGCGCGAGAACATGTACTTGCCCGTGAGCATCATTCCGCGGAGGAGCTCGAGCAGCAGGAACGAGCGCAAGAAGTCGAGAACGCGGGTCATGTCCAGAGGTTCCAGGGCGTCTGCATCCAGATCGCGATGACCGCGATCCACACCAGCGTGAGCGGGATGAATACCTTCCAGCCGAGCCGCATGATCTGGTCGTAGCGGTAGCGCGGAAAGGTGGCGCGGATCCACAGAAACATCGATACGATGAAGAAGATCTTGATGAGCAACCAACCGTAGGGCGGAATCCAGTTGAACACGATCGAGTCCACCGGCGCCTGCCAGCCGCCGAAGAACATGAGGGCGGTGAGCGCGCTGATCATGAGCATGTTCATGTACTCCGCGAGGAAGAAGAGCGCGAACGTCATCCCGGAATACTCGATCATGTGGCCCGCGACGATCTCCGATTCACCCTCGACCACGTCGAACGGCGCGCGGTTGGTCTCGGCTACCCCGCTCACGAAATACACCACCAGCATGGGCGCGAGCGGCAGCCAGTTCCACGACAGGAAGGTGAGGCCCTTGGAGGCGAAGTAGCCCTTGCCCTGTCCCTCGACGATGTCCGAGAGATTGAGGCTCCCGGAAACCATGAGCACCACGACGAGCGCAAAGCCCATGGCAAGCTCGTACGACACCATCTGCGCCGCCGAGCGCATCGCGCCGAGGAAGGCGTACTTCGAGTTCGACGCCCAGCCGGCGACGATCACCCCGTATACGCCCATGGAAGAAAGCGCCATGATGTAGAGGAGGCCGGCGTTGATGTCCGCGAGCACCAGTTCCGGCGAGAACGGGATCACCGCCCAGACCGCGACCGCCGGCATGATCATCAGGATGGGCGCGATCAGGTAAAGCGCCTTGCTGGCGTTCGTGGGAAGGATGATCTCCTTGAACAGGAGCTTGAGGACGTCGGCGAATGGCTGCAGCAGCCCGATGGGCCCGACGCGGTTGGGTCCGAGACGGATCTGCATCCAGCCGATCAGCTTCCTTTCCCACAGCGTGAGGTACGCCACCGACAGGATGAGCGGCACGAGGATCGCCACGATGAAGGCGAGGCTCGTCGTCGTCTCGTAGAAGGCCGGGCCCCACAAAGGGCCGAACCATTCGTGCGACTGGGCGGCGAGCCAGTCCATCAGGCGAACTTATCCATTCAGGCCGCCCTCTCCGCCGCCGCACGCGCGAGCTCGAGCGAACCGAACATCGGGCCCACACCCGCCGTGGTCGGATGCCCCGCGGCGATGCGGGCGCAGTCGTCGGGCAGGCGCTCGTCGAGCGCCGCCATGAGCTTGGCGGCGCCGTTCACCAGTACCGGCTGCCCCGCAGCGACGCCCACCTTTGCGAGCAGCCGGGAGTTCATCCACGCGCGCGGCGGGCGCGCATCGCGCGTTTTCTGCAGCGGCGGCGAGCGGCGCACCAGCGGATCGGCGAAGTAGATCGGCACGTCGGCAATTCTTTGGATGCCCTGGGGTGTCTCAGAATTGCGCTTCTCTTCCACGGAAATCCTGTTCGAAAGCAGCCCTTGCACATCCTTGTCGGAGAGGCAGGCGGCACGGACCTGCTCGATGGTGTCGAACTCGAAGCCCTGCCGCCCGAGCAGGCTGCCCAGCACGCGCAGCACTTTCCAGCCGGGACGCGCGTCGCCGAGCGGGTGCACGACGGCGTAGAAGCTTTGCACGCGTCCTTCCGTGTTGACGAAAATCCCGGAGCTTTCCGTGAACGGCGC
>DATIGN010000148.1:0-5895 GCA_035454685.1 Burkholderiales bacterium | reverse complement strand
AGCTTGAAGAAGGTCGGCACGAAGAAGATCGCGAGGAACGTGGCCGCGAGCATCCCGCCCATTACGCCGGTGCCGGCCGACACGCGCGCGCCGGCACCGGCGCCGGTCGAGATCGCGAGCGGCAGAACACCCAGGATGAATGCGAGCGAGGTCATGAGGATCGGGCGGAAGCGAAGCCGCGCGGCTTCGACCGCCGCCGCGGATGCGGACAGGCCCTCTTCATGTTTCAGCACCGCGTATTCGACGATCAGGATCGCGTTCTTTGCCGCGAGGCCGAGGAGCGTCACAAGGCCGATCTGGAAGTAGACGTCGTTGGTTAATCCTCTCAGCCACACTGCGGCCAGCGCGCCAAAGGTGCCGAAAGGAAGCGCGAGCATGACCGAGAGTGGCAGCGACCACTTCTCGTACTGCGCGGCGAGGATGAGGAAGGCCATGAGCGCGCCGAGAGCGAGCACCACGACCGAGGTTCCGCCCGAGCGCTTCTCCTGGAAGGATGCCCCGCTCCAGTCGAGGCTGAACTCCGGCGGCAGCACCTCTCTTGCGATGCGCTCGATCTCGGCGATCGCGTCGCCCGAGCTTACCCCCGGCCTGCCGGCCCCAAGGACTTGCACCGCCGGCAGGTTGTTGAAGCGCGTGAGCGTGCCGGGGCCGCTCGAGTACTCGATGCGCGCGAGCGAGCGCAGCGGGATCATCCCGCCCTTCTCGCTGCGCACATACACGGCGCCCGCGTCTTCGGGGCTGCCGCGCTGCGACGACTCCGCCGAGAGCAGGACCTGCCAGGTGCGGCCGTACTTGTTGAAGTCGTTGACGTAGTAGCTGCCGAGCGTCGCGGCGAGGGTGTTGAAGATGTCGTCGAGCGGCACGCCGAGCGATTTCGCCTTCTCGCGGTCGACGTCGACGTAGAGCTGCGGCACGTTGGCGCGCCAGAAGGTGTTTACCATCGCGATCCTCGGGCTCTGCGAGGCCGCGCCGATGAACTGCTGCGTGACTTCCCAGAGGCGCTTCGCGCCGCCCTCGCCGCGGTTCTGGATGTAAAACTCGAAGCCGCCCGCGGTGCCCAGGCCGAAGATCGCCGGCGGCGGGAAGGCGATGGCGAGGCCCTCCTTGATGTGCGCCGTCTTGCCGTAGAACTCGCCGACCAGCGCGCCGACCGGCATCGGTCGCTCGTCCCAGTGCTTCTGCGTGACGAAGATTGTCGCCGCGTTCTCCCGGAAGACGAAGCCGCCGGCGAAGTCGAAGCCGGTGAACGCCATCACGTGCTCGTTAAACGGATTGGAGCGGATCGCGGCGCTCACCTCCTCCACGACCTTGTCGGTGCGCGCGAGCGACGCCCCGTCCGGCAGGATCACCGGCGAGAAGTACCAGCCCTGGTCCTCGTCGGGCACGAGCGACCCCGGCACGGTGCGCCAGAGAAAGGCCGTAGCCGCCACCATGCCGGCAAAGAGGACCAGCGCGATGCCGCCGCGGCGGATCATCCACGCGACGCCGTTCTCGTAGCGGTCGGTGACGCGCGCGAAGCCGCGGTTGAACCAGCCGAACCAAGTGTCGGCGTGCTTGTGCTCCTTCTTGAGCACGATCGCGCACAGGCTCGGCGTGAGCGTGAGCGCGACGAAGCCGGAGATGACAACCGCGATGGAAATGGTGACCGCGAACTGCCGGTAGAGCTCGCCCGTCAGGCCGCCGAGGAACGCGATCGGGATGAAGACGGCGCACAGCACGAGCACGATGGCGATGATCGGGCTCGTCACCTCCTGCATCGCCTTCACTGCCGCGTCGCGCGGCGACAGCCCTTCCTCGGACATGATGCGCTCGACGTTCTCGAGCACGACGATGGCGTCGTCGACCACGATGCCGATTGCGAGCACCATGCCGAAAAGCGTCGAGGTGTTGATCGAGTAACCGAGGGCGAAGAGGCCGGCAAAGGTGCCGATGAGCGACACCGGCACCGCGGCGAACGGGATCAGCGTCGCGCGCCAGTCCTGCAGGAAGATGTACACCACGGCGAACACGAGGAGCATCGCCTCGAGCAGCGTCTTCACCACCTCGCGGATGGACACCTCGACGAACATGGTGGTGTCGAAGGGGATCGCGTACGTGAAGCCCGCGGGGAAGCGCTGCGAGAGCTCGCCGAGCTTCTCGCGCACCGCCTCGCCGACCTCGATCTGGTTGGCGCCGGGCTGGAGGAACACGCCCATCAGCGTCGCCGGCCGGCCGTTGTACTTGCCGATGAAGCTGTAGTCCTTGGCGGCGAGCTCGACGCGCGCCACGTCCTTCAGCCTGAGCAGCGAGCCGTCGCCGTTCGCGCGCAGGATGATGTTCTCGAACTCGCTCGCTTCCGAGAGCCGCCCCTTCGCGGTCACGCTGTAGGTGAGCTCCTGCTGCCCGGCGGTGGGCGTCTCGCCCACCTTGCCGGCGGCGTACTGCTGGTTCTGCTCATTGAGCGCGTCGATGACGTCGCTGGGCGCCATCTTGAGCGTGGCGAGGCGGTCGGGCCTGAGCCAGATGCGCATCGCGTAGTCCTTGGCGCCGAAGATCTGGACCAGCGTCGTCCCCCGAACGCGCTTGATCTCGTCGAGCACGTTGAGCGTCACGTAGTTCGAGATGAAGACGTCGTCGTAGCGGCCCTCGGGCGAATAGAACGCAATCACCTGCAGGAAGGCCGAGGAACCCTTCTCCACCGTGATGCCCTGGCGGCGCACTTCCTGCGGCAGCCGCGGCTCCACCTGCTTCGCGCGGTTGTTGACGTTGAGCGTCGCCTGGTCGATGTCGGTGCCGATCTCGAAGGTCACCTGGATCTGCACCATGCCGTTCGCCGACGAGGTCGAGCTCATGTAGAGCATGTTCTCGACGCCGTTGATCGCGTTCTCGAGCGGCGCCGCGACGGTGGATTCGAGCACCGCGGCCGAGGCCCCGGGGTAGACCGCGCTCACCGTGACCACCGGCGGCGCGATCTCCGGGTACTGCGCGACCGGCAGCACGCGTATCGCGGCAAGGCCGGCGAGGATGATGAAGATCGAAAGAACCGCCGCGAAGATCGGCCGGTCGATGAAGAAACGCGAGAACATTTACTTCTTCGCCTGCTTCTGCTCTGGCTGCGCTTGCGGTTTCATCTCGGCCACTTTCACCGGCGCGCCGGGTCCGATCTTCATCACCCCGTCGACGATCACGCGCTCGCCGCCCTTCAGGCCGGAGCTGATCACCCAGCGCTCGCCCGCCCACTGCCCGGCCTCCACCGGCCGCGGCTCCGCCTGGCTCTTGTCATTCACTACATAAACGAACTTGCCCTGCGGTCCCTCCAATACGGCTCTCTGCGGGACGGTCACGGCATTCGGGATCACCGCGCCCTTGAGGACCACGCGCACGAACTGTCCGGGGCGGAGATAACCGTCGGGGTTGGGCACCTCGGCGCGCGCCTCACGCGTGCCGGTCTGCGTGGAGACGCGCACGTCGGCGAAGTCGAGCTTGCCCGTGCGCGGATAAACACTGCCGTCGGCGAGCCGCAGCTCGACCTCGAAGTTGCGCGGCAGCTTCAGGTTCCCCGCCTGCGCCTCCTTCTGGATGCGCGCCTGCTCGTTGTCGGCGATGCCGAAGTTCACCCAGATCGGGTCGGTCTGCACCACGCTCGTGAGGAGCACGTTCGGGCCGGAGACGAGCGTCCCCTCCGACGGTATCGCGCGCGTGGTGATCCCGGAGATCGGAGCCTCCACTCTCGTGTACTCGAGGTTGAGCTTCGCTTCCGTGAGCCGCGCCTGCGCAGCGTTCACGTCGGCCGCGCTGATCTCCTCGGCGGAGACGGCGTCGTCGTGCTCCTTCTGGCTCACCGCCTTTTCCGCGTACAGCGGCCGCAGCCGCGCGGCGTTGCGCTTCGCCTGCTCGTAGCGCGCCTGCACCGCGACTACATCGGCTTGCGCGCGCGCTGCGGCGGCCTGAAACGGCGCGGGGTCGATCGTGAAGAGCGACTGGCCCCGCTTGACGCGGTCCCCTTCCTTGAAATTCCGGGAGACCAGGATGCCCGTGACACGGGCGCGGACTTCGACCTCGCGCGAACCCACGGTCTGGCCGACGTATTCCCAGCTGACCGGCAGCGGCTGCGCCTCCGCCGTGACGACCGTGACCTCGGGGGCGGGCATGCCGCCCATGGGGCCGCCGTGGCCTTTCCCGCCCTTCTCACGGCCGTTGGAAGGGCTGCAAGCCGCCACCACAGCTCCGAGCAGGAGGGGCACAAGCTGTTTGAAACGCATACGCATTCCTCGATTGAGCCAGCTGTGCGAGGGCGCGATTTTAACGTCCGGTCTCAGGTGACATGTTGCAGTTGTAATGGTTCGCGGCCCGGGCGTTCAGCCCGCCACTGGCGACGTGCGCTCCGAACAAGAGGGAGCCTCTAGGTGCGCATGCCGCGCACCCATACTGCGCTGTGCTCCCGACCCTAACGACGTCAAGATCGACAACTTGAACTAGACAATGCTGCGCGGCTCCTCGAGAGCGCGGCGCAGGGCTGCGCGCGCGAGCAGGCGCGTCGAGTCGAGCGTCGGCAGGGGGGAGTTCGCGTCGCTCATGACGAGCGGGATCTCGGTGCAGCCGAGCACGACGGCGTCGCAGCCGGCGTCCTTCATGCGCGCGAATACGTGCTGGAAATACTCCACCGCCGAAGGCTTGAATACGCCGCGCACTAGCTCGTCCATGATGATGCGGTTGATCTCCTCGCGCTCGGCCGCGTTCGGGCGCAGGTATTCCTTCGGGTAGACCGGTCCCTCCATGAGCCAGCGCGTTCCAGTGAGCCCTGCGCGCCGGCAGCCGCGCGCGGCTGCCTCGTTCGCCACTGCGTTGGCGATATGCAGCCACGGCAGCGGCGAGCGCGGCAGGATGTGGGGCAGCGCCTGGTGCAACGTGTTGTCCGGGCAGATCACAAAATCCGCGCCCATGCCGGCAAGCTTGCGGGCCGAGGCGAGCATCATCTCGCCCACCCCTTCCCAGTCGCCGCGGTAGATGCGCTGCATGTAGTCCTCGAGCGAGGGCGTGTGCATCGAGACCTCGGGATGCGCGTGGCCGCCGAGGAGCCCGGCGCCTTCGACGCAGATCGTGCGATAGCAGAGAGCGGCGCCTTCCGCGGAGCAAGCGGCGATTCCAATGTGCATTGGCATGACAGCTGTAACGATCGCGTTTCGACGAGGGTTAGTTTAAGAAGCGATGACGACGCCGATTATTATGCTCGCGCTGATGGCCGGTCCCTGGCTCGTGCTTCGAACCCGGGACGCCGCGGCGATCGGGCTCGCACTGCTCTTCCTCTTCACCGGCTCGGGTCATTTCCTGCAGACCGGCCTAATGGCGGAGATGCTTCCGCCCTGGGTCCCGGCACGCGTGGCGCTCGTGTATCTCACGGGAGTGCTTGAGTTTGCGCTGGCGATCGGCTTCTTCATTCCCGAGACTCGGCGCTCGGCCGGCTGGATGGCCGCCGCGGTGCTTATCCTTTTTTTCCCGGCCAATATCTACGCAGCGATCAACCACGTCCCCATGGGTGGCCACGCCTGGGGGCCGGTCTATCTCCTCGTGCGCGCACCACTGCAGATCGTGATTCTCGCGTGGGTCTACTGGTTTTCGATCCGGCGGTCGCCTAGCGCGATCGCCCGCCAAGAGGTCCCGGCCCCGATCTAGTTCCAAGGCGGCACAATGCGGGTTGCATGGCCCGCGCGCCTCGTCACGCCGTCATCGCTCTTTCGTGTTGAGCCGTTGGGGGCAACTCGTCCTGGGGATCGTCTGCGTGGTGGCGATCGCCAACCTGCAATACGGTTGGACGCTGTTCATCCATCCGATCCATGAGAAGCATGGCTGGAGCATCGCTGCGATTCAGTGGACTTTCACGATCGCCATCACCACCGAGACCTTCCTGGCGACGCC
>DATIGN010000147.1:0-23787 GCA_035454685.1 Burkholderiales bacterium | reverse complement strand
GCCGAGGCGGGCGTCGATCACCGCTACGAGGAATTCGACGACGACCACTCCGACATCGACTACCGGATGGACGTCAGCCTGCCGTTTCTCTCCAAAGCGCTGCGCTAGGCCCTATGAAGCGATGTACGCGCGCAGGGCCTGCGCCTCCTGCGCGGCCTCGTTCAGCTTCACCTTCACCAGGTCGCCGATCGACACCAGCCCGAGCAGCTTGCCGTCCTCGACCACCGGCAGGTGGCGGAAGCGGCGCTCGGTCATCAAGCCGAGCGCTTCGTCGAGCGGCATCGACAGGCGTCCGAGCACCACGCTGCAGGTCATGCGCGCCTCGACCGGCAGCTTGTCGAAATCGCGCTCGCCGTCGGCATAAAGGCGCACCACGTCGCGCTCGGTGAAGATGCCGACCGGGCAACCCTCGGCGTCGGGCACCATCACCGCGCCGACCTTCTCGGTGTGCATGGTGCGGATCGCGTCGGCGATGCTCGACTTGGCCGAAACCGTGACTACGCGGGGGCCCTTGGCCGCCAGCACGTCTTTCAGGTTCATTGACGCCTCCTGGGTTGCTGCGCTTCCTCGATTCTACGGCTGGGAGCGCTAAATATTCATGCTCGCAGACCTGTTAGTGCGCGCAATCGCCCCCATATACCCTTCAGTTCGAAGTTTCACTGGAGAACAAGATGCTAAATATCACCCGCTTCAATCCGCTCGAGGACACGTTCGACAACCTGTTCCGCGGTCTCCCCGTGTGGATCCCCAGCCCAGAGAGGCGCGCGGCCACGCCGGCGCAGTTCCGCATGGACGTCGTCGAGAACGAGAAGGAATATCAGGTCCTTGCCGAAATGCCAGGCGTCAAGAAGGAAGAAATCAGCATCACCATCAACGGCAACGAAGTCGCGGTATCCGCTGAAGTGAAGCACGAAAAAGTCGTCAAGAACGGCGACACGGTGCTCTGCGCCGAGCGCTATTACGGCACGATCAAGCGCCAGTTCTCCCTCGGGCAGGAGGTCGACGAAGCGAGCGCCAAGGCGAAGTACACGGACGGCGTCCTGGAGCTGACGCTGCCGAAGAAAGCCGCGGCGGCGGCGAAAAGGCTCGCCGTGCATTGAGCGCCACGAGCACCACGCAACTGCAAAGACCCCGCTTCGGCGGGGTTTTTGTCGATGGAGCCGCGTATAACGTTCGTCTGTGACCGGCGCCTCTGAGCTCGAAATCGTGCTGCGCTACCACGAGCGCAGCAAGCATCACTTCAACCGCTTCGCCCCCGGGCCCGGGCGGCTCGACTGGGCGAACCAGCCCGATCCGTTTCGCCGCTACGCCGGCGCGGTGCTCACGCGATTGCCGCTTCTCGCGCCGGACGAGGAGCCGGTGTCGCCTGCGTACGAGGATCTTTTCACGCCGGGCAGCGTGCGCGCCTACCCTCTCACGCTGCGCACGCTGTCGCGCTTCTTCGAATACTCGCTCGCGCTCTCGGCGTGGAAGCAGGCGGGCGGCACGCGCTGGGCGCTGCGCTCGAACCCTTCGAGCGGCAACCTGCATCCCACCGAGGGCTACGTGCTGATCGGCGGAATCCCCGAGCTCGGCGCGGGCCCGGGCCTCTTTCACTACGCGCCGCTCGAGCACGGCCTCGAACGCCGTGCCGACTGCCCGGCGCCGCTCTTCGAGCGATTGATGCATGGTTTTGCAGGCAACACATTGTTAGTGGGCTTGTCCTCGGTGTACTGGCGCGAGGCCTGGAAGTACGGCGAGCGCGCCTTCCGCTACTGCCAGCACGACGCCGGCCACGCCATCGGCGCGCTGCGCATTGCCGCAGCGACGCTCGGCTGGTCGGCGCGGGTGCTCGAAGAGGTGGCCGACGAAACCCTCGAAGCGCTGCTCGGCCTGGACCGGACCGGCGACTTCGACGGCGCCGAGCGCGAAAGCGCCGAGCTCCTGATGGCGGTAGGGCCTGGAAAACTCGTAAAAAATACTGTTGAGGTAAAGGCGGTGCAGCAGCTCAAAGCGCAGCGCTGGTACGGAAACGCTAACCGGCTGAGCCGCGACGACCCGGTCAATTACGAAGCGATCGACCACGTCGCCGCGGCGTCGCGAAAGCCGTGATTTCCGCCGCCCAGATCATCCGCCAGCGGCGCAGCCTCCTCGCCTGCGACGGCAGGACCTCGATCCCGGCCGAGCGTTTCTACCGCATGCTCGCGCGCACGCTGCCGGTGCCCTGGGACGCGATCCCCTGGAGTCCCGCGATCCACTTCGCCCTCTTCGTGCACCGCGTGGACGGCATCGAGCCGGGTCTCTACGCGATGGCACGCGATCGCGGGAAGCTCGAGGCGCTGAAGGCCGCGATGCATGCGCACTTCGCGTGGCAGGCGCCGTCGGGTTGCCCCGCGGAGCTACCGCTCTTTCTCCTCGAGCGCGGCGACGCGCGCGGGCTCGCGACGCAGGTGAGCTGCCGTCAGGAGATCGCGGGCGAGGGCGCGTTTTCGCTCGGCATGCTTGCGGAGTACCAGGCGAGCCTCGTCGCGCACGGGCCGTCGTTCTACCGGCGGCTCTTCTGGGAGGCGGGCGCGGTCGGCCAGGTGCTGTATCTCGAGGCCGAAGCTGCCGGCGTGCGCGCGACCGGCATCGGCTGCTTCTTCGACGATCCAGTGCACCAGGTCTTCGGCTTGCGGGACCTCGCGTTCCAGTCGCTCTACCACTTCACCGTCGGCGGCCCGGTCGACGACCCGCGCCTCACCACGCTGCCCGCCTACGGCCGCCGGGTGAAGGCGCAGCCGCGCGGGATGGACCTGCCCTAGGGCAGGCACGCGGCGCTGTGTTAGAGTGGAGCCCGCAGGATCGTCAAGAAGTGAACGCTCGTCCCTTCCAAGGCCGCCCAAAGCGGTCCATCTAGTGGCAGTCAATTCCTTCCTTTGAACATCGTGCCCGTTGCAAGGCTCGGACAGCCTTGCGCAATCGCAGTAACTCAGGAATGGAAATGACCATGGCAACCGGTACCGTGAAGTGGTTCAACGACTCGAAAGGCTTCGGATTCATCACGCCCGATGACGGCGGCAAGGATCTCTTCGCCCATCACACCTCGATCCAAGGATCGGGCTACAAGTCGCTGAAGGAGGGTCAGAAAGTCTCCTTCGACGTCACCCAGGGCCAGAAAGGCCCTGCCGCGGCCAACATCAAGCCGCTGTAAGGCTTCGGCCGCACCACAAAGCCGCCTGCGGGCGGCTTTTTCTTTTTGGCGGCTCGCCAGGCGAGCTTGCGATTGTCACGCGGCGCTCAAGCGAACGTGATGCCCTGCGCCGAGAGCGGCAGGGAGCGGATCGGCTTGCCGTTCAGCGCGAGGAGCGCGTTGGCGAGCGCGGGCGCGATCACCGGCGTGGCAGGCTCGCCGACGCCGGTCGGCTTCTCCTTCGAGGGCACGATCACGGTCTCGATGCGCGGCATCTCGTTCATGCGCAGCACCGTGTAGTCGTGGAAGTTGGACTGCTCGATCATGCCTTCTTTCAGCGTGATCGCGCCGGTGAGCGCGGCCGAGAGGCCGTAGCCGATGCCCGACTCCATCTGCATCGCGACGATGTTGGGGTTGACGGCGACGCCGCAGTCCACCGCGCAAACTACACGCTCGATTTTCTTGGCTGAAATTTCCACGACCTGGGCGACGTAGGTGTTGAACGACTCGTGCACCGCAATGCCGCGCGCGCGGCCCGCGGGCAGGGGCTTGCCCCAGCCCGCGCGCTTTGCGGCGGCCTCGAGCACGCCCTTGTGCCGCGGGTGCTTGGCGAGGTACGCGCGGCGCAGCTCGAACGGATCCTTCTTCGTCTCGCGCGCGATCTCGTCGAGGAAGCACTCGGTGGCGAACGCGGTGTGCGTCGAGCCGACCGAGCGCCACCACTGCACCGGCACGCCGATCTTCGGAGAGTGCAGGAGCACGGTGAGGTTGGGAATCGCGTAGGGCAAGTTGGAGGCGCCCTCGACCGAGGTAACGTCCACGCCGTCCTTCACCATCACGCTCTCGAACGCGGTGCCGGTGAGGATCGACTGGCCGACGATCACGTGCTTCCACGCGACGAGGTTGCTTTGGCCGTCGAGCCCCGCCTGGAGCGTGTGGTAGTACATCGGTCGGTAGAAGCCGGCGCGCATGTCGTCCTCGCGGCTCCAGACAAGCTTGACCGGCGCCTTTCCGCCCGAATTGGAAGATGCGGCCTTCGCGATCGCCGCGGCCTCGAGCACGAAGTCGGACTTGGGATTTGCGCGCCGGCCGAAGCTGCCGCCGGCGTAGAGCTGGTTCAGCTTCACCTGCTCGGGCTTGAGGCCCAGAAGCTGGGCGACCACCGCTTGGTCGACGGTCTGGAACTGCTCGCCGTTCCAGATCTCGCAGCCCTCCGCCGAGAGCTGCGCCACGCAGTTCATCGGCTCGAGCGCGGCGTGCGCGAGATAAGGGAACTCGTAGGACGCCTCGAGCGTCCTTGCAGCATTCTTCAACGCAGCTTCCGCGTCGCCGTCCTTGCGCGCGGGCAGGCCGGGAGTCGCGGCGAGCTTCTTGTACTCGGCCATGATGTCCGCACTGCTCATCTTGAAGGCGCTGCTCTCGTCCCAGTCGGCGGTGAGAGCATCGCGGCCCTGCTTCGCGGTCCAGTAGTCTTTTGCGAGCACCGCGACGCCATCGCTCACCGGAGTGGAGAAGGCGACCACGTCCTGCACGCCTTTCACCGCTTTTGCCTTCGCGGCGTCAAAGCTCTTGAGCTTCGCGCCGAAGCGCGGCGGGTGCAGCACGACCGCGGTGAGCATGCCGGGCAGCTTCACGTCCTGGGTAAAGAGCGCGGTGCCGTTCGACTTCGCCCGCGCGTCGGTGCGGCGCGCGGGCTTGCCGATCAAGACGAAATCCTTCGGCTCCTTGAGCTGAACCTCGGCGGGGACGGGCTGTTTCGCCGCGTCCGCCGCGAGTTGACCGAATGTTGCCCTGCGGTCCCTCCAGGACACCACTCCCCTTGAAACCCGGATCTCCGAAGCCGGCGCTTTCCATTTCTCGGCGGCGGCGGCGACGAGCATGGCGCGCGCGGCGGCGCCCGCTTTGCGCATCTGCTCGTAGGAGTTCGGGATCGCGGTGCTGCCGCCGGTGCCCTGCGCCGGGCCCCAGAAGAGATTGTTGTACTGCTTGGCGTCGGCGGGCGCGCCAACAGCGCGGACTTGCGCCCAGTCGGCGTCGAGCTCCTCGGCCACCAGCGTCGGAAGCCCGGTGTAAGTACCCTGGCCCATCTCGAGGTGCTTCACCACCACGGTCACGGTGTTGTCGGTACCGATGCGGACGAAGGCGTTCGGTTCGAAGGGCTTCGCGGCAGCCGCGCCAACGGTCTTGCCGGGGCCGGACTGCGCGAGCGCTACGGGAAGATGCACGCCGAGGAGCAGCGCGCCCGAGGCCTTGAGGAAGTCGCGACGGCTTTCGTTGGTAATCATGCGAGGCTCCCGGCGGCGCGCTTGATGGCCGCGCGGATGCGCGGGTAGGTGGCACAGCGGCAGAGGTTGCCGCTCATCGCCTCGTCGATGTCCGCGTCGGTCGGCTTCGGCTTGGCAGCGAGAAGCGCGGCGGCGGCCATCACCTGCCCGGACTGACAGTAGCCGCACTGCGGGACGTTCTCGGCCACCCATGCCGCCTGTACAGCGGCGCCGACGCGGGTTTGCCCAATTCTTTCCACAGTAACAACCTTCTTTCCAACGACGGCGGAGGCCGGCGTGGTGCAGCTCCGCGTCGGCTGTCCGTCCACATGCACGGTGCAGGCGCCGCAGAGCGCCATGCCGCAGCCGAACTTCGTGCCGGTCATGTTCAGGTAATCGCGCAGCACCCAGAGCAGCGGCGTGTCGGCCTCGGCATCGGTCTGCACGCGCTTGCCGTTGACGTTCAGTGTGATCATGGCCCTTCTCCCGGTTGCATCATCATCCTCCTCAATTCGACCCTGCGGATCGTTACAACCGTAATACGAGCGCGGCCGGCAGCCGGAGCTAGAATCGCCGCTCCCACCCGCGCGAATTTACAAGGAGCCCGCAATGCTGACGCTTTTCTATGCCCCCGGCGCCTGCTCGATGGCGGCGCATATCGTGCTCGAGGAGAGCGGCGAGAAGTACGAGGCGAAGCGCATGGATCTCGCCAAGGGCGAGCAAAAGACCGCCGAGTACATGAAGATCCATCCGCTCGGCCGCGTGCCCGCGCTGAAGCTCGACGACGGCTCGCCGCTCAGCGAAAACACGGCGATCCTGCCCTTCCTCGGCAAGCGCTTCGGCCTGTGGCCGGCCGATCCGGTGAAGGAGGCGCGCGCGCTTTCCGTCGTCGGCTTTTTCGCCTCCACCGTCCATCCCGCGCACGCGCACATCGGCCGCCCCGAGCGCTACACCGAGGACAAGTCGGCCTTTCCCGGCCTGCAGGCCATGGGCAAGAAGACTTTCCACGAGTATTTGAGGCAGATCGATGGCATGTACGCCGGGCGCGAGTGGTTGTCCGACAAATACTCGGTGCTCGATCCCTATGCGTTCGTGTTCTACGTCTGGGGCGTGCGGCGCGAGCTGCCGATGGCCGAGCTCAAGAGCTACAGCGCCTTCAGAGACCGGATGATGAAGCGCCCGGCCGCGCAGCGCGTCGTGGCCGACGAGGGCGTCAAGGTGAGTTGAAGGCAACCGCCAACGTCGCGGCGCTGTGCATGACTTGACGCTCGCCGCTTTCGTCCCCACCTGAGGGTGATGGATCTCGATCCTCGCTGGATACTGGACGAGAGCGGCGCGGGGCCGGAGCCGGCCGGGGCATCCGGCGACGAGAGCCTGCTCGACGCGTACTCCCAAGCGGTCGTGCGCGCCACAGAAGCGGTCGCGCCGGCAGTGGCGCACCTCGAAGTCGAGCTCGCGGGGAGTAAGGGCGATCGCAAAGGCAGCGGCTCAGGATTCTGCTTCACGCCTGACGGGTTTCTCCTCACCAACAGCCACGTGGTGCACGGCGCGCGCGCCATCCGCGCGAGCTTCGCCGACGGCCTCTCGCGCGACGCCGACCTGATCGGCGAAGATCCAGACACTGACATTGCAGTGGTGCGCATCGGCGCGGGCGGACTTGTGTCGGTCCAGCTCGGCTCGTCACGCGCGGTGCGCGTGGGCCAGCTCGCGATCGCGATCGGCAACCCCTACGGCTTTCAGCACACCGTCACCGCCGGCGTGGTGAGCGCGCTCGGCCGCAGCCTGCGCTCGCAGACCGGGCGCCTGATCGACGATGTGCTGCAGACCGACGCAGCGCTCAACCCGGGAAATTCGGGCGGGCCGCTTGTCAACTCTCGCGGCGAGGCGATCGGCGTGAACACCGCCATCATCCCCGGCGCGCAGGGGCTGTGCTTCGCCACCGCGATCGACACGGTGAAATGGGTTGTGATGCAGCTCCTCAAGGATGGGCGCGTGCGGCGCGGCTACCTCGGCATTGCCGGCGCCAACGTGCCGCTCGCGCGGCGCATCGCGCGCCATTTCGACCTCCACAACACGCACGCGGTGCGCGTCGAGTCGGTCGAGAAGGACGGGCCCGCTTGCCGCGCGGGGCTGCGGCCCGGCGACCGCATCGTGCGCTTCGACGGCGCCGCGGTGAACGGCATCGACGACCTGCACCGCGCGCTCACCGGCGAGCGCATCGGTGCGGCTGCCGCGATCGCGTTCATCCGCGCCCCGGAGCTTGTGGAACTCGAGATACGCCCTGCCGAAGCCAAGCGGGGAGGAAGCAAATCGAGGATGCGGTGATGTAAACCCTGGATGTGGCAAAGCTTTGGGGGGATCTGCCGGACTCGCACCGGCACTCGCGGACTCACATTCCGCCGTGCTGCTGGTACACCAAGATCTCCGGCGACTGGCTGTCCAGGCAGGCTTCGAACCTGCAGCCCTCGCCTTAACAGGGCGCCGCTCCACCGGTTGAGCTACTGGACAAGAAAGCGGGTACCGGCCCGTGGGCTCAACCCACGCACCTCCCGCTTATCAAGCGGGTGCTCTCTCTATAGCTATGTAGATCTTGTTTGAATTCATCCTTTTCTGCATGGTGCGCTAAACGCTCATTTACTAGCGCCCGCAGGATGGTGAGCTTTGCTGATAGCTGGCGTCGCTCAACGAGTTCCTGGCGCGTTGCATTTTCAAGAAACAAAATCGAACAGATCATTCGTTCTACCAAAATTTCAAGGTTCGCGGATTCAATAGCGACATAGCCGATAGCCTGGATCTGCTCAGCCTGTAGAACGGAATCGGCATAAAACTCAGCAGAAGACGCTCCGCTAATTTTCTTCATGGAAATGAAGCGTACGGTCCGTCGTACACATATCCTTGGCCAGCAAACATCTTGACCTTCGCGTGAATGATCGCAACCACGTCTCTAACCGCCTCTTGCGGCGCCAGTGGTACTAGTAAGCGATCAGCTGTGATATTGAGTTCAAAAATAGAACTGTCATCTTCCATTAAGACAAAGAAAGGCTTTTCATCGTTGCCAATCGTCGCGCCCTGTATCTCACCCGGCTGCTGAGGAAGTCGTAACCCATCAAGGATAGTTTCTGAGGATGTACCTCTTGCCTGATCCGATGCTTGGCGTCTTTACCGGCGCGATAACCAGGAGGCACATCGTCCCTCACGACCAGCCTAAATTCCATCTCTAACCCCGAGATTATCCTGCGCCGAACGCTGATCGGTTGCCGACCAGCGAATAGAACAAGAAATAAGTACCCACCGCTCTCAGCTTGCCGCGAAGAGAACATACATCACGTCACGCTCAATGCCATCGATTCTCGTGCTTCGCTTCTCGAAATCCGATTCCGGCGCTACTTGCGTGCGCGGCCGTCGAGCTCACGCGCGTGACCGAAACTTCGGTACGATGTGCGCCCTTCCAATGTGCTTGGACCTTAGTACGTTGCAGTGGACGGACTATGCCGGAAAACACCAGCCACCGGCCCGCGCCCGCGATGTGTCAAATCGTGATATTGATCGGATGACGGCTCCGCCAGGTGCTCATTCTCGCTACTATTGGGACGCGGCCGCGCGCCAGCGGGCCGCGTCCCCGCTGAGGCACCATGACTAAGCTGCGCGCTCTTTGGTGGCGCGTCGTCGGCAGCCTGTGGTTCGTGCCGGCGCTCATGGTCATCGGCGCGGTCCTGCTCGCCGGCGGGCTGGTGGAGGCGGAAACGCTCGTCGAGGTGAAGCTGGGCGAGCGCTGGCCGCGCTTTTTCGGCGCCGCGGCCGACGGCGCGCGCGGCATGCTGCAGGCGATCGCCGGCTCGATGATCACCGTGGCGGGGGTGGTGTTCTCCGTCACGCTCGTCGCGCTTTCGCTCGCAGCGAGCCAGTACTCGCCGCGGGTGCTGCGCGCTTTCATGGCCGACCGTCCTACGCAGGTGGTGCTCGGGACTTTCGTCGGCATCTTTGCCTACTGCCTGGTGGTGCTGCGCACGATCCGGGGCGGGGACGGCGATGCGGCGTTCGTGCCCTCGATCGCCGTCTCGGCCGGCCTGGTCCTCGCCTTCGTCGGCATCGGCTTGCTGGTGTTCTTCATCCATCACCTCGCCTCGTCGATCGAGGCCTCATCGATCATGGGACGCGTCGGTGCGGCCACGCTGCGCGCGGTCGACGGGCTGTTCCCGCAGGAGGTGGGCGAGCCGGCCGAGGAAACGCGCGCGCTCGAAACTGTGGGTGAGACCTGGGCCCCCGTGGCGGCGCGCGAAACCGGCTACATCGTGTCGGTGGACGACAAGGGGCTGCTCGCGCTGGCGCGCGCGCGGGGCAGGGTCGTGCGCATGGAGCACGGCATCGGCGATTTCGTGGTCGCGGGCCGTCCGCTCGCCTCGCTCGACGGGCGGGACGCGGCAAGCGAGCAGGACGAAACCGACCTGAACGCCTGCTATTCGTTCGGTCGCCAGCGCACCATCGAGCAGGATGTCGGCTTCGGCATCCAGCAGCTCGTCGATATCGGCCAGAAGGCGCTTTCGCCGGGCATCAACGACCCGACCACCGCGATCATGTGCGTCGACCGGCTCACGGAGATCATGGCGCGTCTCGCGCGCCGGCGCATCGAATCGCCGTACCGCCGCGACGAAGGCCGCCTGCGGGTGATCGCCGCCGGCCCGAGCTTTGCGCACCTCGTCGAGCTGGCCTATGCCGAGCTGCGTAACGACGCCCGCGGCAAGCGCCCGGTGCTGCGGCGGCTGCTCTGGAGCGTCGAGGAGGCGGGCGCCTCGACCGGCGATCCGGTCCGGCGGCGCGTGCTCGCGGCGCACGCCCGAGGCATCGCCGAGGCGGCCCAGCGCGAGACCGAGGCGCCGCAGGAGCGCGATGAGATCGTGGCGGCCGCTGTCCGGCTCGCGCAGCGCCTGGCAGGCGCTGAGGAGCGATAGCGATGGAGCTCCGCGGCGCAGGCCCTGTGGAACAACCGAGAAAGCGCGTCGCGGTGATCATGCAGCGCCGTGCGATCGAAAACTTCTGGCAAAGCGAGGTGTGGGAGCCGGTGGGTGTGCTCGCCGGTATGAAGGCGCGCTTGAGCCGCGGCTGCTCGTCGAGGAGCCGGGCTTGGCCCAATGGCTGTATCCGGGGCTCGACATCGTGCTGCAGCGCGCGGAGGCCGAGGGTTATTTCCATAACGTGTCGACCGGCGCAGCGATGGTGTTCGTGCTCTGGCGCATGGAGGAGGCCCGGGCCGTCCCTCGTTACGTGACAGTCAGCTACGACGAGGCGAGCCGCTGGATGGACGGCGGCGCGCAGGTCGATCCAGTGGCCCAGGTATGGGCTTTAGTGTGAAGGGCTACGCGTCGATTCGCCACGAAGACTTGGCTAAGCCTCTAAGGGAGCTTGCTCACAAAGTTCATGGAGCGATCATGGACAAAATGGTGAACTGGGAAGGGGCGTAGCACCTCCCCGACGAAGCGCGCGTCCTGCGCGGTCCTGAGAGCCTCGGAGTCACATCGGAGACACGAAGGACGGACGATTCCCTAGTTACCAGTAACTACCTGTTTAGATTGGTCGGCGCGGCAGGACTTGAACCTGCAACCTTCTGATTAAGAGTCAGCTACTCTCGTCTATTGAGTTACGCGCCGTGACTGGTCTGGTCTCGCTGCCAGGGCTCGAACCTGCGGCCTCGTCGTCCCGAACGACGCGCGCTTGCCTGCTGCGCTACAGCGAGGAAAAGCTTGAAAAAAGTGGTACCCCACCCGGGATTCGAACCCGGACCCTCGTGTTCCTGAGACACGCGCGTATTCCCGTTCCGCCAGCGGGGCATTAAGACAAAAATGGGCAGGCTGCGATAAAGAATAGTTGGCGTTCCCGCCGGGATTGAAGCGGGCGTCAGGCACAACGTCACGCCGAGTGCCGGAATGCGTCACAGAAGCTGCGGAATCGTTCATTGCAGTGACCATTTCAGGCGTGCAGCATCCGACACATGCCGGATCTTGCTACTCGCCTCTCCAACACCGGGCGGCTCCTCGTAAGGTCGGGCATCGAAATCGAGCGCATCCTCAACTCGATGGTCGAAGACGGCGATGCCGTCACAGCGAGCCTGCCGAACAAGATGATGTTTCTTTCCCGCGTCGTGTCGGTCGACGCGGCCGAGCAGCAGGTGGACGTCGCGTGCTCGGACCACAAGCCCGCGAATACCGCGTTGCTCGCCGCGCCTTCGGTCGCTTTCAGGTGCAACCATCGCGGCGCACAGTTTGCGTTCGCGTGCGCGAAGCCCCGCACCGGTTGGCTCTCGGGCCAGACGACGATCCGGATGACCGCCCCGCCGATCGTCCTCGCTGCGCAGCCGCGCCAGTTCCCGGCGCGTCCGCAGTTGCCGGCCGTGGCCGATGTGCGCTGCGACCTGCGGATGGGCCTGCAATCGTTCGGTGCCAAGCTGATCGACGTGGGACTGGATGGCAAGGCCTTCATCCTCGGCGATTCGGGGATTCCGATCTGCGACGGCACCGAGCTCAAAGGCGCGCGCCTTCGGCCGAGCGAGCGTGAATCCCTGACCGTCGACCTCGAGGTCGACAGGGTGGTCCAGGCGATCCTTCCCGACGGCAAGCGGGCAACGCGCATTGGCTGCCGCATCATGACCGGGCGCGAAGAGCTCGAAAAGATCATCCGTCTCTTCATCGTCGATCTGCAGTAAAACCCCCGCCACCCCGCCGCGCAGCGCGAGGCTCGACTCGCAGCGCGCGGCGGGGATGTCTTTGCCACATCCAGGTTGTAAAAGAGCGGTAAACAAAAAAGCCCGGAGCGCTTGCGCGGTCCGGGCCTGGAGTCGGCGAGCGCTACTGCGCTAGCGGTCCTCCGCGTCCGAACGCGCAGGGTCCTCGCCGCATAGGCGGCGATCTTGCGCAATCGGTTTCGTATGAAGTCGCATCAATTGCCTCGACGTAAGAGGGCGCGCATTCTGCTGATGGCCCGCGCCAAAGTCAATACGTCAATACCTATTTTCTGAACCCCTCGTTAATACTCGTCCCGCTCACGAGCACGACACGGCCGTCGTTCGTGAGATCGACCGCCTGGCCGGCGAGAAAGCGGCTGCTGTCGATGTCCACGGTCTGGAAGCCGCCCGCATCCATGCGCAGGTACAGCCGATAGAGGTTGCGGTCGGGGCGCGCGCCTTTGGCGTCGGCGCCGGTGCCGGGGGTACGCGCACCGGGCAGAACGCCGACCGATTCGACCATCCCCGAGCCGGCGGTGAAGTTGCCCGGGCGCACGATGTTGGCCTCGAAGTGGCTGTCGTCCCAGGCGTAGCTGCAGCCGGCGACGAGCAGGCACAAGAGGAGCGGCGCCCGGATTCGCATAGGGGAGAGGATAGCTCTCCGGGCGCCGCTCGAGCTCCTGTCCGTCAGGTCGGTTTCGCGCGCGTCATGAGGAGGTGCCAATCCACGCCGCGCGTGGCGAGCATGATGGCGGCGAGCAGCGCGAAGAGGAGCAGCGAGCCGCCGAGCAGCGAATAGTCTTGCGCCTTCAGCAGCGCATAGAGCATCGCGTAGAGCGCAGCGAGCGCCGCGCCGGCGACGAGGCCGGCGCGGACGCTCCGCAGCACGCGCGCCAGGTACGCGGCGATCAGTCCAACGCAGGCGAGCGTGGCCGTGGCATAGGCGACGGCGAAATCGACGTGCTCCGAGAGCGCGGTCAGCAGCAGGAAGAACATCGCGAGCGCAAGACCCACTAGGCCGTACTGAATCGGGTGGATGGCGAGCCGGCGCAGCAGCTCGAAAAGAAGGAAGGCGCCGAAGGTGAGGCCGATGAAGAGAAAGCCGTACTTCGAGGCGCGTTCGAGCTGCCGGTACAGGCCCACCGGCTCGATGAACGAGACCGTGATTCCCGCGTCCCCGGTTCCTTGCGCGGCGAGGCGCGATGTTTTCCAGCGCGCGCTGAAGCCGTCGGCGCCGATCTCGTGCGAAGCGGGGAGGAAGCGTCCCTGGAACGAGGGATGCGGCCAGTTTGCGCGCATCGCGACCGTAGTGTCGGTGCTGAGCGGCGCGAGCGACAGCGCTTCCGAGCCGCCAAGCTCCAGGTTGAGCGAAAAGTCGATCTTCCTGGAGAAGTCGAAGTCCTTGAGGACACTGTGCAGGCCCGCCGCGACCGCGGCGTCAGCGGGGCCGGGGGCAAACGCATGCGTTCCGGAAGCGGAGCGAATGCCGAGCGGGTCGCTCACGCCGAGGACGAGGCGCGGGGTGCTCCACTTGTAACGGCTCGTGCCGTCCTCGAAGCTCGCGCGCGCCGGGACATCGATCGAGCCTTGCGCGCGAACTCGTGCGGTGTACAGGCGCGCCCGGTAAATTCCGCGCGCCTTCTCGCTTATTTCGGCGTCGATGGTCCACTCGATCGCGGCGGCGGGAAGCCGCAGCACACGCGATTCCGTGCGCTCGTTGCGGATTTCGCGCAGCTTGCCGTCGATGGTTTCGCGTCTGATCTCCGTCCAATGGCGCTCGAAGGGGACGGCAAGGTAAGGGCCCGCCAGCGTTTGGCGTTTTCCCCAGCCCTCGGCGATGCCGGCGATCGCTTCGTTGCTTCTTGCCTGGCGCTCGGCCACCAGGCTTTCGATCATGAGCACAGGAACCAGCAGCGCGAGCGCGAGAAGTGCGACCACGACTGTTTTGGCGGCAGCGGAAAGCTTCATGGCTACGCAAGGTGCGGCGCAAATGTGGCATGGACATGGCGGACTGCTACAAGAGGACAAGCAAACGCTGAAAAAAAGCTAGACCTGGGCCCGCGCGTAAATCCTGCACTTCGCCGGCGTGAATTCCGGCAGGTTTGCTGCGCCGCTCATCGAGCCGGGCGCCCCGCCCGTCGGTGAGTGCCGTAGTACGCCGCAAATTGCGGCATTCCTTCATTGCCGCTCCCGACCCCCGGGCGCACCGTAGGGCCACAGGTCAGAACAAGAAAGGTAGGGGGGCGCAAATGAACCCGCTTGTCCAGGAAGTGAATGACGTCGTGAGCACGCTGTTTCAGCGCTATCCGGCGCTGTGCGGCTTTTCGGTGAAGGAGGACCTCTCCTTCTCGCACATCGCCTGCCATCCGGCGCTCGCCGGAGAAGAGGCGCAGATCCTGTGCGAAGAAATCTCGGCGACGCTGCACGAGCTCCTGGAAGCGCGCCCCGAAGCGGCCGACCTGCTGCGCGGACGTACTCTCGCGCGCATCTTCCACTGAATATCGTCGGATCGCCGGCGCTGGCACGGCGAGAGCGCAGATCCACCGGCCTCTCCTCCTCCTCGGCCGGACGGATCTCCTGGGACTGGAGTACCGCGCTTCTCGACCTGCCGGCGGCCGGCGGCCTCATCGGCTAGCTCCATTCCAGGCGGCACGTAGTTTGCTTTTTCCGGGATACCCAAATCTCGGAAAGGGGCGACATGGAGCAGACCCAGGCAGGCAAGATCCCGAGCAGCGTCCCGGAGGTCCCGGCACGCGGCGACACCTTCCAGGCGGCGCGCGAGCGCCTTAATGAGAGGCTGGCGGGCGTCGGCGAGCAGGCGAGAGACGCGGCGCAGTACGCCGATGAGGCGGTTCACAACAATCCCTGGACCTCGGTCGGCGTCGGTTTCGGCGTCGGCGTGCTGATCGGCGCTCTGATCGCTATGGCGGCGTCGAGAGGCTCGCGAGCGCTCTAGCCGCAGCTAGAATCGCGTTCCTCGAGTCCAAGGGAAACGCGATGAAAATCTCGATGTACCACGCGAGCGCGCCGCGCTTCGCAAACGCGCTCACTAACCTTTCGGCCATCCTCGACAAGGCGCAGGCGCACGCCGAAGCAAAGAAGATCGATCCGGCGGTGCTGGGAAGCTTGCGCCTCATCGCCGACATGTTCCCGCTCTCGCGCCAAGTGCAGATCGCCTGCGACACCGCCAAGGGTGCGGTCGCGCGCCTCGCGCTCGTCGAGATCCCCAGGCATGAGGACACCGAGCAGACCATCCCCGAGCTCAAGGCGCGCATCGCCAAGACGCTCGAGTTCGTGCGCTCGGTGCCCGCGGCCGCGATCGACGGCTCCGAAGAGCGCGAAGTCGTGCTGAAGATGCGCTCCGGCGAGCACAAGTACACCGGGCTCCAGTACCTCATGGGGCACGCCTGGCCGAACTTCTACTTCCACGTCGCCACCGCCTACAACATCCTGCGGGCGAACGGGGTGGATATCGGCAAGCGGGACTATATCGGCCAGCCCTAATTCTTGAACGGAGCGCCGAGCTGCTCGCACTGGTTGCGTGCGTACTGCGCGCCGATGCCGAAGTCGTCCGGGCCGCCGTTCACCTGCACGATCTTCTCGTGCCGGAAGAAGAAGGTCATCGGATAGAAGCCCGCGTAGGCGCCGGCGGTATTCTTATCGTTTACCCAAACGCACGTGGCCCAGCCGTAGTGCATGTCGCGTATCACGACTTTGCGCTGGTACATCTGCTGCGGCTCGGTGCGGAATTCGATGATTGCCGACTTGGGGTCGGTGAGCCGGACGGACAGATAGCTCGTGATCTCTTTCTTCCAGTGCACCGGCTTCGGGCCGTAATCGAGCCCAGCGGTTTCTTCCTTGGTTACCGGCTTGGGCGCGCAAGCGACGAGCAGGACAGGAACGAGCATGGCGAGGATCGCGAGGCGCATTGGAGTTCTCCCTTGGCAAAAGGCAGATTATGCAACGATGGGTACGAAGCGCTCGCCGCGCTTACCCCAACGCGACCGAGTCCGTCAAACGCCGGGCACCGCGGTAGAGGAGAAGCATCGCCGCTACCTGGATCACGTGATACAGGTCGTTGTGATTGAAGTGCCGGTGCGGCGCAAGACCGCTCGCCTGCACGAGCGCGCCGAGCACCGACACTGCCACGCCGGCCACGATCCAGGCGTTCCAGCGCCACAGGTGCAATGCCGCGACCAGCGCTAACGCGATGCCGCTATCGATGACCACGAAGATGAATTCGTCGCGGGTGAGCATCACGGCGGCGTAGACGAGAAACTTGACGCTCGCCAGCGCGAGCAAGACCGCCCGAGGCGTTCCCGAGAGAACCGCGAATGCCGAGCCGGCCAGCATGGCGAAGCTCGCGCCGCCCGCCGCGAGAAGCGTCGCTTTCCACAGCAGCTTGCCTTGCAGGAAGCCGTGCCACGTGCCGCCGAGAAATGCGGCCAGCGCCACGGCCGCGAGTGCGAGCGCCCAGAATGTCCTGGAGCTCTGCGATTGCCGGTTTCCCGCCAGCCGAATGCAAAGCCAGGCCGTCACCGCCCCGAGCAGGTAATCGGTCGCGAGCGTCATCGGCTCGGAGAGGGTCATGTCGCGAGCCGCTGACGGTGCGAGCGGCCCACCGCGATGACGAAGGCGGCGAGCACCCAGTGGAAAACGATCGGGATCGGCCGGTCCCAAAAAAGGACGGCGCGCGCCACCATCGCGGCGAGGTAAAGGTAGCCGAACCAGAGCCAGGCGGTGGCAAATAGCTTTTTCGCTTCGTAGAAAAAGCCGCTGTGGCGCGTGAAGTCGACCGAGATCTTTGCCATCAGAGCGACGATCGCGATCTGCGACGGCAGCAGGTATTGGTAGGGCATGAGGCCCGAATACCACGCCGCCATTGGGGGAAGAAAACCGACGTCAAGGAAGGCGACGAGTGCCTGCCCGAGCACCCGCAGCACGAAGAGTGCGAGCAGAAGCCACAACACCCCGGCCGTCATGCGAAAATTAGATCATGTATGCGAGAGCACTGGCGGCCGTGGGCTTGGCCGTGGCCGCGTCGGCTGCCGCTGCGGCCGATGTAGGCGCGGCGGGAGCGTTCAGTCGGGGCCGCATGCACTTTGTGGTGACTGCCGGCAGCGGCTCGGCCTTCGACGAGAGCTACCTGGTCCTGGGGATCGGCGCGAGCTACTACCTGGTGGACGGATTGAGCGTCGGGGCGCACTACGAGTCCTGGTCCGGCGCGGACCCCGATCTCAGCAAGTTCACCGGCTCGCTGCAGTACGTCTTTCACCAGATGCAGGCGGTAAAGCCTTATCTGGGCGGTTTCTATCGGCGCACGAATGTGGGCGGCTTGCCGGACCTCGATTCGGTCGGCGGGCGCGCAGGTGTCTATATCGGCGCGGGACGCAACGCCTACCTCGGTCTGGGGGTGGTCTACGAGTCCTACCTCGACTGCAACGAGACCGTTTACCGCTCCTGCGACGGCACCTACGGCGAGGTGACTTTCACTATTGCGTTCTAGCTCTTCTCGAACATCCTCTTGTAATGACGGTACCACTCGCTCTGGAAGAGCTCCTTGGGGTCGTATTTAAGCTTGAGCTTGAGGAATTCCTGAAGCTGCGGGTAGCACGCTTCGACCTGGCGGCGTAGTGCGTAGCGGTTGTAAGTGGGGAAGTAGCTGCCCCCGTGCTTGAGGCCGATGTCGATCAGGCGGCGAAACACGTCGCCGGCCTTGATCAGGCCGCTCGTGGTGTGCTCGACGTGCACGTTCAAGATGACGCATGCGTAGGGCTTGCGTGCCCAGGCGAGGAAGCTCTCGCGATCCTGCTCGATCAGCCGCACCGTGCCATAGATGATGTCGACCTTGTCGCGCCGCGCATAGTCGCGCACGTCCGTCATGAAGCGCTCTAGCGCATCGCGCTCGCAGTAGATTTCGGTAATCGCTTCGGTCGCCTTTACCGCCGCGCCGACACGCTGGTCGAGCGCGCGGTGGTAGTTCTCCGGGTAGATGCTCATCTGGGCCTCATCGGACCAGTACACCTGACCGTTGGTCGCCACGTAGTGCGCGGCGTAGCGGCGGAATGCCTCGCGCTTGGCGTGGTGCGCGAGCGTGAGCAGCTCGACCCAGTCGCGCTCTTTCAGCTCCTTCTGCCCGGGCGCGATCGGCGTCGCCGGATCTACCGCGCGGTAGCACGTGAATACGCCGCGCCGCAGAAAGTCGTCCGAGGTTTCGTCAATCGCGTACTGGAAGTCGCCGTAGATGAAGCCCTCGCCGATGCGCTCGACGAACGCCTTGGGCAGGCCGTCGATGGAGCGGACCTCGACCACGCGCTCGATCTTGCGGCGCTCGACCAGGCGCAGCGTCACCGACGTGATCAGGCCGAACAGGCCGTAGCCGCCGATCGCGAGGCGGAACAGATCTGCGTTCTCCGTGCGGCTGCAGTTCACCACGTCGCCTCTCGCCGTGAGCAGGCGGAAGGACTCGACGTCGCCGATGAAGGGCGGCATCTTGAGCCCGCGGCCATGCACGTTCGCCGACAGGCAGCCGCCAAGGGTGAGCTTGTCGGCGCCGGTCTGCTTCTGCGCGAAGGTCCACTGGCGCTCGCGCTCCTTCTGCAGGCTGGTGAGGTGGGTAAGGATCTGAGGCCACTGGATCCCGGCCTCGAACTCGACGTGCCCTTTCTCGGCGTCGAAGTTGAGCAGGCGGTTCATGCGCCGCGTGTCGATCATCAGCCCGTCGGCGAGGAATTGCTGGCCGCCCATCGCGTGGCGCGCGCCGGAGATGCAGACCGCTTTCTCCTCTTTCTGGGCCGCGCGCAGCGCCGCGCGGATGCCGTCCAGCGTGTCGGGCTGCACGATGCGCCATACGCGCGACGAGTTGAGCTGCGAGTGGATATCGTTGACCAGGATGCCCGGCGGCGGCTTGTCCTTCTTGGCCGCCTGCGGAAGCACACTGGAGGGCCACGCGGCGCCGGCGAGCGTGATTCCCAGGAAATCGCGGCGCCGCAGCAGGCCTAGAGCTCCCCGCGGCCGATTGTTTCGAGCGCAGACAACGCCATGCCGGTTCCCGTTATTTCTCGGCGCTGCTCTGGAAGACGTGCGACAAGTCGACTTCGTCGAGCTTCACCGCGGCCTTGCTTGCCGCCTCGATCTTGGCCTTCATGCGGTCGGTTTCCCGCGCCGCCTGCTCGAAGGCGTCGGCGAGCCTGAAGCTGAACGCGGCGAGCGCCTTGGGGTCGGGCTTCTTCGTCTCGGCGCCGGCGAGCGTGCCGTAAACGCGGCTTGAGAGCTGCACGAAGATGCGCTCGGCGAGATCGACGTAGGGGTCCTTGACGCTCATGTCCTTCGCGCTCGACGCCTGCGCGTCCTTGCTGGGTCCCGGTGCGCTCATGGTCTTTCCGCTCTTATGACCGCAATCCTACGCTCATCTTCGCTCAGCGTGCGAGCAAGCTGCTCGCGCAGCTCGTGGGAAACGCTGATGTGGGCGTCGGGCTGGGTGCGGTGCACCTCGTAGAGCTTCGCCACCACCTTGACGTCGTGCCGGGCGAATATCTCCGCGGTGCGGCGCGCGCGCTCCGGATCGCCGCTCGCCTGAGCGAGCGCGAGCTCGCCGAGCTTGAGTGCCGCAAGCCAGGTCTCGCGCTCGATCGTCTGCACGCCCGCGTCGCGCAGCTCGAACATGTGACGCATGTCGCGGGCGCGCGCGATGATCCGCAGGCCAGGGAAGTGCGTCTTTACGATCCGCGCGAGACGTGAGGTGGCGTCGGCGTCTTCGAGCGCGATCACGAGCAGGTCGGCTTCGCCGGCCCCCGCGGCGTGCAGCAGGTCCAGGCGTGTCGCGTCGCCGTAAAAAACGCGGAAGCCGAACTTGCGCGACTGCTCGACGTGGTCGAGATTGTCGTCGAGCATGGTCGGCTCGTGGCCCGCGGCGTGCAGCATGCGCGCCACCACCTGGCCGATGCGCCCCAGGCCGGCGACGAGCACCTTGCTTGCCTGGGGCACGTCGGGCGCGCGCTCTTCGACCGGCGCGGCGAACCACGGGGCGAGGCGGTCATGCAGCGCGAGGATGAACGGGGTGAGCAGCATCGAGATCGCGACCGCGAGGATGAGCGCCTGAGCCGTGTCTGCAGCCATGCCGCCGTGCATGGCTGCGACGCCGAGGATGACGAAGGCAAACTCGCCGCCCTGCGCCAGAAACAGGATGAAGAGCGGGCGCTCGGCGCGCGGAAAGCGCGCCGCACGCGCAATGAGCCACAGCACCGCTCCCTTGACAGCGAACACGCCCGCGATCAGGGCGAAGACGAGGATGGGCTTTGCGATGAGCACCGAGAAATCGACGCTCAAGCCGAGCGCGATGAAGAACAGGCCGAGCAGGAGGCCTTTGAATGGCTCGACCGCCGCCTCGATCTCGTGGCGGTATTCCGACTCGGCGAGCAGCACGCCGCCGAGGAACGCGCCGAGCGCCATGGAGAGCCCGACGTGCTCGAAGGCGAGGGCGATCACGAGCACGAGAAGCAGCGCGAACGCGGTAAAGATCTCGCGCAGGCGCGTGCGCGCGATGTGGCGGAACACGGGCCGCGCCACCAGGCGGCCGCCACCGAGCGTGAGCACGATCACGGCCGCCGCCAGGCTGAGCTTCTGCCAGGAGAAGGTCGAGCCCCCGGCTCCGGTGCCGAGGAGCGGCACCAGCGCGAGCATTGGGATGACGGCGATGTCCTGGAACAGTAGCACTGCGAACGCGCCCTGGCCGGCCTGCGTGCCGAACGCACCGCGCTCCTTCAGCGGGGCGAGCGCAAGCGCGGTGGAGGAGAGCGAGAGCGCCATCGCCGCGATCAGCGCGACGCGCAGGTCCAAGCCGAGCGCCCAGCCCGCCGCCGTGATCGCCGCCATCGAGCCGAGAACCTGGGAAAGGCCGAGACCGAGCAGCTTGGCACGCATGCTCCAGAGCCGCTTCGGCTCGAGCTCCAGGCCGATCACGAAGAGCAGGAAAACCACGCCGAGCTCGGCGAAGGCCTTGATGTGGGCGTCGGCCTCGACCAGCTGGAAGCCCCAGGGCCCGATCGCGATTCCGGCGAGGAGATAGCCTGCCACCGACCCCAGGCCGAACTTGTGAGAAATCATCACGGCGGCCACCGCGGCCGCGAAATAGAGGCTCGCCTGGAGGAGAAAGTCGTTGCCGTGCTCCACGGCCGAAGTATATTGGCGGCGGGAGGGTTGATAGAAATGGACTCCGCCGAAGCGCAGCTCGAGGGGTGGGTCGCGCGCCTCTTCGCGCGCCGCCCCGAATTGTGGCGCTTCACCGTACGCGACCGCAGCGGGCTGCCCGACCACATCGATCCGACCACGCTCACCGGCGAATTCTTCATCTTCGAGATCGGAATCTCCCCGCGGCGCGACAAGGCGCACTACGACG
Organism: Burkholderiales bacterium; assembly: GCA_035454685.1. GTDB lineage: Bacteria > Pseudomonadota > Gammaproteobacteria > Burkholderiales > SG8-39 > SCGC-AG-212-J23. The sequence continues at coordinate 2,260 of DATIGN010000147.1, read as the reverse complement.
AGGTGTACGACGACATCGCGCGCGCCATCGCCGCGGCGGTGGCGGCGCAGCCGGCCGCGCGCACGCTGCTCCCGGGACGCACGTTCGTAAGAGCCCTGCATTAGACTAGCCGGGTGCAGGCCGGCATCCGCTACACCCTTCCCACGGGCGAGAAGCTCGTCAACGAGACCTTCGGGCCGAACAATATCCGTCGCCGGACCTCCGGTACGGAGCAGGTTTTCCCGGTGGAAATCGAGGACGGGCGCAACAAGGCCTTTTCCCTGGAAGAGAACGGCTTCGTCTTCGTGCGGCATGAGACCGCGGTGAGGGACTTCTTCGATGCGGACGAGCTCGAAAAGGTCTATTACCCGGAAGTCGCCGCGCTCATCACGAAGCTGACGGGCGCCAAGCGCGTGCAGGTCTTCGATCACACGCTGCGCTCGGGCGACGAGGCCGAGCGCGAGGCGCGGCTTCTGCGCGAGCCGGTACTCTCGGCGCACAACGACTATACCGAGTGGTCCGGGCCGAATAGGGTCAGGGAAGTCATGGGCGCCGAGGCCGATTCCTTGCTGCAACGCCGTTTCTCGATAATTCAGCTGTGGCGGGCGATCAACCGGCCGATCGAGTCGAACCCGCTGGCGATCGCCGACGCGCGCAGCATCCCGTGCGAGGACTTGCTCATCGCGGAGCGCCGCTATCCGCACCGCGTCGGCCAGACCTATCGCCTCCAGTACAGCCCGGGTCACCGCTGGTTCTACTTCCCGCGGATGCGGCGCGACGAGGCGCTTGTCTTCAAGGTCTACGACTCGGCGCAGGACGGCCGCGCGCGGTTTACGCCGCACACCTCGTTCGACGATCCCAGCACGCCGCCGGGCGCGCCGCCGCGGCAAAGCATCGAGGCGAGGGCACTGGTCTTTTTTTAAAGCTTGGGTCTTTTCGGCTTTCTAGCGAGCAGGAAGAAGCCGGAGCCCAGGCCCGCGAGAAGCGCCAGGATGGTGAAGCCGACCCGGTAGTCGCCCGTGATGTCGGCGAAGACCCCCGGGATGATCGGGCCGCCGACCTGGCCCACTACGATGATCATGAACGAGAGCCCGAGGATCATGCCGATCGAGCTGCGGCCGAAGTAATCGGCGCGCATCGCCTGCATCATCGGCCCGCGCAAGCCCCAAGCGGTGCCGTGCAGTATCGCGAAGGCGATCACCATCGGAAGCGAGACCGCGTAAGTCAGCAGCAACAGCGCAGTCGCATGCGCGAGCATGCACGCCGCAGCGATCAGGCGCTTCTTGTAGCGGTCGCCGATTGCCCAGCCGAGCAGCACGCCGCCGATCTGGCACGTCGTCACCAGGCTGATGACGAGCGAGGCGGCCGCCACCGAGTAGCCGAGCCCTTCCTTCAGGTGCGTGATCGCGTGCACCGAGACTGCGTGCACGACAAAGAGCGCGAAGCCGTGCCCGAGCGAGATCAGCCAGAACGCCTGCGTGCGCAGCGCCTCGCGCGCGGTGAAGTCGCGCGTCGAATCGTTTTTCTCAGGAGAAGTATTCGTCGGCGAGATCTCGGTTGGCATGCCATCCACCACTTCTCCGTGCTCGCGGGGGCTGTTGCGAATCACCAGGGCAAGGGGCAGGCCGACCGCGATCGCGGCCAGGCCCGAAACGAGGGCGGTGGCGCGCCAGCCAAACGCGGTCAGCGACTGCGCGACGAGCGGCACCATGATGCCGCCGAAGGCGAGCCCGATCGACATCGCCGAGAGCGCGCGGGCGCGCTTGCGCTCGAACCAGTGAATGAGCGCGACGTTGAGCGGGAAAAATCCGCACAGGCTCGAGCCGAGCGCGATGACAATGAAAGCGCCGTAGAACTCGGGTAGCGATTGCACCTGCGAGAGCAGGCAAAGACCGGTGCCGAACACCACCACGCCGGCACGCACGAAGACCTTCGGGCCGAAGCGGTCGATCAGCCAGCCGAGCACCGGGCCGAGCAGCGCGACTTCCATCTGCTGCAGCGCCGCCGCGCCCGAGAGCGCGGTCTTGCTCCAGCCCTGCTCGTCGGCGAGGACTGCCAGGTAGGCGCCGAACGCCTGGGTGACGAGCCCCGCCTGCAGGAACTGCAGGCCGGTCGCGGCACCGACCATCCACCAGCCGTAGAAGATTTTCTTGTCGGCCAACCCCGACAGCATAACTTCGGGTCCGTTATTTGCGGCAACCGCGGCATGAAACCCGCTCCGCTAGGCGCCCTCAACGCCGACCTGGCGCCCATCGAGGAGGATCTGGCCGCGCGCATCGAT
>DATIGN010000146.1:0-22091 GCA_035454685.1 Burkholderiales bacterium | reverse complement strand
GCCAGGGCGAGTTCAGCGGTCAGGTCAAAGGAAACCAGATCGAAGGCATCGTCGACAGAGGCGGCACCAAGCTGCCTTGGAGCGCGAATCTCGGCGGATGAAGCTGCGCATCAGCGCCGGCGGCGCGAGCTTCGAGGTCGTCGTGTACGGCCGCACGCCGATCTCCACCGATGAGCGGCCCAAGCTCGCTGCCCGCTGCAACGTAGTGGGCCGTCTGGAAAATCCGGCAGCCCTCGCGAACATCCGGTCCGGCGAGAAAATTTCGGTCAGCAGGGCCTGATATGCAGCGCAAGCGAGTCAACTCTTCCAAGATCCGCTCGGTGGGCTACGACGAGGCCACGCGCACGCTGGAAGTCGAGATGTCGAACGGCCAGGTGTTCCAGTACAGTGGCGTCTATCCCGAGGTCTACCGGCGCTTCACGGCGGCGCCCAATCCAACTTCTTTCTTCGACGACAAGATCGCCGAGGAATACACCGCGAAGCGCGTGTAGACTACCCGCAAGGGAGACAACGAAGATGGTTCGGGGGCTGCTGCTAATACTGTGCCTTGCCACGTCGGTGCCGGGAGCCGCGGCGCCGCAGCGCGTCCTGCCGCCGAGCGAGCCCGTGTTCGCGTTCGACAGCCTGCACGGTATCGCCGCCTGGCTGCGGCACTACGGGGGCGAGGGCTATATCGGCGCGGATGTCGCCGATGCCATGGGGATTGCGCGGCCGCAGGGCGAGGCGTTGCTCGCCGCCCGGCAGCGCGGCTTTCGGAGCGACGACGTGCTGCGCATCGCGCAGATCTCGGCCGACGGCGAGCGCGACTTCATCCTGTTCATGGTGCAGTGGCCCGACGACCGGGTGTACTTCTACCTGTCCACACCGCTAGGCGGCCTGCAGAAGGCGTTCCTCTCCATCCCTAGCCGCAACCTGGTGGTGCCGCTCGAGCGCGGCGAGGCGGAAGTGCGCTTCCGGCAGGAAGTCCTCTACTGGAAGGACCGGAGCGAGGCGCGCTAATGGAAGCCGAGCGGATCAACCAGATCGCCTCCCGGCTCGCCGACCTGCAGGCGCGGTCGGCGGAGCTGCGGAGGTATCTTTGACTTCGAAGAGAAGCAGAAACGCCTCGCTGCGCTAGACAGCGAATTCGAGAATCCGAAGCTTTGGGATAACCCGCAGCGAGCGCAAGAGCTCGGCAAAGAGAAGAAGGCTCTCGAAACCGTAGTCGGCACCCTCACCCGTGTGGGAACCGGCCTTGCTGATGCCGCGGAGCTCTTCGGCCTCGCCCGCGCCGAGGGCGACGACGCTACGCTCGCCGGAGTGGATTCCGATGTTCAGAAACTCGAAAACGACGTCGCCGCGATGGAGTTCCGGCGCATGTTCTCGAACCCGCTCGACCCGAACAACTGCTTCATCGATATCCAGGCCGGCTCGGGCGGCACCGAGGCGCAGGACTGGGCGTCGATGCTGGAGCGCATGTACCTCAAGTTCTGCGACCGGCGGGGGTTCAGCGCAGAGGTGCTGGAGCACACCCCGGGAGAAGTTGCGGGTATCAAGAGCGCGACGCTCAAGGTGAGTGGCGACTACGCGTACGGCACGCTGCGCACCGAGACTGGAGTGCACCGTCTGGTGCGCAAGAGCCCGTTCGACGCCAATGCCCGCCGGCACACCTCGTTTGCCAGCGTCTTCGTGTACCCCGAGGTCGACGAGTCGATCGAGGTCGAGGTCAATCCAGCGGATCTGCGCATAGACACCTACCGCGCTTCCGGGGCGGGCGGCCAGCACGTGAACCGCACCGACAGCGCGGTGCGCATCACACACCTGCCGACGAACATCGTGGTGCAGTGCCAGAACGACCGCTCGCAGCACCGCAACCGCGCCGAGGCGATGGCGATGCTCAAGGCGAAGCTCTACGAGCTCGAGATGCGCAAGCGCCAGGCCGAGAAGCAGAAGCTCGAGGAGACGAAGACCGACATCGGCTGGGGACACCAGATCCGCTCGTACGTGCTCGACCAGTCGCGCATCAAGGACCTGCGCACCGGCGTGGAGAAAGGCGCGACCCAGGCGGTGCTCGACGGCGAGCTCGACGACTTCATCGAAGCGAGCCTCAAGCAAGGAGTCTAGTTTGGAAGAAGAAAACAAGCTGGTCGACGAGCGGCGCGAGAAGCTGAAGGCCGTGCGCGGCGCCGGGCAGGCGTTCCCCAACGACTTCCGGCGCTCTCACTTCGCCGGCGACCTCGCGAAACGCTTCGGTGAGAGGACCAAGGAGGAACTCGAGAAAACGCGCGTCGAGGTCAAGCTTGCGGGTCGCATGATGCTCAAGCGCGTGATGGGCAAGGCGAGCTTCGCAACGTTGCAGGACGGCAGCGGCCGGATCCAGATCTATGTGGTGAATGAAGTCAAGAACTACGAGGACTTCAAGCACTGGGACCTGGGCGACATCCTCGGCGTGGAAGGTCACCTCTTCAAGACGATGAAAGGCGAGCTGACGATCCACGCGCGGAGCATCCGGCTGCTGGTGAAGGCGCTGCGGCCGCTACCCGAGAAGTTCCACGGCCTTGCCGATCAGGAGCTGCGCTACCGACAGCGCTATGTAGACCTGATTGTCAACCCGCAGGTGAAGGATGTTTTCGGGAAAAGGATTGAAATCGTTCGCACGCTGCGCGAGACGCTGTTTGCAGACGGCTATGTCGAGGTCGAGACGCCGATGATGCAGCCGATTCCCGGCGGCGCCGCGGCGCGGCCATTCAAGACCCACCACAACGCGCTCGAAATGGATCTTTACCTTCGTATTGCGCCCGAGCTCTACCTCAAGCGCCTGGTGGTCGGCGGAATGGAGCGCGTGTTCGAGATCAACCGAAATTTCAGAAACGAGGGCATCTCGACCAAGCATAACCCCGAATTCACGATGCTCGAGTGGTACTGCGCCTACGAGGACTGGCGCTACATGATGGACCACACCGAGCGGCTGGTGCGCGCCGCGGCCGGCAACGCCGTCGTCACCTACCAGGGCAAGCGCCTGGATTTCAGCAAGCCTTTCGCGCGGCTCTCCATTCCCGATGCGATCCGCAAGGAAGGCGTGCAGGGCGACTTGCGCGACCGAAAACTTCTTTCCGAAAAGCTCGATTCATTGAACATCCAATACGAAAAGCATCAGGGCTGGGGAGCGCTGCAGCTCATGCTGTTCGAGACGATTGCCGAGAAGCGTCTGATCGAGCCCACCTTCATCACCGACTTCCCCGCCGAAGTGTCGCCGCTCGCGCGCCGGCGCGACGGCGACCTGGAGGTGGCGGACCGCTTCGAGCTCTTCATCGACGCGAAGGAGATCGCGAACGGATTCTCCGAGCTGAACGACCCCGAGGACCAGGCCGCGCGCTTCCTCGAGCAAGTGCGCAGGCGCGAGGCAGGGGACCAGGAGGCAATGTACTACGACGCCGACTACGTGCGCGCGCTCGAATACGGCATGCCTCCGTGCGCCGGCGGTGGCCTGGGTATCGACCGCCTGGTGATGCTGCTCACCGATAGCCCGAGCATCCGGGACGTGATTCTCTTCCCGCACATGCGGCCCGAGGGCTAGCTCAATACCTGCTCGAGAAGGGGGCCCATGCGGTCGACCGCCGCGCGGCCCTCGGCGATCGCCTCGCGCGCGCGGTGATAGTCCATGGTGGCGAAGTCCGGCAGCAGCGGCGTGATGAGCACGTCGGCCGGCTCGCCGGCGAGGCGGCTCCGCGCTACGCGCATCTCGACGATATCGAGCGAAGTCATGAACACGTTGAAGAGCGACGGGATGTCCGGTGTTTCCTCTGGCTTCTGCTTGCTCTTCAGCCAATCGGAGGCGATGAGGGGCCGCAGACGGTCAAGCCACCCCGGCACCTCGCGCGGCACGAGCTCGGTTTCCTTGCTGCGGCGGTAAGGACCGAGCTTTCCCCAGCTCAAATCGACCGCGACCACCAGATCGGCGCCGAGAGCCCGGCACATCGACACCGGCACCGGATTGACGAGCCCGCCGTCAACCAATACCGCGCCCTCGCGCACCACCGGCGTGAGCAGCCCGGGCATGGCGCAGGAAGCACGCACCGCATCGAGCACCTTGCCGTGGCGCAGCCAGAGCTCTCTGCCCGAGGCGAGCTCGGTGGCGACCGCCCCGAACGGCAGGGGCAGCTCGTCGATCTCGCGATCCTCGAGCAGCGCACGGAACAGCGCGAAAAGCCTCGTGCCTCGAATCAGCCCGCCGCGCCACGTCAGGTCCATCAGGCGCACCACGGTGGCCCAGGTGAGGCTGCAGGCCCATTTCTCCAGCCGCTCGAGCTCTCCCGAAGCATAGGCCGCCCCCACCAGCGCGCCGATCGAGCTGCCGCATACCATGTCGGCCTTGATCCCGCGCTCTTCCAGCGCGCGGATCACGCCGATGTGCGCCCAGCCGCGCGCGCTGCCCGAGCCGAGCGCGAGTCCGAGGCGGAGCTTGCGCCGCATGCGCGGCAGTTTAAGGGATCAATGGCCGGCGGTCTGGATCGCTGCGGTTGCGGCGCTCTATCCGCTGTGCCGCTGGTTCGCGCAGCTCAAGCAGCGCCGCTCCGACAGATGGCTCACCTACCTCTGAGTCAGAGGCGCTCGAAGATCGCCGCGATTCCCTGGCCGCCGCCGATGCACATGGTGACTAGCGCGTAGCGCTTTTGCGTGCGCTCGAGCTCGTAGAGCGCTTTCAGCGTGAGGATCGCGCCGGTGGCGCCGATCGGGTGACCGAGCGCCACCGCCCCGCCGTTCGGGTTCACCTTCGCCGGATCGAGGCCGAGGTCCTTCGTCACCGCCATCGCCTGCACCGCAAATGCTTCGTTCGACTCGATGACGTCCATGTCGGAGGGCTTGAGGCCAGCTTTCTCGAACACCCGCTTTACCGCCGGAATCGGGCCAAGCCCCATGACCTTGGGATCAACGCCGGCGTGCGCGTACGCCACTAGCCGTGCCATCGGCTTCATGTTGTTCTTATCTGCAAAAGAAGAGGAAACCAGAACAACCGCCGCGCCCGCATCATTGATGCCGGAGGCGTTGCCCGCGGTGACCGTGCCGTCTTTCTTGAACACCGCCTTCAGCTTCGCCATGTCCTCAGGCTTCGCGTCCTTGCGCACGTGCTCGTCCGTCGTGAACTGCTCGACGCCCTTGCGCGTCTTGAGCTCGATCGGAACGATCTGCGACTTGAAGTATCCCGCCTCGATCGCTTTGGCGGCTTTCTTGTGTGAAGCCAGAGCAAATTCATCCTGCTGCGCGCGCGTGAAGCCGTACTTCGCCGCGATGTTTTCCGCGGTCACGCCCATATGGCCGTGGCCGAACGGGTCGTGCAGCGCGCCGGTCATTGCATCCACTACCGCCGCGTCGCCCATGCGCTGTCCCCATCGGCCCGAGGGCAGGAAATACGCGGCGCGGCTCATGCTTTCCGCGCCACCCGCGACCGCGACGTCGCAGTCGCCGAGCATGATGTGCTGCGAAGCCGACACGATCGCCTGCAGGCCCGAGCCGCACAAGCGGTTCACGGTCAGGCACGGCGTCCCTACCGGCATGCCGGCCTCGATGGCGGCGACCCGCGATAGGTACATGTCCTTCGCCTCGCCATGGATCACGCTGCCCATGACGACATGACCAACCCGCGCCGGCTCGATCTTCGCCCGCGCTACTGCTTCCTTGATTGCGGCGGCGCCCAGCTTCGTGGCCGGCATCTCCTTCAGCGCACCACCGTAATCGCCGATCCCGGTGCGCGCACCCGACACCACCAGCACTTCACGCGCATTTTCCAATCTGGTCATTGCAGTCTCCCGAAAAGATCGTGCGCGTCCGCGCGCTCGATCAACACGTTCCTGAATTCTCCCGCTTTCCCGCCCCGGAAACGAACCACGCCGTCAATTTCCGGCGCCTCCGCGCTTGAGCGGCCCCGGCCAGGCCGGTCCACGAGAACGGTAAGGCGTTGGCCAACCCTGGATTTGAGCTTGATCAAGCTTATGCGCTCCTGTTCGGCCATCAACCGAGCTCTGCGCTCCTCCTTTAGCTCCTCGGCCACGGGGTCCGGCAGGGCATTGGCCGCCGCGCCTTGCACCGCCGAGTAGACAAAGCAGCCGACGCGGTCAAGCTGCGCCTCTTCCAGGAAATTGAGCAATTCAGAAAAGTCCTGTTCCGTTTCTCCGGGGAAGCCAACGATGAAGGTCGAACGGATCGTGATGTCGGGGCACAGTTCGCGCCAGCCGCGGATCCGCTCCAGCACCTTCTCTGTGCTCGCGGGCCGCTTCATGAGCCTGAGGATGCGCGCGCTCGCGTGCTGGAATGGCACGTCGAGGTAGGGGAGGATCTTCCCCTCGGCCATCTGGGGAATGACTTCATCCACGTGCGGATACGGGTAGACGTAATGCAGCCTGACCCATACGCCGAGCTGCCCGAGGTTTTCGCACAATTGAGTCATCCGCGTCCTCACGGGGCGACCACGCCAGAAGCCTGTTCTGTACTTGATATCGATGCCGTACGCGCTCGTGTCTTGCGAGATCACGAGCAGCTCCTTCACGCCCGATTTCACGAGGTTTTCGGCCTCCTGCATCACCTCGCCGATCGGCCGCGAAACGAGGTCGCCGCGCATCGACGGAATGATGCAGAAAGTGCAACGGTGGTTACAGCCCTCGGAGATCTTGAGATACGCGTAATGCTGCGGGGTGAGCTTGATTCCTTGAGGCGGAATCAAGTCGGTGTAGGGGTCGTGCGGTTTGGGCAGCTGCGCATGCACTGCTTCCATGAGCGCCGGCGTATCGTGCGGCCCGGTGACAGCCAAGACGCTCGGGTGAGCCCGGCGGATGAGCTCCTGCTTTACGCCTAAACAACCAGTGACCACCACCTTGCCGTTTTCGCTGAGGGCCTCGCCGATTGCGCCGAGCGATTCCTCGACTGCGGCCTCGATGAAGCCGCAGGTGTTGACGATCACGAGATCCGCATCCTGGTAGTTCGGAGAAGTGGAATAGCCTTCGGCACGCAGCTGCGTGAGGATGCGCTCCGAATCGACGAGCGCTTTCGGACAGCCTAGAGAGACAAACCCAACCCGGGGAATGGCGCTGCGCGCCGGGACTTCAGGACTTCTCGGGGTCGCTCGTTTTGTTCTGGCTGCCAGCGGAAAAACCGGGGAACGAAAGGCCGGAGAACATGTTGCGCGCCTGGCTCTGCATCTGGTCCTGGAACTGCGCGAACATCTTCTGGCTCTGCTCCATGTAGGCCTGCATCAGGCTCTGCATCGCCGGCCCCTGCAGGTTCATGAACTGTGCCCAGAGCTCCTGCGAGGCGCGCGAGTTGTCGCCATACATCTTCTGCGACTGCTCCTGCAGGGCCTTCTGGATGTCCTGGAAGGCGCGGATGTTTCTCTCGAGATAGCTGCCCATCAGGCCCTGCATGGCGTTGCCGTAAAAGCGGATGAGCTGCGACAACAGCTCCGAGGAGAACATCGGCACGCCGCCCGACTCCTCCTCGAGGATGATCTGCAGCAGGATCTGGCGCGTCAAATCCTCGCCGCTCTTCGCGTCGACGACCTGGAACTCCTCCTGCTTGAGCACCATCTGCTTGACGTCGGCAAGCGTGATGTAGCTCGAGGTCTTGGTGTCGTAGAGCCGGCGGTTGGGATATTTCTTGATCAGCCGCAGCTGGGTTTCGGTCGCGCCCACGGTGCCCATGGTACTCCTTTAATACATGTGCTGGCCGCCGTTGATGGAGATGTTCGCACCCGTCACGAACGCCGCCTCTTCGGAGCACAGGTAGATGATGAGGCCCGCCACCTCGTCGGGCTTGCCCAGGCGCCCGATCGGGATCTGCGGCAGGATCTTGGAGTCGAGGATCTCCTTCGGAATCGCCGTCACCATCTTGGTGCCGATGTAGCCCGGCGAGATCGTGTTCACGGTGACGCCTTTGCGCGCGACCTCGAGCGCGAGCGCCTTGGTGAAGCCGTGAATCCCGGCTTTCGCCGCCGAGTAATTGGTCTGGCCGAAGGCGCCTTTCTGGCCGTTCACCGAAGAGACGTTGATCACTCGTCCCCAGCCGCGATCGACCATGCCGTCCATGACCTGCTTGGTCATGTTGAAGCACGAGTCGAGGTTGGTGCGCATCACCGCATCCCAGTCGGCCTTGCTCATCTTCTTGAACGTCATGTCGCGCGTGATGCCGGCGTTGTTCACCAGGATGTCGATCGGACCGACCTCGGACTGAATGCGCGCGCACGCCCGCGCGCAGTCGTCGTAGTCGGCGACGTCGGCCGGGAAAGCGGCGAAGTTGAAGCTGCGCCCCTTCATTTCCTCGAGCCATGCGCGGAACTTCGTGTTCGACGGCGAATAGGTGACGACGACTCGGTAGCCCGAGCTCGCCAGCTTGGTGGAGATGGTCTCGCCCAGCCCCCCCATACCCCCGGTTATTACGGCAATGCGCTGCTTTGCCATGACCCCTCCTCGCCCGTCTCGCCGAGCAGGAAAAAGTCTACATCATGTGCATTCCGCCGTTCACCGAGATGTTCGCGCCGGTGATATAGCCCGCTTCCTCCGAGGAGAGGAACGCGACCACCGCGGCGATCTCCCCAGGCTTGGCGAGCCGCCCCATCGGGATGGAGGCGACGATCTGGTCGCGGATTTCCTGGCGGATCGCCTTCACCATGTCGGTCTCGACGTAGCCCGGCGACACCGTGTTCACCGTGACGCCCTTGCGCACGACTTCCTGCGCGAGTGCCTTGGAGAAACCCGCCATCCCGGCCTTGGCGGCCGAGTAGTTGGTCTGGCCGAACTGGCCCTTGATGGCGTTGACGGAGGAAATGTTGATGATGCGGCCCCAGCCGCGCTCGCTCATGCCGTCGATCACCTGGCGCGTGACGTTGAATACGCTGTTCAGGTTGGTGTTGATGACCGCCATCCAGTCGGCCTCGGTCATGCGCTTGAATACCGAGTCGCGCGTGATGCCGGCGTTATTGACCAGGATGTCGACCGGGCCAACCACGGACGCGATGTTGTAGAACATCTCCGCGCACGACTCGAAACGGGCGACGTCGCCCTCCGCCGCGTGCACCCGGTAGCCTTCGGCGCGCATGCCGTCGAGCCACTCGGCCTTCTTCTCGTAGCCCGGCAGGCAGCCCGCGACCACCGTGTGGCCCGCGCGCCCGAGCCGGCGGCAGATCGCGGTGCCGATTCCACCCAGTCCGCCGGAGACGAACGCGATGCGCGATACCACCGGCGCCGACTCGTCGCGCCACGCCTCCGGCCGTTGCGCTACTTCTGCTTGGCTCCCCATGGATCTCATTTTTCCTTTTTAGCGTTCAACAGCTAACGCAACTCCCATTCCCCCGCCTATGCAGAGCGAAGCCAGGCCGCGCCTTGCATCGCGCTTCTGCATCTCGTGGAGCAGCGTCACCAGAATGCGACAGCCCGACGCGCCGATCGGGTGACCGAGCGCGATTGCGCCGCCGTTGACGTTGACTTTCTTGGTGTCCCAGCCCATCTGGCGATTGACCGCGATCGCCTGCGCTGCGAAAGCCTCGTTGATTTCCATCAAATCGAGGTCTTTGGGCTCCCAGCCGGCGCGCGCAAGCGTGCGCTTCGACGCAGGCACGGGCCCCATGCCCATGTATTTGGGATCGACCCCGGCCGAGGCGAAGGCCTTGATCCGACCAATGGGCTTCAAATTCAATTCCTTTACCTTCCTGGAGGAAGCGAGCACCACGGCGGCGGCGCCGTCGTTGAGGCCGGACGCGTTGCCCGCGGTCACGGTGCCGTTCTTGTCGAACGCGGGCTTGAGGCCTTTCATCGCCTCGAGCGTGGCGCCGTGACGGGGATATTCGTCGTCGGTGAACATGACGGGACCTTTGCGCGACGGGATCTCGACCGGAATGATCTCGTCTTTGAACTTGCCTGCCTTCTGCGCCGCTTCGGTCTTGTGCTGGCTCGCGACCGCGAACTCGTCCTGCTCCTCGCGCGTCACGGCGTATTCCTTGGCCACGTTCTCCGCGGTGACGCCCATGTGGTACTGGTTATAGACGTCCCACAGGCCGTCGACGATCATGGTGTCGACCATCTTCGCGTCGCCCATGCGGAAGCCGTCGCGCGAGCCCATCATCGCGTGCGGCGACATGCTCATCGACTCCTGGCCGCCGGCGACCACGATATCGGCGTCGCCGTGCGCGATCGACTGCGCGCCGAGCATCGCAGCCTTCAGCCCCGAGCCGCAGACCTTATTGATTGTCATCGCGGGAATCATGTCAGGCAGGCCAGCCTTGATCGCCGCCTGCCGCGCCGGGTTCTGCCCGACACCCGCGGTGAGCACCTGTCCCATGATGACTTCCGATACCTGCTCGGGCGCGACGCCAGCGCGCTCGAGCACCTTGCGGATGACGAGCGCGCCGAGGTCCGACGCCGGGGTCCTGGCGAGGCTGCCGCCGAACTTGCCGATCGGGGTGCGCGCTGCGCCGACGAGGTAGATCTCTTCCATTGCTGCAGTCTCCTTAGTGGATTCGGTGCTTGACGTAACGACCGGGCGCAGGCTCGATCGGCTTGTACTTCGCGCTGCCCTGTCTTGCCGGCGCCTTGCGCTTGCCGCCGCCGTGCCGGGCGAGCCATTCCGACCATGCCGGCCACCAGCTGCCGGCAACTTCTGTTGAAGAAGAAAGCCAGGCGTCCGGATCCTCCGGGTAAGGCGCCCCCACCCGGTGACTGCGCCGCTTTTTCCCCGGCGGATTGATGACCCCGGCGATGTGGCCGCTCGCCCCGAGGATGAAAGTCTTGTCCGCGCTGCCGAGGTGGGCAAGCGTGCGGTACGCGGCGCGCCACGGCACGATATGGTCCTCGCGCGTCGAAAACACGAACGCGGGCAGCGTCACGGCGCCGAGGTCCACCGGCACGCCGCAATTGACGAGCGCGCCCGGAACTCGGAGCTTGTTTTCCAGGTAAGTATTGCGCAGGTAATAACAGAACATCGGCCCCGGCAGATTGGTGCCGTCGGAATTCCAGTAAAGGATATCGAAGGCCGCCGGCCGCGCCCCCCTGAGATAGTTGTTTACCACGTACGGCCACACCAGGTCGTTGGCGCGCAGGATCGAGAACACGAAATCGAGCTGCGTCCCCGGCATAACGCCGCCGGCGCCGAGGGCAGCTTCGCGCGCGGCGACGCTTGGCTCGTCGACGAAGACGCCGATCTGCCCGGTCTCGGAGAAATCGAGCATCGTGGTGAGGAACGTGGCACTCGCCACCAACTCTTCCTTCCTTGCCGAGAGCACCGCGAGCCCCGCGCCGAGCAACGTGCCGCCGACGCAGAAGCCAAGGGCGTTGACCCGGTCGCTCTTCGCGATCTCCTTGCCCACCCGCAGTGCGCGAAACACGCCCTGCTCCAGATAGTCGTCCCACGTGAAATGACCCTGCGCAGCCCCGACGTTGCGCCAGGAGATCATGAAGACGGTGTTGCCTTCGGCGACGGCGTGGGCAACGAACGAGTTCTCGGGCTGAAGATCGAGGATGTAGTACTTGTTGATGCAGGGTGGAATGATCACCAGCGGGCGCGTCGCCACCTCAGGCGTCGTCGGCTTGTACTGTATGAGCTGGATGAGCTCGTTCTCGTACACGACTTCACCGGGCGTAACCGCAAGATTGCGGCCGACCTCGAACGCCGAGTGGTCGGTCTGGCTGATGCGCTTCCTCCGGGCATCGGCAAGCAGGTTCGCCAGCCCGCGCGTAAGGCTTTCGCCGCGCGTGTCGAGCGCCTCGCGCAGTGCCTCGGGATTAGTGACCGGAAAGTTCGCCGGGCACATCGCGTCGATCCATTGGCGCGCCGCGAAGCGCACGCGCTCCTTGGCACGCGGCTCGAGCTGCGCGGCGTCGACGAGCTGCTCCAGATAGCGGGCGGCGAGCAGATAGGACTGCTTCAAGTAGTCGTAAAAAGGATTGTCGTGCCAGTCCTTGGCGGCGAAGCGCCGATCGCCCGGCTCGGGTTCGACCACGGTCTCGCGCTTGCCGGAAGCGAGCGCCGCCCAGAGCTTTGCCTGCTGGTCGAGATACGTGCGCTGCAACGCGGGAGCAGGCGGGGGCAGTGCCCCGGCACCCGCCGGCGCGCTTGCCAAAACTCGCATCCAACCCTGCGTTACCTCGTTGCTCGACTGCGAGATCGCCGCAAGCAGGGCGTCTGGAGAGCCGGGTTGCATCGCGGGCCGATTTTGCGACGCACAACCCGGTCCGTCAATCTATTCTTAACCTGCTGAAAGAATGGGACTTTCTATCTAGTGCGGCAGTGCGAAGCCCACCAATGCAATTGCGCCGATTCCAAGCGCGATGAGCAACGCCTGCGACGCGGTGTCGCGCAGTTCGGGCCGGCGATGCAAGCCGGGGATAAGGTCGGCGACCGCGACGTAGATCATGCTTGCGGCCACGATCGCAAGCAGAGTCGGTTGGAACGCTTGCAGGAATTGCAGGCTGAAGTAGCCGATCACGCCGCCGACTATCGTCGCCGACGACGACAACATGTTCATCGCGAGCGCGCGCCTGCGGGTGTAGCCGGAATGCAGCAGGATCAGAAAGTCCCCCACCTCCTGCGGGATCTCGTGCGCAATGATGGCGACCGCAGTGACGATGCCAAGCTCGGTGCTCTGCAGGAAGGCCGCCGCGATCAGCATGCCGTCGACGAAGTTATGCACCGTGTCGCCGACGATGATGAGCGCGCCGCTGCGGCCGTGGTCGTTCGCGGTTGAGTGTTGGTCATGCACCTCGCAGTGCTCGGTGTGGCAATGGCGCCACAGGAGCAGCTTTTCCAGGACGAAGAAGCCGAAGATTCCGCCGAGCACCGCGATCGCCACCTCGTGCGCATCGCCCGACTCGAAGGCCTGCGGAAGAATCTCGAGGAACGCCGCGCCGAGCAGCGCGCCGATGGCGAACGATACGAGCATCGGGACCCAGGTTGCGCGCAGCGCAAGCGACGCGGCGGCGAGGCCGGCGCTGAGCGTGCCGCCCGCGAAGCTCGCGGCGAGGATCCAAGCGAGCGTCATGGGGGATCGGATTCTACGCCAGCCTGCCGTTCAGCGAGCCCCTACGCTAGCCATATGAATGCCCCCATGCGCGCGCCGGTACGATCGCGGCGGTACGAAAAAAACCGCTGCGGCTCGGAGTAGGTGCAAATACCGCCGCCGTAGATTTGGGTGACGCCGGCGTGGCCCAGCCGTCGGCGCGCGACTGCATACAAGTCGAGCAGCCAGTGCCCCGGGCGGGCGGGCAAGAACGCGGCTTCATCGCCGCGGAACGCGTCAAGCACGTCTTCGCCGACCTCATAGGCGCGCGGCCCGATCGCCGGTCCCAGCCAGGCGAGCACCCTGTCCCCGGGAATCCGCATAGCGGCGAGCGTCGCCTCGAGCACGCCGCCCGCCAGCCCTCGCCACCCGGCGTGCGCGGCAGCCACCACCGTGCCCGCTGCATCGGCGAAGAGCACCGGCAGGCAATCGGCCATCTGCACTACACACACATTGTGTCTTCGTCGCGTGAAGGCGGCGTCGCCCTCCCGCGACCGATCTGCGTCGAGATCGATCACCCGCGTGCCGTGCACCTGCCTGAGCCACGCCGGTTCGGCGGGAAGCAGCGGCCGCAGCTTCTCCCTCACTGCCGCGTCCTTCAGGTCGCCGAGCTCGCGCGTGGTTACGAATGCGCGCACCGGCGCGGGCGCTTTCCAGTCAGGCGCGATCATCGCGCAGCGTCTGCAGGAGCCGCTTGATATCGCGCGGCAAGGGGGATTTCCACGACACGACCTGACGCGTCGTGGGATGAACCAGCGTGAGCTCGGCTGCGTGCAGCGCCTGCCGCGGAAAAGCGACGCCATGACGCTCGCCGAGGCGGTAGGTCGCGTCGCCGACGAGGGGATAGCGCAGGTGCCGGAAATGCACCCGGATCTGATGGGTGCGCCCGGTCTCGAGCCGGCATTCCACCAGCGCCGCCCGAGCGTAGCGCTCGAGTACGCGGTACGCGGTGCGCGCCGGCTTGCCGCGGTGCGTGACCGTCATGCGCGTGCGAGCGCGCGCGTCGCGGCCGACCGGCGCATCGATCACGCCGCTCGCCGGAGGATCGCCCTGCACTAGCGCAAGGTAGATGCGCCGCACGGTGTGCGCGGCGAGCTGCTTCACGAGCTCGGCTTGTGCGGGAAGGGTCTTGGCCACCACGAGCAGGCCGCTCGTGTCCTTGTCGAGCCGGTGCACGATACCGGCGCGCGGCACCGCCGCGAGCGCGGGCGCGTGCGCGAGAAGCGCATTGAGCAAGGTGCGATCGGGCTGGCCGGCGCCGGGATGCACGACGAGGCCTGCCGGCTTGTCGATCACGATGAGCGCATCGTCCTCGAACACCACCTTGAGCGGCATGCGCTGCGCCTGGGGCACCGCGTCGGGCGCGCGCGGCGGACGAAGCGCGACACGCTCGCCGCCGGTGACGGCGTGGCTCGGCGCAAGCCGCCTGCCGTCGACGGTGATATGCCCGGACTTGAGCCACGTCTGCAGCCGGTTGCGCGAATACTGCGGGAAAAGCCGAGCGAGCGCCTGGTCGAGCCGCAACCCGCCGAGCCCGGACGGCACGCTTTCTGTCGTCGGTGCGGGGAGGGCCGTACCCCCGTCTTCGCTATAATTTTTTCTCCGCATGCGCCTCGTAATTCTATTGGCCGCGCTCGTGCTGGCCTCGATTTTCGCCGGCTGCGCGAACGACCTGCAGGACGAGACCGCGGGCTGGTCGGCGCAGCGTCTGTACGGCGAGGCCAAGGACGCCATGGGGTCCAAGGACTGGCCGCGTGCGATCCGGTATCTCGAGAAGCTCGAGGCCCGTTATCCGTACGGGCGCTACGCCCAGCAGGCGCAGCTCGAGATCGCCTACGCGCACTGGAAGGACAGCGAGCGCGCGCTCGCCATCGCGGCGGTCGAGCGCTTCATCAAGATGTATCCCAACCACGAGCACGTCGATTACGCCTGGTACCTGAAGGGGCTGGTCAACTTCAACGACCAGTACGGGTTCATGTCGCACGTCACCACGCCCGATATGACCGACCGCGACCCGAAGTCGACGCGCGAGTCGTTCGCCGCGTTCAAGGAGCTGGTGACGCGCTTTCCGCAGTCAAGATACGCACCGGACGCTACGCTGCGCATGCGCTACCTCGTCAACGCGCTCGCCTCGCACGAGGTCCATGTCGCGCGCTACTACATGAAGCGCGGCGCGTACCTCGCCGCCGCAAACCGGGCGCAATACGCCATCAAGCACTACGCGCAGGCGCCGGCGATCGAGGAAGCGGTGTTCGTGCTGGTTCTCGCCTACGACCGCCTCGGCATGAACGACCTGCGCGACGCCGCCGACCGCGTGATGCGCGCCAACTTTCCCGATAGCCGTTACCTGAAGCCCGGGGGCCTGCGCAAGGACGTGCCGTGGTGGCGGTTGTGGGACCCGGACTGGTGAGCAAAACCCTCGTAATCGGGGCAGCCGGCATGATCGGCCGCAAGCTCGTGCGGCAGCTCGCCGGCGAAGAGCTCATCCTGCACGACGTCGTCCCGTTCGAGGGCGCAAGCGTGGTGTCCGATCTATCGGCGCCGGGCGAAGCCGAGAAGCTCCTCGCTTCGCGCCCGCAGCTCATCTTTCACCTCGCCGCCGTGGTTTCCGGCGAGGCCGAGGCCGACTTCGACAAGGGTTATCGCGTCAACCTGGACGGCACGCGGCGCCTATTTGACGCCATAAGGAAAGAAAACTACCGGCCGCGCGTGGTATTCACCTCCTCGATCGCGGTATTCGGCGCGCCCTTCCCCGAGGCGATCGGCGACGAATTCCTGAGCGCGCCGCTGACGAGCTACGGCACGCAGAAGGCGATCTGCGAGCTCCTGCTTTCGGACTACAGCCGGCGCGGGTTCTTCGACGGCATCGGGATCCGCCTGCCGACGATTTGCGTGCGGCCGGGCAAGCCGAACAAGGCGGCTTCCGGATTCTTCTCGGGCATCATCCGCGAGCCGCTCGTCGGTGAGGAGGCAGTGCTGCCGGTACCGGAGTCCGTCCGGCACTGGTTCGCCTCACCTCGCGCTGCCGTAGGCTTCCTGCTTCATGCTTCCAGGATCGATACCGGGCAGCTCGGCGCGCGGCGCAATCTGAGCATGCCGGGGATCAGCGCGACGGTAGGCGAGCAGATCGCGGCGCTACGCAAGGTCGCCGGCGACAGGGCGGCGCAGCTCATCCGCCGCGAGCCCGATCCCGCGATTCAGCGCATCGTCGAAGGCTGGCCGCGCAACTTCGACCCGAGGCGCGCCGCGGCACTCGGCTTCCGCGCCGATTCGAGCTTCGAGGACATCATCCATGCCCACATTGAGGATGAGCTCCAAGGAAGCTCCGCACCTCGGCCAGCTCGCGCGTGAGCTTCATCGGCGGCAGGCTCTTCAGGATCTGCCGTCCATAGGCCTTCGCGGCGAGCCGCGGGTCGCACAGCATCAGAACGCCCCGATCGGTTTCGTCGCGGATCAGCCGGCCCGCGCCCTGCTTAAGGCTTAGCACCGCCTGCGGCAGCTGCAGCTCGGTAAAGGGGTTGCGGCCGCGCGCGCGGATCGCGTCGATGCGCGCGGCGAGCACCGGGTCGTCGGGCGGCGCGAACGGCAGCTTGTCGATCACCACGAGCGAGAGCGCTTCGCCGCGCACGTCGACGCCCTCCCAGAACGATTGCGCGCCGAGGAGCACCGCGTTGCCGAGCGAGCGAAACCGCGCCAGCAGCTCGCTGCGCGAGCCGGTGCCCTGAACGAGCAACGGATAAGGCAGCATGCCGCGCAGCCGCTCGTGCGCGCGGCGCAGCGCGCGCAGTGTGGTGAAGAGCAGGAACGCGCGCCCGCCGCTCGCCTCGAGCACCGGCGCGGCGGCGTCGAGCACCGCGTCGGTGTAGGCGGGATCGTTCGGATCGGCGGGCAGGCCGCGCGGCAGGTAGAGCAGCGCCTGGCGCGCGAAGTCGAAGGGACTCGCCCAGCGCTGCACCGCGGCCTGCCCGAGCCCCAGCTCGCGCGTGAAATGACCGAACTCCTCGCCCACCGCGAGCGTCGCCGAGGTGAAGATCCAGGCGCGCGGGTGGTCATCCATCTGTCGGCTGAAGAGCTCCGCCGACGAGAGCGGCGTGGCGTGCACGCGTACTGCTTGCGCGAACACCTCGACCCAGCGCACCTCGTCCGCGAGCTCGCTCTCGCGCACGCGCGCGAGGATGGCGAGCGCCGCTCCCGCGCGACGCGCGCAGGCGGCAATGCCTTCGGAGCGCTCAGCCTGCGCTTCGAGCGGCAGGCGCAGCGACTTCAAGCTACGCGCGAGATTCTCCATGGCGTCGGCGAACCCCGTCAGCCGCAATGCCTGCTGCCAGGCAAGACGGGGCGCGGTCTCACCGAACACTAGCCGCAGGTCGCGCGCCGCCTTGTCCAGGCGGGAGGCGAGCCGCTCCACCTCGGGTGAGGCGCCGCCTGCGGCGCGGAGCTCCGCGCGCGCGTCGCGCGCGAGCTCCACGAGCTGCGCGCTCGAGACCGTCTCGCCGAAGAAGAGGCGCGCCGTCTCAGGCAGCTGGTGCGCCTCGTCGAACACCACGGTATTGCAGGCCGGCAAGAGCTCGGAAACTCCCTCGTCGCGCAGCACCACGTCGGCGAAAAAAAGATGATGGTTGATCACCACCACGTCCGCGGCGAGCGCGTTGCGCCGCGCGCGCATCACGAAGCAGTCGCCGTAATCGGGGCATGCCTGGCCGAGGCAATTGTCGCGCGTGGATGTGGCGTGCATCCACACCGGGGCGTCTTCCGGCACATCGGCGAGATCGGCCCTGTCGCCCGTCGTCGACACGGCGGCGAAGCGCTGGATCTGCTTCAGTTGAAAAATCTCTTCCTTGGAAATCAGCTGTGCTTGCTCGCTTGCACGCCGCAGGCGATAGAGGCATACGTAATTCGCCCGGCCTTTGAGCAGCGCCGCGCTCGCGCCGGTCGCGAGCGCGGCACGCACCGCGGGCAGGTCGCGGTCGAAGAGCTGGTCCTGGAGCGTCTTGGTGCCGGTCGAGATGATGACCTTGCCGCCGGCAAGAAGCGCCGGTACGAGATAGGCGAACGTCTTTCCGGTCCCGGTGCCCGCCTCGGCGACCAGCACGCCGGTACGCGTCATTGCGTCGTGAATCGCCCGCGCCATCTCCAGCTGCTGCGGGCGCAACTTGAATCCCTTCACCGCCGAGGCGAGCGCACCCCCGGCAGCGAACGCCTGCTCGAGCGCGCGGTTCAGTTCAGCTCCTCGACCTTGAGCCACATGCGGCGCGACTGCGCTGCGCGCACGGTTCGGGAGGCGCCGATGCCGCGGTCATCGCGCGCTTCCTGTGACGCGGTTCCGCCGACCTCGGCCCATTCCCCGAGCCGGGTGGTGACCGTGGTGGCGACGCGGCTCCCTTGCACCTGTCCGGGGTGCGCGCCCGGTGTCTCTCGCTGCGCGGCGACCTCGAGCACGACGCGATCGCCGGAAAGGCGCGGCGTGACCTCGAACCCGGACCCGATGTCCTGGATCTCGGTGCTCCCGGGAACGCGCAGCGGCCGCGACTGGCCGGAAAAAATAAACGCGCGAGCGCCTTCGAGCACCTGGACCCGCTGGTCGACGCGCTCGGTGGACGCGCGCCGCGCTTCGTCGGCCGTCACCGTTACGCGCGCCCCCGCGCTGCCGACGGTCGCGCTCCCGCCGAGCTCGCGTCGCTCCCGGTCCTGCGCGTCGTCGAAACGAACCGAAATCTGCAGGCGCCGGGCCGGCCGGTCGATCGCGTCAAGGGCGCGCCTGATCTCGGCGACATTCGCCGGACTCGCGCGCAGGAGCAGCTGTCCCCGGCTCCCACTCAGCGTTCCGCCGGGCTCGACGAGCGGCTGCAACACCGGCAACACCTGCTCGACCGTGCGGTGCCGAAGTGAAATGATCTCCAGGGCATTCTGAGCCAATAGCGTGCTGGCAGCGGTTGCGAGCGCCGTCCCGGCCAGCAAGCCAAGCAGAATCAAGCGATTCATCCCCACATCCTCAACGCGCCATCGCTGGGATCGTCTACCAATTCGCACTAATGTCATAAATGATAGTAATTCTCATTGACTGATCAAATGAGAGTACATATCATTTGGCTCACGCTCTCACCCAAGTGCCATATGACTGTTTCCATTTCGAAAAAAATCGCCGTTGGCGTGCTCGGCCTCGTCGTCGCCGGTGTGGCGGGGAGTCAGGAAAACGCAGTTAACGTTTACTCCGGCCGGCATTATCAGACCGACGAAGCCCTCTACGCCGGGTTCACCAAGGCGACGGGCATCAAGGTCAATCGCATCGAGGCAGGCGAAGATGCGATTATCGAGCGCATCCGGAACGAAGGCGCTCGCAGCCCGGCCGACGTGATGATCACCGTGGACGCCGGCCGCTTGTGGCGCGCCGAGCAGGCGGGGCTCTTCCAGCCGGTCAAGTCGGCGACGCTCGAGAAGCGCATTCCCGAGAGCTTGCGGCATCCGGAGGGGCGCTGGTTCGGGTTCTCCACGCGGGCGCGCGTCATCGCCTACAACAAGGCGCGCGTCAAGCCGGGCGAGATCACCTCCTACGAAGGGCTCGCCGAGCCGAAGTGGAAGGGGCGCGTCTGCATGCGCTCTTCGACCAATGTCTACAACCTCTCGCTGATGGGCGCGCTGATCGACCATCTCGGCGAAGCGCGCGCGGAGGCGTGGGCCAAGGGCGTGCACGCCAATCTCGCGCAGGAGCCGAAAGGCGGCGATACCGATCAGCTGAAAGCCGTCGCGGCCGGCCTGTGCGACGTCACTGTCTCCAACCAGTATTACTACGCGCGCCTTGCGCGTTCGTCCAAGCCCGACGAGAAGCAGGTCGCGGCCGGGCTCGGTATCGTCTTCCCCAACCAGGCGAGCTGGGGTACGCATGTGAACATCTCCGGCGCGGGCGTACTCAAGCACGCGCCGCACCGAGACGCCGCGGTGAAGTTCCTCGAGTACCTGGCGAGCGACGAAGCCCAGCGCTACTTCGCCGACGGCAATAACGAGTGGCCCGTAGTGCGGGATGTGAAGGTCGACAACCCGGTGCTTAACGCGCTCGGCGACTTCAAGGCCGATCGCCTCAACGTGGCGGTGCTCGGAAAGAACCAGCCGACCTCGCAGAAGATCTACGACCGCGTCGCCTGGAAGTAGCGCTTGGACACGTAGATCACGGGCAGTAAACCCGCGGCGATGATCGCGAGCGACGGCGCCGCGGCCTCGGCCAGGCGCTCGTCCTTCGCGAGGTTATAGGCCTCAACCGCCAGCGTATCGAAATTGAACGGCCGCAACGCGAACGTCGCGGGTAGCTCCTTCAGCACGTCGACGAACACGAGCAGCGCAGCCGTCGCGAGGCTCGGTGCGAGCAACGGCGCGTGCACGCGCGCGAGCGCGGCCGCCGGCGTCGCACCCAGCGAGCGCGCGGCATCTTCCATGCTGGGGGTGATTTTCGCGAGCCCCGCGTTCGTGGTCTGGAGCGACACCGCGAGCAGGCGTACGAGATAGGCGTAGACGAGCGCGGCGACCGTTCCCGTCAGGAGCAGCCCTGGCTTCATGCCGAAGCTACTCTCGAGCCAGCCCGCGAGCGCGTTGTCGAGCCGGCCGAGCGGGACGAGAACTCCGACCGCGATCACCGCTCCAGGCACTGCATAGCCCAGGCCTGCGACCCGGTTCGCCATCGTCACGAGCGGACTGCGGGTGAACCGCGCGGCGTAGGCCATGACAAGGGCTGCCGCGACCGCAATGAACGCGGTAATGGCTGCGATGGTAAAGCTGTTCCCCGCCAGCGCGCCCAGCCGCGCGGCCGGGATCGATTCGTCCCACGTCAACCGGCCAAGCAGGAGCGCGGGCAGCGCGAAGCCGAAAGCCACCGGCGCGGCGCAGGCGACGAACGCAGCTGCCGCTCTGGCGCCGCGCAGCCGGTGCGGGCGGGCACGGCGTGGCACCGGGCCGTGGTACGCGGCGCGCCCGCGGTTCGCGTGCTCGAGCGCGAGCAGCAATACGACGAAGCCAAGCAGGCATGCCGAGAGCTGCGCCGCCGCAACGCTGTCGCCCATCGAGAGCCACGCCTTGAAGATCCCGGTGGTGAACACCTCGATGCCGAAATACGAGACCGTACCGAAATCGGCGAGCGTTTCCATGAGCGCAAGCGCGCTGCCCGCAACGATCGCCGGCCGCGCGAGCGGCACCGCGACTCGCGCGAATGCGCCGAGCGCGCCGTAGCCGGCGAGCCGCCCCGCCTCGATCGCGCTGCGCGAAAGGTCGAGGAACGCCGTCCGGGCGACGAGGTAAACGTAGGGATAGAGCGCGAACGACAGCATGACCGCCGCGCCCGGCAGCGAGCGCACTTCGGGAAACCAGTACTCGCGCGCCCGCCAGCCGGTCAGCCCGCGCAGCGCGGTCTGCACTTCGCCGGTGAACTGCAGCCAGTCGGTGTAGGCGTAGGCCATGACGTAGGCCGGCATGGCGAGAGGCAAGAGCAGCGCCCACTCGAGCACGTCGCGTCCCGGAAACCGGTAGGCCGTGACGAGCCACGCGCTGACCACGCCGATGGACACCACGCCGAAAGTCACGAGCGCCAAGAGCAGCGCAGTGTTGACCACGTAGCGCGGCAGCGCGGTCGCAGCCAAGTGCGCCCAGGTTTCCCCGACCCCCCCAAACAAGCTCAGCACGACGAAAACGACCGGCAGCGCAGCTACAGCTGCGATCAGGACAGCGATCCCCCCCAGGAGGGTCAAGTTCTTGTAATTCAACGTGCTGGGATTTTAACGTTAATGAGAATTATTACTATAATGGACTCGCATGCTGCTCGAAGTCGAAAAGCTGCGCCACGTCTACGGCGAGCACGAGGTCAT
Source organism: Burkholderiales bacterium (assembly GCA_035454685.1). Classification (GTDB taxonomy): domain Bacteria; phylum Pseudomonadota; class Gammaproteobacteria; order Burkholderiales; family SG8-39; genus SCGC-AG-212-J23. The sequence continues at coordinate 230 of DATIGN010000146.1, read as the reverse complement.
CGCGAGCTTGAGCTTCGCGCTCAAGCGCGGTTCGATCGGCTGCCTGCTCGGCCCGAGCGGTGGCGGGAAGACCACGGTGCTGCGTTGCATAGCGGGGTTCGAAGCGGTACAGGCTGGGGAAATCCGACTTGCCGGGCGCGTGGTATCGAAGCCGGGCGCCACCGTCGCGCCGGAGCGCCGGCGCATCGGCATGGTGTTCCAGGACTACGCGCTGTTCCCCCATCTTTCCA
>DATIGN010000145.1:0-5941 GCA_035454685.1 Burkholderiales bacterium | reverse complement strand
AGTCTTCGAGCGCGTAACGGTACGCGCTCCGCGGCCGATACGGCGCGCAGTAGCCGTAACCGGCGACTGTGCCGTCCGCCTCTGCGACGAGGTAGGGAAGGCCGCGGCCGGTCACGTCGCGGAAGCGTCGCTCGAGCTCCTCGACCGACGGCGGCTCTTCCTCGAACGAGGCGAGCCCATGAAGCACATGGTGGGCGTAGATCGGCTGAATGGCCGGCAGGTCGCTCAGGATTGCCGGCCGCACTTCCACTTCAGCGGGAATAGGCCGGCTCCTCGCGATCGAGGATGCGCTTCAGCGCCTCGAAATGCGCGCCGGCGTATTTCGGCGCATCGGCCTGAATGAGCTCAAAAGTTTCTTGAACAACCTCTTTCCTTACCGGCCGCAGCCTGCCGCCCATAGAGCGCGCGAGCACCTGCAGCCTGCAGGCGCGCTCCAGGTAGTAAAGCGAGTCGAACGCCTCGGCGAGCGTTGGGCCGACCACGATCACGCCGTGATTCGCGAGGAACATGACGCGCTTCGTGCCCAGCGCGCGCGCCAGACGGTCGCCCTCGGCGTTGTCCACGACCAGGCCGTTGTAGACATCGTCGTAGGCGATGTCGTCGCAAAAGCGCAGTGCGTTCTGCTCGACCATTTCCAGCCTGCCGCCCTCGAGCAGCGTAAGCGAGGTCGCATAAGGCATGTGGGTGTGAAGCACGCATGTGGCGCGCGGATTGGCGCGATGGATGCGCGAGTGAATGTAGAACGCGGTCTTTTCAAACTCGCCCTCGCCCTCAAGGATCCTGCCTTCCGCGTCCAGCGCCAGTAGATTGGATGCGGTCACCTCGCTCCAGTGCAGCCCGTAGCGGTTGAGAAGAAACCGCTTGCCGTCGGGCAGCATGACGCTGAAGTGGTTGCAGACCCCTTCGTGCAGGTCGAGGCGCACGGCGAGACGGAAAGCGGCGGCGAGATCGACGCGCATCGCGCGCTCGACGGCGGCCGGTACTTGCTGTTCTTGAACTCCCATAGAGCCATTATAAAAAGAAAGGGCGCCCGTCAGGGCGCCCTTTCCCGGCTTGATTGCCGTACCGACTTACTTGCCCTCGCGCTCCTTGCGTTCGTCGTATGCCTGGCCCGCCTGGTTGCCGATCACGCCGCCGACCGCCGCGCCGCCGACCGTGCCGAGCGTGCTGCCGCCGGTGGCCGCATTTCCGATCACGCCACCCGCGGCCGCACCGCCCACGGTGCCCTGTTCCTGGCGCGAGTACCCTCGCTTGTCGAGCGACTCGCAAGCCGCCAAGCCCGCCATGCAGATGATGCCGAATGCAATAAGAAGCTTCCTCATCTCAATAGCCTCCTTTTCGAGAAATGAATTGAATGCGCGCTCAGGTGCAGCCGCGCAGCAGGAAAATTACGAACAGCACCGGGATCGGAACCCCGAGGGCCCACAGCAGGATGTAGCCGAGCTTCCCTTCCTGCTTGCGGCGCCACTGTTGCAGCCTTTCCATGTCCATAACCTCCGAGCTCTTGTGAGCGGATGCCCGGAGTGGCAGCAAGCGCCGTGCCGCGGTCGTTCAGACGATTGTGGGGGATTTCACTACATCATTCGTCGACATCGACCTCGACCTTCTTCGAGGACTCGGCGAAGACCCAGGCGAGCGCGATGCCGGCCATGAAGGCGTGGTCGCGCCGCACGAGGGGACTATCCTCGAACACCGCATTGCTCAGCATGTCGTAGCGCGTGAAGGCGCCGACCCAGAAGCGCGGAAAGCGCCGGCTAAGCGAGACGAGCGCGTAGGTGCCCGAGTAACCGCCGCTCGCCTGGAACGCGGGGCGCTCCGGAGTCGCAACGTCCGGACCGACCCCGTAGAAGTATTCGTGGTACTCGCGCGTGGCGAAGACTGGTCCTGCCTGGGCGCCAAAGTTCCATTTCACTCCCGCGATCAGCGGCCGCGTGGTGAGGCTCAAATGCGGGGAGAGCACGAAGCCGATTCCCTTCGTGTGCGAAAAGTCGGTGGCGATTGCCGCGCGCACCGGGACCCGGAGCTCCAGTGCCCATTCCTCCGCGCGGTCGCTCAGCAGTCTGACGTCGACGCGCGGGCCGATCTCCAGCGTGGGATCGAGGTGAGGCATGCCCTGGCGCGCACGGTTGTCGTCGCTGTCGACCGGAGGGGTGGCGTTGAGACTGAGGTTGATCTCAACGCGGTCCGACTCGAAGAAGATGCCGCGTATACCCTGCCGGTCGACGCGAAAGTGCTCGCCGCGGTAGATGAGATACGGAAACGGCAGGAGGTAGCCGCGGCTCTCGTCAGAGCCGCGGTAGTCGGGCAGCGTAAGCCCGGTCGCACCGAGGCCGAACTCCCACTCAGGGCGAAGCTCGGCATGCGCTGGCGCGCCCGCAGCCCAGAACAGCGCCGCGAGCGACGCTAGAAGCCGGCACCGCAACCGCTAGTTGTCCGACACCGAAATCCCACGGGCTATCGCCGAATGCGACGATCCGAGGATAATCGGGCTCTGACCCCGATTTTCCTCAGCTGCCGCCGCCGGCGGTGGCCGCGGTTTCAGCGGCCGGCGTTTCGGGAGCGGCTGCAGGAATCTCGGCGAGCACCGGCTCGGCGGCCTGCGCCTTGCGGATGTTGTGGTACGCAAGGCCGGTTCCGGCCGGGATCAGGCGCCCGACGATGACGTTCTCCTTCAGGCCGCGCAGTCCGTCGCGCTTGCCCATGATCGCCGCTTCGGTGAGCACGCGCGTTGTCTCCTGGAACGAGGCTGCCGAGATGAACGAGTCGGTGGAGAGCGAGGCCTTGGTGATGCCGAGCAGCATGTAGGCGTACTGCGCAGGCTTCTTGTCTTCCTTTTCGGCTTTCTCGTTCTCTTCGAGCACTTCGGCACGCTCGGCCTGCTCGCCGGTGATGAACGACGTGTCGCCCGGGTCGGTGATCTCCACGCGCCGCAGCATCTGGCGCACGATGACCTCGATGTGCTTGTCGTTGATTTTCACGCCCTGCAGGCGGTAGACGTCCTGCACCTCGTCGATGATGTAGCGCGCGAGCTCCTCCACGCCAAGCAGGCGCAGCAGGTCATGCGGATCCACAGAACCGTCGACGATCATCTCGCCCTTGTTCACCACCTGGCCGTCGTGCACGAGCAGGTGCTTGTCCTTCGCGATCAGGTACTCGTGCTCCTGCTTGTCGAGGTCGGTGATCACCAGGCGCTGCTTGCCCTTGGTGTCCTTGCCGAAGCTCACCGTGCCGGTGACTTCCGCCAGGATGCCCGCGTCTTTCGGCGAGCGCGCCTCGAAGAGCTCGGCCACGCGCGGCAGGCCGCCCGTGATGTCGCGCGTCTTCGACACCTCCTGCGGGATGCGGGCAAGCACTTCGCCCACCTGCACCTGCTGGCCGTCGCGCACCGCGATGACCGCGCCGACCGGGAAGGAGATGTTGACCGCGTGGTCGGTGCCGGCGATGCGCACCTCTTCTCCCGCCTCGTTAATGAGCTTCACCGACGGCCGCTGACCCTTGCTGGCGGCAGTGGTGCGCCGCTTGGCGTCGATGACCACGAGGGTCGAGAGGCCGGTGACGTCGTCGATCTGCTTCGCAACGGTGGCGCCCTCCTCGACATGCTCGAACTTCACCGTCCCGGCGTACTCGGTGATGATCGGCCGGTGGTGCGGGTCCCAGGCGGCGAGCTGCTTGCCCGGGCGCGCCGCGTCGCCGTCGGCGGCGAGAAGCTGCGCGCCGTACGGCACCTTGTGGCGCTCGCGCTCGCGGCCGTTGTCATCCACGATGGTGACTTCGCCCGAACGGCTGATCACCACCTTGTCGCCCTTCGCGTTGGAGACGTAGCGCATGGTGGACGTGAAGCGCACCGTGCCGGCCGACTTTGCTTCGACATGGCTCTGCACCGCGGTCCGCGACGCCGCGCCGCCGATGTGGAACGTCCGCATCGTGAGCTGCGTGCCCGGCTCGCCGATCGACTGCGCGGCGATCACGCCGATCGCCTCGCCCACGTTCACGAGCGAGCCGCGGCCGAGATCGCGCCCGTAGCACTTCGCGCACACGCCCCAGCGGGTGTCGCAAGAAAGCGCGGTCCGCACCTTCACTTCGTCGATGCCGAGGTTGTCGATCTGGTCGACCGCTTCCTCGTCGACGAGCGTGCCGGCGGGGTAGAGCACGTCCTGCGTTTCGGGGTGCAGCAGGTCGTTCGCGAGCACGCGGCCGAGGATGCGCTCCTTGAGCGCCTCGACCACCTCGCCGCCTTCGACCAGCGCCTTCATCGAGACGCCGTTCGTGGTCTCGCAGTCGTCCTCGGTGACGACGAGGTCCTGCGTCACGTCGACCAGGCGCCGCGTGAGGTAGCCCGAGTTCGCGGTCTTGAGCGCCGTGTCCGCGAGGCCCTTCCTCGCGCCGTGCGTCGAGATGAAGTACTGCAGCACGTTCAGGCCTTCGCGGAAGTTGGCCGTGATCGGCGTCTCGATGATCGAGCCGTCGGGCTTCGCCATCAGCCCGCGCATGCCGGCGAGCTGACGGATCTGCGCGGCCGAGCCGCGCGCGCCCGAGTCGGCCATCATGTAGATCGAGTTGAACGCCTCTTGCTTCACCTTCTTGCCGTGGCGGTTCTCGACCTCCTCGGTACCGAGCTGCTCCATCATGACCTTGCCGACCTGCTCGCCGCAGCGCGACCAGATGTCGACCACCTTGTTGTAGCGCTCGCCCGCGGTGACCAGGCCCGAGGTGTACTGATTCTCGATCTCCTTGACTTCGGTCTCGGCTTGCTTGATGAGCTCCTGCTTCTGCGCCGGGATCGACATGTCGTGCACGCCGAACGAGATGCCCGCGCGCGTCGCGATGCCGAACCCGGCCTGCATCAGCTTGTCGGCGAAGATCACCGTTTCCCGCAGCCCGCAGCGGCGGAAGCCGACGTTGATGAGGCGCGAGATTTCCTTCTTCTTGAGCGGCTTGTTGAGGAGCTCGAACGTCAGGCCCGCGGGCAGGATCTCCGAGAGCAGCGCGCGGCCGACCGTCGTCTCGTAGCGAGTGACCTTTTCGCTCACCTCGCCGCTGTCGGAAATTTCCTTCTCCTTGATCCGCACCCAGATGCGCGCGTTGAGCTCGACCTGGCGGGAATCGTAGGCGCGGTGCACTTCCGCGAGGTCGGCGAAGCTCATGCCTTCGCCCCTGGCGTTGATGCGCTCGCGCGTGGCGTAGTAAAGGCCGAGCACGATGTCCTGCGACGGCACGATGATCGGCTCGCCGTTGGCGGGCGAAAGCACGTTGTTGGACGCGAGCATGAGCGTCCTCGCCTCCATCTGAGCCTCGAGCGACAGCGGCACATGCACCGCCATCTGGTCGCCGTCGAAGTCGGCGTTGAACGCCGTGCAGACGAGCGGATGGATCCGGATCGCCTTGCCCTCGACCAGCACCGGCTCGAACGCCTGGATGCCCAGGCGATGCAGCGTCGGCGCGCGGTTGAGCAGCACCGGATGCTCGCGGATCACCTCTTCTAGAATGTCCCAGACTTCGGGCCGTTCCTTCTCGACCATGCGCTTGGCGGCTTTGATGGTCGAGGCATGCCCATAGAGTTCGAGCTTCGAATAGATGAACGGCTTGAACAGCTCGAGCGCCATCTTCTTCGGCAGGCCGCACTGATGCAGCTTGAGCTCCGGCCCGACCACGATGACCGAACGGCCGGAATAGTCGACGCGCTTGCCAAGCAGGTTCTGGCGGAACCGGCCCTGCTTGCCCTTCAGCATGTCGGCCAGCGACTTCAGCGGACGCTTGTTGGCGCCGGTGATGACGCGGCCGCGGCGGCCATTGTCGAACAGGGCGTCGACGGCCTCCTGCAGCATGCGCTTTTCGTTGCGGATGATGATGTCGGGCGCGCGCAGCTCGATCAGGCGCTTGAGGCGGTTGTTGCGGTTGATGACCCGGCGATACAGGTCGTTCAGGTCCGAGGTGGCGAAGC
>DATIGN010000144.1:0-3754 GCA_035454685.1 Burkholderiales bacterium | reverse complement strand
GCCCTCGTGGAGGTACTCAGGAAATGGATACCAGAGGCATAGATCACCTCGCGCTGGTGTGCGACGACATGCCGACCGCGATGGACTTCTACACCCGCGTGATGGGCTTCAGGCTGGTGCACGTGCGCCGCGTGCCCTACGAGCAGGACCGCTGGCAGCCGCCCTACGACAACCTGCGCCACTACTTCTTCGACATGGGCAACGACTCGCTCTTCGCGATCTTCGAGTACCCGAAGGGCCTGCCGCGCCAGAATCGCGACCACGTCGGCGGCATGCAGCACGTCGCCTTCCACGTCTCCCCCGAGCAGTTCGACCGCCTGGTCGAGCACGTGAGGAGCTGCGGCATCGAGGTGCGCGGCCCGGTGCCGCTCGGCGGACGCTTCTGGTCGGCGTACTTCCTCGACCCTTTCGGCACACGCCTCGAGCTTGCCACCGACCGAAGCGGCGTGAAGCAGAGCGTGGTCGAGTCGGTGCGCCAGACCGAGGAAGAGGCGCGCGCCGAGCTCGAAACGCTCTTCTCCGACCCGGCCGAGATCGAGCGCTGGCTCGCCCGCATGCCGCTCAGGAAAGAACCCGAAAAAATCGGGGTCTGACCCCGATTCTTCTTGGTTCTGTTCTCTGGGGTCTGACCCCGATTTTTTCTCGGGTATCTATAATCCCGGCACAAGAGGAGGGACGACCATGATCCGCAAAGCTATCGGCGTCGCCGTCGCGGCCGCCGTATGCAGCGCCGCGCAAGCGCAGGACAAGCACGAAGTGAAGGTCGCCGCGTTCGTCGGCGCGCAGCACTTCATGAGCAAGTGGCTGGTCGGCTGGGGCGAGAAGCTCGAGAAGGCATCGAACGGCCGGCTCGTGTTCAAGCACTTTCCCGGCGCCTCGATGGGGCCGGTGCCCGCGCACTACGACCTCGCCGCCTCGGGGCGCGCCGAGGTGTCCTGGTTTCTGCACGGCGGCACCCCCGGGCGCTTCCCGCTCACGGAGCTCACGCACCTGCCCTATGTCGTCGGCAGCGCCGAGATCGGCACCAAGACCATCAACGACGCGCAGCTGCGCGGCAAGTACCTCGACCCCGAGCACAAGGGGGTCAAGGTGCTGCTGCTCCTCACGCACCAGCCCGGCAACATCAACACCACCAAGAAGCCGGTGCGCACCACCGAGGACATCCGGGGCATGCGCATCCGCCCATCCTCGCCGACCGTCGGCAGCTTCATCACCGCGCTCGGCGGCACGCCGGTCGGGATCTCGCCCGCCGACCAGCTCGACGCTCTGCAGAAGGGCACGCTGGACGGCACCTTCATCGACTACGGCGGCGCCGGCATCGCCTTCAAGATGGGCGGCACCATCAAGCACGTGACCGAGATGTACTCCTACGTGTCCTCGTTCGGCGTGGTGATGAACCCGGCCTTCTACAACCGCCTGCCCGCGGACCTCAAGAAGATGATCGACGACTCGGTGAAGGGCGTGGAGAAGGAGGTGGGCATGGGCTGGGACGCGCTCGACGACGTGGGCAAGAAGCTGCTCGTCGACGGCGGCGCCCAGCCGATCAAGCTCTCGAGCGCCGAAGACGCGAAATTCCGCAAGACCGCGGCCGACGTCACCGAGACGCGGCTGAAGGAGCTCGAAGGCAAGGGCCTGCCGGCGCGCCAGGCGTTCGCGCTCATCAAGTCGCTCTCCGAGAAGTACGCGAAGGACTCGCGCAACTTCTGGAAGTGAGGGAGCCAAGAATCGGGGTCAGAGCCCGATTTCCGGACCGCTGCACGGTCCCTCCGCTACCGCTGTGGGAAATCGGGCTCTGACCCCGATTTTTTCACCGTGACCCAGGCCCTCGCGCGGTTCTTCGGCTACGCCGCGGCGCTCGCGCTCGGGGCGATGATGCTCGTGGTGGTGGCCGACGTCGTCATGCGCACGGCGTTCCGGCTGCCGGTGCGCGGCCAGTACGAGATCGTCGAGCTCATGCTTGGCTACACCCTCTTCCTCGCGCTGCCCGCGGTGTTCCTCCTCGGCGCGAACCTGATGGTGGACGTCGCCGACCACTTCGTCCCGCCGCGCGTGCGCCGTGCGCTCGACGTCTTCGGCGCGCTCGCCTCCCTCGCCGCGCTCTGCGTGATGCTCTGGCAGATGCTGCCGCAGGCGCTCTACATGATGAACTTCGGCGACATGACCTTCGACCTGCAGATCCCGAAGACCTGGTACGCCGCGCCGGCGCTCATCGGCATCTTCTGCTCGGCGCTCGTTGCGCTCGTCCTCCTCGTGCGAGACATAAGGAATAAATGAGGCGCCGCCGGTGAGCAGCCTAGCGATCGGGCTCGCCGGCGTGGTGGCTCTCCTCGCCGCGCTCTTCGCGCGCGTGCCGATCGCGGTCGCGCTCGCGCTTACCGGCATGCTCGGCTATGCCGCGATCGACGGCTGGCAGAGCGCGCTCGACGTGATGGGCGCGGTGCCCTTCGAGCTCGCGAGCGTGCGCTCGAACGCCTACGCCTTCTCGGTGGTGCCGCTCTTCATCCTGATGGGCGCGGTCGCCTCGCGCGCCGGCATGTCGCGCGAGCTCTACGACGCGGCGAACGCGATCTTCAGCGGTTTCCGCGGCGCGCTCACCAACGCCACCATCGGCGCCTGCGCCGCCTTCGGCTCGATCTGCGGCTCCTCGATCGCCACCGCAGCGACGTTCTCCAAGGTGGCGATCCCGGAGATGCGCCGCCACGGCTACGACGGCGGGCTCGCCGCGGGCGCGGTCGCCTCCGCCGGCACCCTCGCGATCCTCATCCCGCCCTCGGTCATGCTCGCGATCTACTCGCTCGTCGCCGAACAGTCGCTCCCGAAGCTCTTCGCCGCCGCCCTCATCCCGGGGCTCCTCCTCGCCGCGCTCTACGTCTTCGTGGCCTGGCTGATCGCGCGCCTGCGCCCGGACTGGGCCCCCTACGTTGCGCCGATGCCCATCCGCCGGCGCCTGCGCGCCGCGCTCTCCCTCTGGAAGCTTGGCATCCTCTTTTTCTTCGCCGTGGTCGGCATCTACCTCGGCTGGTTCTCGCCCACCGAGGCCGCCGCGGTCGCCGCCTTCGCCGCCATCGTCATCGGCTTCGCCACGCGCGCGCTCAGCTGGCACCTCCTCGTGGAGGCCTTCCTCGAGACCGTCCACTCCACCGCGATGCTGTTCTTCATCGTGATCGGCGCCTTCATCTTCGCGCGCTTCATGGTGCTCACGCGCATCCCGAACGAGCTCGCGCGCGTGGTGGGCGAATGGGGCCTCTCGCCGATCGTGATCGTGATGGCGGTGATCGCCCTCTACTTCCTGCTCGGCACGTTTCTCGAGGAAGTAAGCACGATTCTCCTCACCGTGCCGGTGATCATGCCCCTCATGGCGAGCCTCGGCTACGACCCGATCTGGTTCGGCGTCTTCGTCACCGCGATGTGCACCATCGGCCTCATCAGCCCGCCCGTCGGCCTGACCGTCTTCGTCATCCAATCCCAGAACCCCGACATCCCAGCGGCGCGCATCTACCTCGGCACCCTCCCCTTCCTCGCCGCCGACTTCGTCCTGGTCGCACTCCTCGTCGCCTTCCCCGCGCTCGCTCTCTGGCTCCCGAAGGTCATCGGGGTCTGACCCCGATTTTCTGCATTACATTGAAAATCCCCCATCTGACGCGGGATTTTCAAGGTATGATCGCCCAGCCATGGGGATCGAGCGCCGCCGCCTGCGCGCGAAGGTTGCCGCCGCCCTGGAACGCGCCCGTGGCGTGGTGCTCGTCGGCCCGCG
>DATIGN010000143.1:0-12690 GCA_035454685.1 Burkholderiales bacterium | reverse complement strand
TCTCGCGCGCCGATTCCTCGAGCACCTTGACCGCGAACTTGAACACCGCCTGGCCGTTCATCTGCAGAAAGGGTGAGCCCGCGACGGCGCCGCCGCACACGTTCCCCGGCACCGACAGCATGTCCGCATGGCTGCCGTCGGCGCGCAGCACGCTCGCATGAATGCCGGGGTTAGCGCCCGCGGCGAGGACCACCGCGCCCGCGCCGTCGCCGAAGAGCACGCAGGTGCCGCGGTCGTTCCAGTCAAGGATGCGCGAGAAGACTTCGGCGCCGACCACCAAAGCCTTCTTGTGCCGGCCGGACTTGATGAAGGCGTCCGCGGTCGCGATGCCATAAACGAATCCGCTGCACACCGCCTGCAGGTCGAACGCGGTGCTGCCTTTCACGCCGAGCTTCGCCTGGAGGAGACACGCGGTGCTCGGAAACACGTAATCCGGCGTCGAGGTGGCGACGATGATGAGATCGATCTCCTGCGCCGGGACCCCGGCGGCCTGCAAGGCTTGATTCGATGCTTCCAGCGCAAGGTCACTCGAGGTCTGCGTGTTGTCGGCGATGTGACGCTGGACGATCCCGGTGCGCTCGCGAATCCAGGCATCGCTCGTGTCGAGCCGCGCGGCGAACTCGGCATTGGTCATGATGCGCGCCGGCAAGTAGCTGCCGGTGCCGCAGATGCGCGAATAGATCATTGCAGCTGCGCCGCCTGCGGCTGCAGCTCGGCCATGCGGGCGGCAATGCGCTGCAGCACGTTGTTGCGCACCTCCTCGACCGCGCGCTCGAGCGCCTGGCCGAAGGCGAAGATGTCGGCCGAGCCATGGCTCTTCACCACGATGCCGCGCAGGCCGAGCAGGCTCGCGCCGTTGTAGCGCCGCGGATCCAGCCGATCGCGGAACGCGCGCAGCACCGAAGCAGCGGCAAGCGCAGCAAGCCGCGTGAGCGCGTTGCGCGAGAACTCCTCGCGCATCGTCGCGACCATCATCTCAGCGACGCCTTCGGAGCACTTGAGCGCGACGTTGCCGACGAAGCCGTCGCACACGACGACATCGACCGAGCCGCGGTAGATATCGTTGCCTTCGACATTGCCGGTGAAATTGAGACCGCTTGCGCGCAGCAAAGCGGCCGCCTGCTTCACCGCTTCGTTGCCCTTGATGTCCTCGACGCCGATGTTGAGCAGGCCGATGGTCGGGCGCTCCTTGTGCTCCACCGCCGCGGCCAGCATCGCCCCCATGATGCCGAACTGCAGCAAGTGCTCCGCGGTGCAATCGACGTTGGCGCCCAGGTCAAGTACGTAGGTATGCGCGCCCCGCATGTTCGGAAGCACGGTCGCGATCGCGGGGCGATCGATTCCGGGAAGCGTCTTCAGAACGAAGCGCGAGATCGCCATCAGCGCGCCGGTATTGCCGGCGCTGACGCAGGCGTGCGCCTCGCCGCTCTTAACGAGATCGATCGCAACGCGCATCGACGAATCCTTCTTGTAGCGCAGCGCCTGCGCCGGCGGCTCGTCCATCGCGACGACTTCGGCCGCGTGGTGCACGCGCAGGCGCGGCCCCGGCGCCGCGCGCCGGGCCGCGAGCTCGGCCTCGAGCGCGTCACGCACGCCGACCAGCACCACGTCGACCTCGGGCACGCGCGCCTGGAATTCGAGCGCAGCCGGGACCGTCACATGGGGGCCGTGGTCGCCGCCCATGCAATCGACCGCGACGGTGATCAATGCGGCTACTCTTCTTCGCGAGTCCTGATGACCTTCTTGCCGCGATAAAACCCGGTCGGGCTGACGTGGTGGCGCAGGTGCGTCTCGCCGCTGGTCGGCTCGACAGCGATCGCGGGCGCGCTCAGGTGATCGTGCGAGCGGCGCATGCCGCGCCGGGACGGCGACTTCTTGTCCTTGTGAACAGCCATCTGTACGACTCCTCTCTGGATCAGTGCTTGTTGTGCATCAGCCCGCGCAGCCCGGCGAACGGCGACGTCCTTTCCTCCCGGTCATCCTTCCGGCCCGCGGTGCAGCTCTCGTGGCGCGGAGCATACGGCACCGCGAGAATCAGCTCGTCCTCGATCAGCTCGCGCAGCGCCATCTCCTTGCCTGCGACCACCCGGTCCGGGCCGAGCGCGGCGGCCGGCTCGTCGTGGATCTCGGCGAGCGTGGCGGCGAGCACCAGCGTTTCGTCCGTTTGTACCTTGAACGCCATCGGCTCCAGGCAGCGCTGGCAGCGCAGCGTCAGCGTGCCGCCCACCTTAAGCCGCAGGCCCGGCCGCCCGCGCTCATCGCGCACTCCGCTGATCTCGTACGCCACCTCGCCCGCGTCGGCGGCGAGCATGTCGCGCAGGCGCGGAAGATCGCTCAGCGGCCAGGCTCCCTGCTGCTTTGCGCCGGCTGACGCGAACTCGAAGCCGTCGATGCTCGGCTGATGCGCCGGCGGTTGCGACATAAAGGCGCGATGATATCATCGCGGTAAAAGCCCCGTCAAAACAAAGTGATGGAACAATCCCGGCGACTCGTGCTGGCGTCCGCATCGCGCTACCGAAAGGAGCTGCTCGAGCGGCTCGGGTTGCCGTTCGAAGTGTTCTCGCCCGAGGTCGATGAAACGCCGCTCGGCGGCGAGCCGCCCGCCGACACTGCCCTTCGTCTTTCGCTCCTCAAGGCCGCGGTGGCTGCGAAGCGCGGCGAGCTCATCATCGCAGCCGACCAAGTCGCCTCCTGCCAAGGCCGGCGCTATGACAAGCCGGGTACCCACGACAACGCGGTGCGCCAGCTGCGCGAGCTGAGCGGGAAGACAGTCGAGTTCCACACTGCCGTAACGCTGCTCGATTCGACGAAGAAGACCCACGAGTCGCAAGTGGTCCCTTGCCGCGTCGTGTTCAGGCCGCTGGATGAGCGCCGGATCCAGGCCTACGTCGGGCGCGAAAAGCCCTACGACTGCTCGGCGAGCGCCAAGGCCGAAGGCTTGGGCATTGCGCTCATCGAGCGCATCGAGACCGATGATCCAAGCTCGCTCATAGGCTTGCCGCTCATCGCGCTGACCGGGATGCTCGAGCGCGCCGGGATGCCGGTGCTTTGATCCTCTATGCCATACCGACGCCTCTCGGCGGCCCGCTGGAGGCTGCTTTACCCGCGAGCAGTATCGCCACCGTCCGTTCCCTGCGTGATTTCGTGGCTGAAAACGCGAAAAGCGCGCGCGCCTTTCTGGGCACGCTGGGCATGCCGGTGCGCGAGCTAAACATCCGGGCGATCGATGATGAGCCCGATCCGCTCGCGCCGCTCAGGGCGAAGCGCTCCATGGGCCTGCTCTCCGAAGCCGGCTGCCCCGCGATCGCCGATCCGGGCGCCGCGCTGGTCGAGGCCGCGCATCGCGAAGGTTTCCGAGTCGTGCCGCTCGTCGGCCCCTCGTCCATCGTGCTCGCGCTGATGGCCTCCGGGCTGGAGGGGCAACGCTTCGCGTTTTGTGGTTATTTGCCTCGGGAGAATCCGGATCGAAGCCGGAAAATTCGCGCGCTCGAGCAACGCTCGAAGCGGGAGAAAGAAACACAGATCTTTATCGAGACGCCCTATCGCAACGACGCGCTCTTCGCCGCGCTGCTCGAGTCCTGTGCTGCCGGCACCCGGTTGTGTGTCGCAGCCGATCTCACGCTGCCGGGGGAAAGCATCTCGACGAAAACCATCGGCGAATGGCGCCGGGCGAAAGCCGCGATCGGCCGGCGCCCCGCGGTTTTCCTTCTGCTAGCGGATTGAAGCGCGCAGCAGCGCTTCCACGATCGAGTTCGCCGCGACCGCGCCGAAGCGGCGCGCGAACTTCTCGGCGATTCCCTCGCTGATCGTATAGTCCCGGATGTCCTCGGCCTTGATCACCTCGCGCGCCACGTACTCAAGGCTGCCGAAGCCGTCGGCAAGGCCGAGGTCGACGCTGCGCTCGCCGGTCCAGATCAGGCCGCTGAAGATCTCGGGCGAATCCTTGAGCCGCTTGCCGCGGCCCTCGCGCACCACGCCGATGAACTGCTGATGGATCTCGCCCATCAGCTTCTTCACGTGCTCTGTGTCCTTCGGATCCTGGGGCGAGAACGGGTCGAGCATGCCCTTGTTCTCACCCGCGGTCACCAGGCGCCGCTCGATGCCGAGCTTCTCCATCAGGCCGGTAAAACCGAAGCCGTTTATCAGCACGCCGATCGATCCGACGATGCTCGCCTTGCCGACGTAGATCTGGTCGGCGCCGACGGCGACGAAGTACCCTCCCGAGGCGCAGATGTCCTCGACCACGGCGTAAAGTGGAATGTCGGGGTATTTTTTACGCAGCCGCTTCATCTCGTCGTAGATCGCCTGCGCCTGCACCGGGCTGCCGCCGGGCGAGTTGATGCGCACGACCACGCCCTGGGTGTTCTTGTCCTTGAACGCCGCTTGCAGCGCGCTCGTAATCTTCTCTGCGCTCGCATCCGCGCCGGGAGCGATGAGCCCGTTCACTTCGACCATCGCGGTGTGCTTCTTGCCGCCGGTGACGTCGGCGCTCTGCCAGTCCACCGCCAGCAGCAGAATGACCGTGACGTAGGCGAAGGTGAGGAGCTTGAAGAAGATGCCCCACAGCCGTGCGCGGCGCTGCTCCTTGAGCGCCGCGGTAGCGAGCTTGGTAACGAGCTCGCGTTCCCAGAGACTACCGTTCTCAGTCATCTTCGAATCCCTTGAAATAGACCTGGCCGTTACGCTCCTCAAGGCGCAGCTTGACGAGCGGGCTGCCGTTGCACGGTCCGCCGAGACAGCGACCGGTGGCAGCGTCGTAGGCAGCGCCGTGGGTCGAGCATAGCAAATCGCGCCCTTCGGCATCGAAAAACACGCCTTCCTGCCAGTCGAGCTCCATCGCAACGTGGGCGCAGCGGTTCAGGTAGCCATGCACCCTGCCGCCTTTGCGCACCACGAACGCCGGCGCCGGCTCGCCGAAGTACTCGACCTCGAGGCGCACGCCGCGGCCGGCCTCGGTTAGCGCCGCGCCCTCGCAGATCAACCGTTCGTCTTTAGCCATGCCTGGAGCTCCTCCACCGTGGGAAAGCACCCGAGCGGCGCGCAAGCGCGCAGGCCGTCCTCCGCATGCGCGCCGTAGGTCACGGCAAGCGCGGCGACACTGGCGGCGCGCGCCATTTCCAGGTCGTGGGAGGTGTCGCCGATCATGAGCGCCGCGTCGTTTTGCACGGCGAGCTCCGCCATGAGCTCTATCAGCATTGCCGGGTGCGGCTTGGGCTGCGTCTCGTCGGCGCAGCGCGAAGCCGCGAACAGAGCCTTGAGGCCGTGGAACTCGATGTCGCGGTCGAGCCCCTGCCGGCTTTTCCCCGTTGCGATGGCCAGAAAGTGCCTGCCGGCCAGCTCCGCTAGCAGTTCGCGCATCCCCGTGAAGAGCTGCATGGAGTCCTTGCGCGCGAGGAAGTGCTTCCGATAGCTTGCGACGAACTCCGGGTATCGGCTGGCCGGCAGCTGCGGTACGACGATGCGCATCGCATCGTGCAGGCCCAGCCCGATCACGTGGCGCGCACGCTCGGGCTCGGGTACTTCGAGAGAAAGATCGCGGCTTGCGTCGCGAATGCATTCGGCGATCGTGGAGGCGGAGTCGATGATGGTCCCGTCCCAGTCAAACACGAGAAGCCGGTATTTCACGGCACGAGCGCCTGCATTGCAGAAGGCATCGGCGACTCGAGCCGCAACGGCTCGCCGGTCAGGGGATGGCGAAAAGCAAGCTTCGCAGCGTGCAAGAGAAGCCGTCTGGCGCTGCCGCCGCCGTACTTTTCGTCTCCAAGGATCGGGTGCCCTACGTGGGCGAGGTGCACCCGGATCTGGTGGGTCCGGCCCGTAAGGAGACGCGCTTCCAGCAGACTGAGCTCGGCCGCTTGCTTAAGGACTTTTACGCGTGTCGCCGCGAACATGCCGCGCTCGGTGACCGCGACGCGCCGCTCGCCCGAGCCGGTAACGTACTTGTGCAGCGGCGCGCGGATCTCCGGCGGCCCCTTGTACTCCCCCTTGACCAAGGCGAGGTAGTCCTTTTCCACCTCGCCCTCGCGCAGCATGCGGTGCAGCTCCACGAGTGCGCTTCGCTTCTTCGCGAGGATGAGAAGCCCCGAGGTATCGCGATCCAGCCTGTGCGCAAGCTCCAGCACCTTTGCCTGCGGCCGGGCCGCGCGCAAGGATTCGATGACCCCGAAGCTGACGCCGCTACCGCCGTGTACGGCGACGCCGGCGGGCTTGTCGATCACGAGGATCGAGGCATCCTCATACACGATCGGGAATTCATGCGGCCGCGCCGCGGGCTTCCGATTGGAAACCCTTATGGGTGGCACGCGGATCCGGTCTCCGGCGCGCAGCCTGTAGTCCGGCTTCACCCGTGCGCTGTTGACGCGCACTTCCCCGCTGCGGAGCACGCGGTAGACGTGGCTTTTCGGGACTCCCTTCAGCGCGCGCAACAGAAAGTTGTCGATGCGCTGCGCCTCGCTTTCTTCGCCAACTTCCACCCAGGTCGCCCGCGCCTTGCTTAAGTCATTCATTTTCCGTATGATCTTTTCGCCGCTTCGAGTTGCGAGGCACAGGATCCCGGCAGTGCCGGAACCTGCAACCCGCCTCCTGCCCGGCCGCAGCCGAGCCTGAAGCGCTGGTTAATTTCGCTCACCGGAAGTAGCGATACTACTAGTAGCGCGCGCGGGGGCTTTCCCACAGAAGTCTCAGGCGACCCAGAGGTCATCCCGAAGAGGAGATTTTTTCAGCCGGCTGACACTCTCTCCTGCGCGCGCAGGAGAACAAAAAGTGAAGCGCATGTTGTTTAACGCGACGCAGCAGGAAGAGCTGCGCGTCGCGATCGTAGATGGGCAGAAGCTCGTCGACCTGGACATCGAATCCGCTGCAAGGGAGCAACGCAAAAGCAACATCTACAAAGGGGTCATCACCCGCATCGAGCCGAGCCTCGAGGCCGCTTTCGTCGACTACGGCGAAGAGCGGCACGGATTCCTGCCGTTCAAGGAAGTTTCCCGCAGCTACTTCAAGCCCGACATCGACGCCGGCCGCGCCCGCATTCAGGATGCGTTGCGCGAAGGCCAGGAGCTGATCGTCCAGGTCGAGAAGGACGAGCGCGGCACCAAGGGCGCGGCGCTCACCACCTTTATCAGCCTCGCCGGCCGCTACCTCGTCCTCATGCCGAATAACCCTCGCGGCGGCGGGGTGTCGCGCCGAGTCGAGGGGGAGGACAGAAACGAGCTTCGCGACACGCTAGACCAGCTCCAGCTCCCCGAAGGCATGAGCGTCATCGCCCGCACCGCGGCGATCGGCCGTTCGCTCGAAGAGCTGAACTGGGATCTGAACTACCTGCTCCAGCTCTGGCGCGCGGTCGAAGGCGCGTCGCAGGACCAGTCGAAGAAGCCTTTCCTCATCTATCTCGAGTCGAGCCTGGTGATCCGCGCGATCCGCGACTACTTCCAGCCCGACATCGGCGAGATCCTGATCGACACCGAGGAGATCTACGAGCAGGCGAAGGCATTCATGCAAACGGTGATGCCGGGCAACGTCGGCAAGGTGAAGCTTTACCGCGACGACATCCCGCTCTTCTCGCGCTTTCAGATCGAACACCAGATCGAGAGTGCATATTCGCGCCAGGTCGCCTTACCCTCGGGCGGCGCGATCGTGATCGACCATACCGAGGCGCTGGTCGCCATCGACGTCAACTCGGCGCGCGCGACGCGCGGCGGCGACATCGAGGAGACTGCGTTCCGCACCAACCTGGAAGCCGCCGAGGAAGTCGCGCGCCAGCTGAGGCTGCGCGACCTGGGGGGGCTGATCGTCATCGACTTCATCGACATGGAGTCGCAGCGAAACCAGCGTGAGGTGGAAAACCGGCTGCGCGACGCGCTCAAGTACGACCGCGCGCGCGTTCAGATCGGCAAGATCTCGCGCTTCGGCTTGATGGAGCTTTCGCGCCAGCGGCTGCAAGCGTCGCTGGAAGAAACCGCGCATATCAGCTGTCCGCGCTGCAGCGGCACCGGCTTCATCCGCGGCACCGAGTCGACCGCGCTACACGTTTTGCGCATGGTCCAGGAAGAGGCGATGAAGGAGAATACCGGCGCGGTGCACGCGCAGGTGCCGGTCGACGTGTCGTCATTCCTGCTGAACGAGAAGCGCGCCGAGATCCAGAAGCTGGAGGCTCGGCTGAAGGTGAACATCGTGCTCGTGCCGAACCCGCACCTCGAGACGCCGCACTACAAGGTGCAGCGCCTCAAGCACGACGAGCTGAACCAGATGGAACATGTGCCGGCGAGCTACGAGCTGGTCGAGCGGCCCGAGGAGCCGAAGGCGCCGGGCGCCGAGGAAGAAACCAAGCGCGAGCGCCAGGAGGCGGTGGTCAAGGCGATTACCCCCTCGCAGCCCGCGCCGGTCGTCGATCAGTCGTTGCCGCGGCCCCAGCCCCAGCCGGTCGCGGAACCCCAGCCCGTGCCGCAGCCAGTCGCCGAAGGAAGTTTCCTATCGAAGCTTTTCGGCCTGTTCAAGCCAGCCACGCCGGCCATGCAGCCGCAAATCCCCACCCCGCCGGCGGCACAACCGGCGCCGCAGCGCGAGCCGCGCCGCGATCAGCAGCCGCGCCGGGACCACCAGCCGCGCCGCGACCGCGGCGAGCATCGCGGAGAGCGGGACCGCGGACGCGAAGGCCGCCCCCGCGACGAGCAGCGCGACCGGCAGCAGCATGGCCGGCTCGAGCAGCGGCGCAATGGCCAGCCGCAGCAGCAACGGCAGCAGCGCCCGCCTCAGCAGCAGCAACAGCGGCCGCAGCAGCAGCCGCAACAGCCACAGCAGCCGCGGGAGAGCGACGGCGAGCGCCGTGGCGGCAAGCGCAACCGGCGGGACCGCCATCGCGAGCGGCGCGAGGAGCGGCCAGCCGCCACCGCGCCTGCACTCGCGATAAAGGAAGACCAGCTGCGCGAAGACCAGCGCCGTGAAGCCCTTGCGCGCAAGGACGAGCTGCACGCCGAGGATGCTCTGCCGCCAGCGCAGGCCGCACCGCGCGTCGAGGAGGCGGCGCCGCGGATCGATACGCCGAAGGTCGATTCCAAAGCGCTTTTGGAAAGCGACGGGCTGGTGATGATCGAGACCGACCGGTCGAAAGCGCCGGGAGCCCCAGCTGAGGAAGCGCCGCCGCAGCTCGGCCGGCCGCGGCGCGAAAAGCCGAAGCCTGCGCCGCAGGAGGACGAGCTGCAGCAGGTCGAGACTAGGAAGTAGTTCTGTTCAATTCATCGAGGAGCGAGCGGCAATGCTCCTCGACGAGATCTAGCACGCGCTCGAAGCCAGCGGCGCCGCCGTAATAGGGATCGGGTACGTCGGCGTCGGCGACAAAGAGGCGAATCTTCGCGTGATGCTCGGCGGGCGCCATGCTTCTCAGCGCTTGCAGATGGCCGCGGTCCATTGCGAGGATGAGGTCGAACTCCTCGAAGTCCTGGATACGGACTTGCCGCGCGCGCTGCGCGCTTAGATCGTAGCCGCGGCTGCGCGCGTGGTGCTGGGCGCGCTCGTCGGGCGGACTGTCGACGTGCCAGTCGCCCAGGCCGGCCGACTCGATGCGCAGCGCGATCCCCGCCTCGAGACAGAAGCTTTTCAGAACCGCTTCCGCGGTAGGCGATCGACAGATATTGCCGGTGCAGATAAACAGCACTGAGGCGATGCGGCTGCGGCTACCTTCATTATTCTTTTTCATTCTGGCGGTTGCTTTCGGTTAGTTTCCGGAACGAGTCTGGACAACCGGATAGATAGCACTGAATTAATCCGCGGAAGCGCGACATGCCGTGTGGCTGAATCGACGACGCTACCAAAGTCCAATTGCACTTCAAGTTCCCCCCTCACATACTTTGCCGCCCCAGGTAGAGAGCGGACTCACCCTCGGCCGTCCGCGAAAATCTTTCAATGCAGAAAAGTGGGTCAGTTTCGCCCGTAAGAGCAAGACCATCAAGGAGGTTGCAATGAAAGGCATGAAAGCACTATTGACTGCAATCGTCTTCGCGGCGGCGTTCGCCATGGCGGCCCCGGCCGCAGCTCAGTTCTATATCGGCGCGACCATCGGGCAGGCCGAATTCAAGGAGGGCTGCCTCGGTACCGGCGAGTGCGACGATCAGGACACCGCGTGGAGGATTCTGGGCGGCTTCCAGTTCAGCAAGTTTTTCGCGCTCGAGCTCGGCTACTACGACTTCGGCGAGGCCTCCTCGGGCACTGCCAAAATCGAGGCCGAGGCGTTCGAGCTCGTCGCGGTCGGGTCCTTGCACCTCACCGAGAGGTTCTCGGTCTACGGCAAGGTCGGCGGCTACCAGGGCACCCTCAAAGGCGGCGGCATCGACGAGGACAGCACCGACCTCACCTACGGCATCGGCGCACGCTGGGACTTCACGAAGAGGTTCGGCGTGCGCGGCGAATGGCAGCGTTACGAAAGCTTGGGCGGCGGCAGCCTTGAAACCGACCTCGACGTGCTGAGCATCGGCCTCATCTTCAGCTTCCAGTAGGGGTGTCCAGACGCGGGCACATCGGATCACTGAGCGTCGTAATTCGCGCCACTTTAAACGGCGGAGGTGTTTATGAAGACGGTCAAGATTGCGGCGATCTCCTTTTCGGTGGTGGTAGCCGCTGCTGCGCTTGGAGCCTGTAGTACCCGCACCCCGCCCCAGCAGAGCGGGGCGAGCCAGCCCACACCGAAGGTCGTCAGCAACGTACACCCCTACACCGCAGGCCAGGGCACCGTGACGGCCATCATGCCGGCGCCGACGAGCGCCGCGGCCGGCGGCACGGCTCCGATGCAGCGCCTGGAGATCAAGATGGACAACGGCACCGTGCAGTACGTGGACACCGCGAGCAACGAGTTCACCAAGGGCACGCGCGTTGTACTGACCCAGGACAAGCTCATCAGGAAGATGTGACCCAGTCGCGGATCAGAGCCTCGTAGATGGCCACCGACTGGCGGATGCGCTCCTGGCTCGCGTATTCGTCGGTCTGGTGCGCCATCACCGCCTCACCGGGGCCGAGCACCACGGTCGGCGCGCCAGCGTAGACCTTGAGCAGGTTGGCCGCGTCGGTCATGTAGGGGGCGGTGCGCGCCGTCGGCGGCTCGTCGAGGTAGGGCCTGCAAATTTCGAACACGCGCTGAACCCATTCCGAGTCCACGGGCGTCCATACCGGCTGGAGATCGGAGAAGACGTCGAGTTCGGCTTCGTCGAGCAGGGCCTTCAATCGCTTCACGAGTTCGCCGTGGTCCACTCCCGGCACCGTGCGGACGTCCACGCCGATCGTCGCCTCGTCGGGGACCACATTCACGCCGGTGCCGCCAGCAAACGTGCCCACGTTGAGCGTTGGCTTGCCCATCACGGGGTGCGGGCTCGCGTTGAAGTCGAAATTCTCGAGCTTCGAGAGCGCGCGGCCGGCCTTGTAGATGGCGTTCACGCCGAGCTCGGGCATCGAGCCGTGCGCCGAAACGCCGGGAAAACGCGCGTGGAACTTGAGCGACCCCTTGTGGCCGACGAGCGGGTAGTTCGACGTCGGCTCGCCGACAATCATCGCACCTGCACGCCCGAGCAGCTGAGTCTTTGCGAGCTGCGCCGAGCCGATGCAGCCGCCCTCCTCCGCCGCGGTGAGGACGACCACAACCCCTGGGGTTCCCGAGAGCTTTCTCGCGAATGCTCTGGCGGCGAGCAGAATAGCGGCGACTCCGGCCTTCATGTCGGAAGCGCCGCGGCCGTACAGCCTGTCGCCCTCGGTCTCGCCCGCGAAGGGATCACGGGTCCATTCGCGCGCGCCGAGCGGCACGACGTCGAGGTGTCCCGTAAGGCAGAGCGGCCCCTTCTTGTCGGAAACGCCCGCGCGCGCGACGACGCTGGTGCGCCCTTCCTGATAATCGAAATACTCCACCGCGTAACCCCATTCCTGCAGCATGGCGCCGGCATAGCGCGCGCAGTCGCTCTCCCGGCCGGGAGGGTTAATGGTGTCGAAGCGAAGCAGCGCCTTGGTGAGGGAAACCGCGTCCTGGGGAGTCATGAGGCGATGATAGACGCAGGACCGGTTCCGGCGTATTTTTTCGCTTGATCCCCGGAGGCAGGCATGTACAACGTGGTCGTCGAATGGCTGGATGAGCACAAGACCCGCGCCCGCTTCTCGCTGCCCGGGCGCCAGGAATGGCGCGCAGAGCACATCGACGCCCTGATCCAGATCCTCGCAGAGATTCGCTCCGAGATGGCGCCGCCGGTGTCGCAGGAGCCGCCGCAGGTCCACAGCGACGCGCTGCACAACCCACGCTACGCCACCGAGCTCCACCCGTTCTCGGGCGGCACGCTCCTCGAGATACGCCATCCGGCGCTCGGCTGGATGGACTTCGTGCTGCCAAGCCTCGAGCGCGCCCGCATCACGCGCTTCCTGACGGAACAGGAGGAGGCCTGGAAGCGCTTCCCGCGCTAAAGTTAGCCGGAACCTCAGGGAGGAATGACCATGGCCAAGGCGTATTGGGTGGTGTGCTATCGCGCAATCAAGGACTCCGACAAGCTCGCGGCTTATGCAAAGCTGGCGGCGCCTGCGATCCAGGCAGCGGGCGGACGTTTTCTCGTACGCGGCACGCCGGCAAAGACTTACGAGGGCGGCTTGAATCAGCGAACCGTGGTGACCGAGTTCGAGAGCCTAGCCAAGGCGATCGCAGCGCACGACAGTCCCGGCTATCAGGAAGCG
>DATIGN010000142.1:0-7098 GCA_035454685.1 Burkholderiales bacterium | reverse complement strand
GTCGCGTTGACGATTTTCACGACCGAAAGCATCAGCGGCACCTCGACCAGCACCCCGACCACCGTGGCGAGCGCCGCGCCCGAGTCGAAGCCGAAGAGCGTGATGGCGGCGGCTACGGCGAGCTCGAAAAAGTTGCTTGCGCCGATCAGGGCCGAAGGCCCCGCGACGGCATGGGCAACCCCGAGCCGGCGGTTGAGCGCGTAGGCAAGCGCCGAGTTCAGGTAGACCTGGATGACGATCGGAACGGCGAGCATGGCGATGATGAGCGGCTGCGCCAGGAGCTGCCGTCCCTGGAAAGCGAACAGCAGCACGAGGGTCGCGAGCAGAGCCCCCGTGGAATAGGGCTGAATCGCCGCGAGCGCGCGCTGCAGCCGCGCCTCGCCGCCGCGCAACAGCGCCGCGCGTGCGAACTGTGCGATCGCGACAGGGATGAGGACGTAGAGGACCACCGAGACGACCAACGTTTCCCACGGCACCACGATCGACGACAGGCCCAGGAGCAGCGCCACGATCGGCGCGAAGGCGACGATCATGATCGCGTCGTTCAAGGCCACCTGGCTGAGCGTGAAGTACGGGTCGCCATGCGTCAGGCGGCTCCACACGAACACCATCGCGGTGCAGGGCGCCGCAGCGAGCAGGATCAGGCCAGCGATATACGCGTCCACCTGGACCGGCGGCAGGTACGGAGCGAACACATGGCCCAGGAAGAGCCATCCGAGCAGCGCCATGGAGAACGGCTTGACCAGCCAGTTCACGCCCAGCGTGACGGCGATGCCGCGCCAGTGCCGCCGCACCTGCCCCATGGCGGCGAAGTCGATGCGCAACAGCATCGGGATGATCATCGCCCAGACGAGCACGCCTACGGGCAGGTTCACACTGGCCACCTCGAGCCGTCCCAAGGCCTGGAAAAGCCCCGGGAAGACCTGTCCAAGCACTACACCTGCGGCGATGCACAGAACGACCCAGATCGAAAGCCAGCGCTCGAACGGCCCGAGGACCACCGCAGGCCCGGCGGCAGCAACCGCCGGCGCGCTCACGCGCTTTTCTCTGCCGCCGAGACCATCGCCGGGCCGCAGCACGCGGCTTTGGCAATGTCCCTCGTGTCCTTCCCGTACATGGGGACGGAGTCGAGCGTGTGGAACGACTCCCAGGCGATGCCCTGGGGATCGACGGTCCAGTACTTGTCGCTCTTCGCGTAGCAGCACGAGGCGCCCTTCTGCGCGGTGACCGCGACATCGGCCTGCGCCAGGCGGCTGCCAAGGTCTTCGAGCTCCGCGCTGTTCTCGGTCTGGATGCCGAGGTGATCGAGGCCGGCCTTGGCCGCGCGGGTGGAGATGGCGAAGTTGACGCGCGGGTCGTCCAGCATCCACTTGGCGTAGTCGTGCTTCTTTACGACCGGCTCGGCGGCGAACAGCGCGGAATAGAAGCGGATGCTTTGTTGCAGGTCATGCACTGCGACGTGTACGTGAAGGCGTTTCACAAGCGGCTCCTTGGCAGCAATTCTCGGTGAGGAAGGCGACCAGCGCGTTCATGGCCGCATAGTCGGCGCTGTAGATGACGAAGCGGCCCTCCTGGCGGCTGTGCGCGAGCCCGGCGCGGGTCAGTCCGGCAAGATGGAACGAAAGCGTCGCCGGCGGCAGCCCGAGCTTCTCGCCGATCGCACCAGCGGCAAGTCCTTCCGGACCCGCCTGCACGAGAAGCCTGAAGATCGCTAGGCGCGACTCCTGGGCCAGGGCCGAGAGAGTCTGCACCGCGCGCTTCGTTTCCATATTTCTGGAATTATGGAAATGAGGCCGCCGCTTGTCAAGCAGGACCGCGCCGGCCGATCAGCGTGAGGACCGCAAAAGCGGAAATGCCGAGTCCTCCGGTCACAAGAAGGGATGCCGTTCCGTAGCGGGATAGCAGCAGGTCGAACAGGAAGGGCGCGCTCGCCGAAATGAACCGGGCGGGGGCGATCATGAGCCCCTGGCGCAAGCCGTAGCCGGCCGCGCCGAAGAGCGCAAGCGGCAGCGTACCCATCGAGATCGTCATCACGCCGTTTCCGGCGCCGTGGAGGATTGCGAAGCCGCTCGCGGCCGGCGAGCCAGCGGCCATCAGGCCGGCGGCGCCGATTGGATGGGCGAGGCTTGCAATGCGCGCCGAGACGATCGGATGGAAGCGCCGCATGAACCAGAATTCCAGCACACGTGCGCCGACCTGCGCCGGACCGACGAGAGCCGCGGCGGCGATTGCCGCCGCGAGGCTTGCGCCGGACTCCTGCAATAGCCGTGGGAGATGCGCCGCCATGGACGTGCTGCAGAACCATGTGGCGGCGAACACAAAAGAAAGTCCAGCCATCATGAGGAGCCGGCTGCGGCCAGCGGCTGCCTTCGCCTGGGCCGTGGCGACCTTGTCCGCGCGCCGCGGCTTCGGCAGCAGCAAGTTGATCGGCAGGCCGAGAATCAGGTGCGCGGCCGCCCAGATGTAGCAGGTCGCCCGCCAGCCGAGCGTCACGTCCAGGTAGGCGGAGATCGGCCAGCAAACCGTGCTGGCGAAGCCGGCGATCAGGGTGATACCGGTAATGGAGCGGCGGGCCTCCTGCCCATAGATTCCCGCCAGCGTGGAGAATGCCGCCTCGTATAGCCCCGCGCCCATGCCGGCGCCGATCACCAGCCAGCTCGCGAACATCCCAGCCACGCCTTGGCAACTTCCGAGCAGAGCAAGGCCGGCGGCAAATACGAGATTGGAGACCGGGAGGACGCGCCGCCCGCCGTAGACGTCGATCAGGCGACCCGCCGCCGGACCAAGGGTCGCGGAAAGAAGCAGGCCGCAGGAGAATGCGGTAAAGACCCACGCTGTCGCGACGCCGAGCTCGCCGGCGATGGAGTTCGCGAGGATCGCCGGCAGATAGTAGGTCGAACCCCAGGCGAGCGTCTGCGCCAGCCCGAGGCCGATTACTACATGGGCGGGATTTTTCAGCGGGCCGCTTGCTTCACGGCGTCCGCGATGCTCTTCGCCGCCGACTCTATGGCCTCGCGCGGCTCGCCTTCGACCATGACGCGCAGCACCGGCTCGGTGCCCGACGGACGAAGCAGCACACGGCCTTTGCCGTCGAGCGAGCGCTCGACATCGGACTGCGCCTTCTTTATCGCTTCATGCTTCTCCCACTGGAACCCGCGCGGAACCGCGACGTTCACCAGCACCTGCGGGAACATCACGAGCTCGGCCGTGAGCTCGGCAAGCGCTCGGCGCGATTCCCGCATGGCCGCGAGCACCTGCAGCGCCGACACGATGCCGTCGCCCGTGGTGTGCTTGTCGAGGCAGATAAGGTGGCCGGAGTTCTCGCCGCCGAGCTGCCATCCTCTCTCGCGCATCAGTTCGAGCACATAGCGGTCGCCGACCCTCGCGCGCGCGAAGGGAATTCCAAGCCGCGCCATCGCCTTCTCGAAGGCGTAGTTGGTCATCAGCGTCCCCGCTACGCCCGCCACTTTCTGCCTGCCGGAGCGGTGCTTGGCTATCGCGAAGAGAAGCTGGTCGCCGTCGTAGCTCCGCCCGGCCGCGTCCACCATGAGGACGCGGTCGCCGTCTCCATCGAGCGCAATGCCCAGGTCTGCCTTCTGCAAAAGGACGTGTTTCTTGAGGCAATCGGGTGAGGTGGCGCCGAACCCGTCATTGATGTTGAAGCCGTCGGGCTCCACGCCGATCGGAGTCACGTCGGCGCCTAGCTCATGGAACACGTGCGGCGCGACGTGGTACGCGGCGCCGTGCGCGCAGTCGACAACGATCCTGAGCCCTTTTAGATCGAGCTGGGTTGGAAAGGTCGATTTGCAGAACTCGATGTAGCGCCCGGGCGCGTCGTCGACCCGCCATACCTTGCCGAGCTTCGCCGCCTCGTTGCATCCCATCGGCTGCTCCATCTCGACCTCGATCCTCGCCTCGGTGTCGTCCGGAAGCTTGAACCCGTCGCCGGAGAAGAACTTGATGCCGTTGTCGGGGTACGGGTTGTGCGAGGCGCTGATCACCACGCCCGCGGCGAGACGCAGCGCGCGCGTCAGGTACGCGACCGCTGGCGTAGGCATCGGGCCGCACATGTGCACGTCGATGCCGGCCGCCGAGAACCCGGCCTCGAGGGCAGACTCGACCATGTACCCGGAGATGCGCGTGTCCTTGCCTATGAGGACAGCAGGATGCCCGCCTTGCGCGGACATGACCTTGCCGGCGGCATATCCCAGCCGCAGCACGAAATCCGGCGTCATGGGACTCTCGCCTATCGTGCCGCGAACGCCGTCGGTACCGAAATGTTTCCGCTTCATTTTGCTATTGTCGCGCCGCCACGCGGGGCTAGCAAAGCGCGTGCGATCGCTACGCGTCGTTCTGGTATGCCCGCCAGACCGCCACGACGTCCTTCGTTTCCTTCACGTCGTGCACGCGCAGTATCGCTGCGCCACCCTGTAAAGCGAGCAAAGCCATCGCGAGGCTCCCGGCAAGGCGCTGCTCGACGGGTCGGCCGGTGATATTCCCCAGCGTCGACTTCCGGGACAAGCCGACGAGCATTGGCGCGTTCAACGCCGCGAGTGCGTTCAGACGACGCAGCAGTTCAAGGTTGTGCGCGACCGTCTTGCCGAAGCCGAACCCGGGATCGACGACGATTCGCTCGGCCGCAACACCGCCGCGCCTCGCCGCATCAAGGCGTTGTCCAAGAAAAGCCTTCACCTCGCCTACGACATCATCGTAGTGCGGTTCCCGCTGCATCGTCGCAGGCTCGCCTTTCTTGTGCATGAGACACACGCCGCAACTGCTGCCGGCTACGGCCTCCAGCGCGCCGGGTGCGCGCAGCGCATCGACGTCGTTGATCATGGACGCGCCCGCCTGCAGCGCCTCGCGCATCACCCGGGGATGGCGCGTGTCGACCGAGACGCACAGGTCCGCAATCTTGTCGAGGACGGGGATGACGCGGCGCAATTCCTCCTCTTCGGAGACTCGATCGGCGCCCGGCCGGGTCGATTCGCCGCCGATGTCCACGATATCGGCGCCCTCGTCCGAGAGCCGCCGCGCCTGCGAGATCGCGGCCGCACGATCGAGGAAGCGACCGCCGTCGGAAAAGGAATCGGGCGTGACGTTCACCACGCCCATCACCAGCGAGTTCTTCAGATCAAAGAAAAATCTCCCGCACCGCAGGCCGGGAGATTTTTCCGTGGCAACTCCGTTACGCTGCAGGCGTCGGCGCCGCGGCCCCTTCGGCACCGCCCTCGCCCGCCGGCGGCTTGGGCGCCGACTGCGCGCTGCCCGAAGGCTTCGGCGGCCGCGGCGGCTTGCCGGCCATTATGTCGCCGATCTGGTCGGCGTCGATGGTCTCGAGCTCGAGCAGCGCCTTCGCCATTGCCTCGACCTTGTCGCGGTTGTCCTCGAGGAGCTTGCGCGCAAGGCGGTACTGCTGGTCGATGATGCGGCGGATTTCGGCGTCCACCTTCTGCATGGTCGCTTCCGAAACGTTCTTGTGCGTGGTGATCGAGCGGCCGAGGAAGATCTCGCCCTCGTTCTCGCCGTAGACCATCGGGCCGAGCTCGTCGGACATGCCCCACTGCGTGACCATGCGCCGCGCGATCTCGGTCGCGCGCTCGAAGTCGTTCGAGGCCCCGGTGGTCATCTGGTTCATGAAGAGCTCTGCGGCGATGCGGCCGCCGAAGAGCACCGCGATCATGTTCATGAGCCGGTCGCGGTCCTGGCTGTAGCGGTCGGTCTCCGGGAGCTGCATGGTCACGCCGAGCGCCCGGCCGCGCGGAATGATCGTCACCTTGTGCACCGGGTCGGTCTTGGGAAGCAGGCGCGCAACGATCGCGTGCCCGGACTCGTGGTATGCGGTGTTCCGCCGCTCCTCCTCAGGCATCACCATCGAACGTCGCTCGGCGCCCATGATGATCTTGTCCTTGGCGCGCTCGAAGTCGTCCATGTCGACCAGGCGCTTGTTGCCGCGCGCGGCGAAGAGCGCGGCCTCGTTCACCAGGTTGGCGAGGTCCGCGCCCGAAAACCCGGGCGTGCCGCGCGCGAGGATATCGGGCTTCACGTCCGGCGCAAGCGGCACCTTGCGCATATGCACCTTGAGAATCTCCTCTCTTCCTCTGATGTCGGGGAGAGGAACGACCACCTGGCGATCGAAGCGGCCCGGACGCAGCAGCGCCGGGTCGAGCACGTCCGGCCGGTTGGTCGCGGCGATGACGATCACGCCCATGGTGGACTCGAAGCCGTCCATCTCGACAAGGAGCTGGTTCAAGGTCTGCTCGCGCTCGTCGTTGCCGCCGCCGAGGCCCGCACCGCGCTGGCGGCCGACCGCGTCGATCTCATCGATGAACACGATGCACGGCGCGTGCTTCTTCGCCTGCTCGAACATGTCGCGCACGCGCGCCGCGCCCACGCCGACGAACATCTCGACGAAGTCGGAACCCGAGATCGAGAAGAACGGTACCTTGGCCTCGCCGGCGATAGCGCGCGCGAGCAGCGTCTTCCCGGTGCCGGGATTGCCGACCATCAGCACGCCGCGCGGAATGCGGCCGCCCAGCTTCTGAAACTTGGATGGGTCGCGCAGGAAATCGACCAGCTCGGACACTTCTTCCTTCGCTTCCTCGCAGCCGGCAACGTCGGCGAAGGTCACGGTGTTCGTGGACTCGTCGAGCATGCGCGCACGCGACTTCCCGAACGAAAACGCGCCGCCACGGCCGCCACCCTGCATCTGACGCATGAAGAAGATCCAGACGCCGATGAGAAGCAGCATCGGGAACCACGAAACGAAAATGTTCATGAGGAGCGAAGGCTCTTCTTCCGGCTTGGCCTCGATCTTCACGCCGTACTTGAGGAGATCGCTCACCAGCCAGATGTCGCCCGGCGAGTAGCTGGTAACGCGCTTGCCTTCGCTGGTGGTGGCCTTGAGCTGGCGGCCCTCGATAGTGACTTTGGCGATGCGGCCCGCCTTCACTTCCTCGAGGAACTGGGAATACTCCATCGGCGCCTGAGCCGACTGGCGGGTATTGAACTGGTTAAACACGGTCATCAGCACCAGCCCGATGACGAGCCAGATGACCAGGTTTTTAAGCATGTTGTTCAATTACTTGCTCCTTATTCCGC
>DATIGN010000141.1:0-52779 GCA_035454685.1 Burkholderiales bacterium | reverse complement strand
AACCCGAGCGGCAGCCAGAGCTTCTTCATGCCGGGACCTGTACGGCGGTTCTTCGTTTTTCGTAGAAACGATAACGACGGTCCGTGGCGGCGAGCACGCCGCCGAGCGCCATGATCAGGCAGCCGCCCCAGATCCAATCGATGAACGGCTTGTGCTGCACCTTTACGAGCCAGGCACCGCCCTCCAGCGGATCGCCGAGCGAAACGTAGAGATCGCCGGTGAACCCGGGAGAGATCGCAGCCTCGGTCATGACCTGTTCCTGCACCGTGTAGACACGCCGCTCCGGGTGGAGGTTGGTGACCGGCGTGCCGTTGCGAGTTACCACCACCGTAGCGCGCGCTGCGACGTAGTTCGGACCCTTTACATCCGAGATGCCTTCCAGACGAAAAGCATAGGCTCCCAGCGCGACGCTGTCGCCGGGCTTCATGTTGGCGTCGCGCTCCGCCTCGTAGGCCTTGACCAGCGTCACGCCAACCACGAACACCGCTACCCCGATATGGGCAACGACCATGCCGTAATGCGCTCGGGTTTGCTTGCCTTTTATGGTCAAGAGAGCAGTGATTACGACCCACAGCGCGAGCGCGAGGCCGAAGCCGACCATCGGTCGCCAGTCGCCGAAGGCGAGCGGCAGCGCGAGCCCAAGCGCAAAGCTCACCGCCAGCGCCCACCGCAGCCGCACCGCGAGCTCCGGAAGGCGCGCGCGCTTCCAGCGCGCGAGCGGGCCGATACCCATAAGGAAGAGCGCCGGCGCGAGGAGCGGCACGAACACCGTTTCGAAGTACGGTGGGCCCACCGAGATCTTGCCCGCCCCGAGCGCGTCGAGCGCAAGCGGGTAGAGCGTGCCGAGGAACACGGTCGCCGCGGCCGCGGTGAGCAGCACGTTGTTCGCCAACAGGAAAGATTCTCTTGAAACTGCAGAAAAAGAACCTCCCAGCGCGATGCGCGAGGTCCGCCAGGCATAGAGCGCCAGCGCGCCCCCGATGAAAACGCCGAAGAGTCCCAGAATGAAGATCCCGCGCTTCGGATCCACCGCGAAAGCGTGCACCGAGGTGAGAACGCCCGAGCGCACGAGGAACGTGCCGAGCAGGCTGAGCGCGAAAGCCACGATCGCGAGCAGCACGGTCCAGCTACGGAAACCGCCGCGCTTCTCGGTCACCGCGAGCGAATGGATGAGCGCGGTCCCGACCAGCCAGGGCATGAAGGAAGCGTTCTCCACCGGGTCCCAGAACCACCAGCCGCCCCAGCCAAGCTCGTAGTACGCCCAGCCGCTGCCGAGCGCGATGCCGAGCGTGAGGAACACCCAGGCGACCGTGGTCCAGGGACGCGACCAGCGCGCCCAGGTGGCGTCGAGCCGGCCCGAGATGAGCGCTGCCACGGCGAACGCGAACGCTACCGAGAATCCGACGTAGCCCATGTAGAGCATCGGCGGGTGCAGCACCATGCCGGGGTCCTGCAGCAGCGGATTCAGGTCGCGGCCGTCGGGCGGCGCGGGGAACAGGCGGTCGAACGGGTTGGAGGTGAACAGCATGAACGCGATGAAGCCCGCGCTCAGGACGCCCATCACGCCGAGCACGCGCGCCACCATCTCCTGAGGCAGGTGCGCGCTGAACGCGGCGACGGCGAGCATCCACACGCCGAGCATGAGGCACCAGAGCAGGAAGGAGCCCTCATGCCCGCCCCACACCCCCGAGATGCGGTAGTGGAGCGGCAACGCGCTGTTCGAGTGCATCGCGACGTACTGCACCGAGAAGTCGTTGGTGACAAAAGCGTAGGTCAGGCAGCCGAAAGCAAAGGCGACGAGCAGCGCCTGCGCCTGGGCGGCCGCGCGCGCAAGCGCGGCGGCACCCGGATTGAGCAACGGAAAGATTCCCTGCACCAGCGCGACGGCGAGCGCAAGGCACAGCGCAAGTTGTCCGAGCTCGGGGATCACTTGGTCTGCAGGGTCTTTTGCGCCTTTTCCACGGCATGCGCCGCTTCGGGCGGCATGTAGTTCTCGTCATGCTTGGCGAGCACCTCGCGCGCGCGGAATACGCCGTCGGCGCCGAGCTGTCCCTGCGCGACGACGCCCTTGCCTTCGCGGAAGAGGTCGGGCAGCGCGCCGCTGTACACCACCGGGATGCTCTTCGCGGTATCGGTCACGACGAAGCGCACCTCGATGCCCGAGCGCTTTACGCTGCCCGTCTCCACCATGCCGCCGATGCGGAAGGTGCGGCCCTGCGGCGCCTCATTCGCCGCGACCTGCGAAGGCGTGAAGAAGAACACCAGGTTTTCCTGGAACGCCGTCAGGACGAGCGCGGTCGCCACGCCGAGCGCGGCCAGGCCGCCGACAATCGCGAGGATGCGCTTATGCCTCGGTTTCAC
Organism: Burkholderiales bacterium; assembly: GCA_035454685.1. GTDB lineage: Bacteria > Pseudomonadota > Gammaproteobacteria > Burkholderiales > SG8-39 > SCGC-AG-212-J23. Next base: position 50,418 of record DATIGN010000141.1, on the reverse strand, counting down.
GGCTTCTTCTCCACAACAAGAGCACTTCGATCGCCAGGCAGGCAAATGTCACCCCGTACGATCCCCACACGTACCAACCGTACCCGCCCATCGCAAGAAATTCGCTCATGGCGACCCCCTGACAAGGGGGTCGCGAGCCGCAGGCGAGCGGGGGGTTTCGCGCTCCCGGATGATGCAGCGCACGCGCATGAGCGTAACCGCGATGCTGTACATCCAGAAAGCCAGCGCCATGATCAGCATTCCGGTGAGCATCGTAGCGGCCATCCTGGGCGCGGCGGTGAGGCTCACTGACGCGCCCTGGTGCAGCGTGTTCCACCACTGCACCGAGTAGTAGATGATGGGTATGTTCACCACGCCGACGATCGCTAGCACCGCCGCCGCCCGGTCGGCGCGCCGCGGATCGTCGATCGCCGCGCGCAGCGCCATCACGCCGAAGTAGAGGAAGAGCAGGATCAGCTCCGACAGGAGACGCGCATCGCCCCAGACCCAGTACGTGCCCCAGGTCGGCCGTCCCCAGAACGCGCCGGTCCACAGCGCGATGAACGTGAAGAGCGCCCCGGTGGGCGCGAGCGCCGCGGCCATCATCCCCGAAAGCCGCGTGTTGAGCGCGAGCCCGACCCCCGCCCAGAACGCCATCACCACGTAGATAAACATCGACATCCACGCCGCCGGCACGTGGATGAAGATGATGCGGTAGGCCTCGCCCTGCTGCGCGTCGGTGGGTGCGACGAAGAAGCCGATGTAGAGCCCGGCAGCCGCGAGCACCGCGGCCGCGGCGGCGCTCCAGCGCGTGAGCCTTCCCGCGAGCGGGAAGAAAGTCTGCGGCGAGGCGTACCAGAACCATCTCATTCCGACGAAATCCTCAGGGCCACGGCAATCGCCCAGGGGGCGAACGCGGCGGCGACGACAAGCATGGCGCCGAGCAGCAGCACCTGACCGGCTGCGCCCAGCCCGGCTTCCGCCATCTCGACGCTCCCCGCGCCCATGATCAGCACTGGAACGTAGAGCGGCAAGACCAGCAGAGCGAGCAGGACGCCGCCCCCTCGCGTTCCGAGAATGAGCGCGGCGCCGATGGCACCGATCAGGCTCAGCACCGGCGTGCCAAGCAGCAATGATAAGGCAAGCACGCCGTAGAGCGCGGGCGAGAGGTCGTACTGGAGCGCGACGAGCGGCGAGATCGCGACGAGTGGAAGCCCCGACACCAGCCAGTGCGCGAACGCCTTCGCCGCCACGACGACGCCGAGCGGTGCGGCGCCGAGCAGCATCTGCTCGAGCGTACCGTCGTCGTAGTCGGCGGCGAAGAGGCGCGCGAGCGACAGCATGGACGACAGCAGTGCCGCGACCCAGATCACGCCCGGCGCGACCGCGCGCAGCAGGTTTGGCTCGGCGCCGATACCGAGGGGGAACAGGCTCGCCACGATGATGAAGAAAAGGAGCGCGGTGGCCACGTCACCGGGCCGCCGCATGGCGAGCAGCAGGTCACGGTACACGACGCAGCGAGCCGCGGCGAGCACGTCAGCCGAGGTCCACCACGTGCGTTGCCTCGATGCCCGGATCCTGGTGCGTGGTGAAAACGACGACTCCTCCGCGCTCGAGCTGCTCGAGCACGAGCGTCCTCAGCACGTCGATGCCGCCCGCGTCGAGCGCCGAGAACGGCTCGTCGAGCAGCCACAGCGGAGCCGCCGACACGCAGAGCCGCGCGAGCGCCGCCCGGCGGCGCTGACCTTGCGAGAGCTTCCTTACCGGGACCGCGTGCGCCGCCAGCCCAAGGCGCTCGAGCGCGGTATGGAGGTCGGCCTTGCGTATTTGCAGACCTGCGAGCGTGCATGTGATCGCCAGATTCTCGGTCGCGGTGAGGTCGCCCTTTACCGCCGGGGCATGGCCGAGATAGACCAGATGCCTCGCATAGTTCTCCCGCAGCGCTCCGATCGGGCTTCCCTGCCATCGCACTTCGCCCGCGCTGGGCGCCGTGAGCCCGCACAGGATGCGAAGCAGGCTCGTCTTGCCGCTGCCGTTGGCGCCGGCGACGCGCAGCGCTTCACCCGCGCGCAGCGCGAACGACAGTCCGCGGAACAGCGTTCTTCCGCCACGCTCGCATTCGAGAGCCGCCGCCTCCAGCACATGGTTATTGTTGCAGAAACCGGCTAGCGCGCCGCCACGGCCTTTGGAGCGCCGATCTCCTGGTAGATCGGGGGCAGCTGGTGCGCTATCCCCTTGTGGCACTCGATGCAGGTCTCGCCCTCATCGAACGCCCGGCTGTGGGTGCGCACCGCGCGCCGCCCCTGCTCCGAGAAGTCCATGTACTCGAACTTGTGGCAGTTGCGGCATTCCTGGGAATCATTCGCCTTCATGCGAAGCCATTCGCTCTCGGCAAGCTTCAGGCGCTTCGCCTGGAACTTCTCCGGCGTGTCGATGCTGCCGAGCACCTTGTGCAGCAGCTCGTTTGACGCGTAGATCTTGCGCACGATTTTCGGCCCCCATTCTTTCGGCACATGACAGTCCGGGCAGGTCGCGCGCACTCCGGAGCGGTTGGTGTAATGCACGGTGTGCTGATATTCCTTGAACACGTTCTCCTGCATCTCATGGCACGAGACGCAGAACGGCTCGGTGTTGGTGAGCTCGAACGACCAGTTGAACCCGCCCCAGAAAATGATCCCCGCGGCGAACAGGCCCACGATGGTCCACGGCCCGACGCGCTTGATCCATTGCTTCATGGCGTGTAGGTATTCCCTACCAGCGGCTCGGCGTCGAATTGCGGCACATGGCACTGCAAGCAGAAGTAGCGCCGCGTCGAGATATTGGGATGCTCCTTGCCTTCGCGATCGAGATAGTGCGACTTGCCGACCTGCGTGGCGCCGCTCCCGGGCGCGGCCTTGCGGCTGTGGCAGGTCATGCAGGTATTCACGTTCTTGGTGATCTGATAGCCCCGGATGTGATGCGGGATGATCGGCGGCTGCCATTTGTGCGCGCGCCGGATCGTGCGGTCGTGGCGCTCCATGCGGTAGGTATCGGACGGATTGGTCTGCGGGATCGGCACCTTCCCGCGAATGGGCTTCACTACTTCTTCCTGTGAAAAAGTCAGCGTGAAGGTCAAGGCCAGCACAACAGCGAGGAGGAGCCTCATACCTTTGTGACCTTGACGGCGCACTTCTTGTAGTCGGTCTCGCGCGAGATCGGGCAGGTGGCGTCCAGGGTGAGCTTGTTGACGAGGCGCCCTTCGTCGAAAAACGGCACGAACACCAGCCCCTCGGGCGGCTCGTTGCGGCCGCGGGTCTCGATGCGCGCGCGGACCTCGCCGCGGCGCGACATCACCCTGACTTCCTGGCCGTTGAGGAGCCTTCTCTTCTTCGCGTCGTTCGGATGCATGAAAACGAGCGCCTCGGGCTGCGCGCGGTGGAGCTCCGGCACGCGCCGGGTCATGGAGCCGGAGTGCCAGTGCTCGAGCACGCGCCCAGTGCACAGCCACAGGTCGTATTCCTTGTCCGGCACCTCGGCCGGCGGCTCGTAGGGCACGGCGACGACGACCGCTTTCCCGTCCGGCTTGCCGTAGAAGCGCACACCCTCGCCCTTCTTCACGTACGGGTCGTAGCCCTCGCGGAAGCGCCACTTCGTTTCCTTGCCGTCGACCACCGGCCAGCGCAGCCCGCGCACCTTGTGATATGTGTCGAAGTCGGCCAGGTCGTGCGCCTTGCCGCGGCCGAACTGCGCGTATTCCTCAAACAGGCCCTTCTGCAGGTAGAACCCGAAATGGCGCGATTCGTCGTTGTCGCCGCCTGGAAACTTGTTCACCTGCCCGTTGGCGAAAAGGACGTCGTACAGCGTCTTGCCACGGTATTCGGGCTTCTGCTTCAGCAGCTCCGCTGGCCACACCTCCTCGACCTTGAAGCGCTTGGAGAACTCGACGATCTGCCAGACATCGGACTTCGCCTCGCCTGGCGCCTTTACCTGCTGGCGCCAGAACTGGGTGCGCCGCTCGGTGTTGCCATAGGCGCCCTCCTTCTCCACCCACATCGAGGTCGGGAGAATGAGGTCGGCGGCCATCGCGGTCACCGTCGGATACGGGTCGCTCACGACGACGAAGTTCTTCGGGTTGCGGTAGCCGGGCCAGGTCTCCTGCATCAGGTTGGCCGCGGTTTGCATGTTGTTCGTGCACTGCACCCAGTAAGCGTTCAGCCTCCCGTCCTTCAGCATCCGGTTCTGCATCACCGCGTGATAGCCGGGCTTTTCCGGGATCGTTCCCGCGGGCAGGTGCCAGATCTTCTCCGCGACCTCGCGGTGCTTCGGGTTCGCGACTACCATGTCGGCCGGCAGCCGGTGCGAGAAAGTGCCGACCTCGCGCGCCGTGCCGCATGCCGAGGGCTGGCCGGTGAGCGAGAATGGATGGTTTCCCGGCTCAGCGATCTTGCCGGTGAGAAGGTGGACGTTGTGGCAGAGCTGGTTCACCCAGGTGCCGCGCGTGTGCTGGTTGAAGCCCATGGTCCAGAGCGACACCACCTTGCGCTTCGGGTCGGCGTACAGCTCCGCAAGCTCGACCAGCAGCCGCGCGGGAACGCCCGAGAGCTTCGATACCTTTTCGACGCTGTATGCAGAAACAAACTTGGCGTATTCGTCGAGCGAGATCGGCTTCATCGCCTCGGCATCGCCCGCGTTCTTCGCGCGCTTCTCGCGCTCGTCCTCGGGCCGCAAGCCGTAGCCGATGTCGGCGTTGCCGAGCGCGAAATTCACGTGCTTGCCGACAAAGTCCTTGTCGACCCTGCCGGTCGAGATGATGTGGTGGGCGATGAAGTTGAGGATTGCGAGGTCGGTCTGCGGCGTGAAAATCATGTGCAGGTCGGCGAGCTCGTGGCCGCGGTGTTGATAGGTCGAGAGCACCGCCACCTTCACGTGGGGGTTCATGAGCCGGCGGTCCGTGATGCGCGTCCACAGCACCGGGTGCATCTCGGCCATGTTCGAGCCCCAGAGCACGAACGCGTCGGCGTGCTCGAGGTCGTCGTAGCACCCTGCCGGCTCGTCGATGCCGTAAGTACGCATGAACCCGGCGACCGCCGAGGCCATGCAATGGCGCGCGTTCGGATCGAGGTTGTTCGACCGGAAGCCTGCCTTGAAGAGCTTCGCCGCGGCGTAGCCCTCCCAGATCGTCCATTGCCCCGAGCCGAACATGCCGACCGTGGTCGGGCCGCCTGCCTTCAGCGCTTCCTTCCACTTCGCCGCCATGACGTCGAAGGCTTCGTTCCACGAGACCGGCGTGAACTCGCCATTCTTGTCGTAGACGCCGTTCTTCTTGCGCAGCAGGGGCGCCTTCAGCCGGTCGGCGCCGTACATGATCTTCGACAGGAAGTAACCCTTAACGCAGTGCAGCCCGCGGTTTACCTCCGACTCGGGATCGCCTTGGGTCGCCACCACGCGCCCCTCGCGCGTTCCCACGAGAACGCTGCAGCCCGTGCCGCAGAAGCGGCACGCCGCCTTGTCCCATTTGATATCGCTTTCCTTGGGCGCGTCGGCCGCAAGCGCCTTTACGGGGATGCCTGAAACCGAGGCGGCCGCGGCCACGGCGTTAGCCTTGAGGAAGGCGCGCCTATCGAGCTTCATAGTGCGAGACGAGCGCCGCGGCGAGCACATCCTCCAGCCGATGCAAGGCGAGGAGCGTGTCGCCAGCGCTCGCCTTTCCGGTCGATTCGATCGTCACGATGAACCGGCCGTCGCGCGTCTCGCCGTGGATCTCCACGCCCGGCAGGCCGAGCATCGCAGCGCGCAACCGCTCGCGCTGGCCCGGCAGCGCCGAGACGATCGCACTGACGATCTCTACAGCGTCTCCGCCGAGAATCTGCCTCCTGCCCCGCATCGGCGCATTGCACCAGAGCGCTGCTCGACCCGCTTGATCTGTATCAAATCTCGTTGATCCTGATCAATACCGTGGGTTGTACATCTGCGCCTTCACGTAGGCGAGCACGTCGGCAGGCGGCGTCATGGTGGCGAGCCCGCGGCGGTGCGCCACCTGCGCCACGGCTGCGCCGATTTCGGCCGAGACTTCGCGGATGCGCGGCAGCGCCGGATAAAGGCTTCCTTGCGCGAGGTCCTCTTCGGTGACGAGCTTCGCCAACGTGCGTGCCGCCGCCATGAACATCTCGTCGGTGACGCGCCGCGCGCCGCTCGCGATCACCCCGAGGCCGACGCCGGGGAAGATGTACGAGTTGTTGCCCTGCCGCGGTACATAGGTTCTGTCCTCAAGAACCACTGCATCAAATGGGCTCCCGCAGGCGAAGAGCGCCCGCCCGTCGGTGTAGCGGTAGGCCTGCTCCGCGGTGCACTCAGACTTGGAGGTGGGGTTCGAGAGCGCCAGAACGATCGGGCGCCGGTTGATGCGCGCCATGTCCTGCAGCACCTCGCCGGTGAACGTGCCGCCGACCGCGGCGACGCCGATAATCGCGCTCGGGCACAGTTCGCGTACCGCGCTCGGGAAGTCGGCGATCGACTGGTCGGCGTGCGCGAAAGGCCGCTTGTGCTCAGCGAGGTCGCGCCGGCTCGCTACCACCAGGCCGTGCGAATCGAACAGCCAGCAGCGCTTGCGCGCCTCCGGCGCCGCGAGGCCCTCCTCGACCATTGCAGAGACGATTAGATTGGCGATCCCGGTCGCCGCCTCGCCGGCGCCAAGGAAGAGAAACCTCTGGTCGGAAAGTTTCTCTCGGGTGACGCGCAGCGCCGACAGCAACCCCGCCAGCACAACAGCCGCGGTGCCCTGGATGTCGTCGTTGAACGTGCACACCTGGTCGCGATACTTGTGCAGCAAGCGGAAGGCGTTGTGGTTGGCGAAGTCCTCGAACTGGATCAGCACCCCGGGGAACACCTTCTGCGCCGCGCTGACGAACTCGTCCACGAGCTCGTCGTAGGCCGCACCCCGCAGCCGGCGCTGGCGCAGGCCGATGTAGAACGGGTCGGCGAGAAGTTCGTCGTTGCCCGTACCCACGTCGAGCATCACCGGCAGGCACAGTTCCGGCCGGATGCCCGCGCAGGCGGTGTACAGCGAGAGCTTGCCGACGGGAATGCCCATGCCGTTGGCGCCGAGGTCGCCGAGGCCAAGGATGCGCTCGCCGTCGGTGAGTACGATAATCGCCGGCCGGTAGGGCCAGTTGCGCAGCACCTTCTCGACCCGCCCGCGGTCGTTCGCGCCGATGAAAAGCCCGCGCGGCCGCTGGAAGATGTGGCCGTACTTCTGGCACGCGAGCCCGACGGTGGGCGTGTAGATGAGCGGCTGCATCTCGTCGATGTGGTCGCACACCACGCGGAAGAAAAGCGACTCGTTGCGGTCGTGCAGCGCGTTCAGCTCGATGTACTTTTCCAGGTCGCTCGGCTGCGCGCGGATGTGGCGCAGCGCGCGCTCGGCCTGCTGGTCCTGCGAGAGCACGTTCGCCGGCAGCAGCCCGCGCACCCCGAGCGCGTCGCGTTCGTCTTCCGTAAAGCCTGTGCCTTTGTTGTGCATCGGGTCATGCAGCAGCGCCATGCCGCGGGGCAAGGCGGGCGCTGCGCTGGCGGGAAGATTGCTCATGCGAATCTCCTTTTCTCTCGCGGCTAGTGTCCCGCTGCGCCCTTCGGCTCATTTGATCTGGGTCAAGAGGCGTTTTGCGCTCTGCAACATGATGGAGTCCTACCAGGAGGTGCAATGAAAAAGGCCGCTCTATCGCTCGGACTGCTCTGCGCCTGTTCGCTTGCCGGCTCGGCTTGGGCCGCCGATCCCGCCACTATCGACTGGAACCAGGTTCCGTCAGGGTCGCTAACGCTCTTCTATCCCGGCCAGTCTACCTTCCAGTGGCTGCGCAGCCCCGCACACAAAGGGGCATCGGTGGTGGCGTACGGCACCCCGTGCGTCTCGTGCCACAAGGGCCAGGAGGCAAAGCTCGGCGACAGGATCGTCAAAGGCGGGCCGCTCGAGCCCACCCCACCCGCCGGCAAGAACGGCAGCCTCGCTCTCAACGTGCAAGTCGCATACGACGACCAGAACGCGTACTTCCGCTTCCAGTGGAAGACCCGCGGCGGTGGGCCGGGGGAGAGTTATCCGGCCTACCGCTTCGACGGCAAGGAATGGAAACCGCACGGCGCGCCGCGGCTTTCGGCGCCCGCGTACAAGGGCGAGCAGCCCGCGGTCTACGAGGACCGGCTCTCGATGATGATCGACGATGGAGCCGTGCCGAACTTCGCCGCTCAAGGATGCTGGCTTACCTGCCATAACGGCGAGCGCGATGCGCCCGGCCAGCCGAAGGCCGCCGAAGTCGCGGCGAACCCGTTCTACCAGGCGATCAAGAAAGCGGACGTGCGCAAGTACCTTCCGGCGACGCGGAGCGACGCGAACGCATCGTGGGACAAGGCCGTGAGCGTCGACGAAGTCAGCAAGCTCAAGGCCGAAGGCAAGTTCCTCGACCTCATCCAGTGGCGCGCGCACCGCTCGAACCCCGTGGGCATGGCGGACGACGGCTACGTGCTGGAATGGCGCAACTTCGACGCCGGCTCAAACATGTTCGCCTCGAACATGGACCCGAAGACCAAGCAGCCGCGCTTCATGTTCGCGCCGGGCAAGACCGGCAAGATCTTGCTGCGCGACGAGAACGCCGTGCCGTTCGATCCGAACGCCGGGTGGAAGGAAGGCGACGTGCTGCCGCAGTACGTGGTGAGCGACAAGCTCGCCGCCGGCTCGGCTGCCGATAACAAGTACGCGAAGGGTGTGTGGAAAGACGGCATGTGGACCGTGGTCTGGGCGCGGCCGCTCAACCTCAAGAACCCCGACGACAAGACGCTCCAGGAAGGGAAGAGCTACACCTTCGGCTTCGCAGTGCACGACGACAACATCACCACGCGCGGGCACCACATCTCGTTCCCGGTGAGCGTGGGATTCGGCGCCAAGGCCGACATCCAGGCAACGAAGCTCAAGTGACCAGAGCGGCGAAGGCGGTGGCGAAGCGGTCCACCGCCTTCCAGTCCGTGTAGTCGTAGTCGCGCGAGGTGTCGGTGTCGTGGCCGCCGATGGCGGCGAAAGCCTGCACGACCCGCCGCTTGATCGGGCCGTATTTGCTGTACTGAAGCGCCCCGGGGAATACCGCGGTGAGCTGCGGCCGCCATCCCGCCTTGCGAAGAAATCTTGTCGCGTAGCGCTCCTTTGCCCCCAAGCTGACCGAGAAGAATGCGCCCTTGCAAGGAGCGAGCGCAACGGCATTCCTGCGAAGGAAGGTTGCAAGCGAGGCTGGGTGGTGCCCGTAATGAACCGAGGCACCGACGACCACGCCGGCATAGCGCGAGAGGTTTATCTCGTGTCCTGCAGGCACCAGATCGACGCCGTGGCCGCGGCTGCGCAAGAGCCCCGCCACCCGCCGCGCGATACGTTCGGTATGTCCCTCGACGCTGGCATAAAGGATCAGCGTGCTTGGCATATGTTTGTGCTAGATCAAGAATCCGTCCGCGCCGTCGAGTAGACTTTTTTTAGAGCCGGGCCGTGCAGCCCGGGCCAGTTGCTGCTCCGCGGAGCTTCGCACGAGATGACCTCTCCGATGCGATCGTTCCGAAGGCGCACGTGACGAGTCTGGGGGTGCGGCTCGCTTGTTTGTATCTCCTCCGCAAATACCCCGCGAAAAAATATGCGGTGCTTAAGCACCGCAAGTCGCTGTTTCCGTAGCGATCCGCGTGCCGCCGCGCGCGGGGTGCATAAGAAAAGCAGGCGTTCACCGCGCCGGGCTCTCTCCACGGCCGGAGCACTCCACAGCGTTTTCAATCGCTTGCGTCATCACGCGCGGCTGGCATGGCTCGTGCAACTTGAAGGGTGAAGAAGCAGAGAACTTGAAAACGGAGAGAGCCATGAGAGCCACCGCCCTGACCTACGAAGCCTACACCGCATACGAAGCCGCCCCTGCAGTCAAGAAAGAAGCGCACTACGCGAAGAACGCCGCGTTTGCCTGCGCAGCGCCGTTCATCGGCCTCGCCTTCGTAGTCGGCCTGCCAGTGATCGGACCTGCCGTGCTGGCATGGATGGCCGCCAAGGCCTTCGTCGCCGCATATCCCAGGGCCGCGCGCGTGCTGAGAAACGTGGCGCTGTTCGCCGCGGCCCCGTTCATCGGCCTCGCTTACGCCGCCGCGCTGCCGTTCGTCGGCATCGCCGCCCTCGCGTGGGTGGGCGCTCGCGCAGCCGTCAAGGGCCTCGCCTGAACTGGAGCGCGCCATGACGAACAACAAAGCACGCGTGCTCGTCGTCGATGACGAGCCGGTCGTCCGGATGAGCTATGAGCGCAGCCTCGCCGCCGAGTTCGACGCGCACAGCGCGCCGGACGGCGAGCAGGCGCTGCGCGAGATGAAGCGCGAGCCGGCCGACGTCGTGCTGCTCGACCTGCGCCTGCCGGGGGCCCGGGGACTCGAGGTGCTCGAGGCCATGAAACGCCAGTGGCCCGAAACCGAGGTCGTCGTGATCACCGGTTATCCGAGCGTGGATTCGGCGAAGCAGGCGGTGCGCCTCGGCGCGGCCGACTACCTCGCGAAGCCCGTCGGCCCGAACGAAGTGACGAGCGCGGCGCGCACCGCGCTCCTCCGCAAGCAATGGACACTGCGCATCAGTCACTGACAGGAGGCTTTTATGACATCAACAGCGCTGAAACGAGTCTTGGTGGTGGACGACGACCCGGTCGTCGGCAAGAGCTTCGACCGGGTGCTCTCGCCCAAGGGCTACGCGGTGATCACCGCCGCGGGCGGCGAGGAGGCGCTCGCGCGCCTCGAAGCCGAGAAGTACGACATGGTCTACACCGACATCAAGATGCCCGGCATGGACGGCATCGAGGTGGCAAAGCGCATCAAGGCGAGCCGGCCGTGGCTGCCGGTGGTGATCGTCACCGGCTACGGCACCGAGGCGAACGAAGCCCAGGCGCGTGCGGCAGGCGTCTCCGAGTTCCTGCACAAGCCGCTCTCTCCGGAAACGATCGAAGGCAGCGCGCATTTCGCCTATTCGGCAGTAGCGCTACCCGCGCCGGTCGCCGCGCCGACGGCCGCCCCGGCGGCTTCCGTGGGGCGCTTCCTGAAGAACGTAGGGCTCTTTTTCGCCGCGCCGTTCATCGGCCTGGCGTACATCCTGTTCCTGCCGTTCTTCGGCGTCGCGCTGGCGGGCTGGGCGGTGTACCAGGCGATCAAGCGTCGTTGATCCAAGTCAAGTGCCGAGCATAGGCCCGAGTAAGCTGGCGACATGCGTCCCGCTGTCGTGCTCGGGCTTTGCGCCCTGCTCGCCGCCGCGGCCCCCGCCGCGGCGAGCGACGAGTGCCTCGCCTGCCACGGCCAGCAGGGGCTGACCAAGAGCTTCGCCGGCGGCGAGACGCTTTCGCTGCATGTCGAGGGCGCTGCGTTCAAGGCCTCGGTGCACGCCCCGGTCGGCTGCGCTGCCTGCCACGCGCAGATCGACCTGAAGACGCATCCCGCCAAGACGCGGGACTTCCCTACCGCGCGCGCGTATGCGATCGCCGCGGTCGAGGCCTGTCGCGGCTGCCACGAGGCGATCTACGACGCATGGGTCGGCAGCATGCATGGAAAGGCGCGCGACAAGGCGAGCGGGCTGCAGGGGCCGATCTGCGCCGACTGCCACCAGCCCCACGCGGTAACGCGCGCCTCGGTCGGCACCCGGCTCAAGGACACCTGCCTTACCTGCCACGCCGGCGCGCCCGAGGCGCACGCCGCCTGGCTGCCCAACAGCCGCCGCCATCTCGCGGTCGTCGCCTGCGCGGCATGCCACGCGCCGGAGGCGAAGCGCAAGGTAGACCTGCGCTTCTACGACGCCGCCGGGAAGAACGAGATCGTCGGCGGCCACGGCGAGCTGCAGCCCGGCAAGCCGCTCGACGAGAAAAGCCTGTGGGCGCTGATGCAGGGCGCCGGCGGCAAGGTGCGCCTCGTCGGGCGCATCGAGGTGACGAGCGCCGACCAGGCGCACGCGATGGCCGACAGCGGCCAGGCGCTGAAGGAGTGCACCACCTGCCACCGCAAGGGCGCGGAAGCTTTCGAGAACGTGACCGTCTCTATCGTCGGCCCGGATGGCAAGCGCGTGCACTACGAAGCGCAAAAGGAAGTGCTGAGCGCGCCGACCTCGGTGGACTCGGTGCGCGGCTTCTACGCGATTGGCGGGACGCGAGTCGGCGCGCTCGACGTGCTGCTGCTCGTGGTCCTTGCCGGCGGCATCGCCGCACCGTTCGTGCACTTCCTGTTGCGTGGTCTATTGAGAAGAAGAACGTCGAATGGCAAAGATCTACATTAATCCCCTGCCCGTGCGCATCTGGCACTGGGTCAACGCGCTCGGCTTCGTGGTGCTGATCCTCACGGGCCTGAACATCCGTTATGCGGACGTGGTAGCCCTCATGTCGTTCGCCACGGCGGTGCGCGTCCACAACGCGATCGGCTTCATCCTGATCGCCAACTACCTCGTCTGGCTCGGGTTCTACCTTTTCACCGACAAGATCACCGTCTACCACCCCGAGCTCGATCCGCGCAAATACTTCCGCGACAGCCTGCGCCAGATGCTCTACTACGGCTACGGCATCTTCCGCGGCCAGCCGAATCCGCACCACGCCACGGCCTACCGCAAGTTCAACGCCCTGCAGAGCCTGACCTACCAGATCGTGATGATCCTGCTCGTGCCGATCCAGTTCTACACCGGCGTGCTGCTCTGGGACCTCGAGCGCTTCCGCGGCTCGATCGAGCTCTTCGGCGGCGTGCGCGTGGTCGCCACGGTGCACGTGATGCTCTTCATCTTCTTCACCGGGTTCATCTTCGTGCACCCGTACCTCGCCAGCCTCTCGACGAAGCCGTTCGCCCACTTCAAGGCGATGATCACCGGCTACGAAGAGGTGGACGAGAAAAAAACTTAGTCTTCTTCTTCCGGCGCGGCGGCGGCGCCGCGCAGCCGGATGCCGTGCTTCTTCATGAGCGCCTGGAAGTTGGCGCGCTGCATGCCGGTTTCTTCGGCGCTGCGGGTCACGTTCCATGCGTTGCGCTTGAGCGCTTCCAGCACAAAGGCCTTCTCGATCTCCTCGACCGACTTCTCGCGCGCCGCCTTCTTGATCCGCTTGAGCTCTTCGCCGGTGCGCGGCGCGGCCGCGGTCGATGGCGCGCCGAGGTCCGCGAGGTGCGCCTTGCGCACCACCTCGTCGGAGGCGAGGATCACCGCGCGGTGCACGGCGTTCTCGAGTTCGCGCACGTTGCCCGGCCAGTCGTAGCTCGTGAGCAGCGCCATCGCGTCGTCGGAGAACCGGGTCACCGGCTTGCCGATCTCGGCGCTGCACTCCTTTAGGAAATGGTGCGCGAGCGCCGGGATGTCTTCGCGCCGCTCGCGCAGCGCGGGCACGCGGATCGGGAAGATATTGATGCGGTAGAAGAGGTCGTCGCGGAACGCGCCTTCGGCGACCATGGCGCGCAGGTCACGGTTGGTGGCGCAGACAAGCCTGATGTTGGCGCTCTGCGTGCGCGTGTCGCCTACCGCTTTGAACTCGCGCTCCTGGATGACGCGCAGCAGCTTCGCCTGGATCGAGAGCGGGATGTTGCCGACCTCGTCGAGGAATACGCTGCCACCCTCCGCCACTTCGAGCAGCCCGCGCTTGTTCGCGACCGCGCCCGTGAAGGCGCCTTTCACGTGGCCGAAGAGCTCGCTTTCGAGCAGGTTCTCGGAGAGCGACATGCAATCGACCGGCACGATCGGCTGGTCCTTGCGCAGACTGTTGTAGTGGATGGCGCGGGCGATGAGCTCCTTGCCGGTTCCGCTCTCTCCCGTAATGAGCACGGTGGTATTGGTGGGGGCGCACTGCGCGATCAGGCGAAACACCGCCTGCATGCGCGGGCTCGAGCCGATGATGTTTTCGAAGCGGTACTTCGACGCCGCCTCGCCCTGCATGCTGACGTTCTCCTGCAACAGACGCCGGCGCTCGACCGCGCGGTCCACCACGAGCGCGAGCTCGTCCGGGTCGAACGGTTTGGGCAGGTAGTCGAATGCACCAAGCTTCATCGCGCGCACCGCAGTGCCGATCTGCGAGAGCCCGGTCACCATGATGACTTCGAGGTCGGGATGCGATTCCTTCACGCGCTGCAGGACCTGCAGACCGTCGATGTCCGGCATCATGATGTCGAGCAGCACGAGGTCGTAGCGGCCTTCCTCGATACGCTTCAGCGCCTCGGCGCCGCTCGCCGCGGTGTCCACGACGCGCTCGCCGTCGCCCAGCGCACGCCGGCAGCTCTGCAGCACGATCTCCTCGTCGTCGACGACCAGGATCCTCGCGCTCATGCGGTCACCCCGGCCGGCGCCGGCTTAAGCGGCAGGTAAACGCGGAACGTCGAGCCCTCGCCGACGGCACTCGTCACCTCGATCGAGCCGCCGTGCGCCTCGACGATGCCGTGGCTCACCGAGAGGCCGAGCCCCGTACCCTTGCCGACGCCCTTGGTGGTAAAGAACGGGTCGAAAATGCGCGGCAGGTCCTTCTCCGGGATCCCGCAGCCCGTATCGATGATGGAGATCTCCACCTTCTCCCCAAGGGCACGCGTGCGCACGGTGATGCTGCCCTTGTGGTCGATCGCGTGCTGCGCGTTCACCAGCATGTTCATCACCACCTGCTTGATGAGGTCGGGATCCATCCATACTTGCGGCAGCGCCGGGTCGAGCTCCAGGCGGATCCCGATGTCGGCGAGGTGCGCCGGCCGCTCGACCAGGCGCACCGTCTCCTCGACCAGGTGGTTCAAGTCGGCGAACTTCTTCTCCGGCGTCTTCTCGCGCGCGAAGTCGAGCAGTCGCCGGATGATGGCCGCGCAGCGCTTGGTCTCGCGGATCACGAGGTCGAGATCCTCGGCCTCCGGGCTGCCCGGCTGCGCCTTCTTGCGCATGAGGGTCGAGAAGGTGAGCACGCCGGTGAGCGGGTTGTTGAGCTCGTGCGCGATGCCCGCGGCGAGGAGCCCCACCGAAGCGAGTTTCTCGCCGCGCGCGGCTTCGGCCTGCGCCGCGCGCAGCTCGCGCGTCCTTTCGACGATCTTCTGCTCGAGGTTGCGCGTCGCGTCTTTCAGCGCGAGCGTCATGCTGTTGAACGAGCCGGCGAGGCGCCCGAATTCGTCCTCCCCGCGCACCGGGATCTGCTCGTCGAGATTGCCCGCAGCGAGCCGCTTGGCGCCGGATTCGAGGTCGCGCAGCGGCCGGTACACGAGGCGATGCACGAAGACGCTCACCAGCGCCGAGGCGACGAGCACGAAGGCAGCCGATAACGCCACGATGGTGAGCGCGCTCCGACGCGTCGCGCGGTCGATCTCGTCGAGCGGATAGACGATGTCGAGCACGCCGAGGACCGTCTGCTCCACCGGATGCGCGTGGCACGCGGCGTTGGCGCACGAGGGCTCGTTGCGGATCACCTCCATGCTCGCGAGCATCCGCCGGCCGTCCGCCGCCTGGAAGATGCGCGCGCGCTCGTGCTTGGGCACGGCCTCGAGCGGCCGCTGGCTCTGGTGGCACTGGGAGCAGCCTTCGGCCTTGCGATCAACCTTGAGCCCGATCTCGGCGGCCTGCGTCGAGTCGATGATCGTGCCTTCCTTGTTGAAGATCCGGACGCGGTCGATGTTCTCCTGCCGCGCCACGTCGTTGATGATGTTGTGCACGTAATCCGGGCGCGCCTGCAGCATGGCGAAGCGCGTGCTGCGCGTAATCACGTCGGAGAGCTGGGCGACATGATCCGCCGCATCACTCAGCCGGCGCTCGCGCTCCTGGTAGAGCACGAGCACGGCGAAGGCCAGCAGCGTCGCCATGAGGGCGAGGCCCAAGCGGAACGCCACCTTGATCCTGAGGGTCATCGTGGCGCGGCTCCCGCAACGCCTAGATCGCCTCGGGAACCATCTTGATCGCACCGCACGGGCACTCGGCAACGCAAAGCCCGCAGCCCTTGCAGTAGTCGTAGTTGAACTCGAAGCGCTTGCCTGGGCCGAGTTTGATTACCGCGTTGTCAGGGCAGACACCGTAGCAATTGTCGCACTCGAAGCAGTTGCCGCACGAAAGGCACCGGCGTGCCTCGAAGAGCGCATTCGTTTCATCCAGTCCGCCCTGCACCTCGTCGAACGTCGACTGCCGGCGTATCACGTCCAGCATCGGGCGCACGGTTTTCGGCGCGTCGGAGTAGTACCAGGGATTTAGCTTGTCGAAGGTCGCTGTTTCATGTTTTTCCGGCTTTTCATGAATCCTGTTCCTCAGCCAGGCGTCGATATGGCGGGCTGCCTTCTTCCCATGGCCGACCGCGACGGTGACTGTGCGCTCGGAAGGCACCATGTCCCCGCCGGCGAAGATGCCGCGGTGGCCGGTCATCATGTTGGGGCCCACCTTGACAACACCGTTCTCGACCTCCAGGCCAGGCACTCCCTGCAATAAGCTCAGATCGACGTCCTGTCCGAGCGCGAGGATCACCGAATCCGCAGCAAGCGTCTCGAATTCGCCGGTCGGCTGCGGGAAGCCTTTCTCGTCGAGCTTCATCTTCTCCACGGTAATCGAGGCATCGCCCGCTTGCTTGATGGTGGAGAGCCATTTCACCAGCACGCCCTCCTGCAGCGCTTCTTCCAGCTCGAAGTCGTGCGCCGGCATTTTCTCGCGCGTGCGCCGGTACACGATGATGGCCTCTTCGGCGCCAAGGCGCTTAGCGGTGCGCGCGACGTCGAGCGCGGTGTTACCGCCACCGTACACGATCACGCGCCGGCCGAGCTTGGGCTTCTCCTCGCCTTCCATCGAGCGCAGCACCGAGACCGCGTCCAAGATGCGGGCCGATGTGCCCGCAGGGATGTAGGCACGCTTGCCGATGTGCGCGCCTACCGCTAGGAACGCGGCATCGAAACCCTTCATTGCCTCAACGATGTTGTCGACCTTGCTGTTCAAACGCAGCTCGACTCCCAGATCGAGAATTCTCTTCACTTCGCCGTCGAGTACCTCTCTGGGCATGCGGTACTTCGGAATGCCGAAGCGCATCATGCCGCCCGCATACGGGCCGGCGTCGCGGATCACCACATCGTGCCCGGCGCGCGCGAGGTGGTAGGCCGCCGAAAGCCCGGACGGGCCTGCGCCGACAACAAGAACCCGTTTTCCGGTGCTCTCTTGGGGCTTGGGAAAGGCCCAACCCCGCTTCAGCGCCTCGTCGCCGAGGAAGCGCTCGACCGAGTTGATGCCGACCGCCGAGTCGAGCGCGGCCCGGTTGCACGAGCCTTCGCAGGGGTGATAGCAGACGCGCCCCATGATCGCGGGCAGCGGGTTGTCCTGGGTGAGCACGCGCCAGGCGGCCTCGTAGTCGCCGGATTCGGCGTGCGCTAGCCAGCCCTGAATGTTCTCGCCCGCCGGACAGGCGACGTTGCACGGCGGCAGCCGGTCGACGTACATCGGGCGCTCGGTGCGCCAGGTGCCGGTGTGGTTGGCGAGGCTCGACCCGGGGTCGAGGGTGATGGCGAAGGGTCTACGCATCGAGCAAGCCGAACTTGCGGATGTTGCGGTCGGCCATCTCCTGGATTCTCGCAATCGCTTCGTTGTTCTTTTGTGGGGAAAACAAGTGCGCGAACCGCCGCTGGGGCTTGAGGTATTCCTCCACCGGCAGCCGCCTGCGGATCTTGGAGACGCTCGTGAGCTCGCCGCGCTCGGCCTCGTACACCGGGAAGAGGCCCGTCTCTTTGGCCAGGCGCGCGATCCGGATCGAGGCGTCGGAGGCATGGCCCCAGCCGAGCGGGCACGACACGAAGATGTGGATATAGCGCGCGCCGCGCATCTCCATCGCCCGCTTCACCTTGGCCTCGAGGTCGCGCAGCTCCGCGATGGTGGCGGTCGCGACATAGGGAATGCCGTGCGCCATTGCGATGAGCGGGATGTTCTTGCCCTGTCCGAAGGAATTGCCCGCCGTCGTGGTGGCGGTTCTTGCGGCGGGCGGCGTGGCGGAGGAGCGCTGCACGCCGGTATTCATGTAGGCCTCGTTGTCGTAGCAGATGTAGAGCACGTCGTCGTTGCGCTCGAACATGCCCGACAGGCAGCCAAAGCCGATGTCGGTAGTCCCGCCGTCGCCGCCCTGAGCGATGACGCGCACGCCATTTTTGTTTTTCGCTTTCAAGGCGGCAGCAATTCCCGTGGCGACCGCCGCGGTATTGCCGAAGAGCGAGTGGATCCACGGGATCTGCCACGAGGTCTCGGGATACGGCGTGGAGAACACTTCCAGGCAGCCGGTCGCGTTGGCGGCGACGAGCTGGCGCCGGGTCGCCTCCATCGCGGCGTCGATCGCGTAGCGCGCCCCAAGGGCTTCGCCGCAGCCCTGGCAAGCACGGTGCCCGGAGTTGAGCGAGTTGGTGCGGCGCATGTTCGCCTGCACCGAGCGCGTCTCGGTCGGCAACAGCCGGTTGCCGACCGTGAAGGTGCCGGTCTGGTAGTACTTAACGGGCTGGAAGGCCATGTTTCTCCCGCAGGACGATTTCCGCGCGCGGCCCGCTGCGGCGCAGCTCTTTCTCCCGCGCCAACACTTTCTCCACTACCGGGCGATCGAGGTCGAGGAAGGTGGTCTGCTCGAGGTTTTCTGAACCAAAAATCGTGTTAAGTGAAACCCTAGTAATCGGCCGGCCGCCCAAGCCCGCGATCACGGTGTGGACTGGAATCGCACGGTCGAGCGCGGTGCGGACGTTGGTCGAGACGATGCCGCCGATGCCGACGGCAAGGCTCTTCTCGAGCACGAGCACGCGTTTTGCGCCCGCGAGGGCCTGGCGCACCGCAGCGAGCGGCCATGGCCTGAAGCAGGCGACTCCCAGGACGCCGATACGGATGCCGCGGGCGCGCATCTCGTCCACCGTATCCTTTACCGTGCCCAGCACCGAGCCGAGCGCCACGACGACGGTCTCGGCGTCCTCGATGCGGTAGGTGTGGACCAGGCCGCCGGCTTCGCGTCCGAAGGCGCGGCGAAACTCTTCCGCCCAGCCCGGGATCAGCTCGAGCGCTTCCATCTGCTTCGCGTGCGCCAGGTAGCGCACCTCGGTGAAGGCTTCCGGGCCGACCATCGCGCCGATGGAGACCGGCTCGTTGGGATCGAGAATCTGCCTCGGCTCGAACGGTGGCAGATAGGCATCCACCTGCTTCTGCGTCGGCATGTCGACGCGCTCGTAGGCGTGCGTCAGGATGAAGCCGTCCATGCACACCATCACCGGCAGCGACAGCTCCTCGGCGAGCCGGAAGCCCTGGATGTGCAGGTCGAGCGCCTCCTGGTTGGTCTCGGCGAAGAGCTGGATCCAGCCGCAGTCGCGCTGCGACATCGAGTCGGTGTGGTCGTTCCAGATGTTGATCGGCGCACCGATTGCGCGGTTCGCCACCGTCATCACGATCGGCAGCCCGAGCCCCGAAGCGTTGAAGAGCGCTTCGGCCATGAAGAGCAACCCTTGCGAGGCGGTGGCGGTGTACGCGCGCGCCCCGGCCGCAGAAGCGCCGATCGCCACCGACATCGCGGCGAACTCCGACTCGACGTTGATGAACTGACAGTTCCCGACCTCGCCTGCGGCGACCAGCTCGCCGAGCGCCTCCACGATGTGGGTCTGCGGCGAGATCGGGTAGGCGCAGATCACCTCGGGCCGGCACAGCGCCACGGCCTCGGCTACGGCGTGCGACCCTTCAGTTTGCTTTAGCATGATTGAATGCCGCGGTTGCGGCGGCGGCGTTCCCCTCGGCGACCTTGCCCGAGAATTTCTCGTGGATCGCGGCGGTCACCGAGTCGAGCGAGACCTGGCCGGAAATCGCCGCGAAGCCGCCGAGCAGCGCCGCGTTCGGCAGCGGCCGGCCGACGTGCTTCAGCGCGATCTCGCTCGCCGGAACCGTACAGGTCCTGAAGCGATGCATGAGCTCCTTCAAACCCAATTCTTCGAAGCTGCGTGAAGTGTTGATGAGGATGGTGCCGCCGGACGCGACGCCGGCGAACACGTCCACCTGGTGGAGGAGCGTCGGGTCCTGGATGATGAGCGCATCGGGCTGCATGACCGGCTCGCGCAGGCGAATTTCCCTGTCGTCGATGCGGCAGAACGCCACCACCGGCGCGCCGGTCCGCTCCGAACCGAAGCTAGGGAAAGCCTGCGCGTGCTTGCCCTCGCGGAACGCCGCGATCGAGAGCATCTCGGCGGCGGTCACCACGCCTTGCCCGCCGCGGCCGTGGATTCGGATCTGGAACATGTGCGCAGTATCGCGGCTCAAGCCGCGCCGCTTTTGATTTGGGTCAACAAGCGACCACGGTCAGGCTGCGGATCCCCTGTGCGCCCCGAACCAGGATCCCCTCGATGTCGGCGGTAGCCGAGGGTCCGGTCATGAGCACCGCGTAGCGCGCCTCGCTGAACGCGGGGTGCCGGTAGGCATGGTGCAGATTCGGCACGATCGACTGCGGGTCGAGTAGCACGACGAGGTGCTGCGGCAGGAAGCCGAGCGCATTCACCCCGAACTCGCGCTCCGAGAGCCACACCGAGCCGGTCTCGGCGACGCCGAAACGCGCTCGGACCACGCCCACGTCGACGTCTTCCAGCTTTCTCGGATCGTCGGGGAGCTCGCGGTTACCCTTGACTTCCGGCACGGTGGAGAGAATCACGCGGGCATCCGCGAACCTATTCCCGATAAGCTCAGTAGGTTTTCCTTCGAAAAACCCTCCGCCCATACGCTCCAGACTGATCCTGAAGTCGTGTATGACCGAGTCGAACAGCGGCACCTCGGGCAGCGTCACCGCGGCCGGCTGGTTGCGGCGCACGCGCGCCAGGATGTCGCCGCGGCTGCTCATCGATTTTTCACGTACCAGTCGCGGAAGGACTGCTTGGGCGTCTTCGGCACTTCGCGCTGCTTTCCCCAGGCGTTGAGCGGGTTGTAGATCATCGAGCGCGGCAGGTAGTCGAGACCGGCTTGCGCCGCCTTCACCGCCATGCGGTAGAGCTTGGGGCTCGAGAGCACCTTGCCGGCCATGCGCATCGCTTCCTTCTTCACCATGGGAAGCTGATTGCGTTCGGCGATGACCCTGCGCCAGCGATAGATCTGGTCGTGGATGTCGATCTTTACGGGGCACACACGAGTGCAGCTGCCGTTGAGCGTCGAGGCGAACGGCAGGGCGCTGTATTTGCGCAGGTTGAACGTGGGATCAACGATCACGCCGATCGGCCCGGAATAGGTCGCGCCGTACGAGAGGCCCCCGCTGCGGCGGTACACCGGGCAGGTGTTCATGCAGGCGCCGCAGCGGATGCACTTGAGCGAGGGCCAGAAGCCTTCCATACCCAGGCGCTCGGAGCGGCCGTTGTCGACCAGCACGACGTGCATCTCACTCCCGGGGCGCGGCGCGCGAAAGTGCGACGTGATCTGCGTAATCGGCGAGCCGAGGGCGCTGCGCGAGAGCATGCGCACGAAGACACCCAGGTCCGCGAGGCGCGGGATCAGCTTCTCGATGCCGATCGACGCGATGTGCAGCGGGGGCAGGTTGGCCGCGAGATCGGCGTTGCCTTCGTTCGTGCAAACCACAAAGCTGCCGGTCTCGGCGACGGCGAAGTTCGCGCCCGTCATCCCCGCGCCGGCCTTGAGGTAATAGGGCCGCGTGTGCCGGCGCTGGCTCTCTGCAAGATACGGAACGTCGGTCTTGCCTTTCTCCGTTCCGATGGTTTTCGAAAAAACCTCGGCCACATCCGCGCGCAGCTTGTGCACCGCCGGCACCACGATATGGCTCGGCGGCTCGTCGTCGAGCTGCTGGATGCGCTCGCCGAGGTCGGTCTCGACGATCTCGATGCCGCGCGTCTCGAGGAACGGCCGCATCTCGCACTCGTCGGTGAGCATGGATTTGCTCTTCACCAGGACCCGTGCGCGGTGGCTTTCCAGCAGATTGAAAACGATCTGGTTATGCTCTGCGGCGTCGCGCGCCCAGTGCACGTGCATGCCGTTCGCGGTCGCGTTGCGCTCGAACTGCTCGAGATAGTCGCCGAGGTGCGAGAGGGTGTGTTCCTTGATAGCCGAGGCGAGGTTTCGCAGCTCTTCCCATTCGGGAATGCCGTGGGCCTCGCGGTCGCGCTTCTGCCTCAGGTCCCAGAGACGCTGGTCATGAAATTCTGCATGGGTTCTGGATCTCAAAAAAACCGAAGAAGCTTCGGCATGGTCTACCCGCTTCATGCGCGCGCCCCATTCAGGACCTGCGCGATATGGATGAATTTCAGTTTGAGCCCGAGGCGCTCGGCGCAGCCTTTCTGGTGCATCATGCAAGAGGGATCCGGCGTGACGATGTACTCCGCGCCGGCGGCAAGGTGATCGTTCACCTTGTCGTAGCCCATGCGCGCGGATACGGGCTCCTCGGTCACTGCAAACGTGCCGCCGAAGCCGCAGCACTCGTCGGCACGCGTGGGCCTGACGATCTGCACTCCCTTCACCTTGGAAAGCAGGGCGTGCGGCTTGGAGAACGCCGGTCCGGCGATCTCGCTGGTGCTCGCAAGCTCCAGGCCCCGCAGGCCGGCGCAGCCGATGTGCAGCCCGACCTTGTGCGGGAACTTCGCCCACGGGAATTCGCGCACCTTGAGCACGTCGTGCAGGAATTCGGTGAGCTCGAAGGTGTTGCGGTGCAGCTTTGCTCTCTCGCGCACGTGATGCGTACAGCTGCCCGACGGCGTGACGACGTAGTCGAACTTTGCGAAGTTCTTGACGA
Source organism: Burkholderiales bacterium (assembly GCA_035454685.1). Classification (GTDB taxonomy): domain Bacteria; phylum Pseudomonadota; class Gammaproteobacteria; order Burkholderiales; family SG8-39; genus SCGC-AG-212-J23. Next base: position 27,751 of record DATIGN010000141.1, on the reverse strand, counting down.
AGAGGCGCTCTACCGGCGCCGCGTCCTCATGGCAGCCGCTGTTCGCCATCGGCTGGCCGCAGCAGGTCTGGTCGAGCGGGTACGACACCTTCATCCCCAGACGCTCGAGCAGCTCGAGCGTCGCGACGCCAATCTCAGGGAAGAAGGCGTCGACGTAGCACGGGATGAAAAGGCCGACTTTCATCCCGTGCCGCTGCCGCTTGCTTGCTACTGCGCGTACGCCTTGAGAATCGGGTCCCAGCGCTTCACTTCGTTCTCGACGAGCTTCTGCAGCGCCTCCGGAGAGCGCCCGGCCTTGTCGGGGATGACGCTACCGAGGTCGAGCAGGCGCTTGCGAGTCGCCGCATCGTCGAGCGCGGCGACCAGCGTCGCGTTCAGCTTGGCGGCCACGTCCCTTGGCATGCCCTTCGGAGCGAACAGCGCGTTCCAGGCGCTCACCTGGTACTCCGGCAGGCCTGCTTCCTTCGTCGTCGGGACGTCGGGCAGCGCGGGCGAGCGCTCGGCGGTGGCGATGGCGTAGGCCCTGATGCTGCCGCCCTTTATCTGCTCGACCAGGTTGACGATCTGGTCGCACATGTAGTCCACCTGCCCGCCGACGAGGTCGTTGAGCGCGGGGCCGGTGCCGCGATAAGCGGCGACGATGCTCTTCGCGCCGAGCTGCGAGGTGAGAAGCGTGCAGGTCGTGAACGACACCGAGCCCACGCCGGCGTGCGCCTGCTTCACCTTGGCGGCGGGATCCTTCACCTTGGCGAGGAATTCCTTAAGGTTCGCGGCCGGAAAGTCCTTGCGCGCGACGATCAGGATCGGCGTGCCGGCGACGAGGCCGAGCGGCGTGAAGTCCTTCGCCGGGTCGTACTTGAGGCTCTTGTACAGCGCAGGCGCCGCGCCGTGCGTGCCCATGTGTCCCATCATGATCGTGTAGCCGTCGGGCTTCGCCTGCGCGCCGCGCGTGATGCCGGTGGTGCCGCCCGCGCCCGCCACATTCTCCACCACGAACTGCTGGCCGAGCGCTTTCGAGAAGTATTCGCCGCTGATGCGGGCGATGATGTCGGTCGGCCCGCCCGCCGCGAATGGCACGATGATCGTCACCGGGCGGGACGGATACGCTTGCGAGAGGGATACGGTTGAGAAGAGCGCCAATGCAGCGGCGCAGGCGAGGCGTTTCACGGTATGCATCGTTTTCTCCTGAAATTTCATTCCTGGAAAGCTTTCTGGCGGCTGCGGGCAACCGCGGGCAGCACCGCGATCAGGATGATCGCGGCGGCCAGCACGAGCAGGACGGCGGCGACCGGGCGCTCGACGAAGGTCATGAAGCTGCCCTCGGAAAGCGCGAGCGCCTGGCGCATCTTTTCCTCCATCAGCCTGCCGAGCACGAAGCCGAGCAGCAGCGGCGCAGGCTCCAGGCCGAGCTTGATGAAGACATAGCCGACCAGCCCGAAGAACGCGGTGAAGTACACGTCGTACGGGTTGTTGTTGATCGAGTAGATGCCGATCGCGCAGAACAGCAGGATCGTGGTGAACATCAGGCGGTACGGCACCTTGAGCAGCCGCACCCACAGCCCGATCAGCGGCAAGTTGATGATGAGGAGCAGGAGGTTCCCGATCCACATCGAGGCGATCATTCCCCAGAACAGGCTCGGGTACTTCGTGATGACCTGCGGCCCGGGGATCAGCCCGTGGATGGTCATCGCGCCCACCATCAGCGCCATCACCGCGTTGGGCGGGATGCCGAGCGTGAGCAGAGGAATGAAGGAAGTCTGCGCGCCAGCGTTATTGCCGGCCTCCGGCCCGGCCACGCCCTCGATCGCGCCTCTGCCGAAGCGCGACGGATCTTTCGCCAGCTTCTTCTCCAGGGCGTACGAGGCGAACGGGCCGAGCACCGCGCCGTTACCGGGGAGGATGCCGAGCACCGAGCCAATGCCGGTGGCGCGCACGATCGGGCCGAAACAGCGCTTCAGCTCCGCGCGCGTCGGCAGCAGGCGGCCGATCTGCGCGATCGCCACGTTGCGCGATTCCGGGTTCTCGAGGTTCCTCAGGATCTCGGCGATGCCGAAGAGACCCATGGCGAGCACGGCGAAGTCCACGCCGTCGGAGAGCTCCGGGATACCGAGCGTCAGGCGCTCCTGCCCGGTCTCGAGGTCGGTTCCGACCGTGGAGAGAAGCAGGCCGAGCACCACCATGATCACCGCCTTCAGGACCGAGCCGCGCGCGAGCACGATCGCGAGCCCAAGCCCGAACACCATCAGGCCGAAATACTCCGCGGGACCGAAGAGCAGCGCGAGCCGGGTGAGCGGCACGCCGATCGCGGCGATGATAAGCGTGGCAACGGTGCCGGCGAAGAACGATCCGATTGCGGCTATGCCGAGCGCGGCACCGGCGCGGCCCTGCTTCGCCATCTCATGGCCGTCGAGCGCCGTCACCACCGCCGTGACCTCGCCGGGCATGTTGACCAGGATGGCGGTGGTTGAGCCGCCGTACTGCGCACCGTAGTAGATGCCGGCGAGCATGATGAGCGCGCCTGTCGGATCGACCTTCAGGGTAAGCGGCATCAGCATCGCGATCGTGGCGATGGGGCCGACCCCGGGCAGCACGCCGATCAGCGTGCCGACGAGGCAGCCGACGAAGCCGAGGAAAAGGTTGGCGGGAGAAAGTGCGGTGGCGAAGCCGAGAGCAAGATTGCTCAAGAGCTCCATGTCAGTAACCCACCAGCCAGGGAGCCAGGGGGATGGGAAGCCCGAGCGCGTACTTGAAGAGTCCGATGCAGAAAAGCGTCATCAGCACTCCGTAGATGAGCGTCTCGCGCCAGCGCACCTCGCTCGAGGCGAACGCCGCCGCGGCGATCGCAAGCGGGCCGGCGACTGCGAGGCCGAGGGGGCGCACTGCGATCCCGAAGAGCACCAGCCCGCCAAGGACGAACAGCGGCCCGCGCACCGACCAGCGGCCCATGCTCTCGCTCTTCACCGAATGCAGCATCAGCAGCATGCCGAGCCCGGCCAGCAGCACCGCGAGGCCTTTGGGCAGGGTCCCGGGTCCCATGCCGCCCGCCGCGGCGGTCGGCAGGTGGCGCGCCTGCCAGTAGGCGAAGGCGGCGACCGCGACGATGGCGAGGCCGCCGAGGAAATCCTGTCGCAGGAGCTTTGCGCGCATGAACGCCATTCTTCTGACAGATCACCCCCCGGTTTTGATCCACGTCAATAAGCATCACGACGGCCCGGGGCACCATACCGCCATGTACAAGCATATCCTGCTTCCGACGGACGGCTCCAGGCTCGCCGGCAAAGGCGCGGCTGCGGGCGTGCAGCTCGCCAAGGCGCTCGGCGCGAAGGTCACCGGCGTCTACGTGGCCGCCCCCTTCTACCGGCCGCCGACCTATCTCGAAGGTGGCGTGTATGTCCCCGGCGTTTCACCAACAATGTACCGCAAGCACAGTGAAGCGCTGGCAAAAAAGGCGCTGGCGCCAGTAGAAGCGGCCGCCAGAAAAGCGCGCGTGCGCTGCGCGACCCGAATGCTAACCGCGGCCAGGCCGAGCGACGGCATCCTGAAGGCGGCGCGGGCGCTGCGATGCGACGCGATCGCGATGGCCTCGCGCTGCCGACGTGGCCTGGGCGCGGTTCTCCTCGGCAGCGAGACGCGCCGCGTCCTCCTCAGCTCAAAGGTTCCGGTCGTCGTCTTTCGTTAGGTACGGCTTTCGAGCGGGATCCAGCGCCGGTTCTCGGGACCGGTGTAGTTGGCGCTCGGGCGGATGATCTTGCCGTCGGTGCGCTGCTCAATGACGTGCGCCGCCCACCCGGACGTGCGCGAAATGACGAACAGCGGCGTGAACATGTCCGTCGGCACGCCCATCGCGTGGTACGACACCGCGCTGTACCAGTCGAGGTTCGCGAACATCTTCTTCTCGCGCCACATGACCTGCTCCAGCCGCTCTGCAATCGAGAAAAGTTTCTGGCTTTCCGCCGAGGTGGAGAGTCTTTTTGCAACCCCCTTAATCACCTCGTTGCGTGGGTCGGCGATGGTGTAGACCGGGTGGCCAAAGCCGATCACCACCTCCTTCTCTGCAAGCCGCCGCAGTAGGTCCTTCTCGGCCAGATCCGGATTCGCATACCGGGTCAGAACCTCGAACGCCGCCTCGTTGGCGCCGCCGTGCTTCGGCCCCTTCAGCGCGCCGATGGCGCCGCCGATCGCCGAATAGAGGTCCGCATTCGTTCCCGCGATGACGCGCGCGGTGAACGTGCTCGCGTTGAACTCGTGCTCGGCGTAGAGGATGAGCGACGTGTGCATCGCGCGTGCCCATTCCGCGCTTGGTTTCTTCCCGTGAAGCAGGTGCAGGAAATGCGCGCCGATCGAATCGTCGTCGGTCTCGACGTCGATGCGCCGGCCTTCGCCGGCGTAGTGGTACCAATAGAGAAGCATCGAGCCGAGCGAAGCCATCAGCCGGTCGGCGATATGCTGCGCACCGTCCTTGCCGTGATCCTGCTTTTCCGGCTCCAGCGTACCGAGCACCGACACGCCGGTGCGCAGGACATCCATCGGATGCGCGCTCTCGGGGATGCACTCGAGCGCTGCCTTCAGCATCTGCGGCAGCGCTCTCAGGGTTCTGAGGTGCTTCTTGTAATGTCCCAGCTCCTCCAGCGTGGGCAGCCTCCCGTGCACCAGCAGGTAGGCAATCTCCTCGAATTGGGCCTCGTCGGCGAAGTCGAGGATGTCGTAGCCGCGATAGTGGAGGTCGTTGCCCGTGCGCCCGACGCTGCAGAGCGCCGTGTTGCCGGCCGGCACGCCGGACAGGGCGACCGATTTCTTCGCTTTGGGAAGGACTTCGCTTACGCCAGCCATCTTTTCCTCCGCCGGTAATGCTTCACATCGCGGAAGCTCTTTTGCTTGCCGCTGGAAATGCCGAGGTAAAACTCCTTCACGTCCTCGTTCTCCGCGAGCTGCGCCGAGGTGCCTTCGATCACTACGCGGCCGTTCTCCAGGATGTAGCCGAACTCGGCGAACTTGAGCGCCATCACCGCGTTCTGCTCGGCGAGCAGGAAGCTCACCTTCTCGCGGCGGTTGAGGTTCTGCACGATCTCGAAGATCTCGTGCACGATCTGCGGTGCGAGTCCCATCGAAGGCTCATCGAGCAGGATCATCTTCGGCCGCGCCATCAGCGCGCGTCCGACCGCGGTCATCTGCTGCTCGCCGCCCGAGGTATAGCCGGCGAGGCTCGTGCGCCGTTCCTTGAGCCGCGGGAAATAGCTGTATACCCGGTCGAGATCGCGCTTGATCTCGAAGCGGTTCGCGCTGCGCGTGTGCGCGCCGGTGAGCAGGTTTTCGTCCACCGTGAGGTGCGGGAAGCAGTGACGGCCTTCCATCACCTGGATCACGCCGCGGCGCACGAGCTCCGAAGGGTTGAGCCGCTCGACGCGCTCGCCCTGGAACTCGATTGAGCCCTTGGTAACCTCGCCGCGCTCGGCACCCAGCAGGTTGGACACCGCCTTCAACGCGGTGGTCTTGCCGGCGCCGTTGGCGCCGAGGAGGGCGACGATGCCGCCCTCCCGCACCTCGAGCGATACCCCCTTCAGCACGAGGATCACGTGGTCGTAGATGACCTCGATGTTGTTGACGCGCAGCAGGGGGTTCACCGGCTTAGCCCTTCGGGCAATCGCGCGGCGCGAGCTTCTTCTCCACCGCATATTGCGCCGCCGACTTCTCGATCTGCGGCCGCACGATCGACTGGTCGCTCGCGATCCAGTCGCTGATCACCTTCCACTGCTTTCCGTCCCATTGCTGGAACTTCACCGCGCCGCCGCCCTCGTGGTCGAAGCACGAGACCTTCATCGGCTGCATCAGGTTGTAGGCGCCGAGCTCCTTCAGCCGCTTCTCGTCGACCTTCAGGTTCTCGATGCCCCAGCGCATCTCCTCTCCGCTGAGCGGGCGCTGGCCGAACTTCGTCTGCGCGGTGCGGATGGCCTCGGCGGTCAAGATTCCCTGGATCACGCCGCGGTTGAAGTACTGCTGGCCGATGCGGCCCTTGTCCTCCATGTTGCCGCGCTTGCCGCCGGCATAGACGTGCTTGAGGATCTCCTGCACGACCGGGAACTCGGTGCCCGAGGGATGGAACGCCGCGGCGATGTAGCCCTTCGCCGCGTCGCCTGCCGGCAGCACATCCTCCTCCGCCCCGCTCCACCACACGCCGACGATGCGCTCGGTCTTGTAGCCGACCTTCTGCGCTGCTTTGAGCGCGGTCGGATTCATCACGCCCCAGCCACGCAGGATGACCCAGTCGGGCTTGATCGAGCGGATTTGCAGCCACTGCGACTGCTGCTCGTTCCCCGGGTGCGGGACCTCGATGTGGGTCACCGTGAAGCCGTACTTCTTCGCCTGCTCGTCGAGGATCGGAATCGTCTCCTTGCCGTAGGCCGAGCCGTGATACAGGTTCACGATCTTCTTGCCCTTGAGCTTGTCCATGCCGCCTTCCTTCATGCCGATGAACTTGAGCTTGGCGGTGTTCTGGCTCCAGTAGTTGGTCACGAGCGGGAAGATGTAGGGGAACACGCGCCCGTCGGAAGCGTCGGCGCGGCCGTAGCCCATGGAGATCACGGGGATCTTGTCGGCGGTGGCGCGCTCGATGAGCGAATAGGTGATGCCGGTGGAGAGCGCGGCGAACACCGTGGCGCCGGTGGGGCCCTTCTTCTTCAGGCGCTCGTAGCACTCCACGCCGCGGTCGTTCTTGTACTCGGTCTCGCATTCCTCCCACGTCAGCTTGACGCCGCCGATGCCGCCGTCGCGGCGGTTGAGCATGTCGAGATAGTCGATGTAGCCGCCGAAGAAGCCGGTGCCGCCCGCGGCGTACGGGCCGACGCGGTACGACAGCATGGGGATGAACTGCTCCTTGGGCTGCGCGATTGCGGTACCGGCGACGAGCGCGGCTGCGACCGCCAGTGCGATTGTGGATTTCATACCTGTCCTCCTAGTGTGGAAACGGCCATAGCCGCAGTTTTTCCTTGCCGATTTGCCACAGGCGGGCGAGGCCGTGGGGCTCGACGGCAAGGAAGAAGACGATGAGCGCGCCGAAGATCACGAGCTCGAGGTTGGACATGAGATCGGTGCTGACGCCGGGTAGCAGCGTGTGCGCGCCAACGTTGAGCGCAATCGGCAGCAGCACGATGAACGCCGCGCCGAGGAAGGCGCCGAGCACGGTGCCGACGCCGCCGATGATGATCATGAACAGCACCTGGAACGAGCGGTCGAGCGTGAACGCCTGCGGCTCGACCGCGCCGAGGTAGGCATAGGCCCACAGCGCGCCCGAGACGCCGCAGTAGAACGAGCTCACGGCGAACGCGACCAGCTTGGTGCGCACGATGTCGATGCCGGTGACCTCGGCGGCGAGATCCATGTCGCGCACCGCCATCCAGTAGCGGCCGGTCTGGGTGCGCGCCAGGTTCCTGGCGGCGAGCGCCATCGACGCCACGATGGTGAGCGTCAGCAGGTACTTGGATACCGGGGTATCGAAGCGATAGCCGAGGATCTCGATCGTCTGCGCGCTGATCACGCCCGAAGGGTTGTAGTTGGAGAACCAGCCGAACTTGGTCAGCACCCACTCGATGAAGAACTGCGCCGCGAGGGTGGCGACGGCGAGGTAGAAGCCCTTGATGCGCACGCTCGGCAGGCCGAACACGATGCCGATCAGCGCGGCCGTCAGCCCGGCGAGGAACAGCGCCAAGAGGAACGGCATGCCGGGCACGCGCAGGATGAAGTTGAACGCGGCGAAGGCGCCCACCGCCATGAAACCCGCGGTGCCGAGCGAGAGCTGACCCGTGTAGCCGGTGAGGATGTTCAACCCGAGCGCGGCCAGGGCGAGGATCAGGAACGGAATCAGGATCGCGCCGAGCCAATAGTCATTTGCGACGAGGGGCACCAGCCCGAAGGCCACCACGGCGAGTCCAACCATGAAAACCCGGTCCTGGCGGATCGGGAAGATCTGCTGGTCGGCGGCGTAGCTGGATTTGAACTGCCCGGCGAGTCGGTAGAACATCGCTAGATCCGTTCAATGCGCTTTTCGCCGAACAGGCCTTCCGGGCGCACGAGGAGGAAGACCAGCGCGAGCATGTAGGGGAACCAGTTCTCGATGCCGGTGCCGATGTTCAGGCCGATCGAGGAACCGATATAAACCTCGGCGAGCTTCTCGGTCGCGCCGATGATCAACCCGCCGACGATCGCGCCGGGGATCGACTCGAAGCCGCCGAGGATCAGGACCGGCAGCGCCTTGAGCGCGGTGAAGGTCAGCGCGAACTGAACGCCGGTACGCGCGCCCCACAGCAGGCCCGCCACCAGCGCGACGAACCCCGCGGCGGCCCACACCACCGCCCACACGTACTTGAGCTGGATTCCGACCGAAAGCGCCGCCTGGTGGTCGTCGGCAACCGCGCGCAGCGCGCGCCCGGTCTTGGTCTTCTGGAAAAACACCGCGAGCACCAGCACCAGGAGAGCCGCGGTGCCCGAGGCGAACAGGTCGAACTGGCTGATGCTGATGCCGGCCACGGTGAAGGGCGCGTCCTGGATGCCGATTTCCAGCGCGTGGACCTGCGCGCCCCACACGCCCTGCGCCACGCCCTCCAGGAAGTAGGCGAGCCCGATAGTCACCATGAACAGCGTGATCTGCGGCTGGTTGACGAGCGGGCGCAGCACCACGCGCTCGATGGCGAAGCCGAGCACGATCATGAGCGCGAGCACCGCGGCGAGCGCGAGCCAGAACGGCCAGCCGCGCTCGGTGAGGCTGACGTAGGTGAGCGCGGCGAAGAACACCATCGCGCCCTGTGCAAAGTTGAACACGCCCGAGGCCTTGTAGATGAGCACGAAGCCGATGGCGACGAGCGAGTACATGACTCCGGCGAGCAGCCCGCCGATCAGCACTTCGAAGAAAAAGTTCGCATCCATGTCAGTGAGCCACTCCGAGATAGGCCCGGATGACCACCGGGTCGGCGCGCACTTCGGCCGGCGTGCCTTCGGCGATCTTGGCGCCGTGGTCGAGCACCACGACATGGTTGGAGATGTCCATCACCACGCCCATGTCGTGCTCGATCAGCACGATCGTGGTGCCCCACTGGTCGTTGACGTCGAGGACGAAGCGCGCCATGTCCTCCTTCTCCTCGACGTTCATCCCGGCCATCGGCTCGTCGAGCAGCAGCACCTTGGGCTGCATCGCGAGCGCGCGGCCGAGCTCGACGCGCTTCTGCAGGCCGTAGGGCAGCCGCCCCACCGGCTTCTTGCGGATCGCCTGGATCTCGAGGAAGTCGATGATCTTCTCCACCTCGGCGCGCTGGCGCAGCTCCTCGCTTTTCGCCGGTCCTAGATAGAGAGCGTCCAGGAAAAGGTTATGGCGGAACCTGCGCCCCGCCATGATGTTGTCGAGCGTGCTCATGCCCTTGAAGAGCGCGATGTTCTGGAAGGTGCGCGCGAAGCCCAGGCGCGCGACGCGGTGCGCGGGTAAATGCGTGCGGTCGGCGCCGTCGAAGAAGATGCGCCCGCGCGTCGGGCGGTAGAAGCCGCTCACCACGTTGATCATCGAGGTCTTGCCGGCGCCGTTGGGGCCGATGATCGAGGTGATTTCGCCGCGGTGCACCTGGAAGCTCACGCCGGTGAGCGCCTTCACGCCGCCGAAGTTGAGATGGATGTCCTGCACGCGCAGGTAGGCGTCGGTGGTCGAGGTGCCGAGGATCTCGCGGCGCTTGCGCATCTCGCCGAGCGCCACCATCGCCTGGTCCCGGGTGTCGAAGATGTTGGCGCGGAAGGTCTCGCGCTCGGCGCGACTGCGGATGGTCTCGCGCGTGCGCTCGCTCGGATGTACGCGCACCGTGCCCAGGCCGTAGCTGATGTTGGCGTGCTTGCCGCGCGCGGCGAAGCGCTCCCAGGCCTCGGGCGCGATCTCGCAGCCTTCGTAGAGCACGAGGAAGTACCAGCGCTTGCCCGTAGCCGCGACGCGCTGGTCGATATGGTCGTAGAAGGCGTCGACCATCGCCGGGTCGGCGAAGCTGAAGTTCGAGAAATCGACCTCCATGGTCTCGATCGAGTCGTGGAAGCTCAGGCGGCTGGCATAGGCGCTCTGATCCATCAGGCCGCCTTCGCGAGCGGGGCTGCGACCGAGGCATCCCAGATCTTGAGCTCGGCGCGAATCGAGCTCCTGCGTCCGTCCTCGAACTTGACCTCGGCGTTGAAGCTGCACTGCGTGGAGCCGTCGTACAGCGCGTGCACGAGCAGCGCGTACTTCTCAGCGATGAAGGCGCGGCGCACCTTGCGCGTGCGCGTGAGCTCGCCCTCGTCGGCGTCGAGCTCCTTGTGCAGCACTAGGAAGCGCCGGATCTGCGAGTTCGCGAGCTTGGCGTCGCCCGCGAGGTCGCGGTTCACTTTCTCCACGCACGCGCGGATAAGCTCGTAGACCTCCGGCTTGGAAGCAAGGTCCGGGTAGCCTGAATACGCGAGCCCCCGCCGTTCGGCCCAGTCTCCCACCGCGGCGACGTCGATGTTGATGAACGCAGTCACGCAGTCGCGGCCGTCGCCGAAGCACACGGCCTCCTTGATGTGGGGGAAGAACTTGAGCTTGTTCTCGAGGTACTTGGGCGCGAACAGCGTCCCGTCGGCGAGCCGCCCCACGTCCTTCGCGCGGTCGATGATCTTGAGGTGCCCGGCGTCGTCAAAATAGCCGGCGTCGCCGGTGCGCACCCAGCCGTCGGCAGTCTTGGTGGCAGCGGTCGCTTCGGGATTCTTGTAGTAGGAATGGAACACCCCGGGGCCGCGGTACCAGACCTCGCCCGCCTCCGTGACCTTGACCTCGACATCGGTAAACGGCGTGCCGACCGTATCGGCCTTCACCTCGCGGTCGGGCTGCACGCAGACAAACACCGCGGCCTCGGTCTGACCGTACAGCTGCTTGATGTTGATGCCGAGCGAGCGGTAGAAGGCGAAGATCTCCGGCCCGATCGCCTCCCCCGCGGTATAGGCGAGCTTGAGCCGGCTCATGCCGAGCGCGTCCTTGAGCGGGTTATAGACCAACGTGCGGCCGACGGCGTAGCTCAGCCGGTCTGCGAGAGAGACCTGTTCGCCGTCCAGAATGCGTGTGCCGACCCGACGCGCAACGTCCATGAAGTAGCGAAACATGCTGCGCTTGACGAGGCTCGCGTCCTCCATGCGAATCGTGACCTGCGTGAGCAGGTTTTCGTACACCCGCGGCGGCGCGAAGTAGTAGGTCGGGCCGATCTCGCGCATGTCGTCAAGCACCGTGTCTGGGCCCTCGGGACAAGACACGCAGAACCCCGCGACATACGACTGCGTGTAGGAGAACAGGTTGTCGCCGACCCAGGCCATCGGCAGGTACGCGAGGACCTCCTCGTCGGCGCCGAGCCCTTCGCGCTCAATGCCATTGCGGCCCGTGACGATGAGATTGTCGTGCGTGAGGCACACGCCCTTGGGACTGCCGGTAGTGCCCGAGGTGTACAGCATGATCGCGATGTCGTTCCCTTTGCCTTCCTCTACCTCACGCTCGAAGAACTCCGGATGCTCGCGATCGCGCACCTGCCCCAGGCCGCGCACTTCCTCGTAGCTGTGGAGATCGCGCGCGCCGTAATGGCGCAGCCCGCGCGGATCGTCGTAGATGATGTGGGTGAGCTTCGGGCAGCGCGGGCGGATCTCGAGCAGCTTGTCGACCTGCTCCTGGTCCTCGACCACGGCGATCGCGGCGTCGGCGTTGTTGAGGACGTAGACCATCTCCTCGGCCACCGCGTCCTGGTACAGGGGCACCGGCACGCCGCCGAGCGCCTGCGCCGCAGCCATCGTCCAGTACAGGCGCGGCCTGTTGTCGCCGATGACCGCGAGCTTACCGCCGCGCCGAAGCCCCATCGAATGCAGCCCGCAGGCGAACGCGCGCACCTCACGCAGCACTTCGCGCCAACTCCAGGTCTGCCAGATGCCGAAATCCTTTTCCCGCATTGCCGGCCGATCGCCGCGCTCGGCTGCATGGCGTATCAGCAGCCGGGGAAAGGTTTCGCTTTGATGTACTACCCCATTGAAGCGCGACCGTAGCAGCGCCGTAGTGATGGCGCTTGATCTAGCGCAAAGGCGACTGCGTTATCGCTTACGCGAAACTTACGGTGTCAGGCTTCGAGCGCTATCTGTCGGCGCAACTCGCGGTAGCGGCTCTCGGTCTCCTTGCCGAAGAGCGGATCCTTGCCCGCGGGCGCGGCGGCTTTCACCGCGTCCCAATCTTCCGGGCCGAGATGCTGCGCGGCGAGCGTGAGCACATCTTCCTCTTCTCGCGCGATGTGATTGCCGTAGTACACGAGATAGGTCGCCGCGGCAGCCTCGACTTCCTCGCGCGGCACATAGGACCCATCGAGAATCTGGTCGATCTGTCGCAGCAGCGTCTCGCCCGATTGCGCGATCACACGGTGCTCCTGCGCGAGACGCGCAAGCTGCAGCTCCATGTCGGGGCAACGCTTGACGAGTCGCGCGAACGCCTCGTCCTCGCGCGGGTGGTGGAAGCGGTCGGAGTATTCACGCAGGTACGAGACGATGTCGAACATCAGCTCGTAGTTCGGCCGGGTTCCGGTGTGAAACACGTCCACCTCGCGCTGCAGGAGGTGCAGCAGCTGGTTAAAGTAGACGTGTTCCTCGTGCCAGGCGGCGATGGGATTGAGCGCTGCCATGGCCTCGACGCTACCAGCGTGGCGTGGCGAAGGATTGATCCTTGTCAAAGGCGGTGGGGAACTTGCTGGCGGCCGGCGCGCGGGTCCATTATTGATGGACGTCAAATAATGCATCGGAGAGGCGAGGGTATGCGAGTCTGGATCCTGGCGGCGGCGATGATCGCGCTCACGCCGCTTGCGCTTGCGCAATCCGGCGAGATGCTTCTCGAGTCCAAGGGTTGCCTCGGCTGCCACGGGGTGGACGAGAAGAAGATGGGGCCGGCGCTGAGGGGGGCGGCGGCGAAGTACAAGGGCGCCGAATCCAAGCTGATCGGCGCGCTGCGCGCAGGCAAAGGCCACCCCATGCCGGTCGACGCGAGCGCGGCCGAGCTCCAGGCAATCTTGGCCTACTTGCAAAAGCCCGCGGCGAAGCCCAAGCCCGAGGCCGCGCCTGCAGCGGCGGTGCCGCTCGACAACGCGACCTGCCTCGGCTGCCACGGCAACGAGGGCTTCTCGATGCCCGGTCCCGACGGCAAGCCGCGCCCGCTGCATGTCGCGAAGGAGAAGTTCGAGCTCAGCGTGCACGCGAAGCGCCGCTGCGTCGAGTGCCACCGGGACATCACCGAGATCCCCCACAAGAAGGCCGGCCCGATCAAGGTCGGCTGCGTCGAATGCCACCAGGAGCTGTGGCAGGCGATGCAGGATAAGAAGACCAAGGAGCACGGGCGCCTCGGCGTGGTGGTCGAGCAGATCGAACGCTACCTGAAATCGGTGCACGCCCGGCCGCGGCGCGACGACCAGACGCGCACCAACGCCACCTGCTTCAACTGCCACGACGCGCACTACATCTATCCCCTCGGCAGCACCGGACGCGCCGACTGGCGCATGAGTATTCCGACGGTCTGCGGCAAGTGCCACGAGAAGCAACTCGACATCTACACCTATTCGGTGCACGGCACCGAGGTGCTGAAGAAGGGCAACCCGGTGGCGGCGATCTGCTCCGACTGCCACACCACGCACGACATCCAGTCGCCCGCGGCAGCGTCGACCAAGGTCGCGATCACGCAGAACTGCGGCGACTGCCACGTCGAGAGCTACCGCACCTATATCAAGACTTACCACGGCCAGGTTCACCGGCTGGGCTACGCCTATACCGCCAAGTGCGCCGACTGCCACAGCGCGCACAACGCGCAGCGCGTAAGCGACCCTGCCGCGCGCGTCCATCCCAACAACCGGCTGGCGACCTGCCAGCAGTGCCACAAGAACGCGACCGCAGGGTTCGTGAGCTTCCAGCCGCACGCCACGTCGCACGACTTCGAGCGCTATCCGCAGGTCTGGGTGACGACCAAGTTCATGGTCGCGCTGCTCATCGGCGTGTTCGTGTTCTTCTGGACGCACACGGCGCTGTGGTTCTACCGCGAATGGCGCGACCGCAAGGAAGGCAAGACGAGCCCGCACGTCGTCGGCCTGCATCTGCACCCGCAGGGCAAACAGTTCCAGCGCTTCGCCCCGATGTGGCGCCTCGCGCACCTCATTTTCGCGATCAGCGTGATGACGCTCGTGCTCACCGGGATGGCGGTGTTCTTCGCCGAAATGCCGTGGGCGCAATTCGTGGTCCGCATGTTCGGCAGCCCGAAAGAGGCCGCCGTCGTGCACCGCGTGGCGGCGGGCATCATGCTCGGAATCTTCTTCATCCACCTCGTCTACGTGGTGGGGGCGCGCATCCTGCCGCGCTTGCGCACGTTCCAGTGGTTCGGTCCGAACTCGCTGGTGCCGAACTGGCAGGACCTCCAGGACATCATCGCCATGTTCCAGTGGTTCCTGGGGATGCGGTCGCGCCCGCAGTTCGACCGCTGGACCTACTGGGAAAAGTTCGACTACTGGGCGGTGTTCTGGGGCATGGCGATCATCGGCGGCAGCGGCTTCATGCTCGCCTTCCCGGAGGCAACGGCCTCGGTCCTGCCGGGATGGATATTCAACGTCGCCACCATCGTGCACGGCGAAGAAGCAGTGCTCGCTGCGGTGTTCCTGTTCACGGTGCACTTCTTCAATAACCACTTCCGGCCGGACAAATTCCCGCTCGACATCGTCATGTTTACCGGCGCGGTGTCGCTGGACGAGTTCAGGCGCGAGCACGCGCTCGAGTACGAGCGGCTGAAGAAGTCCGGCGAGCTCGAGAAGCACCTGGTGGACGCGCCTTCGCGGCCGATGACGATCGGCTCCGCGTTCCTGGGCTTCGTCCTCATCATGATCGGGCTGACGCTGCTCCTGCTAGTGCTGCGCGGCTTCCTGGTGCGCGCCGACTGACTACCGCCTTCTTGACGTAGATCAAGTCGGTTCGCGGCTTGCTTGCTACGGTCGGTCCACGTTCTATGGCGGGGGGCCGAACGTGCCAAAGCACGTCTTCCGACTACTCGTATTGCTGGGCGCGGGTCTTGCCGCCGCGCTGGCCGCGAAGTGGTATTTCACCGCCGAATCTTTCTATCAATTCGGTCACTACCGCGCGGACTCGGTCGCTGAAATTGCGGCTCAGGAGCCGGTCCTCCAGAGCTCGGCGTACTGCCAGGCCTGCCACAGCGAACGACATGCGCAGTGGTCGGCGGGCAATCACAAGACTGTCACCTGCGAAGTCTGTCATGGCCCGGCCCAGGGCCATCCGCAGAAGGGCAAGCTGCCGATTCCCGCCGATACCCGACAGCTGTGCTCGCTGTGTCATGAGAGGATGCAAGAGCGGCCCCGCGCGCAACCGCAGATCGATCTGGCCCAGCACGGCGCGGGCCAGCAATGCGCCGTTTGCCACGACCCTCATGCACCGAAGCTCGCCGGCGTCGTGGCGAAAGTAGGCGGCGATGCCGCCGCGGGAAGCAGGAAACACGCGGCGAGCTGCGCAAGCTGTCACGGCGCCGACGCAATCAGCCCGAACGATACCTGGCCCAACCTGGCAGGCCAGAATGCCGCCTACCTGGTCACCATCCTCGGCGCCTATAAGTCCGGCGCCCAGTCCGACGTGATGATGTCGCCGGTGGCGAAGACGCTGACCGATGCGGAGATCCAAGATCTCGCCGCCTATTACGCCGGCTTGAGCTGCAAGGGGGCGGCAGGCGAGAAAGCGGCGGGCGACGCCGCAGCCGGCAAGGCTCTGGCGAGGAATTGCGCTGCCTGCCATGGCGAAACGGGCGTGGGGACGAATCCCGCCTGGCCGAACATCGCCGGCCAAAAGGCGGTGTACCTCGCGAACACGCTCAAGGCGTTCAGGGCCGGCTTGCGCAAAGATCCGATGATGGCGGGCGTCGTCCGGGGCTTGAGCGACGCGGACATCGCAAACCTCGCCGCGTACTACGCCACGCAGAGCTGCGGGCCAAGGAAACCCTCATGAAGAAACCGGAAGCGATCAGTGCATTGCGCGCAAGGCGCCTGTTCCTGCGCAGGATCGGCGGCGCCGCGCTTGCCGCCGGAACCCCGGCCGTGGTCCAGAAGGTGGCCGCAAAGAGCGAATCCGCGGCTGCCGGAAAGTCGTTTCCGACGCCCGACTACGACTGGACCAAGCGCCAATGGGCGTTCGGCGTCGACGCCACGAAATGCATCGGCTGCCTGCGCTGCGTCGAGGCGTGCAAGGCGGAAAACGAAGTTCCGCTTACCGCGCATCATTTCCGCACCTGGGTCGAGCGCTACGTTTACCTCGAAGGAGAGAACCGGCCGCGCATCGACAGCCACGCCGACCCGGTGAACATCGCCGCCTCCGGCTCGGAGCGCGAATACCGGTTCGCCAACCGATACCAGGACGCGAAAGTCGAAAAAGCTTTCTTCGTCCCCAAGCTGTGCAACCAGTGCGAGCATCCGCCCTGCGTCCAGGTATGCCCGGTCGGCGCCACGTACAAGACGAAGGACGGCGTGGTGCTCATCGACCATAAATACTGCATCGGCTGCCGCTATTGCGTGCAGGCCTGTCCGTACGGCGCGCGCTTCTTCGACGAAGAGAAGGGCGTCAGCGACAAGTGCACCTGGTGTTACCACCGCATTACCAAAGGCCTGCAGCCGGCCTGCGTCGAGGCCTGCCCGGTCGGCGCGCGCGTGTTCGGCGATCGCAACGACAAGCAAAGCCCGATCAACCTGTTCATTCGCAATAACCGGGTGCACGTGCTCAAGCCGGAGACCGGCAATGCGCCGAACGTGTTCTACGTCGGTCTCGACAAGGAGGTGAACTAGTGGAACCCCTCATCCACTATGCCCCGTACACCGGCTGGGTCTATCCGAACGAGACGGTGATCGAATGGTCGGTGGCCATCGTCGTCTACCCGTACATCACCGGCCTGGTGGCGGGGGCGTTCACCGTCTCGAGCCTCTACCAGGTGTTCGGCTTCGAGCGCCTGAAACCGGTCGCGCACCTCGCGCTGCTAACCTCGCTGTGCTTCATGCTGTTCGTGCCCTTGCCGCTGCTGCTGCACCTAGGGCACCCGGAGCGCGCCTTCAACAACCTGCTCACGCCGCACTGGACCTCGGCCATGGCCATGTTCGGCTATTTCGCGAGCTTCTACATCGTGCTGCTGCTGCTCGAGACCTGGTTCGCGTTCCGTCCCTACATCGTGGAACAGGCGCAGAGGAGGAAGGGGTTGACCGGCGCCTTCTACCGTGCGCTCACGCTCGGCTCGTACGACGTGTCCGAGCCCGCACTGCGCCACGACCGCAAGTGGATCTTCTGGCTCGCGATCGCGGGCATACCTGGCGCGCACGGGCTGCACGGTTACGTCGGCTTCGTTTTCGGCTCGCTCAAGTCGCGCGAATGGTGGTCTTCCGACCTGATGCCGCTGGTGTTCCTGTTCTCGGCAATCATTTCCGGGGTGGCGCTGCTGATCGTGCTCTACGTGGTCTCGTCGAAGCTTCGCAAGACGCCGATCGACTTGAGATGCATCAAGGGACTCGCTTATACGGTGTGGGCCTTCATCATGGTCGCCTTCCTCCTGGAGGGGCTCGAGTTCGCCAATATCGTCTACAAGGCGCGCGAGGGCATCGAGATGATCATGGCGTACGTAACGGGTCCCCTGCTCGTTCCGTACTTCGTCCTGCAATTCGGCGTCGGGTCGATCTTCCCCCTAATATTGCTCTCTTATATGATCTGGCGCGGCACCACGGGAAGAGCGCTGATCGTTGGCGTCACGCTGAGCGCGTGCCTCGTCCTGCTGTCGGTGTTCATGATGCGCTGGAACGTAGTGATCGGCGGGCAGGAGCTCTCCAAGACCGGCAGGGGGCTTCTCAGCTATCCTCTGCAGGTGTTCGGCAAGGAAGGACTGATCAGCGCGCTGTGGCTCGTCGTTGCGCCGCTCATCGTCCTGCTGGGCATCACACGGCTGTTTCCACCGTGGGAGCACAAGACCGCGCCATGAAGATTCTGTTCGCAGCAATGCTCGTCAGCACCGCGGCGCTCGCCGCAAGCCCCGCAGAAGACGAGCTGCGCGCCGTGTACGCCACTCCGGTGGAAGTCGCGGAAGGCAAGCGCATTGCCGAAGCCTCGTGCGCCCGCTGTCACGGCGCGAACGGCATCAGCTCGACCAAGGACGTCATCCCTCACCTTGCCGGCCAGCGCGCCGCCTATCTCGACCTGCAGCTGCAGGCCTACCGCCAGAGCGCCCGCGTGCAAAGCGGCATGACCGGCATCGTCAGGTACTTGAGCGACGACGCGCTGCTCAAGGTGGCCGCCTATTACGCAAGTCTCGATCCTCCGCGGCCTTCAGCGCCTCCCGCCAAGACCGCCCCGGCCAAGCTGGACCCGGTCCAGGCCGGCAAGGGCGCGGCGGCGGCGTGCGCCGGCTGCCACGGCGAGAGCGGCGTCAGCAGCATGCCCGGCACGCCGAGCCTGGTCGCGCTCGATCCGAAGTACTTCGTGGGCGCAATGCAGGCTTACAAGAGCGGCCAGCGCGCACACGACATGATGAAAGCGATCGCTGCGGGAGCGAGCGAATCGGATGTGAGCAACATGGCGCTCTACTATGCCCTGCAGAAACCCGCTCGCGCGCAAACCCCTGCGGCCGGCAACCCGGCGGCAGGCAAGAAGGCCGCCGCCGCGTGCAGTGCCTGCCATGGCGAGCTGGGCGTGAGCGGCAATCCGGCGACGCCGAGCCTTGCCGGTCAGGACGCGGAGTACCTCGCAGCCGCCACCCAGGCCTATAAGAGCGGCGCGCGCAAGGACGAGTCGATGAAAGGGCCGGTGACCGGGCTCGACGAGAAGGTGATGAAGGACATCGCGGCCTATTACGCCACTCAGCAGCCTCAGCCGCTGAACGTACGCCGGCCTCTCACGCTGACGGAATGGACGGAGCGCTGCGATCGCTGTCACGGCGTCAACGGCAACAGCACCGACCCGCTGATGCCGCGCCTCGCGGCGCAGCGCGCCGACTGGCTCGAGCAGATGCTGAATGCCTATCGCACCGGCGCGCGCAAGAGCACGGCCATGGCCGCCATGTCCGCATTGATGAGCGAGGCGGACGTGAAGGACCTTTCCGCTCACTATGCGCGTCAAAACGCGCGCGCGGTGACGTACATCGTGGTGCCGCCTGCAGACAAAAAGAAGAAGGGCGCCAAGTGAAAAAGGACGCGAACGTGAACGATGTGCCGCTGCACCGGCTTTATCGCCATTTCTCGGAGCTTCCGTACAGCCTGCGCGTCCTGTACACGGCTACCTTGCTGATCCTCGGGACCGCGTACCTGTTCGCGATGATCTACCTGTTCCACTCCTACTCCGGCAAGGACGGCAATCCCCGCACTTTGTCCTACGAGGATGTCGTCATCGCCTATAGCGGCAGCGGCAAGGGCTCGCGCCTCGAAGCGGCGCTGCGTGGATCGATGGCGGGGATGCTGCCGCGCGAGGAGCTCACGACGCTCGTCTCCTGGGCTCAGGAGGGCGGCGAACGCGCGCGCTACGAAAAGGAGATCAAGACGACGTTCGACCGGCGCTGCCTGGCCTGCCACGACGGCAGCAACCCGCATCTGCCGAACCTGAGCGGCTACGACAACGTGCAGAAGGTCATCGAGCGGGACACCGGCACGGCGCTGTTTACGCTGGTGCGCGTCTCGCATATCCACTTCTTCGGCCTGACGTTCGTCTTCTTCATCCTGGGAACCATTTTCAGCCACGCTTACGTGCGGCCGGTATGGTTCAAATGCACCGTCGTCGCCTTTCCCTTCGCCGCGCTCACGATGGACATCGGCTCCTGGTACTTCACCAAGCTGTACCACCCGTTCGCTTGGGTGGTGATCGCGGGCGGCGCCCTCATGGGCCTGTCGTTCGCCTTCATGTGGGTCGTCTCCATGTACCAGATGTGGTTCTCCCACCCGCCTTCGGTGATCCTGCAGAGGCAGGAAGGCGAGACAACCGATGTCGGCTGACCAATCGCGTTCGAGGGTCCAATGAAACGTCTCATGCTGGGAATCGTCTTGTCGATGGCGCTGGTCGGCTGCAAGGACCAGGGGCAGCCGCCCGCCAAAACCGCAGGGGAGAAGGCCACGCCGGTCGATGTCGCCGCGGGAAAGGCATTTGCCGAGCGCGAATGCAAGGGATGCCACGGGCTGGACGGCAAGGGCGCCGCGCCGGGTATTCCGCACCTCGCGGCGCAGCGCGAGCGCTACCTGCTCGCGGCGCTGAAGGCCTACAAGGAAGGCAGGCGCATGCACGCCGCCCTCAGGGAAATCGCTAAGCATATGAGCGACGCCGACGCGCTCAACCTGGCCGCGTACTACGCGAGTCTGCCGCCGGTACAGACGGGCGCGACGCAGCCAGCCGCACCGGCCAATCCTTATGAGGAGGGCAAGGCGCTCGCCGCCGCTTGCGCCAAGTGTCACGGCGAAGACGGCAACGCCAGCACACCCGGAACGCCCAGCCTGGCCGGCCAGCAACCTCAATACCTCGTCATCGCGATCCAGGAATACCTGGCCAAAGATCGCAAAGCGGCGCCGATGCACGCCCTGCTGCCCGGCCTATCGCGGCTGGACATGGAAAGGCTCGCCCTGTATTTCGCCTCCCAGACTCCCGTGCCGCGCGGTACCCCGCGTGTGGGCGACCCGGCGGCCGGCGAGCCCCTAAGTGCGGTGTGCGGGGGATGTCACGGCCCGAGCGGCGTGAGCTACGACACCGCGACGCCCAGCCTGGCCGGCCAGGACGCCGGCTACCTGGTGGATGCCATCAAGGCCTACCGCAGCACGCGCAAGCGCGAAAAAATGCGCCTCTACGTCACCGGGCTGAGCGACAAGGAAATCCAGGACATCGCCGCGTTCTACTCAGTGCAGAAATCCAGGGCGGTGGAAAAAGGACAGACGCTGGTCAAGGATCTCACCGACAAGTGCGAGCGCTGTCATGCGACGGAAGCCGATGTCCCGGGAATGGTGGTGCCGAAGATCAAAGGCCAGGACCGCGACTATCTCATCATGGCGCTGCGCGCCTACCGCGACGACCGGCGCGAGAGCTCCATGATGCACAAGATGAGCCTGCCCTACAGCGACTCGATCATCGAAAGCCTGTCGTCGGCCTACGCCAGCCAGCCGGCGAAATAGCCCGTTGCTACTCTGCTACTTCTTGGGCGTGCCCTTCGCCGGCGCCTTCGGATTGAACATGTAGAGGATCGCGGCGCGCACCTCGGCGTCGGTCAGGTCGGCTTTGTCGCCGCGCGGCGGCATGCCGCCGTGGCCGTGGATCGCCGAGCTCACCGCCCGGTCGATGCCCTGGTTCAGGCGCTTGCTCCAGGCATCGCGATCGCCGACCTTCGGTGCCCCGCCCTTGCCTTCCTGGTGACACTTGTGGCACTGGGCCTTCACCACCTGCGCGCCGCTGCGCTCGGCCTTGAGCTCGGCGGCGCTCGCGGGCTCGGTCCACTTGCCACCCGAGGCGTTCACCATGTAGGCGACGCCGCGGGCGAGCTCGAGGTCGGTAAGACCCGTATTGCCACCGTGCGCCGGCATGTTGCGGATGCCCTTGATCGCGGTCAGCGTAAGGCTCGACAGGCCCTGGCTGGCGCGCTGGCTCCAGGCCTTGCGGTCGCCGATCTTGGGCGCGCCCTTGGCGCCGCTGCCGTGGCAGGTAATACAGGTGGACTCGACGACTTCCTTGCCGCTGCGCGCCTGTGCAGCGCCTTCCTGGGGCACGACGAACGCCGCCGACGCGGCGAGCGCGAGAAATGCGACCCTGAAGCTCAAGCGTTTACTTCGTCGCGAGGACCGCCTGCACGGCAGCGTTCAGCTCGGCGTCCGACGCGGCAACCTTGGGATGGCCCTTGCCTTCCTTCAGCTTCGCGACGAGCTCAGCCTGCTTGCCCTTCTGTTTGGCTGCGATGTCCTTGAAAGCAGGCCCGACCTTCTTCTTGTCAGCCTCGTGGCAATTGAGACAGCCCTTCGCCTTGAGCACGTCCGCGCCCGACTGGGCATACGCGGCGCCCGCCGCCAGCGCCGCCGCAGCGGCAAACACAAGCACGCTTGCTTTCATGAAGTCTCCTCCGGGGTGTAGAGCCGATCGGATTGTATAACGCACCGCGAGCCCGGGCGGTTGACTGCCCGGGACGCGATGCGGCGACCTAGAAGCGATACTTCGCCATGAGGTAGGCGATGTGCGCCTCGTAGTTCTGGAACGAGAACTGCCCGGTGACGATGCTGGAGGTCGTGCTGGCGAGCGCTCCGACAGGAGCCACGTACCCCGTATTGTCGTAGGCGATGTCGCTAAAGCGGTATTTCTCGTAGGCATAACCGGCCGTCAGCTCCCACTGCCGGTCCAGCTGATAGATCCCTCTCAGGTTGAACGAGACCCGCGTCGTGTCGTCGCTAGCTTCGATGGGGCGGAATGGGGTCGTCGGGCCGCCGGGCGCGACCGTAAAGTCCGTGTGACCGTCGGTCTCGGCGTAGATCAAAGAAGCTTTGATCATCCAACGGGTATGCACTGCCCAGTCGGCACCGATGCCGACCTGCCAGGAGTCGTCCTCGTTCTTTGAACTCCAGTTGTACGTGGTGGCGTTCGATCCCGAGGCCGGGTCGGGATTTCCCGTGCCGACGCGGTGATTCGAATCGAACTTGACATATTCCACGTCGCCGAAGAGATGCACGCGCCACTTCTTCGGATCGCCGTAACTTACGCTGCCGTAAACCTCGTGGCGCGTATCCTCGGTGCGGCCGAGGATCGTGTCCTTGTACTTGTTCTCCTTGTAGATCGCCTCGACGCCGATGTCGAGCAGCGGCGCCGGATTGAAGTCGAGGGCGAGCTTGACCAGGTTCTGCTCGACATTCGCCACGTCGAAGCGCCGCACGAAGAGATCCATCGGGTTGGCGGCGAGCACCGCCTCGTGCGGGTTGAAGTCCCCTTCCCGTTGCATGTACTGGTACTTGAGGCGGGAGGTCATCCAGTCGAAGGAGCTGTTCTTCCACTCCACGAACACCCGCCACTCTTCGTTGTCCTGGAAATCCGCGCGCTCGCGGCTGATGTCCGTATATTCGAGCCCGCCGCTAAACTTGTTCGCCCGCGTCAGGCGGTAACCCGCCTCCACGCCGACCTGGTGCTTTTCGTATTCGAAGAGCTCCGGCTCGCACGGATTCGTCGCGGTGCTGTTGCAGTTGGAGAGCGGGTTGCTCGAG
Organism: Burkholderiales bacterium; assembly: GCA_035454685.1. Taxonomy (GTDB): domain Bacteria; phylum Pseudomonadota; class Gammaproteobacteria; order Burkholderiales; family SG8-39; genus SCGC-AG-212-J23. The sequence goes on along the minus strand of DATIGN010000141.1, from coordinate 4,493 downwards.
CCGCCAGTGAGGCCGCTGCCTGCGGCGGGGCTGAACGTCAGGTGCGTGGAGTCGTTCTCTTCCTTGATCCAGTTGTAATAGACCTTGGTATCGAGCGCCTGGGTCCAGCGCGAGTTGAACGCGAGCCCCAAGGTGTACTTGACGATGTCGCCCTCGAAGTTCCCCTGGCTCGGGTTCGTGGCCGGGAACGCGCCGCCGGTGGACAGCATGTTGAGCTGCATCGGGACGGAGTTGGTGAGCTTGCTGTAAGTGAACCGCCCCGCGAGCGTCGAGTCGATCGGGAGCTGCCTCAGGTTGCCGTTGACCGCGACGCGGACAAGGTCGTTATCCGGCGGCAGCACCGTGGTATCCAGGCCATTGGCGAAAAAACGATTCGACCAGCGCAGCACCTGGTTCTCGTTCTCGAACGTGCTGTAGCTCAGGTTGACCGCGACGTGTCCGCGCTTGGTCGAGTAGCCGACCTCGGCCGCGTAGTTGCGCGTCAGCCAGTCGATCGGCACCGGCAGGTCGGTGAACCCGTTGCCCGGGCTCGTCCCGTTCGCCCCGGCATAGACGTTAATGCCGTCGCGCCGGATCTCGTTCGCGTCGACGCGGAAATACCACGGCGAAGCCTTTTGCCATTCGAACATGCCGCCGGTATCGCGGCGCTTGTAGGAGTGGTCAAACGTGTTCCACGCGCCCACCGCGGGCAGAGGGAAAGGCGCGGTGATCGTCCCGCCGCCGATCCCGGAGAAGGGGGAAAGCGCCCCCGGGCCCGAACCGAGGTTGTGCCTTAGGTGGTCCTGGTAGATCCGGTACTTGAATGTCTGGTAGCGGCCGCCATTCAAGTCGAGGTACTGGTCGTCGGCCCCGAGATTCTCGCCGTAGGCGTTGAAATAATTGTTCTGGCTGCGGCCGCGAAACTCGAACCCGAAAATACCCGAGGTGCCGTCTTCCAGGTCGCGGTATTCGGTGAACTTCGAGGGATCGGCCGCATCGTTGTCGACATAGCGGATTCCGGCGCTCACCGATCCCGACGTCTCCATCCCCTCCTGAGCAAGAGCGGGCGCGGCGGCGACGAAGAGATTTGCGACCAGGACCGAGAGGAGTCTGGGTTTCATGTCCGCCCCCTATCGCAGGAAGAACTTGCCCCGCATCGCAGGGGCGTTGCTGCCGTGGATATGGTAATGGCAGTTGATGCACCCGCGCGCTATCAGCCGGGTGTTCGGCGCGGTAGACGGCGGGAAGAAGTTCCAGCCGCCGCTCCCGTCGTAGATCGTGCCCGGGTGCCGGGACGCATCGTGGCAGTCCTGGCACACGTTCGGCGCCTTTTCGGCAAGGAGACGCGTGTGGTTCGAGCCGTGCGGGTTGTGGCAGGTAAGGCAGTTCTCCTCGACCGGTGGATGGCCCCACACGTAAGGCCCGCGCTTCTCAGCATGGCAGGTCGTGCAAAGCTGCGGGATCGACTCGGCATTGACCATCGACTTGGACAACGCGCCGTGCGGGTTGTGGCAGTCGGTGCACTTGACTTTCCCTTCGATGATCGGGTGATGCGACGGCTTGGTGAGCTGAGACCGAATCTGCCGGTGGCAAGTCGTGCACGTTTCGTACTGCAGCTGCCGCTCGGTCGTCACGTAGGGACTGACCTTGGGGTTCGGGGCTTTCAGCGCGATCGTCGAGCCCGGCCCGGGCGTGCCATGCAGGCTGTGGCAGTCGCTGCAGGCCACGTCCTGCTTGCGGTGCGCGCCGGAATCCCAGAACGCGAGGTGGCGGTTGCCCTGGTGGCAGCTCAGGCAAATTCCAGCTTTCCGCTCGGCCGGCTGGGCCTTGTCGTTGAACCCCAGGATCGCACCAGCGCCTTTGCCCCCGCCCGCCGCGGCGTGCGCCTCGGCATTCACGTGGCAGGTCTTGCAGTCGGGACCTTGCAGGTTGCCGCCCTGGCCGTGCTTCGTTTTGAGATAGCTCTCGACGTAGTCGGCGTGGCAGGCTTTGCAGACCTCGATCTGAGGATCCGGTTTGCGCTGTGCAGGGGCCTGCGCAAGTGCCGGCGCGCTGGTGATGATCAGGGCGGCGATGCAGGCCGCGACCGTTCTTATAACCATCGGTCCTCCCTCGAAAAGCAAACCGATACGGCGTTTCGCGCATCATGCCGACGCGGTGCGCATCAGGCTTGCGAAATCGAATGTGCCCGTTGACTTAAATCAAAGCGTTCGGCGAAATAGCGGCGACACTGAGTCATTGATTTAAGTCAACATGGGGCCGCTGCTGCGGCGCAATATATGAACGATATGACACTTCGCCCGATGGCCAATGCAGTTCTGTATGCGCGGCTCATGCAGGGCCTCGTGCCGCGGCTCCCCATTTTCCGCGACGTATCTCCCGCCCAACTCAGCCCGCTCATCAAGCAATGCTGGGTGATTGCGGCCCCGCGCGGCACGATGATCGTGGAGCGCGGCGCGCGGTTACCGGGAATGTTTGGGCTCGCCTACGGCTCGGTGAAGCTGAGCCTGCGCGGGCAAGACGGCGAGGAGCGGGTGCTGCAGCTCGTTTCGGCGGGGCAGACCTTCGGCGAAGCGAAGTCGCTCCTAGGGCGCCCCGGCCGTAGCGAGGCGATCGCCCTCGCTGACTCGAAGCTTGTGGTGATCCCGGCGGCGGCGATCTTTACCCTCATGGACCGCGACCCGCACTTCGCGCGCTCAATGGCGCTGCTGCTTGCGGAGCGCGCCCTCGAGATGCTCGCCGAAGTGGAGTCGGCGATGCAGCGCGGCGCGCAGCGCCTAGCCTCCTATCTTGGCGCGCTCGCCGAGTCTCCGGAGGGCAACGGCGCCGGCAATGGAAGCACCGTGGTGCGTCTGCCAGTCAGCAAGACGCTGGTCGCGGCCCGGCTGGGGGTAAAGAAGGAAACGCTGTCGCGGCTGCTGCGCCAGTTCGCGGCCGAAGGCGTAATCGAGGTTTCGCGCCGCGAGATCTCGATTCTCGACCGCGAAGCGTTGGTGAAACTTAGTTCAAGTCGAGCGCATAGCGCTTGAGCGCGGAGAGCGGCACGTAGTTCAGCACCCTCTCGTGCGTCGCCTCGAGGATCACGCGCGGCGCACGGCCCGCCTCCCAGGCCTCGATCCAGCGCAGCACGTGCAGGCACCAGCGATTGCCGTGCTGCAGGCCCCGGAAACGCAGCTCGGGCCGGGGCGTGACGAGGTCATTGCCGCGCGCGACGCTGAATTCCAGAAAGTCGCGCGTCACCTGCACGCAGACGAGATGCGCGACGCCGTCCTGCCCGTGGGTGGCGCAGCAGCCGTCGCGGAAATAGCCGGTGAGCGGGTCGTAGCTGCACGCCAGCAGCTCGCCGCCGAGCACGTTCTTCTCGCTCATGTGTGCGAAGCAATATAGCGTTTCACCGCCGCGGCGTCGGGCTCGATCACCGCTACGCGTTGCGGCAGCCGCTCGAGGTCGCGCAGCTCGGCCGGACGCTCGGGTTCGCGGCCGAGCGCCTTGCGCAAGATGCTGGCGAATTTGGCCGGCGCCGCAGTCTCGAGGCATACGAGCGGCACCGTCGGCTCCCGGTGCTCAAGCCCAACTTTCACGCCGTCGGCGGTATGGGGATCTATCATCACGCCGTATTTCGAGAAAACCATTCTGATCGTGGCGAGCCGATCCACGTGCGCGCTTTTCCCGGAAACGAAAACCGATTGCGGCACGCGCGGCAGGTCGAACTCGCCCTCGGCCTCGAGCCGCCGCCATAGCTCCCTCACGCGCGCCGGGTCGCGGCCGACCACGTCGAAAATGTAGCGCTCGAAGTTCGAGGCTTTCGAGATGTCCATGGAGGGGCTGGTGGTCGCGATCACCTTTCGCTTCACCCGGTACTTGCCGGTGCGGAAGAATTCGTCCAGCACATCGTTCTCGTTCGTTGCGAGCACGAGCCTGCGGATCGGCAGCCCCATCTGCCGGGCGACGTAGCCCGCGTAGATGTTGCCGAAGTTGCCCGACGGCACGGCGAAGGACACCTGCTCCCTGTCGCTGCGGGTGAGCGCAAAGTATCCCTTGAAGTAGTACACCACCTGGGCTGCGACACGCGCCCAGTTGATCGAGTTCACAGCGCCGATGCGGTGGCGCGCCTTGAATGCCGCGTCGGCGTTCACCGCCTTCACCACGTCCTGGCAGTCGTCAAACGAGCCCTTCACAGCGAGGTTGTAGATGTTCTCGTCCTGCACCGAGTACATCTGCGCGGCTTGGAACGGCGTCATGCGCTTGTGCGGGGACAGCATGAAGACCCGGATGCCGCGCTTGCCGCGCATGGCGTACTCCGCCGCCGAGCCGGTATCGCCAGACGTAGCCCCCAGAATATTCAGTGATTGGTTTTGCTTTCTCAGAACCCATTCGAAAAGTTCGCCCAGCAACTGAAGTGCAATATCCTTGAACGCGAGCGTCGGGCCGTTCGACAGCGCAAGCAGGTGCAGCCCGGGCTCGAGTGTCTTCACCGGCGTAATCTCCTCGCCGGCGAAGCGGCGGGCGCTGTA
>DATIGN010000140.1:0-2357 GCA_035454685.1 Burkholderiales bacterium | reverse complement strand
CGACCTCGACAAGGTCAAGCCGACCTTTCAGAAGCTCTTTTCGGCACCGGTGAAGGACAACGGCTTTGGCAAGAAGAGCGAAGATCTGTCGAAAGCCTACAAGACCTTCGACGGCCTCGAGCTCCACCACGGCGATGTGCTGATCGCCGCGATCACTTCATGCACCAACACCTCGAACCCGGGCGTGCTTCTCGCCGCAGGGTTGCTTGCCAAGAAAGCCGTGGAATTGGGGCTCTCCGTGAAGCCCCATGTAAAGACCTCGCTCGCACCCGGCTCTCGCGTAGTCACCGAGTACCTGCAGAAGGCCGGGCTTCTGCCCTACCTCGAGAAGCTCGGCTTCGCGGTCGCTGCCTATGGCTGCACCACTTGCATCGGCAACGCCGGCCCGCTCGCGCAGCCGATCGACGAGGCGATCGTGAAGAACGACCTGGTGTGCGCAGCGGTGCTTTCCGGCAACCGAAACTTCGAGGCTCGCATCCATCCCAACATCCGCGCCAACTTCCTCGCTTCGCCGCCGCTGGTCGTGGCGTATGCGCTCGCCGGAACGGTGTTGAAAGATTTTAAGAGCGAACCCGTGGCCTGGACCAAAGACAAGAAACCCGTCTTTATCGGCCACATCTGGCCGAGCGCCGACGAAGTGCGCGCGCTGATGAAGTACGCGATGGACCCGGGCACGTTCAAGAAGCTCTACTCGAACCTCAGCGAGACCAACCCACTGTGGAAGAAGGTTTCGGCGCCCTCCGGGCAGGTCTACAGCTGGCCGAAGTCGACCTACATCGCTGAGCCGCCGTTCTTCAGCGACTTCGCCATGATGCCGCGAGCAGTCGACGATATCGCCGGCGCCAAGGTTCTGGGCATCTTCGGCGACTCGGTGACCACCGACCACATCTCGCCCGCGGGCTCGATCAAGCCCACGTCCCCCGCCGGCATTTACCTGCAGGAGCACGACGTCGCGGTCGCCGACTTCAACAGCTTCGGCGCGCGCCGCGGCAACCATGAGGTCATGATGCGCGGCACTTTCGGCAACGTGCGAATCAAGAACCTCATGCTGCCCGGCACCGAAGGGGGTGTCACGCTCTATCGAAACGAGAAACTTCCAATCTACGAAGCAGCGATGCGCTACATCGCGGACGGCACGCCCACCGTGGTGTTCGGCGGCGAGGAGTACGGCACTGGCTCGTCGCGCGACTGGGCGGCGAAAGGCACCCAGCTCCTCGGCGTGCGGGCGGTAATCGTGCGCAGCTTCGAGCGCATTCACCGCGCGAACTTGGTCGGCATGGGCGTCCTGCCCCTGCAATTCACCGCTAGCGATTCGGCGCAATCGCTCGGCCTTAAGGGCGACGAGACCATCGACATCCTGGGCCTCGCCAACCTGCGCCCGCAGCAGGACCTCAAAGTTCAGATCAGCTACGCCGACGGCACGAAGGCCGAGATCACCGTGAAGTGCCGCATCGACACGCCGATCGAGATCGACTACTACCGTCACGGCGGCATCCTGCCTTACGTGCTGCGCGAGATCCTCGAGAAAGCGGGCCCCGCCAAAGCAAGAGCCGCCTAGCTCTCGCGCGGCAGCGCGCCAGGCTTTGCCGCATCGTGCGGCGGGTGGCCGGTTTCGATCACGGATTTCATGCGCAGCAGGTCGGCGTCCATCTCGCTCTTGGGGTCGGCGCCAAAGATGGCGGCGACCGCGTGGCCGAAGGCGCCTGCGGGCGGGATGTAGGAGAGCTCCACGCTGACGCGCGTGCCGCCGTCGCCGCTCTCCGCGAAGCGCACCGCGCCGTGGTGGCGGACGTCTGAATCGGTGCTGGTGGCGCCGCCAAAGTTCCTCGGCGCGCTGCGTAAGGAGCTGCACAAGGAAGTCGAGAAGCTCGTCGCCGACGAGCTTCCCAAGGACCCCTCCTGGCTCAACGCCCGGGAGATCGAGCGTTGCTTCGCGAAAGAAAGTGAGCGAGCGCCTTGATGTCGGCATCGGCTACCCCATACAGCGTGGCCGCCATGATCGTGTCGCCGCCCGTGCGCTTGCCGTCGCGGTAGGCGCGCATCTCGGCCTCGAGGTAAGCCTCGCGCTGGCCAGCGAGGCGCGGGATCTGGTTCTGGCCGCTGAAGTCGGACAGGTGGCACACCCCACAGCGAAGCGCTCTTGCTTTTTCAACTCCGATCTTCATCAATTTCGGATCCGCCGCTCCGCTTTCCATCCCCTTCGCCGGTAACTTCGAGAAGTGTTCGGCCAGCTTGACGACCTCGGGGTCCTTCAGGCCCTTTACGACCGGCAGCATCTGGTCCGACCTGCGCAATTCCTCGCGAAAGAGGATGAGCTGGTTCTCGAGGAAGAGCTTCGGCTGCCCGGCGATCGAGGG
>DATIGN010000139.1:0-2317 GCA_035454685.1 Burkholderiales bacterium | reverse complement strand
CTCTTCATGATGCTCTCGCTCGTCAAGGGCGCCGCGATGGATGCGCTGCCGCGGCAGGGTCGCTGGTCCGAGCGCTACAACTTCCTGCCGACCGAGCTGATGAACAAGCAGTTGCTCATCGTGGGCTTCGGGCGTATCGGCACGCGCATCGCCAGGCGCTGCCTCGCCATGGACATGTCGGTGGAGGTGTACGACCCCTACGTTTCCGCGGAGGCGGTGCGCGCGGCGGGGTGCAAGCCGGTCGCCGACCTCGACGCGGCGCTCCCGCGCGCCGATTTCGTCACCGTCCACTGCCCAAAGACGAAGGAGACGACAAACATGTTCGACGCGGCCCGGATTGCGAGGATGAAACCCGGGGCGCGCCTCATCAACACCGCGCGCGGCGGCATCGTGGACGAGGGCGCGCTCCACGCCGCGCTTGCCGCGGGCAAGCTCGCCGGCGCCGGCATCGACGTGTTCTCCCCGGAGCCGCCGTTGACCGACAATCCGCTCTTCACGCTGAAAAACGTCATCGTCGCCCCGCACATGGCCGGCAACTCGCGCGAGTCGCTCGACCGCAAGGCACTTACGGTCGTGCGCAATATCCTGAGCGTGCTCGACGGCGCGCCCAGGACGGAATACGTCGTCAATCCGGAGGCGCTTCGACTTCGCAACCCGTAATTGCCGCGCGGCGGGGCGTTTGCTAAATTGGCCGGCCGAAACGCCTATCCAACGGAGGGGACAATGACACGCATCCTGGCTTTTGCCGCCGCGGTGTTCTTTGCGGTGGGCGCACACGCGCAGGCGCTCGGCTTCGGCAGCGCGCCGCAGGGCTCGATCGGCTACAACATGAGCTCGGCGATCGCCCGCACCATCGCCGAGACCGAAGGCATCCAGAGCCGCGTGCAGCCGTACTCGGGCTCGAGCGCGGTGCTGCCGCTGGTGAACACCGGCGAGCTCGATCTCACCGTGTGCAACGTGCTCGAAATGCAGGAGGCCGTGAACGGGGAAGGGCCCTATGCCGGGCGCAAGCAGGCGAACCTGCGCGTGCTCGGCGTGATTTTCCCGCTCTATTCGAGCATATTCGTGCGCAAGGACTCGCCCATCAAGACGCTCGCCGACCTGAAGGGCAAGCGCGTGCCCTACGGCTTCACCGCGCAGGTCACCCTGGAGCGCATCGTGAGCGCGATCCTCGCGACCGGCGGCGTGAGCAACAAGGACATCGTGCCGGTGCTGGTGCCCAACGTGATCCGCGGCGCCGACGACTTCATGGAGGGCAGGATCGACGGCGGCTTCTTCGCGATCGGCGCGGCGAAGGTGGCCGAGGTGCACAAGGCGGTGGGCGGCATCCGCTACCTGCCGGTGCCGGACGACCCCGCCGCGCTCGCCGCGATGCGCGCGCTGATGCCCTACGCCTACGTCACCGTGGTCAAGCCCTCGCCCGCGTTCGTGGGCCTCGACGGCCCGACCAAGCTCATGGCCTACGACTATCTCGTGGTAGCCGGTGCGCATGTCAAGGACGACACCGTCTACAAGATCGCGAAGGCCATGTTCGAGAACAAGCCCAAGCTCGTGGAGAGCCTGCGCGCGTTCAACGGCTTCAACCCGAACAACATGCACAAGGCCATGCCGGCGACGTTCCATCCCGGCTCCGTGAAGTACTACAAGGAAAAGGGCATCGCCACAAAGTAACGCTCCTCGATGTCTGAAGAGTTCATCGAGGAAATCCCCGCCGGCAAGCGGCCCCACGCCCGCACGCTGTTCGTCCTCCAGGCGCTTCTCGTCGCCTGCGTGGTGGGCTGGGTGCTGGACCTCCAGCGCTCGGTCCTCGGCCTCAACCTCTACACCGAGCAGCTGCTGCTCGTGGTGCTCGGTCTTGCGATCGCGATCTGCTTTCTCGTCACGCGCCCGCGCCCGGCGTGGTGGGACCAGGCCGCGGCCTTCGGCGGGCTCGCGCTGTGCCTCACCCTCTCGTGGCGCTACCCGCAGCTCTCCACCGAGCTCACCGAGCGCCCGCTCGACGGCATCCTGATGGCGGCGGCGCTGTGCCTGCTGGTGTGGGAGGGCACGCGCCGCATGGCGGGATTCTCGCTCGTCGGCTTCACGCTCGCCGGTGTGGTGTACGCGATGGTCGGGCACCACCTGCCGGGGATATTCCAGTCGCGCCCCGTGGAGTTCACGCGGCTGCTGGTGTATCTCAACCTGGATACCAACGCCCTGCTCGGCCCGACGCTCCAGATCGGGATCCTCGTCGTGGTGCCGTTCATCCTGCTCGGCCAGCTCCTTTCGCGCTGCGGCGGCTCCGAATTCTTCACCGACATCGCGCGCGCGTGGATGG
>DATIGN010000138.1:0-23274 GCA_035454685.1 Burkholderiales bacterium | reverse complement strand
CGACACTACGCGCGAGCAGCTGAAAGCGGTGCAGGCGCAAATCAACGTGAGCGAGGCGCAGGTCTCGAGCGCGCGCGCGGCGGTCAAGCAGCGCGAATCGCTGCTCAAGCAGGCGCAGGTCGATCTCGAGCGCACCATCATCCGCGCCCCGGTCGACGGCACGGTGATCCTGCGCAACGTCGACGCCGGACAGACCGTCGCCGCTAGCTTGCAGGCGCCGGTGCTCTTCACCATCGCGCAGGACCTGCGCGACATGCAAGTCGAAGCGGCGATCGACGAGGCCGACGTCGGCCGGCTGCGCGTCGGCATGCCCGCGAGCTTCGGCGTGGATGCGTTCCCGCGGCGCAATTTCAACGGCGAGATCAAGCAAATCCGTAAGTCGCCGCAGAACGTGCAGAACGTAGTGAGCTACACCGTGGTGATCTCGGCGGCGAACCCCGATCTCGCGCTCCTTCCGGGAATGACGGCCAACGTGCGCGTCGCGGTCGAAAGCCGCGCGAGTACGCTCAAGGTGCCCAACGCCGCCCTGCGCTTCAGGCCCGCCGGAGCGCTGGAGGCAAGAGCGCCCAACGACGCGCCGTCGCAGCAGGCGGGGGGTCAGGCGGTGCAGGAATTCCGCAGCCGCATTCAGCAGGATCTCAAGCCCACCGAGGCGCAGCGCGCCCAACTCGACGAGATCTTTTCCGAGTCCCGTCAGAAGTTCGCCCGCGTGCGCGACATGAAAGGCGACGGCAACCGGCGCAAGGAAGTCGAGCGCATCCGCGCCGAGACCAACACGCGCATCGCGGAGATCCTCACCCCCGAGCAGCGCCCTGCATGGGAGCGGCTGCTCGCCGCATCGGGCACGCGCGGCCCGACGACCGCAGGGCGCGTGTACGTGCTTGAGGACGGCGCGCCGAAGCCGCTCGACGTGCGCCTGGGGCTGAGCGACGGCATGAGCACCGAAGTGGTGAGCGGGCTCGACGAGAACGCGGAGGTCATCGTCGGAACGGGGGACGCTCGGACATCCGCGCCTGCCCCATCCGGCGGGCTCCCGCGCATGCGGTTCTTCTGATGCTCATCCGCACGCGTGACTTGGTGAAGATATACCCGATGGGCGAGAGCGAGATACGCGCGCTCGACCGGGTGTCGGTGGACATCGACAAAGGCGAGTTCGTCGCCGTGATGGGTCCCTCCGGCTCGGGCAAATCCACCTTTATGAACGTGCTCGGCTGCCTCGACCGGCCCACCAGCGGTCAGTACGCGCTGGGTGGAAAGCGCGTCTCCGAGCTGGCGGGCGACGAGCTTGCGGCGGTGCGCAATCGCAGCATCGGCTTCGTCTTCCAGCAGTTCAACCTGTTGCCGCGCACCCCGGCGATCGAGAACGTAGAGCTGCCGCTCGTCTATGCGGGGATCGAAAGGAAGCTGAGACTCGAAAAGTCGAAAGCCATGCTCGAGCGCGTTGGCCTGGGCGAGCGCGCCCACCACCATCCGGGCCAGCTTTCGGGAGGCCAGCAGCAGCGCGTGGCGATCGCGCGCGCGCTCGTCACCGAGCCGCTCCTGATCCTCGCCGACGAGCCGACCGGCGCGCTCGACTCGCGCACGAGCCTTGAGATCATGGGGCTGCTCCAGGAGCTCAACCGCCAGGGGATGACGGTCGTGCTCGTCACGCACGAGCCCGAAATCGCGCGCTTCGCGCGCCGCATTCTCGGCTTCCGCGACGGCCGCGTCGTGCAGGACGACCGGAACGAGGCGCTCGCCGCATGAACTTCGGGGCCCTCCTTCGCATCGCGCTGCGCGCCCTGGCGGTGAACAAGCTGCGCAGCGCGCTCACCATGCTCGGAATCGTGATCGGCGTCGGCGCGGTCATCGTGATGATCGCGGTCGGCGCAGGCGCGCACGCGCGGGTCGAGGAGCAGATCCGCGCCCTCGGGTCGAACCTGCTGCTCGTCACGCCCGGCTCGACCACTGCGGGCGGCGTTCGCCTTGGCTTCGGCTCCCGCTCGACGCTGACCGAGGATGACGCCGCGGCGATCAACCGGGAGATCCCGGAGGCGCTCGCCGCGCCGGCGCTGCGCGGCTCCGCGCAGGTCATCTGGGCCAACACCAACTGGTCGACCCAGATTCAGGGTACCGTTCCCGAGTATCTCGACGTGCGGCAATGGCCGCTCGCCGCAGGGCGCAGCTTCGAGCCCGCCGAGATAGCTGCCGGGGCCAAGGTGTGCCTGATCGGCGCTACGGTGGCGCGGCAGCTCTTCGGCGACGCCGATCCTCTGGACCAGTCGATCCGCATCAAGCGCGTGCCGTTCACGGTGATCGGGGTGCTCGAGGTCAAGGGCCAGAGCCTGATGGGCAGCGACCAGGACGACCTGGTGCTCGTTCCGATCAAGACCGCGCGTAGCCGCGTGCTCGGGACTGCGAGCGCGGCGCGCAACCGTACGGTGACCACGATCTGGGTGAAGGCTGGCGAGGGAGTCGACACCCGGGACCTCGAGGGTCAGGTGCGCTCGCTCCTGCGCCAGCGCCACCGCATTCAGCCGGGCGCCGATGACGACTTCTCGCTGCGCAACCTTGCCGAGGTGATGGCGGCGCAGGAGGCGTCGAGCCGCGTGCTTGCCCTTCTTCTCGCCGCGGTGGCGTCGGTGTCTCTGCTCGTGGGCGGCATCGGTATCATGAACATCATGCTGGTCTCGGTCACCGAGCGCACCCGCGAGATCGGGCTGCGCATGGCGGTGGGCGCGCGCACGCGCGATATCCTCGGCCAGTTCCTGGTCGAGGCCGTGACCCTCTCTCTGATCGGCGGCCTCGTCGGCGTCGCGCTCGGCATCGGCGCCTCGGTGCTGATCGCCGAGCTCGCCGGCTGGCGCATCGTGCTCTCGCCCGAGGCGGTCGGCCTCGCGGTCGCCTTCGCCTTCGTCATCGGCGTTTTCTTCGGCTTCTATCCCGCGCGCAAGGCGGCGCGCCTGAATCCGGTCGAGGCACTGCGCTTCGAATGAGAATCATGGTGACGGGCGGGGCCGGCTACATCGGCTCGCACATGGTGGGGCAGCTCGTCGATCGCGGCGACGAGGTCACCGTGCTCGACGACCTCTCCACCGGCCATGCGGACGCAGTGCGCGGCGCGAAGCTCGTGCGAGGCGACATCGCCGATGTTTCATTGACGTCGAAAGTCTTGACAGAACATCGAACGGAAGCAGTTGTGCACTTCGCCGCTTTCAGCCTGGTGGCCGAGTCGGTCGCCGATCCGCTCAAGTATTACGCGCGCAACGTCGGGGGCACGGTTGCCCTGCTCAATGCGATGCGCGAGGCTTCGGTCCAAAAGATCGTGTTCTCCTCCACGGCGGCGGTGTACGGTAACCCGCAGCGGCTGCCGATCGACGAGGACCATCCGAAGGAGCCGACCAACCCTTACGGCTCGAGCAAGCTCGCGATCGAGCGCATGCTCGCCGAGTGCAGTGCGGCCTACGGAACGAGGGCTGTCAGCCTGCGCTACTTCAACGCCGCCGGCGCCGATGCGCGGGCCGGCCTCGGCGAGCGCCATGATCCGGAAACGCACCTGATCCCGCTTGTGCTGCGCGCGGCCGCGAAAGGCACGCCGGTCTCGGTGTTCGGCACCGATTACCCGACACGCGACGGCACGTGCGTGCGCGATTACATTCATGTCGCCGACCTGTGCGATGCGCATGTCCGCGCCCTCGACTGGCTGTCGGCGCACCCGCGGTATGACTGCTTCAACCTTGGCAATGGCGACGGCGCCACCGTCTTCGAGGTGGTCGAAGCCGCGCGCCGGGTTACCGGGAAAGAAATCACGGTCAACAGAGCCGCAAGACGCCCGGGCGATCCCGCCTCGCTGGTCGCAGACGCGACCAAGGCGAAGCGCGTGCTTGGCTGGCAGCCCGCCCGTGCCGACATCCACACCATCGTGCGCGACGCCTGGGAGTTCGAGCAGCGCCGTCCGGGGGCCTGACTTTCGTCACTCTCGTTCAGGACGGTTTCCCGGTATCCTGCCGGGAAGCAAAACAACATAAGAAGTCATGCCTCGGCCGCACCGGGACTTTTTCCCCGTCAGCTTCCTGACCCTGTTTTTCGAGCTGCTCGCGTTCGCTGCGGCGATTGCGGTGCATTTCGTCGTCGGCCTCGAGCAAGCCAGGCAATGATCGCGGCGCAGCCGGCGCCGGCACCCCCGCGGGTAACTCTCGTGACCCACTATTTCCCGCGTCATCGCGGAGGCGTGGAATCAGTGGCGTGGGAGATCGCCTCTCGCCTCGCACGCAGCGGCAGCGCCGACATCACCTGGTACTCGAGCGGTACCGACGAAGCACCCGCGGCGGAGCCGCACCTTCGCTGCGTGGCCGCTTGCGCTTGGAACGTGGCAGAGCGCCGCCTCGGCCTGCCGTTTCCCGTATGGAGCCCGGCGGCGCTGGCGAAGCTTACGCGCGCGGTGCGCGCATGCGACGTCGTGCACTTGCACGATTTCCTCTACCTGCCGAATCTTGTCGCCTGGGCCGCGGCGCGCCTTTGCGGCAGGCCGGTCATCATCACTCAGCACGTGGGGCCGATCCCTTATCGCAACCCGCTGCTGAGGCTCATGATCACGGTGGCGAACCGGGGAATCGGGAAGCTTGTCCTCGGGAGCGCAGCGCAGGCGTTCTTCGTCAGCCACTCCGTGCTCGAATACTTCCGCGGCTTCGTGCGCTTCCGCAATCCCCCGCAGCCGCTGCCGAACGGAGTCGACGCGAAGCTCTTCACGTTTGCCGACGAGGAACGCCGGCGGGTGCTGCGCGCCGGGCTCGGTGTGAGCGGCGATACGCCGCTACTGCTCTTCGTCGGGCGCTTCGTGGAGAAAAAAGGCCTGCCAATGCTCAAAGCAATCGTCGAGCGGCTGCCTGCCGGGCGCTGGGTCTTCGTCGGGTGGGGACCGCACGACCCCGCGCGGTGGCGCCTGCCGCACGTCTCGGTCAAGGGCAACCTGGCGCGCGAGGAACTGGTTCCGTTGTACCAGGCAGCGGACCTGCTCGTCCTTCCGAGCTTCGGCGAGGGCTTTCCGCTCGTCGTCCAGGAGGCGATGGCCTGCGGCACGCCAGCGCTCGTCAGCGACGAGACCGCAGCCGGCTGTCCGGGGCTTGCTGACATCCTGGCGCACGAACCGCTCGCCGGCGCCAACGCGGTGGCGCGCTGGACCGCGCGCATCGAAGCGCTGCTCGCGTCGCGCAATCAACTGGCGTCCCGACGCAAGCAGGTCGCGCAGCGTGCGCGCGCCACCTGGTCCTGGGAGCGATGCGCCGAGAGCTATGCGCGCGCGCTGAAGGCATGCACGCGAACTACCTGATCCGCTGGGACCGCCTGCTTCTCGCCGCGATCGCAGCGGCGAGCTTGCTGTCGCTCATCGTGATCCTCGACAAAACCGGCTATCCATACGCCGTCCTGCGCTTTTGGGTGTTCGACCACTTGCTGCGCACGCAGGACATCGCCGGCTCGATCCTTGTCCTCGCCCTGGCGCTCGCGGCGTATCTGCCGCGCAGCCGCGACTCGGTAACCGCGTTCATCGCCCTGCTCTCGCGCCACGCCTGGCCGCTGGCCGGGCTGACGTTTGTCGCACTATGCGTGGCCATGCTCACCGCGGTACACAACCACGCACTGGCAGGAGACGAGCATCTTGCCCTGTTCCAGAGCCGCGTGTTCGCCGCAGGGCACCTGACCGGCAAGTACCCGCCCGAGCTCGCGCTGCGGCTGGTGCCGACTGACTACGTTTGGCGGTGGATGATCGTGTCGCAAAGCGGTGCAGTCGCGGCGGCGTACTGGCCCGGCTTCGCGCTCCTGGTGGCGCCGTTCAGCCTGATCGGAGCTCCCTGGGCGTGCAATCCGCTGCTCGCCTCGCTCAGCCTGGTGCTGATGGCGAAGCTCGCGGCACGGCTCACCGGCTCGGCGCAGGCAGGCGGCTGGGCGATGTTGTTCGCGCTGGGCTCGCCCGGCTTTCTCGGCATGGCGCTGTCCTACTTCTCGATGACGGCGCATCTCTTTCTGAATCTTCTCTTTGCGTGGCTGCTCCTGGAGCGCACGCCGCGGCGCCTTGCCGCCGCCGGCGCGGTCGGCTCGCTCGCGCTCGTTCTGAACAATCCCGTTCCGCACATGCTGTTCGCACTGCCCTGGATCCTGTATATCGCGCGCCAACCGCAGTCCGCCCGCGGCCTCGGGGCGCTGGCGGCCGGCTACGTCCCCCTGACCCTGCTTTTGGGCCTGGGCTGGTGGCTTTTCCTGCGCGACATGCAGGGCAGAACGGAAGTGCTTCCCTATGCGGTGCCGGCCAGCCTTGCGGAGCGGCTGGCAAACGGCGCGTGGTACCTGTTCCTCCAGCTGCAGACCGTTTTCACCCTGCCCGGCGAGTACACGCTCATGAGCCGCGCCGCCGAGCTGGCCCGGCTCTGGAGCTGGGCGGTGCCCGGCCTGCCCTTGCTCGCAGTGGCCGGATGGTGGATCGCGCGGCGCCAGGCTGCGGTTTCGCTGTTCGCGGCCTCCCTCGCGTGCACGCTGCTTGGCTACCTGTTCGTCGATTTCGACCAGGGCTACGGCTGGGGAGCGCGCTATGTCCATCCGGCTTGGGGCGCGCTGCCGATCCTCGCCGCCGTCGCCATGCTATCCCCGGCCGACGCGGAGACGTCCCTGCGCCTGCGTGGCTACGTCGCGCGGCTCGCGCTGCTCAGCCTGGTCTTCGCGAACGCGCTGCGGCTTTTCCAGATCCATCTCTTTATGGACGAGCAGCTCGCTTTGCGGCCCCCGTTCGAGAACGGCCGGCGTCAGATCGTGTTTATCTCGGTCAACTTGCCCGCCTACGCGCAGGACTTCGTGCAGAACGATCCGTTCCTGCGCGATCCCGTGATCTTCATGCTTTCGCGCGGCGCGAAGCGCGATTACGAAGAAGTCATTCGGCCGCGCTTCCCGCACGCCCGTCGCACCTATGACGGCCTCAGCGGGCAGGTGTGGCGACTCGACTGAGACGAAAGCAGGTTTCCAGACGGTTGGGGAAGCACCAGCGCCACACACCCCCGCGGTAGGCGGAGACCGGAAGCACCTGGGCGGCGCAGCCGAGCTCTTCGAGCAACTCTACCCACTGCGCCGCGCCGAGGTATTCCGCCGAAACCATCGCGCCGCGCGGCGCGTTGCCAAGCACGTCGAGCAGCCACAGGCGCCAGCCGTCGAGCGGCGCGCTCTGCAGGTGGTCCTTAACCACAATAGGACCGCCGGCGCTCACGCGCAGCGCCTCGCGCAACAGCGCGGCGCGCGCCTCGCGCTCGACGTGATGCAGCACATTGCAGAACAGCACGCAATCGAAAGCGCCGTCGGTGAACGGAATGCTCCGCCCGTCGAACTGCAGCAACGGGATGCCGAGCTGCGGCAGCGGCCGCGGCGCGATGTCGATGCCGATGACCGACTTTCCGGGCAGAAGCGCGGCTATAGCGCCGCCAATCAAACCGCTGCCCGCTCCCACGTCGAGCACGCGGCACTCGCCTGCGGGGAGGAGCGCGGCAAGATCCTTGATGAGATGAAGCTGATAGCGCGGCTCGCGATATCGAAGCGAGCGGTCTCGGTCCGAGAGATAACGCATGACCGCGCGATCCTCGGGCAGCCGATTCGAGGTGGGATCGGGAACGAGCGGCCCCAGCCCGCGGGCGAAGGTGCTCACGCGCGCCATTCCGGTGCGCGACCGGCGCGCAAAGCCCATCTGCTGCCCGCATAGTTGAAGAGCGCGAGCGCGACGGTTACGACAGGCGCGGCCAGCGGCACCGCGAGGCCGCCGAGGTCGACGCATACGAACATGCCGGCAATGGAAAGCGGCAGGTTGGCGCTCATGATGAGCACGTAGCGCGCGAACTGCGCCGCGCCGCGCGCGGCCGCCGAGAACGTCCAGCGACTGTGCATCCAGTAGCCGAACGCCACAACCACGGCGAACGAGATGACAGAAGACACCGCGTAATGGAACCCGAGTGCATCGCCGGCGATCATGATTGCGTTGTGCAGCAGGGCGCAGGCAAGGCCAGTCGTGAAAAAGCGTCCGAGCACCTCCCAGATGCGCGGCGCTGCCCTCCGGTCCACGTTCATGGCGTCTCCGTCACCAGCGCGGCGAGACCTGACGGCTCGACTGCAGGGTTAGCGGCAGACACCCGTTACGCTTCCGCCGTCCCAGTCCGTGAGGCGCCCCAAATGCGATTCCCGCTGCGCGAGGATGTGGTAGAGCACTACCCGCTCGCCGTCGCTTTCCAGCCGCGCGTCGAGCGCTGGATAGACGCGCGACCAGCCGATGCCCAGCGTATCGGTGACGGCGGTCTGGCCGCGGAAGAGCCGCGGGCACGATTTCTCGATCCGGTCGAAGAGCAGCGACACGCGCCGCTCGGCTGCGATGGTCTCCGGCGAGCGCGGTGCCGCGACGAGCGCGCAGCTTGCCGCGGAAAACGGCATCGGATCGGAAGCGCGCCGAGGAGCGAGCGCGTTCGCCAGGCGCGACAGCCAGTCTTCGCTTTGCGGGGACCATTGAACAGTGAAGCAATCGGTGAGATCGAGGCGATATCCGATTCGGCCCAGCACCGAATTGTAGAAAAGCAACACTCTTGGCAGGGGCTGACCTTCCGGCTCGACGCCCTGCAGGTTGCGCCCAAGCGTGCGAACTCTGCCCTGGTGGCGCTCAAGCAGCGCGGCGAGCTTTGGCGAGTCGGTCGGCACGCTGTACTGCCCGCGAAAATTGACGAAGGAAGCCTCCGGATGGAAAAAAGGCGCGAGCACGGCCATCGGTAGTTCCTCCACCGTGAGGTAAAGGGCCGGCTCGGCCTTCGCCTTTTCTGGAACGCGGTACGGCAGCCACTCGCTGGACCACGGCTCGATCGAGTGCCAGCGGGTCGGCGAGGCGAGCGCCGCCATCGCGATCTGCAGTACGAGCAGGACGCCGAGCGTGATGCGCGTCGCCCCCGCGGGCAGCACCCTTTCCACGACCCGCGCCAGGCAGACGCCGGCGAGAAGCAGAACGACGAGCCCGTAACGCCCATTCGCGGAGATTAGGAACCAGAGGGTCGCCGCGATCGCGAAGAAGGTAAAGAGCCGCCAGTCGACGGGCGCGAAGCCACGACCAGCGGGTGCCCGGCCCAGTGCTGCAGTGCCGGCGAGGACGAGCGAGGCAATCGAGAGAGCGGCCAAGCGTATGTCGGGCGCCAAGGTCTCGATGTAGAGAAGCGGATCGAGGGTCGCGATGCGAAACGGAAACGTCAGCGCGGCGGTCAGGCCGTCCTGCTTGAACCGCTCGCTCATCATGTTGAGTGCCGGCGCGTAAGGCGACTCGAACCAGGCGTTCATCAGCGGGAACACCGGGTTGCCGAACTCTCGCCATAGCACGAGGAACCAAGGCCCGGCGAGCACGGCGACCGCCACCGCCCCTCCGGCGACGTAGCCAAGACCGGCGCGCAAGCGTGCGCTGCCCTCACGGCCAGCGCAAGTAAAGGCGAGCGGCAAGGCAGCGAGCGCGAAGAACGCATTCGAGTACTTAAGAGCGGCTGCGACGCCGAAGAGCACGCCCGCGCCGAAAGCCCGTCGAGCGCTGCCGCGCGCCGGGTCGAGTAGCAGAGCCAAGCCGCCTAGCATGAGAGGAGCGAGCAGCGGATCGAGAAAAGACCCGCCGATCGTCATCCAGAAAACGGAGGTCGCGGCGCCGAGAGCAGCCGCGACGGCGGCCATGACGATCCGCTCGCGGCCTGGGAGGTGAGCGAAGAGGCCCCCCGCGATGCAGTACAGAAGCCCTACGCTCGTGGCGTGAAGCGCGGCGAGCAACACTGACGCGCCTACGGCGTGCCACCTGCCCGCCACCATCAGATAGAACGGCACGTAGCCCAGCGGGTTGAGATAGCCTTGCGCGCTGGCGGCGAAGAAATCTTGCTCCAGCCTCCCGGCGAGTAGGTGGAAGGGGGCGTAGTAGTGGTAGTTGAGGAGATCCCAGTTGATATCCTTGCCGGCAAACACGGTCCACGCCGCGGCGAGCACCGTCGACGCCAAGAACGCCGGAAAAATTTTGAACGGACGCGGCCCCATTGCTACGGTCGCGCCCGCATGACGCGCGCGAGCAGCGCCTCGAGCGCTGCGCGGTCCTGCGCCTCGCGATGCAAATCGTTCAGCGGCGCCACCGCCGGGTTGTCGCGATGCGGCCAGAGCTCGAGCGCGAGGCGCAGGTCCTCGAGCGCGCCGCGCGTGTCCTTGTGGTCGTGTCGCAGGAGGCCGCGCAGATAGAAGAACTTCGCCTGTTCGGACTGGAGCGCGTCGAGCGGCATCAGGGCGCGAGCCCGCTCCAGGTATGCATAAACCACGCCCGGCGCGTAGCCCTCGGGATTTGCCATCAGTCCTTCGGCGAGGCCGAGCGCGCCGTGGTAGTCCTCGGAGAGCGCGGCGAGGTGGCGCTGGCTGCGCTCGTCGAGCGGCGCGCTGGCGCGCAGTCCCTGCGCGAGCAGGCGCGCGTAGCTGCGGCGCAGCTCGTTCTGGTGGTACGCGATCCAGGCATTGCTGTCGTGCGCGGCAAGGATGCGTTCCTCGAAGAAGCGGATCGCCTCCTCGGGGATGTCGACTGTGATCTTCGCCGGATCGCGCGAGGATTTGTCCACTACGTGGTAGAGCCAGCGATGGCGGTGCGCGTAGCTCGTGGAGAGCTCGTTTGTCAGCGCGACCTCCGATTGCTGCGCCTCGATGAACTCGCGCACCACGCGGCTCGCCGTCGCCTCGGTCGTGCGCAGGGGATGAAACAGCCGGTTGCCGAGCGCCAGCCCCTTGTACTGGTGGAGCGTGATGTCGGGCCGCAGGCCTTCGACCATGTGGAGGTAGCCGAGCGGGCCGATATCGAACTCTCCCTTCACGAAGAGCACGGCATCGCGCGGCAGCGTGCGGGCGAGCACCTGCGCGTAGTGCGCGCCCCACTCGTGGTCCGTGCCGTGGTTATAGCGGCCGCCGACAGCCAGAATCGCCGCCAGCACGCCGCCGCAGGCAGCCGTCGCGGCCGCCGGGCGCAGCGCGAGCCGCTCACGCAGCCAGGCGAAGCCGATCGCGGCCCACAGCGCGACCACGGCGTAGGCCGGCAGCGGATAGACGTGGAAAACGTGCCTGCTCACCGAGTTGTAGCTGAAGCCGAGTAGCAGCAATAGCACCACCGTCGGCATGCAAAAGGCGACAACGAGGAAGGCGGCAAGTCGCGTGCCGAGCATTCGCCTCTGCACCGCTAGGCCGACAAGGCCGAGCAGCGCGCCCGCGACCGCGAACTGCCGGCCGACTTCGAGGATGACGAACTGCAGGAACTTCAGCCGGTCGAGCCAGCCGGCACCGGGCTGAACGTCCACTTCGGCGTAGCCGGCGCGGCTGAGGAAAAACCAGATCTCGGTAAGCGTCTCGAGCGGCCCGTAGTAGCTGATGGGCACGGCCATCCAGGAGCGGTACACGAGCCAGGCATAGGGCAACAGGCCGGCGAGCACAAGCCAGGAGATGAGGCCCAGCCGCGCAAGCACCTCCCGGCGCAGCGGCCAGAGGAGTACGGCGAAAGCCGGCGCAGCCAGGCCCATGAGCGGCCAGTGGTTGCTGAGGCTCAACCCGAAGAGAAGCGCGAGCCAGGGCAGCAGCCGCGGGTTCGGCGCCTCATCTCCCGGCGGACAGGCGCGCAGGCCGAGGTGAGCGAGAAGGAGGAAGAAGAAGCTGTTGAGTGTGTAGACCTCGGCGATCAACGCCTGCGACCAGAATGCCGGCGAAAATCCGAGCCCGAGCGCCGCCAGGTATGCGGGCAGGCGGCCGGGCACGAGCGAGCGAGCACACAGCCACAGAAGGCCGCAACTTAGCGCGCCGAAGAAGGCGCTCGCGAGGTGGACGCGATAGGCGACCGAGCCGAAAGGCAGGTACGTGAACAGGTGGCCGATCAGCGTGAAGAGCGGGAAGCCGGGCGGATGCTCTATGCCGAGGAAATAGCTCGAAAGGACGAACAGCCCGTCGTCCTCCAGGGCGACGGTGCGTGGCGCGGTCAGCGCGTAGAGCCCGAGGAGCGCCGCTGCCACGCCGGCGGCCTGTGCCCAGTCGGCACGAGTCGGGCGAAGCTCCCGTCCCGCCGGCATCAGCGCCTCCTGACTTCGGGCCGGCCCCAGGTCACCGACGCGGTTGTGAAGAAGTTCCACATCGCGGCGATTAGCGCCCCCGCCACGCCGGCTATCCAGTACGCCACGGACTGAAGGTAGAGCCACTCGGCCACGGCGAGATTGATAAGCGCGCCGATGCCGCAGGCAATATAGAAGCTGAGAAGGCCGCGCCAGACGGCGGCGCCTCGCAGCCGCTGGTCGGCGTAGGTGAACGCGTTGTTGAGGAAGAAGTTGCTGGTCATCGCTGCCCACGTGGCGAGGGCTTGGCTCGCGAGGAAATTGCCGCCCGTGACGTGAAACGCGGCTGTCAGCACGCCGAGATGCACGGCCACGCCCGTGGCGCCGACGGCGCCGAACAGGAAGAACCGCGCCGGTAGCAGCCGGCCGGTAAGGTGATAGAGAATGAGCATGAAGAACTCGGCGATCACGCGCGCCCCGAGCTTGCTCTCGCCGTGCTCGCGTCTGCGCATGCGGTAAGGCAGCTCGGCGATCCGCGCACCGCCTCGCGCAGCGGCGAGCAGATCGAGCAGGACCTTGAAGCCGCGTCCGTACACGCGCCGCACGACACGCTCGAGGAAGCTGCGCCGCACGAGGAAAAAGCCGCTCATCGGGTCGGTGAGTCCCTTGCAAACCAGCCGGCTGAGCGCGCTCGCGAGGCGGCTGATGCGCACGCGCTCGGCCGCCAGGTCGCCGGTGCTGCCGCCCTCCATGAAGCGGCTCGCGACCACCACGTCGGCATCCTCGCGCTTCGCGGTCTCAAGCAGCTGCGGCACCAGCGTCTCGTCGTGCTGCAGGTCGGCGTCGATCACCGCGAGGTAGGGCGCCGAGCTCGCGAGCATGCCCTCGATGCATGCCGAGGCGAGCCCGCGCCGGCCGATGCGGTGCAGGCAGCGTACGCGCGGGTCGCGCTGCGCCCGCTCGCGCACCAGGTCCTCCGTGCCGTCGAACGCGTCGTCGACGACGAAGATGGCCTCCCAATCGCATTGCGGCAGCGCCCGCTCCAGCGCCGACAGCATCGGCACGACATTGTCGCGCTCGCGGTATGCGGGAATGACGATCGAGAGCTCAGGCATCTTTCCACTTGAGTACGCTGAGCAGGAACGATGCGAGCATGACCTCCATGCCGGCGACCATGAGGGTTGCCGCGGGAATCGTGTCGCGCATGACGACGCGAGGATCCAGCGCGCCAAACCCCTCCTCCTGCCACTGCCAGAAGGCAGACGCGCTCCACAAGAGCCCGCAAAGGGCTGTCGCCGCCCCGGCCAGCAGTCCCCGCTCGAGTGTTAGCAGGCGAAGCAGGCGATCCAGGGCTGGCCGGCGTGGAAGAAGATCTGCAGCTTGCGCCGAGACGCGCGCGAACAGGGAGAACAGGCAGAGCTGCATGCCGAGAAGCGCGCCCGCGGACGCATAGAGCATGCTGTGGATATCGAGCCCGGCGCCGAGCAGCTGCATCGGTTTGAAGTAGAGCGCGGTGGTCAGCGCGATCCCGGCTACGAGGAGCGTGCAGCCCGGATAAAGGAAAAGCCAGCGCGGGCTGAAGATGAGCAGAAAGCGCAGGTGCCGCCAGCCGTCGCGCCAGCTGCGCAAGTGCGAAGCCCTGCCGCGGCCGTCGCAATGCAGCCGGGTCGGCACCTCGGCGATCCGCCAACCCGCGAGCGCCGCTTTCACCACCATCTCGCTCGCGAACTCCATGCCCCGGGTGCGCAGCCCGAGGCCGAGCAGCGCCTCGCGATCGAAGCCGCGCAGCCCGCAATGGAAGTCCCCGACGCGCGCCCGGAAGAAAAGCCGACCGATGAAGCTGAGCAGCGGATTCCCCAGATAGCGGTGCAGGCGCGGCATCGCGCCCGGCTCTATGCCGCCGCGGAACCGGTTGCCCATGACGAGGGGGTAGCCCTCGCGCAGCTTCTCGACGAAGGCCTCGAGGCGCGCGAAGTCGTAGCTGTCGTCGGCGTCGCCCATGATGACGTAGCGGCCGCGTGCCGCGGCGATACCCCCGGCGAGCGCGGCGCCGTAGCCGCGTCGTTCAACATGAACTACGCGCGCCCCGGCGCGCTCGGCGGCGAGCTGCGAGCCGTCGGTTGAGCCGTTGTCCGCCACCAGCACCTCGCCCTGGATTCCGGAACGCTGGAGAAAAGCTCGCGCCTTGGCGACGCAGGTCGCGACCGTTGCCGCCTCGCTCAGGCACGGCATGAGAATCGTCAGGTCCGTTGATATCGGCTTCTGCGCTATCCTCACAAAAAGCCATCCCCCCAAAAAAAAAGGTACCCCGGTTCGGGGTACCTTTCCTGATGCTAGACGCTTGTTACATGCCGCGGCAGGAGCCTGGCAGGTATTTCGTATTGACGTTCGTGCCGGTGCCGCCGCAGAGCCAGCCGTAGAGGGTCTGCGAGCCGCCAGTGTAGGTGGCCGCCGTCCCCGCAGAAGCCAGCGGGATGAGCGTGACTACCGAGCCGTCGACCGAGCCGCTGATGTTCTGGATCGTCGCAGTCACGCCGCCATTGGCATCCGTGGTGACGCCCGCGACGTATTTCGTCTGCTGGGTCGTGCCGACTTCGCAGCCCCAGCCATTTGCCACCATGGCCGAAGCGGCGCCCGACTGGTACACCTCGGTGATCGAGGTGCGGCAAGCGCTCATGCCCAGTATCACCTCCGACATCTTCGCGCGGATGGTGTAGTCCTGATACGCCGGCAGCGCGACCGCCGCCAGAATGCCGATGATCGCCACCACGATCATCAGTTCGATCAGGGTGAAGCCCTTTTGCAGACTCTTCATGCTTTACTCCCTTCCAATTTAGTGAGAATTCTTTCCGGTCGGCCCTGTACCGACCCGCCGATAACTCGCAATACTCGTGCCATGTCCTGAGAGGCACAAGCAAGCAAACTAAATCACGGGTTTGCCTCTCCGCTCTGCCCCTTATTGTCAGTGACGGGCAATTTTGGTCACGCATCAGCAACCTAGTCCGAACGGCTGCGACTTATTTCCACTAGATTGCGGCTGGTAGCCGACGTGCCTAATTGCATGCGAAGTTCTTCTGAAAGTCCCAGAAATTGGACTGGGACGCACCCCCGAGCGCTGACGCCGCGCGCAGGCGGTACTCGGCGCGCTCGCCGTTCTTCCGCACCACCACTCGGTTGCCCGGCTCGGTCAGCAGATGGCAGTCGGCGTAGCCGGGCGGCGGCGGCTCGCCGCGCAGCGCAAAGGCGAACGAGCCCGAAAGCGACGCGCCTTCCAGGAGCTCGAGGATCGTGGGATAGAGCTGCGCCTGGCTCGGCTTCGGCGAGGCAACCGCGCGCGGCTTGAATTCGCGGGCGCGTCGCGCCGGGGGAACGTAGGCAAGCCAGGTGGCGAAGCCCACATCCGCATACGCCGGCACGCCGTGCACCCAGAGGCTGTGATCCGGGACGATGAATAGATGCACGTCGTCGCGGTCGAGCTCGCGGAAGCGCGTCCAGAACGTGAGCAGGCAGTGATCCTGCTCGGCATTCGAGTTCAGGTAATGCTGGAGAAAGCTCGCCGGCGCCGGATACGGATGCGCTTGAGGGTGCCGCGTCGTGTTAAAGAACGGCGCGTGGTGCATCCCGACCTCGAAGTAGGCGAAGAGCCGGTCTCGCTTGTCCAGGCCTTTGCCGGCGAGATAGTCGAACGCGCGGGCGTAGAACGCGCAGTCGTCGAACCCCCACCGGTGGCGGGGGTCGTCCGCACGCATCAGCTTCGACCCGTAGACCACCTCGCGGAAACCGGCTTGACGCGCGAACTCACCGAGGTTGAAGAATTCCAGGTTGAAGTACGAATAGAAGAACAGCGTGTCGTAGCCGCCGCGGCCTAGGTGCTCGGGAAGGCAGGTGGCGCGCAGCAGCCGGCCCGGATCGGCCGCCATGGCCGGCCCGAGATTGCCGCTCACCGCGCACAGAATGCTTTCCCAAGCGCGGTGGGTCTGCGTGCCGTTCGCCCAGAACAGCGGGAACAGAACGCCGCCACCTTCCTTCAAGATGGTCTCCAGCCCGGGCTGCGGCAGCCGCGGCCTGAATGGCGTCCCCTCCCCGGCCGGTTCGAACACCGCCAGCGAATTCACCGACTCGAGCTGCACGATGAAAACGCTTTCCCGGGCGCGGATCGGGACCGCGGTGTAGTCTGGAACGCTGAGCAGCGCCGGAGTGTAGGCGCTATCGACGGAGTAGACCCGCGGAAACAAGACAAGCTCCTCGGCCGCGTACTTGAGGTCGCTCGCGCCGAAAAAGCACAATAGCCCCACGCAGGCGAAGGCGCCGCGCGGGCTGTGCGGCAGGCGCGCGAGGCGCGCGCGGAGCTGGCTGAGCAACACCCATGCCGCGCCGCTCGCCGCGGCCGCAGTTGCGGCGAGCGCCCCCACAGCGAGGGGCACGCCGTATTCGCCGAGCACGTGGACCAGCGTGCGGCGCGCGTCGTCGATCGACAGCACCACCATGGAGAAATCGAGCGGCGCCATGGCCACGACCTTGTAGAGGTACATTGCGCCCAGCGCGCTCCACAGCAGCCCGATCGCCGCGGCAAGCGCGGCCGCGCTTCTTGCGCCCAGCGGCTGGTTGCGCAGCAGCGGGGCCGCGTGCCACGCGAAGGCGACGATGCAGGCGAGCTTGAGCGCCGCGATCAGGTCGCTCGAGGGTGCGGCGAAGTCGGCGATCAGGACGCTGGGGAGCGTGATCGCGTAGGCCGCGAGCAGGTACGGAGGATAGGCCACGCGCGCGGCTTGCGGGCGCCAGGTGACTTGGCCGCTCAGACGCGGTAACCCGGGATCCTGGACTCGTCCACCTCGTCGATCTGCTCCTTGTCGAGGAACATCTCGGCGTAGCGCCAGTACACCTTCCTGCGCACGAAGACGTCGAACAGATCGGGGTCGATGTGGTTGTTGAGCTTCATGCGTCCCAGGATCTGGAGCGACTCCGACAGGGTTTTGCCTTTCTTGTACGGCCGGTCGCGGGCGGTGAGCGCCTCGAAGATATCGGCGATCCCCATGCAGCGCGCCTGCACCGACATCTGCTCGCGCGTCAGCCCGCGCGGGTAGCCCTTGCCGTCCATGCGCTCGTGGTGGCCGCCGGCGTATTCGGGCACCCGCGTGAGATGCTTGGGCCACGGCAGGGCTTCGAGCATCTTGATCGTGGCCACGATGTGGTGGTTGATGATCTTGCGCTCCTCCTCGGTCAGCGTGCCGGCGCGAACGGTGAGGTTCTTCACCTCTTCGTCGGACAGGAAGTTGGCCTCCTGCCCCGTCACGTCGCGCCAGCGGTACGCGGCAATGTGGCGCACTCGCGCGACATCATCGTCGGACATGCGCTCCGAGCCGATGTTGCACGCGCGCAGGAAGCGGCGGTCATCCTCCAGCTCGCGCAGGCGAATGTGCAGCTCCTTTTCCGTGAAGCGATTCTTAAGGAAAGCAAGCTCGAGATCTCTCTTCAGAACCTCGAAACGCGTGTCGATGAGGTGGATGCGGTCGTAGATGGTCTCGAGCTTGGTCGCCTTGTCGACCACGTGCACCGGCGTGGTGACCTTGCCGCAGTCGTGCAGCAGGCCCGCAATCTTCAGCTCGTAGCGGTCCTTGTCGGTCATGTGGAAGGCGGCGAGCGGGCCCTCGCGTGTTTCGTTCACCGCCTCGGCGAGCATCATCGTCAGCACCGGCACGCGCTGGCAGTGTCCCCCGGTATAAGGTGACTTCTCGTCGATCGCCGAGTTGATGAGATTGATGAACGACTCGAACAGCTGCTCGAGCTGATTGATCAGCATGCGGTTGGTAAGCGCGATCGCCGCCTGCGACGCGAGCGACTCGGCGAGGCGCTGGTCGGAGTCCGAGAAGGACACAATCGCGCCCGTTTCCGGCTCCCGCGCGTTGATGAGCTGCAGCACTCCGATGGTCTCGTGCTCGTGGTTGCGCATCGGCACGGTGAGAAACGACTTGGAGCGGTAGCCGGTCTTCGAGTCGAACGCACGCGTGCCCGAAAAGTCGAAGCCTTCGGCGGCGTAGGCGTCAGCGATATTCACCGTCTTGCCGGTAAGTGCGGCGTGCGCCGCGACCATGCTGTGGTTCGGCTTGCCGTCGCGGTAGAGCTGGATCGGGTAGAAAGGCACCGGGTTGCCGCTCGTGCCACCGAGGTAGGACTCGAGGGAGCTCGTGCGCACGATCTCGAAGCGCAAAGTGTTGTCTTCGGTGACGCGGTAGAGGGTGCCGCCGTCGGCCCCGGTGATCGACTTCGCCGCCGCGAGAATCAGCTCGAGCAGGCGATTGATGTCGCGCTCGGCCGAAAGCGACGCACCGATGAGGTTCAGCTGCTCGAGGCGCCGGCCGAGGTCCTCGGAACGTCCGCCCCCGGCCCCAAGCCCCAGGCCCGGCGTGGTATCGATGACATTCACGGGCCGGCTGCGGGCCGTCCTACGGGCCGTTCTGCATGTCGTTTTACTTGATACAAACGGCGCGCACTTCCTTGATGTGGGTGATGCCCGTCAGGCACTTCTCCATGCCGTCCTGCTTCAGCGTACGCATGCCTTCCTCTAGGGCGAGCGCGAGGATCTCGGCAACGCGGGCGTGCTCCTGGATCGCCTTCTTGAGCCGATCGCTCGCGATCAGCAGCTCGTGCAGGCCGCAGCGGCCCTTGAAGCCCGAGTTGCCGCACTTGTCGCAGCCGACCGGCTTGTAGAGCGAGAGCTGACCCTTGTCGTTGCCATAGGCCTTGACCCAGTCGCGGTACACCGCCTCCATCGCCCCCTTCGGGTCGGCCTTGAACCGGGCAGTGTTCATCAATTCCTCGCAGTACTCGCGCAGGAACGAGGTGAGCTCGGCGGGCTCGGGCGTGTAGGGCTGCTTACAGCTGCACAGGCGCTTTGCCAGGCGCTGGGCCAGGATGCCGAGCAGCGCGTCGGAAAAGTTGAATGGGTCCATGCCCATATCGAGCAGGCGCGTGACGGACTCGGGGGCGGAGTTGGTGTGGAGCGTCGCGAGCACCAGGTGGCCAGTAAGCGACGCTTCGATGCCGGTGCCGGTGGTCTCCTTGTCGCGCATTTCGCCCACCATGATGATGTCCGGGTCGGCGCGCAGGAACGCCTTCATCACCACGGAGAAGTCCAGGCCCGCCTTCTTGTTCACCTGCACCTGACGCAGCCCCTTCTGCGTGATCTCCACCGGGTCTTCCGCGGTCCAGATCTTGGTGTCGGGCGTGTTCAGAAACTTGAGCACCGAGTGCAGCGTAGTGGTTTTTCCCGAGCCGGTGGGCCCGCACACGAAGAACAGGCCGTAGGGCTTCGACACTGCGCTCTTTAGCTGCGAGAGGTTTTTCTCGGTGAAGCCCATCTTCTCGAGCGGAATCGGCTCACCCGAGTTGAGAATGCGCATCACGATGTCCTCGACGCCGCCCGCGGTCGGAATCGTCGCCACGCGCAGCTCGATGTCGAGCGGGCCGAACTTCTTGAACTTGATCTTGCCGTCCTGCGGCCTTCTCTTCTCCGAGATATCAAGGTCGCACATGATCTTGATGCGGGCTGCGATCGCAGCGCGATAGCTCGACGGGACCTCGATGTACGGCCCGAGGGCGCCGTCCTTGCGGAAGCGGATCTCGGTCTTGGCCTTCCCCGGGTAGGGCTCGATGTGGATGTCCGAGGCCCCCTGCTGGTACGCGTCCAGGATCACCTTGTTCACTAGCTTGACCAGCTCGTTGTCGGCCGCGGCCGAGGCCTCGTCGAAGGACGTGCTTTCGAGCAGCTCGCTGCCGTCCCCGCTCATCGCGCCGAGCAGGTCCTCGACGTTGCCGAGGTCGGCGCCGGTGTCGGCGCCATAGAACTGGTTCACCGTCTCCTTGAAGTCCCTTTGCGTGGCGACCTTATAGACGATACGCGCCTTTGGGAACACGTTGGATGCAATGCGCGAAGAGCGGATGCGCTCGGGATCGAGACACATCACCACCAGTCCTTCCCTGCCGTCGTCGATCGGCACCCACTGGTTCGCCTCGACATACTCGCGCTTCAGGTTCCTCAGCAGCTCGGCGGGCTTCACCCGGTCGGGCTTGAACGGCTCGTAGGGCACGCCGAAGAACTTGGAGAGCGCGGCGCCGATCGCCGGGATCTTGACCTGGAACTCCTCGCTCAGCACCTGCTCGACGTCGATCGCCTTCTTGCGCGCCTGGCGCGCAGCGAGCTCGAACTCGCCCGCCGACAGCACCGCGTCGGCAATCAAATAGTCGTATTTGCTCTTCGCGGCCTGCGGCTTCTGGCGCTGCTTGAACGCGATGGCAAGAGTCTGCGCAAGCTCCCCTACCCCTTCTTCGGCCAGCCCGCTGAAGGCCATGCCGGCCTTGTTGTTGATGATCTGGATGACGCCGATCAGCTCGTTCGGTCCGGGATCCAGGATCGGCGCGACCAGCATCTGCTTGGTGCGGTAGCCGGTGCGCTTGTCCACTTCCTGCAGGAAGCGCAGGTTGGGATTGAGCGACTTCAGCTCGGCGTCGTCGTAGACGTCGCGCAGGTTGACCGTGCGCCGGGCGAGGGCCACGAAGCCGGCGATCGAGTGCTCGGCCACCGGCAGCTTCAGGTCCTTGAACGAGTTCAGGCCGGTCTTGACCTTGGAGACGATGGCCTGCTTGTCGTCCGACATCGAGTAGATCGTCAGGCGGTCGGCGTTGAACAGCACGCAGATGTCCGCGCTCACCTCGAGCATGATCTCGTCGATGTTGGAGGTGGCGTGGATCTTGTTGGTGACCGCCTGCAGCTGCTTCTGGAACGCGAGCCGGATGTTGACGTCGGCCTGCGGCCCTGCCTGGTGGCTGAGTACGGCACTCATCGTGGACCCCTCGGATCGAACCGGACTATGCTATCCCCCGGCAGACAAACATTCAACCGCCAGCGCCCTGATTTTAGGGCTGTTTTTCACATCCCGGCGACGGCGGGCGGTCAAAATTCGAAAACCTGGTTGTTCTGCAGCATGCGCGGCTGCAGGCGCCCCGAGGACTCCTCGATTTCCTGCATGGTCAGCTCGGTCTCGCCGGGCTTGAGATGGGTGACGTAGACCTCGGCATCGCGCTCGAACTTGACCAGCTCCTCGGCGAGCATGGACGGGCACAGGTGCTTGGACAGCTCCGCCAGGGCGCGCTCCTTGTTGGCGAAGGCCGTCTCGATGATCAGGAACTTCAGGTTGTCGATGCGGTTGACGATCTGCCAGAGCGCGTCGTTCGGCCCGGTGTCGCCGGTGAACACGAGGCTCCCGGCGCCGCTGTCCAGCAGGAAGCCGACCGCGGGCACGGTGTGGATCGCCGGTAGCGGCGTGAACGCGCGCCCGGCGAGCGACACCGTGCGCCCCAGCTCGATCTCCTCGTAGCGCATGAACGGCGCCTCGGGCGACGGGATCTGCGTGAAATCCGGCCAGATCTGCCAGTTGAAGATGTGCGCCTTGAGGATGGCGATGGTCTCGCGCGTGGCGTGCACGACGATCGGCCGGGCACGCATGCCGCCCACCGTGTCGGCGATGAAGGCGATCGAGGCCACGTGGTCGAGGTGCGAGTGGGTGACGAAGATGTGGTCCACCAGCGCCAGCTCGGCCAGCGACAGGTCGCCCACGCCCGTGCCCGCGTCGAGCAGCACGTCCCCGTCGACGAGGAACGACGTCGTTCGCATGTGCCGGCCACCGATGCCGCCCGAGCAACCGAGGACGCGCAGCCGCATGCCTATTTCTCCTCGTACGCGGTCACGCCGTCCCAGCCGCCCGGCGGCGGACTGCGGCGCATGGCGGCGACCCTGTCCTCGTACACGGCATACAGGCCGCAGTCGGGATTCATGCGCCGCAGATTGAGCAGGCCGACCTCCACCTGGTCCCAGGCTTGCGCGCGGTAGGCGCGCAGCGCCTGGTTCCAGAGCTTGAGCTCCTCCTGCCGCTTGCGGTCGACCTCGGATTCCAGCCCCAGCGGCTCGTAGATGGTGACCGCCTCGTCCTTACCCTTCACCTTGATGCGGTCGACCTCCCGGAACACCACATCCTTCACCTGGCTGCGCGTCGACTCGCCCACGAGGATGCCGACGCCGTAGCCCTTGGTGCGCCCTTCCAGGCGCGAGGCGACGTTCACGGGGTCGCCCATCACCGTGTAGGCGCGGCGCACCCGCGAGCCCATGTCGCCGACGCGCACGTTGCCCGAGTTCAGGCCCACGCCGATGTTGAGCGTCGGCCAGCCGCGCGCGGCGAAGCGCGCATTGAGCGCCTCGCGCTCCTTCTGCATGTCGAGCGCGGCGAGCACGCCGTTCCTCGCATGCTGCGCGTCCTCCACCGGCGCGCCCCAGAACGCCATGATGGCGTCGCCGATGTACTTGTCGAGCGTGCCGCGATGCCGGCTGCGGATGATGCCGCTCATCGCGGTGAGATACTCGTTGATGTACTCGCGCAGCTCCTCGGGCCGGAGCGCCTCGGAGATGCTGGTGAAGCCGCGCACGTCGGAAAACAGGATCGTCAGCTCCGCAGCGCGCGGCTCCATGTTGTACTTCTGCGGGTCGCGCGCCATCTCGTCGACCAGCTCGGGCGGCACGTACTGGCCAAAGAGCTCCGTGAACTGGCGCTTGGAGCGCGCCTCGACGAAATAGCCGTAGGCCATGTTCACGGTGTACAGCGCCGCGGTCATCAGGACCGACGCGGCGAGCGGCAGCACCATGTCGGCCTGCGTCCAGACCGCGACGTTCATCCCGGCGATCACGCTCATGCCGGCCACCGTCAGCAAGGTGGCCCACAGCGGCGCGAGCAGCGGGATGAGCAGCGAAAGCGCCACGCCACCGATCAGCAACAGGACCACTTCCGCGCCGAGCATGTAGGGCGGCTTGAGCTTCACCTTGCGGTCGAGCATGCCGGCGATCAGGTTGGCGTGCACCTCGACGCCCGGGTAGACGCTGTCCACGGGCGTGGAGCGCAGGTCCTTCAGTCCCGGCGCCGTCGTGCCGACGAGCGCGATCCTGCCTTTCAGGCGATCCGCCGGCATGCGCTCGGCGAGCACGTCGGCGAGCGACACATAGGCGAAGCTGCGCTGGTGACCGCGATAGGGGATGAGCGCGCTCGCGGTCTCGTCCACCGGAATGGCGAGTTCCCCGACCTGCAGCCACTCCAGCCCGGAGTAGCCGCGCTGCAGGAAACGATCCGGGGCATAGCCCGGCTCCACCTTGGGAAAG
>DATIGN010000137.1:0-7062 GCA_035454685.1 Burkholderiales bacterium | reverse complement strand
ACCATGTCGCCGTTGGCGACGTGCGCAACCTCGTGGCCGAGCACCGCCTCGATCTCTTCCTTGTTCATGGACTGGAGCAGCCCGGTCGACACCGCGACCAGCGCGGAATTCCTGAACGCGCCGGTGGCGAAGGCGTTGGGCGCGCCCTCGAAGATCGCGACCTCCGGCATGCCGATGCCGGCCTGCTGGCTGAGCTTGCGCACCGTCTCGAGCAGCCAGTACTCGGTCGAGCCCTCGGAGCCGTCGACGACGTGAGCGCCGGTGCTCATCTTTGCCATGGGCTTGGAGATGAGCAGCGAGATGATCGAGCCGGCGAAGCCGACCACCGCCGAGAACACGAGGAGCGACACGTAGTCGATACCTTCCGCCGTCAGCCACTGGTCGAGGCCGAAGATGTTGATGATGACCGACAGCACCACCAGGACGGCGATATTCGTCGCGAGGAACAGGAAGATGCGCTTCATGGAAATTTGTTCTCCTTATCCGGGGGCTTAGATTGGGGGCGGATTCTAAAGTTTCAAGATTGCGCGCGCACCCTTTTCCGCGATCACGTAGGCCGGCGCGTTCGTATTCCCGGAGGTGATGCGGGGGAATATTGAGGCATCGATCACGCGCAGCCGCTCCACCCCGCGCACGCGCAGCTCGTCGTCGACCACGGCCATCGGGTCGTTTCCCATCTTGCAGGTCCCGACGGGGTGAAAGATGGTGGTGCCGAGCTCTCCCGCCGCCCTTTCCAAGTCTGAATCCTTTTCAAGCGAAGAACCAGGGCGATACTCCCGCGGCTCGTACTTCGCTAACGCCTTGGCGGCCATGATGCGACGCGTAAACCGCATCGCATCCACCGCAACCTTGCGGTCGCGCTCATCCTGAAGGTAATTCAGCTTGATCTCCGGGTAGGCGGCCGGGTCGGGTGACTTTATTCGCACCCAGCCGCGCGAGGCCGGGCGCAGGTTGCATACGCTCGGCGTGATCGCCGGGAAGCTGTGCAGCGGGTCGCCGAACTTGTCGAGCGAGAGCGGCTGCACGTGCCACTCGATGTTGGGCGTGGGCTGCGACGGATCGCTCTTGGCGAACGCGCCGGCCTGCGATGGCGGCATGGTGAGCGGGCCGGTACGGAACACGAAGTACTCGAGCGCCATCGCCGCCTTGCCCCACGAGCTGTTGGCGATGCCGTTCAGCGTCTTCACGTTCTTCACCTTGTACTGCATGCGGATCTGCAGGTGGTCGTGCAGGTTCTCGCCCACACCGGGCAGGTGATGCACGACCTTTATCTGATGTTTTTCCAGGAGGCCCGAAGGACCGACTCCGCTTAACTGCAAGAGCTGCGGCGAGCCGATGGCGCCGGCGGCGAGGACCGTTTCTTTCGTCGCCTGCACGCTGAACTTCTCGTTACGATGGACGAACTCAACGCCTGTGCACGTGGTGTTCTCGAATTTCAATTTCGAAACCGAAGCGCCCGTCATTACCGTCAAGTTCGGCCGATGCATGACCGGGCGCAGAAAGGCGTTGGTCGCGCTCCAGCGCCGGCCGCGGCGCTGGTTCATCTGGAAGTAGGCGCAGCCGAAGTTGTCGCCGCGGTTGAACACCTTGACCGGCGGGATGCCGCATTCGGCGGCGGCTTCCCGCCAGGCGTCGATGATCTCCCAGCGCACCCGCGGGTCCTCGACGCGCAGCTCGCCGCCTGCGCCGTAGCCGTCGACCGCCCCGTGCTCGTAATCCTCCAGGGAAAGAAACAGGGGAAGAACGTCCTCCCATGACCACCCGCGGTTGCCGAGCGAGGCCCAGTAGTCCCAGTCTTCCTTCTGCCCGCGCATATAGATCATGGCGTTGATCGAGGAGCAGCCGCCGAGCACGCGGCCGCGGGCATAGTGGATCGAGCGCCCGGCGAGATGCTCGTCGGGCTCGGTCTTGTAGCACCAGTCGGTGCGCGGGTTGGCGATGGTGTAGAGATAGCCCACCGGGATGTCGATCCAAAACCAGTCGTCGCGCCCGCCCGCCTCCAGCAAGAGGACTTTTTTCTCGGAATTGCGGCTTAGCCTGTTGGCAAGAAGACAGCCCGCGCTGCCCGCGCCGACGATCACGTAGTCGAATGCGCCGAAGTTCTGCAACGGTTCGCTTCCCCGGCGCTATTGTAATGAGCGTGGCGGACAACCCCGACCGGGAGCTCGCGGAAGCGCTCGAGGCGGCGAGGCAGGCGCATTTCGACCTGCACGGCGCGGCGTGCGATTACGCCGCGCTCGCACGCTCGCCCGCGCGGGAGCGTCTTGCCGCTTGCCTTGTCGCGCTCGCGGACTTCGACATCAAGCGGGCGCAAATTCCATCTCAGCTCGCGTTCTGGATCAACGTGTTCAATGCCGGGGTGCTGCGGGACGCGCGCGAGCTCGAGTCGGCAGCCGGCGTACGGATGGTGGAGGCGTTCTTCGAGCGGCCGCGACTGCGGATAGGCGAGCATTCCTATTCACTCGACGACATCGAGCACGGGCTGCTGCGCGGCAATGTCGCCAAGCCGGGCCGCTCGCAGCCGCCGATGAAGCGCGGCGACGCGCGGCTGGAGTACATGCCGATCGTGTTCGAGGAGCGCATGCATTTCGCGCTGCACTCTGCGTGCCGCTCCTCGCCGCCGCTGCGCGCTTTCGACGGCGGCGAGCTCGACCGGCAGCTGGAGGAAGCCGCCGCCGACTACATTCGGCGCAACGTGCGCGTGGAGCGCCAGGGCGCGGTGCTCGTCCTGCCGCGCATCTTTCGCTGGTTCGGCGAGGACTTCGGCGGCAACAGAGGCATCGTGGAGTTCGTCGTTTCGCGGATCGCGGACGAAGCGGTGGTCGACATGATCGACCGGCGCATGGGCGACGTCGCTTTGCGCTACGCAGAGTTCGACTGGACGCTCAACCGCCGCTAGGGTGCAGGCCGCGGCGTATCATGACGATATGACGACCCCCCTCGAGCAGTTCGCATCCGAGTGTCGCGCGATCCTCACCTCGGAGCCCGGGCCCTCCGGGCGCCGCAAGATCTGCATGCGCCTTGAGCAGCTGCTGCGCGACCCCGGCTTCCTCGCCTCGGCCCTCGACGACTCGACCCCCGAGCGCAAGGTGCTCTATGAGGATTCGCAGCTCGGCTTCTGCGTGCTCGCGCACAGCTACAAGGGCGCCAAGAACTCCCCGCCGCATGACCACGGGCCCTCGTGGGCGATCTACGGCCAAGCGAAGGGCGAAACCGAGATGACCGACTATGAGCTGGTCGCTGCGGCGGCAGAGGGCAAGCCGGGCAAGGCGCGGCCGGTTCGCACCTACAAGCTCACGCCGGGGGTGGCCTATCTCTACAACGAAGGTGATCTGCATTCGCCGCTGCGGCGCGGGCCGACCCAGCTCGTCCGCATCGAAGGGATGAATATGGATCGCATCAAGCGGCTGAAATTCGAGGCCGTCAGCTAGATCGAAAATCGCCGCAGAAACGAGTAAAGTATCGGCGAGGCGCTCACGTGCAATGGTGAGCGCGCGACAATGGCAAGGCGGATGGCCGAAGAGCAAGACGATCCTTACGAGTCGACGACGCGCTGGCTGCAGGAAGCCGCCCGGCGGACCCGCGCGGACTCCGCGGCTGTCTCGCGCCCGCAGGCGAGCGCCGCGTCGCCGCTTCCCGCAAAGCGCTTTGGCCAGACTGTCATTTTCGGCGTGGCGCGCGAGATCTACATGCTCGGCGTGCTCGCCGCGGTGTACCTCAACTACTACTTCATGCAGGTGATGCTCGAGATCGACTCCTTGCCGACCCTGGTTGTGTTTTACCCGGTCATCCAACGAATGGGATAGGGATCATCGCGTACGCCCTTCAACGTCGCCGACAGGCGACACTCCGCTGTTTCCTTGTACAAAGGTTGTCAGAAGCCGGACGACGCTCTTTCGTTGTGGTGCACTACCACGGTGCTTCGCAAGGCATCAAGCGGGAGGGAGACTGTGGGCGAGGCTGGACTTCGGATTTATCGCCTGACTGCGGCCGGCACGAGCGCGTTGCACAGCGCACGCTCGGTTCCTGACTGGTACAGAGACATTCTTTGGCTCGTGCACGGCGACCCGACTTCGAGCGAGATCATCGCGCGCATGACGAGCCATCCGGGCAAGCAAGTCTTTCAGTGGATTGAACAGCTCGAGACCCTCGGTTTCGTCGAGTCGCTACTTATGCAAAGCGCGCCCAACATAGGAGCGGCACGAGAAGCCTCCGCATGAGCGAGAAGTAACAGGCTACTCCTCGCAGGGCCATGATGCCGGCACCTTCAGTCCTGGCGGAAGTTTCGTCTTGGCGTCGCCGCAGGCGACGTCCAACTGCCCTTGGGTCAGTCCCTTCACGCCGGAGAGGTCGGTCGCCGCAAACTTGGCGCCGAAGGTGAAGGCCTGAGTAAGGTCGGTCCCCGAGAGCTTCGCGCCTACGAAACTGGCGCGCGCGATATTCGAGAGGCGCAGCGTGGCGCTCGTGAGGTCCGCGCCGTCGAAATTCGAGCGGCCGAAATCGCCCTTGGAAAGATTCACGCCTTGCAGCATCGCGCCGCCCAGGTCCGAGCGGTGAATCTCTGCCTTCTCCAGCGTGGCGTTGCCGAACCGGGCGCGCGAGAAGTTGACGCGGACGGCGATCGCTTTCTCGAACGACACGCGCTCGAGGAGCGCGCCGCTGAAGGAAGAGTGGTTCATCTCGGCCATCCGAAAGCTGGCGCCGCTGAGGTCCGCCGAGCGGAAGTCCACCGAAAGCAGGGTTGCACGATCGAAACGCGCCCCCTTGAGGGCTTGCCCTTTCAGCATGAGGTTCGACTTGGCGCATCCCGACCAGTCGACCTCGGGGCCGGGGCGGTCTCCGCAGCCGGCTCGCGCCGGAGCAAACACCAGGAAAAGCACGAGCGCCAGCGCACGGATTCCCATTACGGATCATTGTAGCTGGCGCGCCGGCCGACGGACTCAAATTGGGTGCAACTAGCGTCGCGCCGACTTGGCGGCTGGGGTGGTGGCCGCGCCAGCGCCTACACTCCCGACGTAGATCATGGGCTTACGGATAGGCATTGACCTGGGCGGGACGAAGATCGAAGCGCTGGCGCTCGATGCCGCGGGGCGCGAGGTGATCCGCAAGCGCATTTCTTCGCCACGCGGGGACTACGCCGCGACGGTTTCGGCAATTTCATCCTTGGTCTCCGAGCTCGGGGAGGGCAGTGTCGGCATCGGAATTCCGGGCGCGCTGTCGCAGGTCACCGGGCTGGTGAAGAACGCCAACTCCACCTGGCTGATCGGCCAGCCGCTCAAGGAAGACCTGGAGAAGGCCCTAGGGCGTCCGGTCAAGCTCGAAAACGACGCAAACTGCTTTGCGTTGTCGGAGGCGACCGACGGCGCGGGCAAGGGGGCGGCGGTGGTGTTCGGGGTAATCCTCGGCACGGGGGTAGGCGGGGGGATCGTGGTGAACGGCAAGGTGCTGAGCGGTGCGAACGCCATCGCCGGGGAATGGGGACACAACCCACTGCCGCTGCCGAGCGCGCAAGACCTGCCTTTGCCTGACTGCTATTGCGGCCGGGCGGGGTGCATCGAAACGTACTTGTCAGGTCCCGGGCTCGCGCGCGACCATGAGCTCAGGACGGGCAGGCGGTTACCGCCGGAAGAAATCGTTTCTCTGGGAGATCAATCTGTTGAGCGATACGTGGAGCGGCTTGCGCGCGCTCTGGCCTCGGTGATCAACCTCCTCGACCCGGAGGTAATCGTGCTGGGCGGCGGAATGTCGAAGGTCGGGCGCCTGTACACCGAGGTGCCGCGGCTTTGGAGCCGGTACGTGTTCTCGGACCACGTGGCCACCCGGCTCGCGCCGCCGGTGCACGGCGACTCGAGCGGCGTGCGCGGCGCGGCCCGGCTCTGGGGCTGACCTGAGAGGAGGAAGGGGATGAAAAGGGAGGAGATGAAGACAATCGCGTTTTTCCTGCTTGCGTTTCTCTCGACCGGTGCGGTGGCGGGGCCGGAAAAGATCAAGTTTCCGTCCGACTATCTCAAGGGCGTGCTCTACCAGACGCTGGACCGGCCGGACAGCAAGCAGTACCGCGAGCTTTATGCGCCGGCCGCGGCAGTCGAGGCGGTTCGTAAGGGCCAGCCGATTCCGCACGGCACCGTGCTGACGCTCGTGCAGTGGAGCGTGGAGCAGGACGCGAACGGCAACCCGATCAAGGACGCGAACGGCCGCTTCATCAAGAAGGACATCATCGCGCACACCGTGATGCAGAAAGAGAACGGCTGGGGCGCCGACTACCCCGCCGACTGGCCGCGCAACGGCGAGTGGGAGTACGCTGCGTTCACCGCCGACGGCCGGCCCAACGAGAAAGCGAACGCGAATAACAAGGCCTGCTTCACCTGCCACCTGCCGCACGCCAAGCAGGACTTCGTGATTTCGCTCGCCAAGCTGAACGGCACCTTCCCGAAGGCCGGGCAGACGCTGGTGAAAGGCGCGAAGGGGGATGTCAACGTCGCTTCATTCGCCTTCCTGCCGGCCAAGATCAGCGCGGCCGCGGGCAAGCCGCTCACCTTCTTCAACTCCGACGACACGCCGCATCAGATCACCGTAACGAACGGCCCGAGGAGCCCGGTGTTTCTGCGCGGGCAGAAGGCCTCGATCACGATCGACAAGCCCGGCGAATACAACTACATCTGCGGGCTGCACCCCTCGATGAAAGGCGTGATCGAAGTCAAGTAATCATCAATCCCGCTGGATCACGATGCGGGCGTAGCGGTCGTACGTCCAGTACGACCACGCCCAGTCGAACATCACGACCGCGCGGTTGCGGAAGTTGATGAGGAAGTAGATGTGCGCGAGAAGCCACATCAGCCAGGCGATGTAGCCGGAGAACTTGAGCTTGCCGATGACGGCGACCGCAGAGTTGCGCCCGATGGTCGCGAGCTGGCCCCAGTCGCGATAACGGAATGGTTTGCGTGGCCTTTGGTTCAGCGCGTTAATGATATTCCGTGCGGTCAGGCGGCCCATCTGCTTCGCCGCCGGCGCGATGCCCGGAACGCCCTCGAGTGAGGCGAGGTCGCCGATCACGAAGATCTC
>DATIGN010000136.1:0-6509 GCA_035454685.1 Burkholderiales bacterium | reverse complement strand
AGCCTCTGGGCGCGGACACGCTCGTGTACGGTCATCTGGGCAATGGAACAAGAATTGCGGCGCGCCTTCATTCGTCCATGGACGCGCGCGCAGGCAAGCTTGCCTTGCGCTATCGTCCGCAGTACGCGCACTATTTCGACGCGCAGACCGGCGCCCGCCTTTAGTTGCTGAAGACCACCCCTTTCCACGAGCGCACCGCAGCGCTCTGCGCAAGCTACGCCTGGCGTCGTTGGGCCGGGTACGTAGTCGCGAGCTCCTACGAGCTTTCCCACGAGCGCGAGTACCACGCCATTCGCGGCTCGGCGGCGCTCTTCGACGTTTCGCCGCTCTACAAGTACCGCGTGCGCGGCAAGGACGCGGCGCGGCTGCTCGATCTTGTTGTTACAAGAAGTATTCATGAACTGAAAGTGGGGCAAGTGGCGTATACGCCGTGGTGCGATGCGGCTGGAAAGGTGCTCGACGACGGTACCATCGCACGCCTCGCGCAAGACGATTTCCGCATCACCGCTGCCGAGCCCAACTTGCGCTGGCTGCAGGACAACGCCATGGGGCTCGAAGTCGAGATCGAGGACGTGTCCGAGTCGCTTGCCGCGCTTTCGCTCCAGGGGCCGGCCTCGCGGGCGGTTCTCGGCGACATCGAGCTCAAGTATTTCCGCCTTGCCCAGCGGCAACTGGGCGGCATCCCGGTGGCGATATCCCGCACCGGCTACACCGGGGACCTGGGCTACGAGATCTGGGTATCGCCTAAAGATGCGCTCGCGCTGTGGGATTACCTGATCGAGGTTGGCACGCCGTACGGCATCGTGCCGGCGGGAATGCTTGCGCTCGACATGGCGCGGATTGAGGCTGGGCTGATGCTGATCGAGGTCGACTATGTGCCTGCACGCAAGGCGCTGATCGAGAGCCAGACATCCAGCCCGTACGAGCTCGACCTTGGCTGGGCGGTGAACCTGAAGAAGGAGCGCTTTGTCGGCCGCGAGGCGCTCGCGCTTGAAGCGAGCCGCGGCCCGCAATGGCAGTTCGTCGGGCTCGAGATCGATTGGTCCTCGCTCGAGAGTCTGTACGCCGGGATGGGCCTCGCGACGCGCCTGCCCGCGGCCGCCTGGCGCACGAGCGTGCCCATCTACGTCGGCAACGAGCAGGCGGGCTATGCCACGAGCGGCGGCTGGTCGCCGCTGCTGAAGAAGTACATCGCCCTCGCGCATCTGCGCTCGCGGTTCGCGGCGCCCGGCACGGGGCTCGATATCGAGATGACGGTCGAGCACCGGCGTAAGCGCGCGGCCGCGCGCGTGGTGAAGAAGCCTTTTTTTGACCCCGAGCGTAAGCGTGCTTGAGGGGAAAAAGCTTGCCTAAACACGACGCAATTATCATCGGCGGCGGGCACAACGGACTGGTGTGCGCCGCGTACTTGGCGCGAGCCGGGCGGAAGGTCCTGGTCCTCGAGCGCCGCGAGCGCGTCGGCGGGGCCGCGGTCACGGAGGAGATTTTCCCGGGGTTCCGCTTCTCGGTGTTCTCCTACGTGGTGAGCTTGCTGCGGCCGGAGATCATCCGCGAGCTCGAGCTGCCCCGCCATGGGCTGCACATCTTGCCGCTTGAGAGCACGCTGACGCCGCTTCCGGGCGGAGACTATCTCGCTCAGTGGAACGATCACGACCAGAACCGGCGTGAGCTTGCGCGCCACTCGCTGCGCGACGCCGAGACCTACGACGAGTTCGGCCTGATGCTGCACCAGATGGCGCGGGCGGTGAAGCCGCTCCTCGCCATGGCGCCGCCGGATCCCACGTCGCTTTCGCTCCGAGAACTCGGCGGCTTGGGGCGGCTCGGGCGTTATTTCCGCAACCTCGGCAAGCCTCACTTCAACCGCCTGATGAAGCTCCTCACCATGAGCTCGGCGGACTTTCTCGACGAGTGGTTCGAGACCGAGGCGCTCAAGGCGACCAAGTCGGCGAGCGGAATCATCGGCACGCTCGCCGGTCCGCGCTCGCCGGGGACGGCATACGTGCTCCTGCACCACTACATGGGCGAGCTCGACGGGGTGTTTCGCGCCTGGGGCTTCGCCCGGGGAGGCAACGGCTCGGTGAGCGCCGCGATCGCCGCGGCGGCGCGCGCCGCCGGGGCCGAGATCCGCTGCAGCGCTCCCGTGCAGAATATCGCGATCAAGCACGGCAGGGCGCGAGGCGTCGTGCTCGAGAGCGGCGAGGAGATCGGGGCGAAGCTAGTAGTTTCGGGCGCCGACCCGCGGCGCACGTTCCTGCAGCTGGTGGGTGAGAAGCATCTGCCGGGCGAGTTCATCGAGTCGATCAAGCGGTTTCGCTTCCGCGGCGCCTCGGCCAAGGTCAACCTCGCGCTTGGCGAACTGCCGGACTTTACCTGCCTGCCAGGCCGTGGCGCGCACCTGCGCGGCGCGATCTCCATCAGCCCAAGCGTCGCGTACCTCGAGCGGGCCTATGACGACGCGAAGTACGGCGAGCCTTCGCGCGAGCCGTACATGGACATAGTTATCCCGTCGCTGCTCGACCCGCAGATGGCGCCGCCAGGAAAGCACGTAATGTCGATTTTTGTGCAGTATGCGCCCTACCACCTAAACGGCGGCTGGACCGACTCGCGCCGCGAAGCGCTCGGCGAGACAGTGGTCGATACGCTCTCACAGTACGCGCCGAACCTGAAGAAGGCGATCGTGCATCGCCAGGTACTCACGCCGGCCGACATTGAGCGCACGGTCGGCCTCGCCGAGGGCAACATCTTCCAGGGCGAGCTCACGCTGCAGCAGATGTTTTTCTTGCGGCCGGTGCCGGCATGGGCCAAGTACAGCACTCCGCTCGCCGGCCTATATCAATGCGGCGCGGGCACCCATCCGGGCGGCGGCGTAATGGGCGCTTCCGGACGCAATGCCGCGCTCCAGATCCTCGGAAGGGCATGAACCGCGCCATCATCATCGGTGGCGGAGTGGATGCGTTGGTGGCAGCGCAGGTGCTCGCCCGGGCCGGGCGTGAGGTCATGGTGATCGAAAGCGAA
Source organism: Burkholderiales bacterium (assembly GCA_035454685.1). Taxonomy (GTDB): domain Bacteria; phylum Pseudomonadota; class Gammaproteobacteria; order Burkholderiales; family SG8-39; genus SCGC-AG-212-J23. Next base: position 3,494 of record DATIGN010000136.1, on the reverse strand, counting down.
TCTTCCGCTCCGAACGACGGGTGGGTTCCGCCTTGGGTGCGGAGCGAGTTGCGCATCGAGGGCCTGAACCTCGAATGGCCGGATCCCTGGCTCGTGGTTCCGCTTCCCGACGGCGGGCGGCTCGAGCTCTGGCGCGACATGGCTCGCTCGGCAGAGTCGATCCGGCGCCTGAGTCCACGCGATGCCGAGCGCTGGCCCGCATTCTGCGAGCGCATGGCGCGCCTCGCGCGCTTTCTGGAAGCGGTGTATGGCGCGGCGCCGCCCGATCCGCTGGGTCCGTGGTTCGCGCTGCGCGCCCGGCGGCTGGGGAAGCAGGGGCTTGCGGATTTGCTACGCCTTCTACCCATGCCGGTCGGGGATCTCCTCGACGACTGGTTCGAGACCGATGCGCTGAAAGGCGCTCTCGGCGCCGCCGGCATCCTCCACCTGCTGCAGGGGCCGCGCTCCGGCGGCACCGCATTCCGGCTTTTGCATCACCACGTCGGCTGCGCGCCGGGGATTTTCCGTCCGCCGCGCTCCAATATTGTCGAGCTTCTACGGAGACTTCCCCGAGTGGAGCTGCGGGGCACCGAAGTGCTGCGCATCGTGGTGCGCAACGGCGCGGTCGCCGGAGTGGTGCTCAAGGACGGGCGCGAGCTTGCCGCCCCGGTCGTCGTAAGCAGCGCCGATCCGCGCCGCAGCCTGCTCGAGCTCGTCGAGCCGGGCTGGCTGGATCCCGAACTTGCGCGCGCGCTGCGCCATGTGCGCAGGCGCGGCGTGGCGGCGCGCCTGCGGCTCGAGCTCGACCGCTCGCCGGGATTCTCAGCACTCGCGCTCGCGCCCTCGCTCGACTATCTTGAGCGCGCCTATGACGACGCGAAGCACGGGCGCTTGTCGAGCGAGCCGTATGTGGAAGCGCGCTGCGACGAGCGCCATCGCATCGAGGCACTTGTGCAGTACGCGCCGTACGGAGTGGATTGCGGTGATCTTTCCGAAAAAGTCATTGCTTTGCTGGCCGAGCAATGGGGCGACGCGCAGCCGCGCCACGACGAGCTTTCCGCGCCGCGCGAGCTCGAACAGTTCGAAGGCTGGCCCGAGGGCCAGCCGCACCATGCAGAGCTCTCCCTCGACCAGGCGCTGTGGATGCGTCCGCTGCCCGAGCTTGCGCATTACCGCACGCCGATCGAGGGCCTGTGGCTGTGCGGACCGGCCATGCATCCCGGCGCGGGCATCGCTGGCGCCTGCGGATTGAACTGCGCGCGTGCAATCCTGGGCCGTTAGGCTGCTGCTTTTCTTCTTCACCGCGCCGGCGTTTTCGGCCGATCGCCTGCCCGGCTTTGGCGCAGGCGTTGCGACCTTCACCGTGTCGGGCGTTTCCTCCGGCGGCTACATGGCGGTGCAGATGCAAATGGCGCATTCGAGCCGCGTGCACGGGGTCGGCGCGCTCGCCGCCGGCCCGTACTACTGCGCACGTGGTAGCTTGTGGACTGCTCGGGGGCAATGCATGACAGGCGCTCCTGCAGCTTCACGTTCGGACCCGGACCGCTACGGCCGCGAGAAGCGCATCGATCCCGTCGCGAACATCGGCAAGGCGCGGGTCTGGCTCTTCTCAGGCACCCAGGATCGCACCGTCGTGCCCACGGTTGTGGAAGCGCTCGCAAGACAATACGCGCTTCTCGGCGCCCAGCCGGTGCTCATCAAGGACCGGCCGGCGGGTCACGCGATGGTGACCGAGAACGCGGGCAACGCGTGCCCCGTCACCGAGCCGCCTTTCCTCAACGATTGCGACTACGACGCCGCGGGCGAGCTGCTGCGCCACTTGCTCGGCAACCTTTCGCCCCCATCTAGCACCCCGGGCGGGCGGCTGATTGCGTTCGACCAGCGGGAACTCGGCGGCACCAACGCGATCAGTATGGCGGCCGAGGGCTTTGTCTATGTGCCACGCGTGTGCGAGACCGGGCCCTGCCGGGCGCATGTCGCGTTCCACGGCTGTCAGCAGAGCGTGGAAGCGGTAGGCGAGCGGTTCGTGCGCGAGGCCGGCTACAACCGCTGGGCGGATACCAACCGGCTGGTCGTGCTTTATCCGCAGGCGGTGGCGCGCTACTGGTGGTGGACGTACAACCCGCGCGGCTGCTGGGATTGGTGGGGCTACACCGGCCAGGAGTACGCGACGAAAGAGGCGCCGCAAATCCGCGCCGTGATGGCCATGGTGGAGCGGCTTGGCACGCGGCAATAGTTTTCTTAATCGAGGAGTATTCATGACCCAAGTGTGGAGAGTCCTTCTTCTCGGCCTGGCGCTCTCGCTCTCGGGCTGCGGCTACAACACGCTGCAGTCGACCGACGAGCAGATTAAGGCGGCGTGGTCCGAAGTCCTCAACCAGTATCAGCGCCGGGCCGACCTGGTGCCGAACCTGGTCGAGACGGTCAAGGCCTTTGCGACCCAGGAACGCGAGGTCCTTACGCAGGTCACCGAGGCGCGAGCGCGCGTCGGGAGCATTCAGGCGACGCCGGAGCTCGTCGAGAATCCCGAAGCGTTCGCCAGGTTCCAGCAGGCGCAAGGCGAGCTCACGAGCGCGCTGTCGCGCCTGCTCGTCGTCGCCGAGAACTACCCGCAGCTTAAGTCCGACGCCAACTTCCGCGACCTGCAGGCGCAGCTCGAGGGCACGGAGAACCGCATCGCGGTCGCGCGCAACCGCTACATCAAGGCGGTCCAGGAATACAACGTCACCGTGCGCTCGTTCCCATCCAACCTGACCGCGATGGTGTTCGGCTTCAAGACCAAGCCCAATTTCACCGTCGACAACGAGCGCGCAATCTCGACTGCGCCGAAGGTGGATTTCGGTCAAAAGAAGTAAGTGATTCGAGCCGCCGTTCTCTTCTTCGTCGCAGTAGCGGCGTGGGCCCAGGTTGCGGTTCCGCCGCTCACCGCGCGGGTCACCGACCTCACCGGGACGCTGACGCGCGAGCAGCAGGCGGGCCTCGAGCGCATGCTGCAGGAGTTCGAGGCGCGCAAGGGCACGCAGCTTGCCGTGCTCATGGTTCCCAGCACGGCGCCTGAAGCGATCGAGCAGTACGCGCTTCGCGTGGGCGAGCAGTGGAAGATCGGCCGAAAGAATGTCGACGACGGCGCCATCTTGGTGGTCGCGAAGAACGACCGCGCGGTTCGCATCGAGGTCGGCTATGGGCTCGAGGGCGTGCTGAACGACGCGACGGTAAGCCGCATCATTCGCGAGATCATCGTGCCGCGCTTTCGCGAAGGCGACTTCTACGGCGGCATCAACGCGGCGCTCGACCGCATGATGCGGCTCATCGACGGCGAGCCGCTGCCTGAGCCGACGCGGACGTCGCCCGCGGCCGAGGGCGGCCTGATGCAACTCCTGCCCGTACTGCTCATCGTGGCGCTGGTTGGCGGCGCGATCCTGCGCGCAATTCTGGGTCGCTTTCTCGGTGCCGCCGCGACCGGCGGCGTGGTCGCGTTCCTCGCCTGGATGATCGCGGGCGCCCTGGCGATCGCC
>DATIGN010000135.1:0-21276 GCA_035454685.1 Burkholderiales bacterium | reverse complement strand
CGGAGCAGCTCTTTCACAAGGGCTAACAACGCTGGACGAACAATGACTTACAGCGAACGTACAGAGAGCTTGGTAATGTGCCTCCTGAGGTCCTCCGCTGTTTTGATAGCCGATGCGCTACTGGATCATCACTCTGCTGCTTGGAGTTGACCCGCTTTCGTGGACACCTCAATCTTTGGAAAGTGAGGGAGTCCAGGAATGCCCAAAACAAGACAGCCGTACCCGTTTGAGTTCCGCCAAAAGATCGTCGATCTCGTTCGATCCGGCCGCAGCGTGAAGGAGCTCGCCGAGGAGTTCGAGCCCTCGGAGCAGACGATCCGCAATTGGCTGGCGCAGGCCGATGCCGATAGCGGCAAACGCAAAGACCTGTTGACGAGCGCCGAGCGCGAGGAGCTGGTGAAGCTGCGTCGTGAGAACAAGCAGCTCAAGCTTGAGCGCGAGATCCTGTCAAAGGCCACGGCCTGGTTCGCAAGGGAGGCCGATACGAAACCCAAGAGGTCTTCGGGTTCGTAGCGGCGTATCAGGCCATGTATCCGGTTAGAGCGATCTGCCGCGCGTTCGGCGTCTCCCCGAGCGGTTTCTACGCCTGGCATGAGCGCGAGCCCTCAGCGCGCGCGATCGAGGACGCGAGGCTGACGGCCCGCATCAGGCACTACCACGCGCGCTCCAGGGGCGCCTATGGCGCGCCCAACATCCACGCGGATTTGTGCGACGAGGGTATTCGGGTGGGCAAGAAGCGCGTGGCTCGTCTGATGAGAGCCGAGGGGCTTCGCGGCGTGTGCCGGAGGAAATGGGTCACGACCACCGTGCGTAACCCCGAGGCGCGCCCGGCGCCAGACCTGGTGGAACGGCGCTTCAGTGCCGATGCACCGGATCGCCTTTGGGTGGCCGATATCACCTACATCCCAACCTGCGCCGGATTCCTTTACCTGGCGGTGGTCCTCGACGCCTTCAGCCGCCGGATCGTCGGCTGGAGCATGGCCGAGAGCCTTATGACCGAACTCGTGCTCTCGGCGCTCAACATGGCGCTCGGGCAGCGTCGCCCTCGAGGTGTGGTACACCACTCCGACCAGGGCACGCAGTACACCTCGATCGAGTTTGGGCTTCGTTGCAAGGAAGCGAAGGTGCGCCCGTCGATGGGCTCGGTGGGCGATGCCTACGACAACGCGATGTGCGAGAGCTTCTTCGCGACGCTCGAATGCGAGCTGCTCGATCGCCGGCGCTTTGCGACGAAGGCCGAGGCGCGCATGGCGATCTTCGAGTTCATCGAGGGCTGGTACAACCCAACGCGCCGCCATTCGGGTCTCGGACGCATCTCGCCGATCGAGTTCGAGCGGCGTCATTCAATGCAGGACGAGCGCGCGGTTACCCACAGGCCTGCGCGCTCGGTCGCGTTTAAGGCGCCCCGCGCGCAGCCTGTGGATAATCGCTTGTGACCCAAGCGCTCATGTGTCCACTGAAACGGGTCAACTCCAAACTAGCAGACCAGGCACCACTGGTGCGCTTGGCCAGTTGGAGCAGCCGATAGACGCACGTGCCTTTTGGTTGCGCGCGAGAGGCTAGCGCGACTCAAACCGGATCAAAGGTGCAGACTAGCCCAGGGAGTGCCCGCCCAACGAATTCGCGCCTGCCTGTTGGCCTTGCGGAATCTCCGCCTGCTCCTGTGCCCGAATCTGAGCCTCCTGCTCTCGCCGAATTCTGCAAAAGGTTTCCCGCACGTCCGTGTGGGAGCTGGGCGTGTACTTAAACGATGCGTCCAAGATCGATTTCATGACGAGTCCGTCCCTTGCTCACAATAATGAGAGTGTTACTGACCTTTGACGGGCTTTCAAGACGACGCTTGTCGCAGCGTTTTGCAGCGAAATCCGGCGCGGCCTAGTTCCAACAACGAAATACGGCCGATAGTTAATCAAAGGCGTTAGCAAGAAATTTTGTTAGGCGCGGCGGTTCGGCCGGAGCATTCAATCACCAGAGTCGTCGCAGCGTGAGCGTCACGCCGGTCCGCATGGAGTAAAGCTCGACGATCGGGAGGTTGGGCACATCGGGGCGGTTGGGCAGGCTGCGTGTTCCGTCGGTCGTCTCGACATACCAGTAGCGCACGCCGATACCAAGCTCCGTACGCCGCCGGATCTCGTAGCTCAGCTCGGCATCAAGCTGCACCCCTCTTCCGTCGCCCTCGAGTAGGATGTTGGGCACCGGGCCGAGGTCGTTGCGCAGGTGGTGGCTGTCTTCGTTTCGTACCTTGCTGTAGGGAATCAGCGCGACGTCGAGCGCGAGGCGGCTGCGCTCGGTGAACCTCACGTCCGCGGCGAGGCCGATGCGCAGCGATTTCCACGCGACCTTGTTCGTCACGACCTTCACGTCGGGGGGGATGTCGCCGCCGATGAAGCCGAGATGGTCGGTCGCGCCGTAGGCGTCGACCTTTTCCGTCCACTGGCTGTACCCGACGAACGCGCCGATCGTGGTGCGGCCCTCGCCGAGCACCCATACGTTCCAGCCCAGGTCGAGCACGCCGTAGCCGATGCGACCCTGGTTGACCGACGAAGTGGTATCCGAGAATTTGACCTGCCCTGCGTTGAAGTCCTCGTCATCGAACGAGCCGTTGTTCACGCGGCCGACGCCGAGGATGCCCTTCAGAAACCAGCGCCCGTGGAAATCCCGCCGGCCGAAGAGCTCAAGCACGTTGGCGTCGAGGCTCTCGTAGAGGAGCACCGAGGTCGGATTCCCGAGCGTCGGATCGAGTGGCTGTGCGTTGTGGCTGGTCTTGGTCTCGCCGGTGGAAAGCCAGTAGCGTATGCCGAGATCGCCGCGCTTCACCGACTGGACGGGCCCCTCCGCGAGCGCCGTGCCGGCGAGCGCGCAGGCAAGAATCAGGGCTGGAACGTGCATACGAGCTCGCGCAGGGTGTTCTCGTATTTGCGCGCGATTGTTGTCGCCCTTGCCGACGTCCTTGAAGGTCGAAATCTCCATCTTCCAAGACATGGCGCTGTCAATATGCAGCGATGTGCATAAACAAAATCAGTTCACCGTCATCTGCGGCAGGCACGCCTACTACCTGGCGGCGCTTGGCACCGTCGCTCAACGCAAGCTCCTGTTGCTCAGCTCCAGCGCCATGTACAACACCGGCGCCGTTGCATTACCTCCCTCAAGAAGTAATCCCTAGAGCTGGTACTCCAGGAACGACCCCACCCCGACGTCGGGGCTGCCGTCCGACAAACCGACGATGGCGTAGAGCTGCAGCTTCCATTCGCGCGCAAAGCGCCGCGACCAATACAGCGACACCTCGCTGATCGAAAGTCCCCCGTCGACGATGTGCGGGCGGTAATCGTAGGCCAGCCCGACCGCGGTGTCTCCGCCTAGGCGATAGCTGGCACCGACCGCAAAGTAGGGCACATCGCGCAGCTCGATCCCCGGCGGATCGCCGTACCAGCGGTAGCCGAGCGTGGCGAAGAGCATCGCCGCGCCGAGCGGCTTGTAGAGATCGGCCTGCAGCGACAAGTCGGTTTCCCCGGTCCCGAGGCCCTCGGCTTCGTCGGCGGTGCCGAACTTGACCCGTGCACCGACGTCGAGCCCGACAGCGCTCGAAGTCTCCTGCAAGAGCGAATAGGAGGCCCTCGCCACGATGTCGCCCAGGCCGGAAGTGGTGCGCGTTGCGCTGCCGGCGTCGCTGACCCCGCTGCTGCCGCCGCTCCCATTCCCGCTGCTGTCGATTGGGATACGGTCGTCGCCGCCGCCGATGACATTCGCCGGGCCGGAAACCACCAGGTACGGAACCGTCAGCTTGAAGCTCCACAGGCCAGTTTGCAGCTTTCCGGTGAACGGGAGGTACAACTCCTGCGTGCTCTCGGTGCCGCCGTACTTGCCGGTCGTGAATTCGGCGCCGGCGCCGACACTTACCTGCGCGCACGCGCAGGATGCGCCGACGGAAATGAAAACGGCCATCCACAGCTTGCTGAATCGCATTTGCCGCGAACCTCCTCCGGGTAATTCGATCGCTAATTGTGATGGCCCAATAGGTTGCTTTTGTTCATTCGGACTGAGTCTTAGAGACTGGAAGGTGCGAACCACACCAATCTCTCAGGGAGCTCAGCCGAACGAACATTCACAAGAATGCCTGACCTGACGCTCGCCCGTCGACTCGAATTGGTTCGAGAAATCGTTGATAAGGGTTTAACGGAGCCAACCGCTCGCAAATGGTTGGGTCGTTACCTCGCCGAAGGTGAAGGCGGGCTGCACGACCGCTCGTCGTTTCCGAGGCGCATCCCAAGGAAAATCAAGCCGGAGAAGCCCTTGGCAATCGTCGAGCTGCGGCGCCGCCGCCTAACTCAGGCGCGGATCGCGGCGAGCCTGGGACCTCCAAAAGCACTGTCGGACTCGTTCTGAAGCGCCGGGCTATCTCGGCTGCGCGACCTGGAGCCCTGCGAGCCGATCGTGCGTTACGAGCACGCGCGTCCCGGCGATCTGATCCACATCGACACCAAGAAGCTCGTGCGCATCGCAGGAACTGTGCCGCGCTCGCCTTGGTTTCGTACTACAACTGGCATCGCCCATATCAGGGCATCAAGGGCTTCGCGCCTGCTACGCGCTTAGCTCAGTCCCGCAACAGCCTCTTGACGCGTCACAGCTAATGCTTGCCGCTGCGATCGACGCGGTCCGGGCGCTCGCTGCGCCCGGACCGTTCGGTGCGCTCGGGGCGATCGCCGCCGCCCGAGCCGCTGCGATCGACGCGGTCCGGGCGTTCGCTGCGCCCGGACCGTTCGGTGCGCTCGGGGCGATCGCCACCGCCCGGGCCGCTGCGGTCGACGCGCTCGGCGCCGTCGCGTCCCGAGCCGCTGCCGCCGCGCGGATCGCCAAGCGCGTGGCCGGACCGCGCCTCGACGCGCAGCGTGCGCTCGGGATGTGAATCGAGCGGCCTTGACAGCACGTCGGCGCGCTCGACGATGCGGCGGCCGCCCTCGATGCGGCCGCTGACGCGCACCAGCCGATCGCGCTCGAGCTGTCCCGCCATTTCGCGCGACACGTCAAAGCTCGTGGCGCCGATGCGCAGGTCCTGCTGCCCCACATCGGCCACGTAGCCCTGCACCGAGAAGCGCCCGGCGCCGAGGTCCGGCGCCTGCGCGACGGCCATGCCGTGCGCCGGCGCGCGATCGATGCGCGTGGCGACGATCGTGCCGTCGGCGGCGCGCAAACCGCTCACACGCAGCGTTCGCCCGGCGAGCTGGTCGGGGGCGAGCCCGGCGCCCATAACAGTCGCGGGCTCGACCCGAACGCGCTGCCCGTCGACCGTCAAGCCCTCCGCGCGCACGGCAGCGACGCCCACCGCGGCGTCGACGATGTGGATCGCGCCTGCGCGCGCCCACGTGCTGCTCGCCACAGCCTGAACCATCACGACCTGCCCTACGGCAAGAGCACCGGCCTGCGCGGGCGCGCCGTTCAGCGAGACCGGAGTCGCGGCGTCGTAGTGCAGCTCGATGCCGTTGACGCAGATGCTGGCGAAGCCGGTGATCACGCCGAACACCCCGAGCTCGGTTTCGGCGCGCACGCCAGTGCCGCCGATGCCGCCGTCGCTGATGCCGGTGCCGCCGATGCCGCCCGGGTCGACACACGCAGCGCCGTCGCTGATGCCGGTGCCGCCGACGCCGCCCAGGTCGACACACGCGTGCGCAAGCGAAACGCACGCCAGCGCGGCGAGCAACCGTTTCATGAGCGCTCGAGCTTCTCGCTGTAGAAGTACACCCCGAACGTGACGCGCTGCTTCTCGCCATCGGCCTTGCCGTCGCGCGCCTCGCTTTCCTTTGCCTTGCGGTACACTGTCTGCACCGCCTGCATTCCGCTCTTCTCGGCGAGCGCGGCGAGCGCAGCTACCGAGCCCGCCTCGAGCCCCTCATAGTGCACGCTGCGCTCGAGGAAGGGCGGCGCCGCCCCCTGCATGTTGTGCGCGGCGGCGGCGATGTGGTCGTGCAGGTTGTGGCCGAAATAGAACGCCTTCTCGTCGAAGCCGCGGCTCGGCACGAACGCCGCGGCGCGCAACACTACGCGGTCCAGGTCGTCGAGCTCCACCGCGCCGACCCGCAGCCATTCGTCGAGCAGCGGGCGTGCGCGGATGTCCTTGCTGATGCTCGCGACCAGCGCCTCGAACGAGCGCCCGCCGCCCTGGCTCGCGAGCCGCGGCAGCGGCCGCGGCCGGCCGTTGCGGTCGCGCAGCTCGCGCCGGGTGGTCCAAGCGGCGGCGAGCTGGGCGCCGAGCGCGACCGCCGCCGGCATCGCCTCGTCGGTGACAGGCGCGCCGCGCAGGCGCTTAACGTCCTTGCGGTGTACACCGGTCAGCAGACTGACCCGGCTGTCGGTCGGCACGCCCTCGCCCAGCGCGAACTCGCGCACCGCCACGTCCACGTAGATCTGCTTGAGCAGATCGGCGAGCATCGGATAGGTCAAGCCCTGGGCGGTGAGCAGCTTCACCAGCGGCCGCAGCAGGCGGCGCAGCGCGCTGAGGAGCGAGGGACGGGGGGTCATCGCTCGGACTATAGCAGCCGTGGGAATATTTCACACAGGCCGAGATTGACGTGGGAAATCATCCCACGTAGGCTTGGACCGTGCAACCCGCCAACCGACGTCCACCATGCTGACCCCGCTCACCCGCAATACGCTCGCCGCCGCCGTGCTTGCGGCGCTCGCCGGCATCGCAGCGGCGCAGGACGCGCGCCGCGAGGACCGCCGCCAAGACCCGCCGCAGCGCGAAGTCGTGTAGGGAGGAAGTCCTTCGCATGGCGAGCGACAGTATCTATTGCGAAATTTTGAAGCGTGCGGCTGAAATCGCAGGCGGCAAAGATAGGTTTGCACAGCACCTCGACGTGACATTAGAAGACATGCACGAGTGGATGCAAGGCAAAGCAACAGCGCGGGGCGGTATCTACATAATTGCGTTAGACATCCTCTTGCACAGCCGCAGCGCTGACGACTTACCCGCAGAAAGCCCGAAGGAAAAGCCAGCGCAGTAGAAGGAAACTCACGTGTGCTTGCGGCGGTTGAAGCCTTAAGCCTGCCAACCCGATTGCGAGAAGGGCCAATGCGGCGGGCTCGCGGCACGCCATTCACTTGCCGCAAAACAAAGTATAGGGTCCCCGCTACATGCCGGATTCCAGCGTCCGGTGGCGAACGCTAACGAACGTTAAGTCACTGCGCCTCTAGCGGTAATTGCCCAGAGATCGACCACGATCTCATTGCGCACGACTACGTACCAGTCGTAGAGGTTGATCGTCGGGTCGCAGTGCCCGGGCACGAGGAGCAGCTTCTCGCCGAGCGCCGGGCTAGGGGTGCCTTCGATCCATCCGTGCTCGTCGGACGCGTGGGTGTATTTGAGCTCTTTCCGTTGCCACACCCCAGGCATACCGGAGTCGACGCTCGAGGCCTTGAGGCCGGCGTCGACGATGGCAACGCCGGCCGAAGGCCGGCTCATGACGGTGGCGAGCACGAAAAGCGCGTGCTCGAAGCGCGGCAGCGGCGCGGCCCATTCGTTGCGGGCGTAGTCGGCGTCCATGAAGGCGTACGAGCCGGGCTGGATCTCGTCCCACGCGCCGGCCTCGACCTCGAGCATGAAAGTGCCGCTGCCTGCGCCGGTGACGCGCGGACAGGCGATGCCTGCCTGCGCCAGCAGTCGTTTCGTATGCTGGACGTGCTGCGCTGCGACCTCGATCGCGCGATGGCGCTCCTCCATGCCGCGGAGGTGCTGCGCACGGCCCTGGTAGGCCTGAAGCCCTGCGAAGGGCAAATGCTTGTGCTCGAGGATCTTTCTCGCGAGCGCAACGGCCGGCTCGCCCGGAGCCACACCGCACCGGCGCATGCCGACATCGATTTCGATGTAAACGTCCAGCTTGGCGCCGGTCGCCGCTATGGCTTGAAGGTTCTCGGCGTTGTCGACGCAGACTCCGATCGTCGCTCGTCGCGAAAGCGCGGCGAGGCGCTCGAGCTTACGCGCGCCCACGATCTCGTTCGAGATCAGCACGTCGCCGATCCCGCCGTCGACCATCGCCTCGGCCTCGGACACCTTTTGACAGCACATGCCGACCGCGCCCATCGCGAGCTGCCGCTTCCCGACCTCGGGGCATTTGTGCGTCTTGGCATGCGGCCGCACCCGAACGCCGCGCCCTCTCACTGCTTCGAACAGCGTGCGCTGATTTCTTTCAAAGGCAGGCAGATCAAGAATCAGCGCAGGGGTGTCGACCTGCTCGAGCGGCGCGCCGACCGCGGCGGGCGCGGGCCGACTCATGGCGCACCCGCCTTGCGGGCGCGCTCGCGCAGCGCGAACCACGCGATCGCTATGGCGACCGCGGCGACGAGCGGCAGCGCCAACAGGTTGACGCGCTCCCAGCCGGCGGTAGTCACGGTGAGCCCGGAGGTAAGCGAAGAGATCGCCATCATGGTGAAAATAGCCTGCTCGTTCAGGCCTTGCGCCTTCGCCCGCTCCTCCGGGCGGTAGGATTCGGTAAGAAGCGTCGTGCCGCCAATGTAGAGGAAGTTCCAGCCTACTCCAAGGATCACGAGCGACCACCAGAAATTCGCTACCGCAATGCCGGCGAGGGCGATACCAACGGCGGCGAAGTTGAGCAGCGCGCCCGCGAACATCACCTGCAGCGCGCCGAAGCTCCGGATCAATCGCCCGGTGATGAACGACGGCGCGAACATGCCGATGATGTGTGAGGAGATCACGAAAGCGGCGTCGCCGTAAGGGTGGCCGCAGACCTGCATGGCGATCGGAGTCGAGGTCATCAGGAAGTTCATCACCCCGTAGCCGATCGCACCCGCCGCCACCGCTATGAGGTATTTCGGCTGCGCCGCGATTTCCCAGAGCGGCCGCCCGGCTGCCGAGCGTTCGGCCGGCCCTGGCGTCGGAATGCGGATGAAGCGCAGCAGGATCATCGTCGCCACCGCGAAGCCGATCAGCACCAGGTACGCACCCATGAACTTCGGCGCGATGAGCCCGATCGTATAGCGGCTCGTGGTCGGTCCGAGGATCCCGCCAACCAGGCCGCCGGCGACCACGAGCGAGATCGCGGTGTTCTTGAAGTCGCGGCTGGCGACATCGGCCGCGGCGAAGCGGTAATACTGGCCGTAGGCGTTGTAGACGCCGAACACGAGCGTGCCGAAGCAAAGCAACCAGAAGCTCTGCGCCCAGATCGCCGCGCCGCAGATAAGCGCTCCAACGATCCCCCAGAGCGTTCCAGTGGTAAGCCCTCGCTGACGACCGACGCGCTTCATGTGCAGCGATGCCGGCATGGTGCCGATCGCGCCGCCGAGCACCCAGCCGGTGACAGGCAGCGTCGCGAGGCCCACGTGCGGCGCAAGCGCCAGGCCCGCCAGGCCGTTGATGGCGATCAGGGTCGAGTTATTGGTGAACAGCAAGGCCTGGCACGCCGCCAGCAGCGCGACATTGCGTCGAGTACTGTTCACATATACAGTATCAGGCATGAAGGACGACCCCCGCTATCTTCGTGGAGCGCGCTCTTTCGTGCAGGGCCGTTTCGAAACGGTGGCGCGCGAAGCGTTCGACGACGGCTGGACGCCTGAGGAGGCAGACAGCCGGGAGCTGAAGACCACCGTCGCCATCGAGAGCGCGCGCTCGATCATCTCGCACAACGACTCGCCCGACGTCGGCTTCTCACAGTCCATCAATCCTTATAGAGGATGCGAGCATGGCTGTGTCTACTGCTACGCGAGGCCAAGCCACGCCTATCTCGAGCTCTCGCCCGGCCTGGACTTCGAGACCAAGCTCTTTGCCAAGGCCAACGCCGCCGAACTGCTGCGCGCCGAACTCGCGAAGCCCGGCTATAGTCCGAGTCCCATCGCGCTTGGTGCAAACACCGATTGCTACCAGCCGATCGAGCGTAAGTACCGCATCACCCGGCAGATCCTGGAAGTGCTGGCAGAGTGCGAGCACCCGGTCACGATGGTGACCAAATCGGCTCTGATCGAACGAGACCTCGATCTATTGAAGGAACTTGGTTGGAAGAACCTGGTAAAGGTATTTGTGTCGATCGGCACGCTGGACCGAGAGCTCGCGCGCAAGCTCGAGCCGCGTGCCGCGAGCCCGCAGCGGCGCATGGACGTGGTGAGACGACTGAACGAGAACGGGGTTCCCTGCGGCGTAATGATCGCGGCGCTGATCCCGGCGCTCAACGACACGACGATGGAGCAAGTGCTCGAGGCGGCCGCCGCGGCGGGCGCACGCGAAGCGGCATACGTGGTCCTGCGCCTGCCGTATGAGCTGAAAGCGGTATTCAAGGAATGGCTCGCGGAGCACTACCCGCAGCGCGCGGAGCACGTGATGAGCATCGTGCGCCAGATGCGCGGCGGCCGCGACAACGATCCATGCTTCGGCACGCGGATGTCGGGCACGGGGAACTACGCCCAGCTGATGGAGAAGCGCTTCGAGATCGCGTGCCGGCGCTTCGGCGTGAATCGAAGAGAGGCGCCGCAGCTCGACTGCACGCGGTTTCGCCCGCCAGCTTCAACGTCACCGGCCGGAGCTCAGCTGGAGTTGCTGTGATGAGGAACGTGCTGGTCGCTGCCGGCTGGGGATGGGCCACGGCGATCGTGTGGCTGTCGCTCACGCCGTCGCCACGCGAGCTCGACATCGCCTACGGCGACAAGCTAGGGCACATCGCCGCCTACGGGCTGCTGATGCTCTGGTTCACGCAGCTGTATGTCGCGCGGCGCAGCCGCCTGGCGTACGCGGGTGTGTTCGTCGCCATGGGCGTGGCGCTCGAATTCCTGCAAGGCGCCCTCGGCTACCGCAGCTACGACATCTTCGACATGTACGCAAACACGCTCGGCGTCGCACTCGGCTGGGCGCTCGGCGGGATGCTTCGCCCGCGCTTCCCGCGCCCGGCCGATCAGCCGCGGCGGTAGGGCTCGTGCAGGTGCACGGGCTTGGAGCGCTTGCGCAGGCGGATGTTGAGCATCTCCACCGCGACGGAGAAAGCGAGCGCAAAGTATACGTAGCCCTTGGGGACGTCGTGGTCGAAGCCGGCCGCGATCAGCAGCACGCCGATCAGGACCAGGAAAGAGAGCGCGAGCATCTTGATCGTCGGGTGCGCCGAGACGAAGCGGCCAATCGGCCCGGCGAATACCATCATTAGCGCCACCGACGCGATTACCGCAGCGATCATCACCTCGATCCACGGCACCATCCCGACCGCGGTGATGATCGAGTCGAGCGAAAAGATGAGGTCGATCACCATGATCTGGCCGATCACGGCAGAGAAGCTGGCACGCACGGCAGCCGAGCGCTCGCCCTCCTCGCCTTCGAGCAGCTGGTGAATCTCCATCACGCTCTTCCACAAAAGGAAAAGCCCGCCGCCGATCAGGATCAGGTCGCGCCCCGAGATTCCTTCGTTGAACACGGTGAACAGAGGCTCGGTAAGGCCGATGATCCAGGCAAGGACGAGCAGCAGGCCAATGCGCATCAGCATCGCGGCGCCGAGGCCGATGCGCCGCGCGCGGTCACGCTGCACCGGCGGCAGCTTGTCGACCAGGATCGAGATGAAGATGATGTTGTCGATGCCGAGCACGAGCTCGAGCGCGGTGAGCGTGAAGAAGGCGATCCAGACTTGAGGGTCCTGAAGGAGCTCGATCACGGCGTCATCCTCCTGCGGGCAAGCGCGCGATCATACAATGGCGCGCCCCATGAACGCGGCGCCCTCCGTGAATGCGCGCACCGAACGGCTGCTCGCCGCGCCGATTGTGCCGACGCTCGCGCGCCTGTCGGCGCCGGGCGTGTTGCTGGTCGCATTCCAGTCGCTGGTTTCGGTCGGCGATACGTACTTCGTCGGCCGCCTCGGCACCGGGCCGCTCGCCGGCCTCGCGCTCGTCTTCCCGCTCCTCATGCTGCTGCAGATGACTTCCGCTGGCGCGATGGGCGGCGGGGTGTCTTCGGCGATCGCGCGCGCTCTGGGCGCCGGGGACGCGGCCGCCGCCCGGCGACTGGTCGCGCATGCGCTCGTCATCGCCGCAGCGATGGGCGCCGCCTTCTCGATCCTGGTGTTGTTACCTGCAGAATTGATCTACGAGTTGCTCGGCGGCCGGGGCGAAACCCTCGAGCACGCGCTGCGCTACTCGAGCATCGTCTTCGGCGGCGCGATCGTGGTCTGGATCGCCAACACGCTCTCGAGCGTGCTGCGCGGGAGCGGCAACATGCTCACCCCCGCGCTCACGCTGATCGGCGCGGCGCTCGTGCACCTGCCGCTGTCCGGAATTCTCGTCTCGCGCATCGGCATCGCGGGCGCGGGAATCGCCTACGTCACGACTTTCGGGATCGCGGCTCTCGTCATGGGACTGATCGTGCGGCGCTCGAGCCTGCTCTCGCCCCGCCGCGAGGACTGGAAGCTCGAATGGCGGCTGTTCCGCGAGATCCTGCGCGTGGGCGCGATCTCGACGCTTTCATCGGTTCAAACCGTGCTGACGGCCGTTATCCTTACCGGCTTCGTCGGGCGCCATGGCGCTGCGGCGCTTGCCGGCTACGGGGTCGGGCTTCGACTGGAGCTCCTGCAGATCCCGCTGGTATTCGCGGTCGGCCAGGCGCTCGTGGTGCTCGTCGGCACACACATCGGCGCCGGCCGCGCCGCGGGCGCGAAGCGCATTGCCTGGGTCGGAGCGGGCTTCGCCGCCTGCATCAGCCTCGTGATCGGCGTCGCCGTATCGACCTTCCCGCTCGCCTGGGTGGGGATCTTCAGCAGCGACGCCGCGGTGCTCGAGCACGGCTCGAGCTACCTGCGCACCGTGGCGCCGTTCTACCCGCTGCTCGCCGCGGGGATCGCGCTTTACTTCGCCTCGCAGGGCGCGGGGCGCGTGCTGCGGCCAATACTCGCCGGCACGGTGCGGCTCGCGATCGTGATCGCGGGCGGGCTGATGGTCGAGTCGCTGCAGGGCGTTTTCGTCGTGATCGCCGCCGCGATGATCGCGTTCGGCGCGCTCAGCGTCTGGTTCGTGGCTTCTACCCGCTGGAAATGAACTCGATCAGCGCATCGAGCGTCGCATCGGGCGCTTCGGCCATCAGCGAGTGCCCGGAGGGAGCGACCTCGACCGTCCTTGCGCCGGGAATCTTTTCCTGGAGGAGCTTCACCGCCCTCGGCGGCGTCATCACGTCGCGCCTGCCCAGGATGAAGAGCACCGGGCAGTTCACTTTCAGTGCGCTTTCGGCGCCGGAGCCGTATTCGTTGCACGCCTTGAGGTCGTTGTAAAGCACGCCCGGCGCGAGGCGCTCTAGGCGCGCAAGCGAGTCGCCGTACATCCACATGCCAGGGTTGGGATTGGCGCCGAGCGCGATCTGGGGCGCATGGCCCCAGATCGTCTGCATGTCGAAGGCGGCGTAGTCGTTGTTGCGCGCGGCTTCCAGAAATGGCCCGGCCACCTTCATCGGAAAGCCCGTGGCGATCAGCGCGACGCGCTCGCACTGCCCCGGATGACGCGCGGCGAACTCCAGCGAGACGAGCGAACCCATCGAGTGGCCGACGATGCTCGCCTTTCGAATCTCCAGTTTCTTAAGCACCGCGGACACCCAGTCGGCCATTGCCGCGATGGTCGGAAGTGGCGGGCCTTCACTGCGGCCATGTCCCGGGAAATCGAGCGCAAGGACGTTACGCCCGTGGTAGCCGAAGTAGCGGCTTTGCAGCCCGAACCAGGAGTGATCCAGCCCCGCGCCGTGCACGAACGCGACGGTCGGCTTCGCCGGCTCGAGCTCGTGCGCCGCCGTGTAGGCGAAGACCCGCTTGCCGTCGAGCTCCAAGATCACCGCGCGAAGTTCACTTCGCCGAGGCGTGCAGCGCGCGCTCGAGGTCCTCGATCAGGTCCTGCGGATCCTCGAGTCCGATCGAGAGTCGTACCGTGCCGGCGGTGATGCCCGCCTTCCTCAAGTCCTCGTCGCTCATTCGGTAGTGAGTTGTGCTGGCGGGATGGATGACGAGAGACTTCGCGTCGCCCACGTTGGCGAGGTGCGAAAAAAGCCGCAGCGACTCGATGAAGCGCTTGCCCGCGGGCCTGCCACCCTTGATCTCGAAGGTGAACACCGCGCCGCAGCCATGGGGTAGGAGCCTCCTCGCGAGCTCATGGTCCGGATGGTCGGGAAGCTCGGGATAGATCACCTTTTCCACAGCAGGATTCTTCGAAAGAAATGCGACGACCTTCCGGGTATTTTCGACATGCCGCGGCATCCTGAGGTGCAGTGTCTCGATGCCCTGGAGGATTTGGAAAGCGGTCATCGGTGCCATGCAAGCGCCGAAGTCGCGCAGGCCCTCGCGGCGTGCGCGCAAAAGGAACGCCCGCGTGCCCGACTCCTCCTCGAAATCCATTCCGTGAAATCCGGCGTACGGCGCGGTCAGCGTCTCGAACTTGCCCGAGGCCTCCCAGTCGAAGCGACCGGAATCGACCAGCACGCCGGCGATCGCGACGCCGTGCCCGCCGAGGAACTTGGTCGCCGAGTGGTAAAGCAGATCCGCGCCGAGCGCGAAGGGCTTCATCAGCACCGGGGTGGTGAAGGTCGCGTCGACCAGGAGCGGCACCTTGGCCGCGTGCGCGATCTGCGCGAGCGACGGGATGTCGAGGACGTCCAGGCCCGGGTTCCCGAGCGTCTCACCGAACAGAAGCCGAGTCTGCGGCCCAATCGCCTCTTTCCACTGTGAAAGCGATCTCGGGCTGACAAATGTGGTCTCGATGCCGAAGCGCTTGAGGGTGTAGGCGAGGAGGTTGTGCGAGCCGCCGTAGAGCGCGGTGGAGGCGACGATGTGCCCGCCGGCACCCATGAGGGTCGCGATCGCGAGGTGCAGCGCCGCCTGGCCCGAAGCGGTGGCGATCGCGCCGACCCCGCCCTCGAGCGCGGCCACGCGCTCTTCGAGTACTGCTACGGTCGGGTTGGAGATGCGCGAATAGACGTGCCCGGCGCGCTCCATGTTGAAGAGCGACGCCGCGTGCTCCGTGTCGCGGAACACGTAGGACGTGGTCTGGTAGATCGGGACTGCGCGGCTGCCGGTCGCAGGGTCGGGCGACTGGCCCGCATGCAACGCGAGCGTATCGAGGGACGGATACTTAGGCCCTGCCATGGCCTTTTCTGAAAGTCTTGAGATTCCTCGTCAGAAGAATCTCCTTGTGGTTCTTAATGCAGGTTTTTGCGCGATGGGCGAGTATAGTTTTCGAAGGCGCGCTCGGGCTTCTTCTGCTGCGAGGCCTTTTCTTTCCAGTCGCGGTCGAAGAGCTCGTTCACGAGCGCCGTCACCTGCGCCACTTGTTCCTTGCCGAACTGGCGCGCGAGGATCGCCGCGACATCTTCGACCATGCACCGGCGCTGCGCCTCGTGGATCGCGTGCGCCGTCGGGCCGACGAAGAGCAGCTTCGATTCCTGCTCGCCGTTCTCGTGGTAGAGCGTGAGATCGACCTCGACGGCCTCGTAGCAGTACGGTCCGAGGCTCTCGAGCGTCGCTTCGAGCGCGCCGTGGAAGCTGCGCCCGATCTCACCGGTCCAGCACACGGTGAGGATCAGCTCCTTCTCGTCGTACTTGATGCCCGGCTCGTCGGGCTCGAGGCTTTTCACGTCGGCGAGGCCGTCGGCGTCGAGATACTCGAGCAGCGGCGCGAACGCCTGCTCGAGCTGGCGCCGTGAAACGCCTTCGAGGATCGGGATGTCGGCGTGCAGGTGAACTTCGTGCCGCATGCATTAATTGTACGCCTAAAATCGGGCCGTACGACCCGAGGTCATGCGACCCGATTATTCCGGCGGCAGTCTCGTCAATCTGATCGCCTCGATCGTCGCGGCGCGCGGCGGCGCGCCGCTGCATCCTGCGCTTGCAAACCTTCCTGCGAGCGAACTGGGCGACGCGCGAAACATCGTGCTCCTCATCGTGGACGGCCTGGGCGACAACTACCTCCTGCGCCGCGGCGCGGGCAGCGCGCTCGCGCGCCGTCGCCGCGGCGCGCTGACCTCGGTGTTTCCCTCGACCACCGCGTCGGCGATCACCACCTCTTACACCGGGCGCACGCCGCTCGAGCACGGGCTCACCGGCTGGTTCACCTATTTCGGCGAAGCGGGCTGCGTGAGCGCGGCGCTTCCTTTCAGGAGCCGCGGCGACTACCTGCCGCTCACGCGCCGCGGGGTGACGCCGGAGCAGATCTATGTCTGCGATTCGATTTTCGAAGCGGTGACGGACGCCTCCTTCGTTATTACTTACAAGGACATCATCGACTCCGAGTACAACATCCGCCACTGCCGCGGCGCGCAGCGGATCGCATACGAGAGCCTCGACGAGCTCGTCGCGGGCGTCGAGGCCGCGGTGAAGTCCGCCGACACCCGCAAATTCATTTATGCATACTGGCCGGTCTACGACATGGTGTCGCACCGCTACGGCGCGGAAAGCGCCGAAGCCTTCGAGCAATTCACCAAGATCGATGCCGCGTTCGGGGAGATGGTCGCGCGGCTCGCCGGCACCGAGTCGCTCATCATCGCCACCGCCGACCACGGCTTCATCGACGTTGCACCCGAGGAATCGCTCGAGCTGCCGGCATCGCTCGCTGCTCTCCTGAGGTTTCCCTTGTGCGGCGAACGGCGCGTGGCGTACTGCCACGTCCACGACGCTCCCCTGTTCATCCAGAAAGCAAGGGACTGGCTCGGCGAGCGCGCGGAGGTCATGCCGAGCCGAGCGCTGGTGGACGAAGGCTGGTTCGGGCCGGGTGCGCCGCACCCGCGCTTCGCCGAGCGCATCGGCGACGTCGCGCTCGTCATGCGCGGCCGCTACGCGGTGAAGGACTGGACGCCGGGCGAGTCACGCCACCTGCACATCGGCAACCACGGCGGCACCAGCGAGGACGAGATGCTCATTCCGCTCATCATGGAGGCGACATGAAGGTCAAGGTCAACGGCATTGAGATTCACTACGAGCTGCACGGCAAGGACGGCGCGCCATGGCTCGTTCTCAGCCATTCGCTCGCCTGCAGCCTGCGCATGTGGGATCCGCAGATCGAGGCGTTCAAGGGGAGCCATCGCATCCTCGCCTATGACATGCGGGGTCACGGGCTGACGAGCGCCCCGGCAGGCCCCTACACATTCGACATGCTGGCCGACGATGTTCTCGGTCTTGCCGCTTCCCTCAAGGTGACGAGCGCAGTCTACTGCGGGCTGTCGATCGGCGGCATGATCGGCCAGACGATCGCTATCCGCGGCCGCGGGCCGTTCGAGCGCATGGTGCTCGCCGACACTACCCACACTCAGCCGCCCGAGGCCGTCACGCAATGGGAGGAACGCATCCGCATCGCCGAAACAAAGGGCATGGCCGCGCTTGTGGATTCGACGCTCGAGCGCTGGTTCACGCCGCCGTTCCGCTCCAGCGCCGCGGCGAGGAAGATCGCCGAGCAGATCGCCGCAACGCCGGTCGCCGGCTACGTAGGCTGCGGCCGCGCGATCATGGGCCTCAACACGACTGCGAAGCTCAAGGGCATCAAGCTGCCGGTGCTCGCCATTACCGGCGAGCAGGACGCCGCCGCGCCGGGCACGCGCTACATCGCCGAGAACGTTCCGGGCGCGAAGCTC
Organism: Burkholderiales bacterium; assembly: GCA_035454685.1. Taxonomy (GTDB): domain Bacteria; phylum Pseudomonadota; class Gammaproteobacteria; order Burkholderiales; family SG8-39; genus SCGC-AG-212-J23. The sequence goes on along the minus strand of DATIGN010000135.1, from coordinate 3,710 downwards.
GTGGTGATCCCGCAGGCTTCGCACATCGCGAACATCGAGCAGCCCGAGGCTTTCAACCGCGCTCTTCGGGAATTCCTTTCATCCCCTGCCAGCGCGCGAGCCTAGGGGAGTGCACGCCGAAGAGGTCGAGTACGCGCGCGCAGGTGTGCGCGACGAGGTCATCGAGCGATTTGGGTGCCGCATAGAAAGCCGGCACCGGCGGAAAGACGATCCCGCCCATTTCCGTGACCGCGACCATGTTGCGCAGGTGCGCGAGGTTGAGCGGCGTTTCGCGCGGCAACAGCACGAGCCGGCGGCGCTCCTTCAGCACCACGTCGGCGGCGCGCGACACGAGCTCGTCGGCATGCGCGTGCGCCACGGCGGCGAGCGTCTTCATCGAGCATGGCGCAATCACCATGCCCTCGGTGAGGTACGAGCCGCTCGAGATGGTCGCGGCGATGTCCTTCGGGTGGTAGGCGACATCGGCAAGCTTCTCGAGCTCCCTGCGCTTCATCTTGAGCTCGTGCCACGCGTTGAGCGCCCCGGCATCGGAGAGGATGAGATGACTCTCCCACTGCGGATTCTCTCCAAGGGTTTTCAGTATTTCGACCCCGTAGACCGCGCCGGTCGCACCGGTGATGCCGACGATCAGCCGCTTCTTCATGGCGGCTAGCGTACCCGTGAAGGCGATGCTTGTGGTGTTCTGCCCCTTCGCCGCGGGCTATTACCTCTCATACTTCTACCGCTACGTGAACGCGGTGATCGCGAAGGACCTGGTGCAGGACTTCGCGCTCGCGCCGTCCGACCTGGGCCTGCTCACCAGCGCCTACTTCCTTGCGTTCGCCGCCGCACAGCTCCCGCTCGGCGTCGCGCTCGATCGCTTCGGTCCGCGGCGCTGCACCGCCGCGCTCTTCTGCATCGCGGGCGCTGGCGCGCTGATGTTCGGCCTGGCGCGCGACCTCGCGATGCTCTCCGCCGGACGCGCGCTGATCGGGCTCGGCGTATCGGCCGGGCTGATGGGATCCATCAAGGCCTTCACGCTGTGGTTTCCGCCCGAGCGCCTCACGGCGCTCAGTGGCTGGATGATCGGTATCGGCAGCTTGGGCGCGCTGTCGGCCACCGCGCCGCTCGAGGCGCTGCTCGGCCCGTTCGGGTGGCGCGCAATCTTCCTCAGCCTCGGCGCCCTCAGCGTGGCGGCGGCAGCGCTGATCTTCTTCGTGGTACCTGAACGCGTGCTGCCGGGCGAGGGCGCCCCCTGGCGCAACCAGGTGGCCGTGATCGGGAGGATCTTTGCGCGCCTGGATTTCTGGCGCCTCGCGGCGCCGCTCGTTCTCTCCCAGGCGACTTTCCAGGCGCTGCAGGGTCTGTGGTTCGCGCCGTGGCTCGCCGACGTGCACGGCCTCGCGCGCGGCCCGGCTGCGGATTACCTGTTTTTCTCCGCTGCGGCGTACATGCTCGCTTCCTTCGCTCTCGGTCCGTTTTCCGAATGGGCCGGCAAGCGCGGCGTTTCGCAATTGCGCATCTACCAGGGCGGAATGATGCTGTGCGCGGCCGCTTTCGCTCCGCTCGCTTTCGGGGCGAGCGCTGGCGTCCTCGTCTTCCTGGTGGCGTTTGCGGCGGCCAGCATCGCGGCGATCATCGCCTATACACTGCTCACCCAGCTCGTGCCCTCGGCGCAGACCGGGCGCGTGACCACGGCGTCGAACCTGCTGCTCTTCGGCACCTCGTTCGCTTTCCAGTGGGGAGTCGGCGCGCTCCTCGGCAACTGGCCGAGCGCGCAGGGCCGCTACGATCCCGAGGGTTATCGGGTCGCCTTCGGGCTGCTGCTCGCAGCGCAGGTCGCGGCTGCGGCCTGGCTGCTGACTGCAAAAGAAACGCGGCGCTAGCCGCGCTTATAAACGATCTTCTTGGCGCCGCCGTCGCAGGTGCCGACGACCTTGCCTTCGGCCTGCGCATCCTTGTCCACCACGTCGAGCGAGAACTTCTCGATGCCGTTCTTCTTGATCTTGGCCTCGATTTCGCCCTTCAGCCCGTCGCAGTCCTTGCGCTGAGCAAGCGCCGGTCCAGAAATCACCAAACCCACCACTACCGCCGAAGCGATCAGCTTTCCCATCTGTGCCCCCTTTTTCATTGCTTGGGGCTCATAGAATGACTTGATTCCCGGCAGTTTGCAAAAGAACTCCTTGGCAGCGCTCAGAGCATCCAGTACAGGGCGGTCGAGCCACCGAAGAGCGTCGCGAGGAGGGCGAGGCGGCCGTAGCGCCGGAAAGTGCCGTCGGGACGGAAGTAGAGGTTTCGCAGCAGGTCGTCCCTGCCCCCGCCCCACATCCAGTCGGGGCCCGCTTTGTTGGCGACGTACGGGTTGAAGATACCTGCGATGAACGAGCAAAACGTCCCCACCCAGATGCCCAACACGCGTTTCCCTCCCTTGTTGGGCTCGATTATAGTGAAGCGTAAGAATGCTCGAAACCACTATCGCCGGAAGCCTTCCCAAGCCGGGCTGGCTCGCCGAAACCGGAAAGCTGTGGCCGACGTGGCGCGCGCAAGGCGCTGAGCTCGAGCGCGCGAAGCGCGACGCCACGCTGCTCTGGCTCAAGGAGCAGGAAGACGCGGGCGTCGATATCGTCACCGACGGCGAGCAGTCGCGCCAGCACTTCGTGCACGGCTTCCTCGAGTTCGTCGAGGGTATCGACTTCGAGCACAAGGTGAAGATGGGCATCCGCAACAACCGCTACGACGCCATGGTGCCGGTGGTCGTGGGGCCGCTGCGCCTCAAGGGCCGCGTGCACCAGAGCGAAGCTGTTCTTCTTCGAAAGCATTCCAGGCAAAAAATCAAGCTGACGCTGCCGGGTCCGATGACGATCGTCGACACCATCGCCGACCGACACTATGGCGACAAGGTGAAGCTCGCCATGGCCTTCGCGGGCCTGCTCAACCAGGAAGCGCGCGCGCTGGAGAAAGACGGCGTGGACGTGCTGCAGTTCGACGAGCCCGCGTTCAACGTGTACATGGACGACGTCAAGCGCTGGGGGATCGACGCCCTGCACCGCGCCATCGAAGGTCTCAAGTGCAAGACCTGCGTGCACATCTGCTACGGCTACGGCATCCAGGCGAACGTCGACTGGAAAAAGACGCTCGGCGAATCGTGGCGGCAGTACGAGAACATCTTCCCTGCGCTCGCGAAGAGCAGGATCGACCAGGTCTCGCTCGAGTGCATCCACTCGAAGGTTCCGATCGAGCTGCTTAGGCTCCTAAAGGGCAAGGATGTCCTCGTCGGCGTGATCGACGTCGCCGCCGATGCGGTCGAGACGCCGCAGGAAGTCTCCGAGGTGATCGGAAAGGCGCTCAAGTACGTCCCCGCGCGTCACCTCTTCCCCTGCACCAACTGCGGCATGGCGCCGATGGACCGCGAGATCGCCATCGCCAAGCTGAAGGCGCTCGCCGCCGGGGCTGCCTTGGCCCGGAAAAAGCTCAAGCGCCGCTAGAAGTGCCGGCCCCGACACTAGCCCCGCGCGGCATGGTGGCCTGCCCGCATGCGCTCGCCTCGGCCGCCGGCGTCGACGCCCTGCGCAGCGGCGGCTCGGCCGTGGATGCCGCCGTTGCCGCGGCGAGCTCCCTCGCCGTCCTCTACCCGCACATGTGCGGCCTGGGCGGCGACGCGTTCTGGCTGATCTACGACGCGGCGGCGAAGAAGGTTTCCTACCTCGACGGCGGCGGCCGCGCCGCGGCAG
>DATIGN010000134.1:0-4941 GCA_035454685.1 Burkholderiales bacterium | reverse complement strand
GTCGAAAGGAATGAAAACGACAGAGTACTTCGAGGTCATTCGGCTTCGCCCGGACCGCGCCAAGATCCGTGACTCGTGGATTACCCTGGTAGTCGCGCGCCCCGAGTACGAGCACAAGCAGGTAGATGGCCGCATTCGCCGATGGGCACGCATAGAAGAAGCAGGTGGGCGCTGGCTGCGCGTGGTAGTGCTCGCCGATGGCGAGACAGTGCATAATGCCTTCTTCGATCGAGGATTCAAGCCGTGAAAATCAGGTATTTCCACGACACCGATACGCTGTACATCGAGTTCCGGCACGCGGAAGTAACGGAGACCCGCGACCTCGACGAGAACACACAAATCGATCTGGACGCAGCCGGCAAGCTGTGCGGCCTCACACTGGAGCATGCCAGCGAACGCGCGGATCTTTCGGCAATCGACTATCAGCAAGTAGCAGCCTAGACCTTCCTTAGCGCCTGCAGGATGCGCTCGGGCGTGAAAGGCATCCGCGTCACGCGCGCGTTGAGCGGCGCGAGCGCGTCGTTGACGGCGTTCATGACCGCGCCGGGCGCGCCGGCGGTGCCGGCCTCCCCCACGCCCTTGGCGCCGAGCTGGGACTGCAGCGTCGGCGTCTCGATGTGCGCGCACACGATGTCGGGCATCTCGCCCGACATCGGCACGAGATAGTCGGCCATGTTGCCGTTGAGAAGCTGTCCATCGGGCCCGTAGAGGCATTCCTCATAGAGCGCGGCGCCGATCCCCTGCACCACGCCGCCGCGGATCTGCTCGTCGACCAGCATGGGGTTGATCACGGTGCCCGAGTCCTCGACGCACCAGTGCTTGAGGAGCTTCACGAACCCGGTGTCCGGGTCTACTTCGACCAGCGAGGCCTGGATGCCGTTCGTGAACGTGAAGCCATACTGGCGCGGCGTGTAATGCCGGGTGACAGTGAGCTCGCACTGGAAATCGACCGGCAGCGTATCCGGGCGGAAGTACGCTATCCGGCCAAGCTCGTATAGCGCAAGCTTGGGTTCTCTTGTGAGGAGATTGACCACATTGTTTTCGGCGATGTCGAGTTCCGCTCGGTCGATGCTCAGAATCTTCGAGGCCACCTCGAGCATGTTCGAGCGAAGCACACGGCCCGCCTGCAGCACCGCCTCGCCGCCGATGCCCGCGCCACGCGACGCCCACGTGCCGCCGCCGTAGGGCGTGACGCCGGTGTCGCCCGTGATGACCCGTACTTTCTCGATCGACACTCCAACAGCGCTCGCCGCGATCTGCGCGAAGATGCCCTCCGTGCCCTGCCCCTGCTCGGTGACGCTGCACATCACCGTCACCATCCCGGAGGGCTCGAAGCGAAGCGTCGCGCCGTCCTGCGCCGAGATGCGCGCTCCGCCGACGCCGTAGAAGGCGGGCGAGGGATTGGTCACTTCGATCATCGCTGCCAGGCCAATTCCTCGGAAGATCTTTTCTTTCCGTAACCGGGCCTGCTCCGCACGCAGCTGGTCGTAGTCCATTATTCTTAGAAGCAAATCCAAGGCCTTGTGGTGCGAAAGCTTCTCGAACTTGATTCCGGACGGGAACGTGTAGGGGTAGGCGTCGTCCGGAATCAGGTTCTTTCTCCTGAACTCGGCGGGATCCATGCCGAGCTTCTGCGCGGCCAGATCGACGATGCCTTCGGTGAGCGCAACTGCGATCGGATGGCCGACCGCGCGGTATTGGCACGTGACGTTCTTGTTGGTGAACACGACGTGCATGCGCGCCTTGTACTTCTGATGCTTGTAGGGACCGCCGGTGAGGTTGACCACCTGGTTGCCCTCGATCCCGCTCGTGCGCGGATAGACCGAGTACGGGCCGATCGCGGTCAGATCATCAAGATCGAAGGCCAGAATCTCACCGGATTTCGAGCAGGCCAGGCGCACGCGAACCCGGTGCTCCCTGGCATGAATATCGGACAAGAACGATTCCAGCCGGTCGGCGACGAACTTCACCGGCCGGCGCAGCATCACGGAAAGCGCGGCCGTCGCCATCTCGTCGGCGTAGACGTGCACCTTGATGCCGTAGGAGCCGCCGACGTCCTTCGCGATCACCCGCACGTTCGCCTCGGGAATGCCCAGGTGGCGCGAGAAGATGTCCTGCATCATGTGCGGCGCCTGCGTTGCGTGGTACACGGTGAGCGAATGCTCGGCCGCGTTGTAGTCGGCGAGGATCGCGCGGCCCTCGACGCACACGCCGGTGTGGCGGCCAAAGTGGAAGGTGTCTTCCACGACGAGGTCCGCTTTCGCGAAGGCCTCGTCCACGCCGCCGGTGTCGTGCTCGCGCTTGAAGCAGATGTTGTCTTTCAGATCTTCATGAATGACAACGTTTCCATGAAGAGCGGCTTCCATGTCCACTACGACCGGCAGCTCGTCCCATTCGGCCTCGATCAGCTGCACCGCGTCTTCCGCCTGGCTGCGCGACTCGGCGACTACCGCGGCGCAGGCCTCGCCCTGCCAGCACGCGCGCTCGATGGCAATCGCATGCTGCGGCGGCGACTTGATGCCCTTCAGATGCGCGAGCACCGCCACCCACGGCTTGCAGTACTCTGCCACCGCCCTTCCGTCGAACACGCCGATGACACCGGGTTGCTTCAATGCTTTTGCGAAATCCAATCTCTGGATGCGCGCATGTGCGTAGGGACTGCGAAAGAACGCAACGTGCGCGAGGCGCGGAAAGCGCAGGTCGTCGGTGAAAGCACCGCGCCCCTGCAGCAGACGCTGCGCGTTTGCACGCGGCACGCTCTGGCCGATGTAGCCTTTGTCGACCTGGGTGCCCGGGGCGTGGAGCGGAAGCTCTGCCTTACCCATTGATCACCCTTGGGTTAATACTTCCTCGATGGCATCCACTATCGCCTGGTAACCCGTGCACCGGCAGTAGTTGCCGGAGATGTGGTTTCGTATTTCTTCTCTGGAAACCTTGCTTTTCTCCCGAACCAGATCCTGTGCCGCCATCAGCATTCCCGGGGTGCAGAAGCCGCATTGCAGGGCGTTCTTCTCGTGGAACGCCTTCTGCAGCTTCTCCAGCTCCTTCGAATCGGATAGCCCTTCGACCGTGTCCACGCGGCAGCCGTCGGCCTGCACCGCGAGCATCAGGCAGCCGCGGACGATCTCGCCGTTGACCCGGATCGTGCACGCGCCGCACACCCCGTGCTCACAGCCGATGTGCGAGCCGGTAAGCCCCAGATCCTCCCTCAGAAAATCCACCAGGTGCTGGCGCGCGGCGACGTGGCGCGTCACCTGCGTGCCGTTCACCGTCAGCGTGATCGTCAGAGCCTGTTCCATGCGCGCTCGATGAGGACCTTCGCCAGATGAAGCTTGGTTGCAGCGGAGTGGTAGAGGTCGGCCGACGGCGCGGGCAGCGATGCCTTCGCCTCGTCGAGGGACTTCGGTTTCAGGAGGACCGGCTGGCTCGAAAGCCCGAAAAAGGCAAGCCTGCGCCCGGCGCTCTTCGTCACTCCCGCCAAACCCACGATCGCGTAGTCGCCCTGCCGGCGCGCGAGCTCGAGGAACACCGAGCGCTCATCCTTGAGGAGCGCCGGGATCTCGACCGCCGTCACGAGCTCGCCGGTCCCAAGGTCGACCTCGAACAGACCCTTGAAGAAATCCTCGGCCTTCACCAGACGCTCGCCGGCCTTGGACTGCAGGACGACCGTGGCGTCGAGCGCCACGAGGCAGGCCGGATACTCGGCAGCCGGGTCGGCCAGGGCGATGCTGCCGCCGAGCGTGCCACGGTTGCGGATCGCCGGGTGCGCGATGTGACGCACGGCCTCTGCCAGAAGCGGAAGGTGCTTCGCGATGTCGGCGGAGCGCTCGATGTCGGCATGCGTGGTAAGCGCGCCGATTCGCACGACGCCCTGTTCGAGTGTGATGCTCCTCAACGCGGCGAGCCCCGTGATATCGACGAGCAGCTCGGGCGCCGACAGGCGCATGTTGAGCGAGGGAATGAGGCTTTGGCCGCCGGCAAGGACCTTCGCGCCCGCGCGCTCGATGAGCTCGAACGCCTCCGCCAGCGTGCGCGGTTTCGCATAGGCAAACGACGGCGCCTTCAAGCCCTGGCCTCCTCCTGCCGCTATCATAAGAGAAGAAAATCGGGGTCAGAGCCCGATTTCGCTACAGGAGGAGAACTCATGCCGAAGTTAGTGCTGCTGCTTGCGCTCGTGTCCTCCTTCCCCGCTCCAGCGCAAACCTATCCCGCCCAGCCAATCCGCCTGATCGCGCCCTTCCCGCCCGGCGGCAGCGTGGACATCATGGCGCGCCTCATCGCCGAGCCGCTGGCGGCGCAACTCGGCGGCAAGATCGTGATCGACAACCGCAGCGGCGCCTCCGGCAATATCGGCATGGAGGCCGCGGCGCGCGCCAAGCCCGACGGCCACTCGCTGGTCCTCAACACCATTCCGCTCGCTACCAACCAGGCGCTGTTCGAGAAGCTCACCTGGGACCCGATCAAGGATTTCGCGCCGATCGGCATGGTGGCCACGGCCGCGCACGTGCTTGTCGTTCCTCAAAAGGTAAACGTCAACAACGTCCAGGAGCTGGTGCGGCTCGCGCGCTCGAACCCGGGCAAGCTGTCCTATGCCTCGGCGGGTGTCGGCACCACGTTCCATCTCTGCGGCGAGATGTTCAAGGACTCCACCAAGACCTTCATCCTGCACGTTCCCTACCGCGGCGGCGGGCCTGCGCTCGCCGACACGCTCGGCGGCCAGGTGGACATGAGCTTTCCGACCATCTCGGCGGCGGTGCCGCACATCAAGGCGGGCACGCTGCGCGCGCTCGCGGTGACCGACGTGCGCCGCTCGCCGCTCCTGCCCGACGTGCCGACGCTGCGCGAAGCCGGGCTCAAGGATTTCCAGTTCACGCAGTGGCTCGCGCTCCTCGCGCCGGCGAACACGCCGCGCGAAGTGGTGACGCGGCTCAACGAAGCGCT